>JAZRHL010000059.1:0-31353 GCA_045644745.1 Akkermansia sp.
TTAGCCTTGTAGGTTTCAATGCGACCCTGAGCCTGAGCATTCTCCTGGCGCCAGACCTTGAGCGTAAGATTGAGATTAGCCATAATTTTAGAATCTTAAATGGTTGGAATGAGGTTATCTTTACTTGTAGGAACGGATGGCCAGATGCACGGTGTCGAAGGTAAGCGGTTCCTTGTGCAGCACCGGCAGCTCGTCTGTACCCTTGTATTCCCAGCAGGCAACGTAGGCGAAGTTCTCGTCATCGCGCTTGGCTTCGCCGTCGGCCAGCTGGTGTTCAAGACGGAAGTGAGCACCGCAGGATTCCTCGCGGTTCAGAGCGTCGTAGCAGAGCACCTCGGCGAAGTCGAGGAATGCAGCCACACGCCAGGCCTTTTCGAGTTCCTGGTTCACACCTTCGGTGCTGCCCACAACCTTCACGTTGGTCCAGAAGTCCTCGCGGATGGCGGGAATCTTCTCGATGGCGTCCATGAGGGATTCCTTGGTGCGGCCCATGCCTACGTCCTCCCACACGAGCTTGCCCAGCTCGCGGTGGATTTCGTCGGGACTCTTGGTGCCCTGCACATCCATCATCTTCTTGATGCGGGCCTTCACGGCGTCCTCAGCTTCCTTGAACTCGGGAGCAGCGGTGGTCACGCTACCGGGCTTCTGAGTGGTCAGGTAGGTGGGCAGCGTGGCGGAAATCACGAAGTAACCGTCGGACAGACCCTGCATGAGGGCGGAAGCGCCGAGGCGGTTGGCACCGTGGTCGGAGAAGTTGGCTTCGCCGAGCACGTGGAGGCCGGGGATGGAGGACATGAGGTTGTAGTCCACCCAGAGACCACCCATGGTGTAGTGGGAAGCGGGGTAAATCATCATCGGCTGCTCGTGGGGGTCCACGTCGGTAATCTCCTCGTACATTTCGAAGAGGTTGCCGTACTGGCCGTCGATCCACTCCTTGCCCATGCGGTTGATGGCGTCCTTGAAGTCGAGGAACACGCCGCGGCCGGTGTTGGCCACGCCACGCTCGTCGTCACAGGCTTCCTTGGCAGCGCGGGAGGAAATATCGCGGGGAGCCAGGTTACCGAAGGAGGGGTACTTGCGCTCCAGATAGTAGTCGCGATCGCCCTCAGCCACATCGGAGGGCTTCATCTCGCCGCGGCGGATCTTGGCAGCCACCTCGCGGCTCTTGGGCACCCAGATACGGCCGTCGTTACGCAGAGACTCAGACATGAGGGTGAGCTTGCTCTGGTAGTCGCCCTTCACGGGGATGCAGGTGGGGTGAATCTGGGTGAAGCAGGGGTTAGCAAAGTAGGCACCCTTCTTCCAGCAGGCGCAGGCGGCGCCCACGTTGCAGCCCATGGCGTTGGTGGAAAGGAAGAACACGCGGCCATAACCACCGGTGGCGAGCAGCACGGTATCACCGGCATAGCTCTTGATTTCGCCGGTCACCATATCGCGCACCACGATACCCTTGGCGTGGCCATCGACCACCACGAGGTCCATCATTTCGGTGCGGGGGTGCATCTGGATGTGGCCCTTGCCGATTTCCTTCTCCATGGCCTGGTAGGCGCCGAGGAGGAGCTGCTGGCCGGTCTGGCCGCGGCTGTAGAAGGTACGCTTGTGCTGGGAACCACCGAAGGAGCGGTTGTCGAGCAGTCCACCGTATTCGCGGCCGAAGGGAACGCCCTGAGCCACGCACTGGTTGATGATGTTGCAGGACACCTCGGCGAGGCGGTACACGTTGGCCTCACGGGCGCGGAAGTCGCCACCCTTCACGGTGTCGTAGAACAGGCGGTATACGGAGTCACCGTCGTTCTGGTAGTTGTGAGCAGCGTTGATACCACCCTGAGCAGCGATGGAGTGGGCGCGGCGGGGGCTGTCCTGGTAGCAGAAGCAGTGCACGTTGTAGCCGAGCTCAGCCAGCGTGGCAGCAGCGGCGCCACCGGCAAGACCGGAACCCACCACGAGCACCGTGTACTTACGGCGGTTGTTGGGGTTGATAAGCTTGGCTTCGCGCTTGTACTTGGTCCACTTTTCAGCAATGGGGCCATCCGGAATGCAGGAATCCGGCATGTAGTCGCTTACAGGAAACTTAATGTCTTTCATAAGTGTCTATGAATGGGAAAGGGTTACTTGAGAATACCGTAGAGAACGGCTACCGGGATGGAGATGAAGGCACCGCAGACCACCAGGCCGAAGAGAACGGCGATGATGTTGTAGAGCGGGCGTACCTTGCGGGTGGAAAGGCCCAGCGTCTGGAACACAGACTGGAGACCGTGACGCACGTGCATGAAGAGGCAGCAGATGGCCACGATGTAGAAGACGGAGCACCACACATTGGAGAATGCAGCCACGATGTGGCCGTAGCAGTCGGAGGGGTCACCGTTCACCGTGAGCTGCCACAGGTGGAACAGCAGGAAGCAGAAAATCATGATACCGGTGAGCACCATGGTACGGGAGGAAAGAGTAGCCTTGAGGGTACCTTCCTTCTGGTACTGGGTGCGGGCATTCACGTTCTCAATCTTCAGCACCAGCGTGAACACCACATGGATGAGCAGAACGGCGGCGAGACCGAGACGGATAGCCCAGAGCAGCCAGGCGGGCATGGTGTGCAGGCCGGTGGCATAGGCATCAATCCAGGAGGGCACACCATTGCCGGGATCACCACCGTAGATGGTCATGTTACCGGCCAGATGCCCCACGAGGAACAGGAGGAGACACGCACCTGTGAGGGCCACAATAATCTTGCGGCCAATCGAGGACGTGACGAACTTGCATGCTGTCGTGATAATATCGTTCATATGCGCAATAACGTCTTTGCGCCACTACTCTACCGCAAGCAGCCCGAAAATGCAAGCCCCAAACAAGCGAACAGGCCAAATTCTACAGCGGCAGAGCCAGCCAGACCGCAAAAAAAGCCAGCAATACGGCGAATGCCGCATCAATTCCCGTGGTGTGGCGCAGGTAGAAGCCCCGCACAGGAGCCCACTGCAGCAACACGCTCCAGAGGCACCAGCCCACCAGACACGCCCCCGAAAGCACCAGTACGAGTGCCGGTGCATACCAGGCATAAGCCGCGCCGAACTGCTCGATAGGGCCGATGGAAAGACCGCAGATGAAGAGGGTACATTTGGGATTCAGGATATTGCAGAGAAAGCCCTGAACAAAGAGCGCGGTAAGCGAGCTACGCTCGCGGGTTTCGAGCTTATCGCCACCCACCTCCACCCGACGGCGGGGAAAAATGCACCAGGCCAGGTACAGCAGCCAGGCGGATGCCGCATACAGCACCCAGTGGCTCCAGGCCTGTGCCATGAGCCAGCCGCCGATCCAGGCCACCAGCACCGCCTGAATCAGGAATCCAAGAGTGATACCGCTACCCACTGCACTGCCCGCGCGGGCACCCTGTGCCAGCGCCGTGCGGAACACAAAGAACAAATCCGGCCCCGGGCTCAACTGCGAGAGGAACAAGACCCCGCCCAGCATCACCAGACTGCAGAGGGCCTCCATCATGACTGCACCGAGGGCAGAGGCAGCACTACATTGGTCTGCATGGGAGATTTACGCTGCACCACGTGGTCGGACAGCATGGTTGCGCCCTCGTAGGTGGCGCGGAACATCTCCATCTTGGCGTCCACATTGTCGGCGTGGTGCAGAATCAGAGCCTCGGGGGTCTTGGGCAGCACGGGGGAGCCGTATTCCAGCAGGCCATGATGCGAAGCCACGAGATGCAGCAGATGCAGGCGGACCTGCTCGGTAGACGGCACCAGCGATTTCCACTCGGCGTGGTTCTCGGGCGTAAGCATCTCGCGCCAGAGCTTGTTGATAATCTCGATACCCAGCGGAATATGCCCCAGCAGCTCGCCGTATTCGGAATAGGGCATTTCCAGGCTGTGCTCCTCGTAGTTATTCTCGAGAATCTTGCCACAGTCGTGCAGCAGAGCGCCGGTAAGGACGAGGTCGCGGTTCAGGCGGTCGGGGTAGACGCTGCAGAGGGCATCTGCCACACGCATGACGCTGGCTGCATGCTCCACCAGGCCACCACGGCGGGCGTGGTGAAAATTGCGGGCTGCAGCTGCACGGCGGAAGCGCTTCTCCTGCAGCTGCAGGAAGAGACTGCACACACCGGCGAGGCGGGGGTCCTTCATACCCGCCACAAAGGCGCAGATGGTATCCCAATCTGCCTGCTGGCGGGCCAGCATTTCCTGGCTGCCGGTCAGCACCTGCTCCTCTTCCTCGGGAGAAAGCGGGCGCACACTTGCATCGGCCAGCTCCATGCCGTACTGGCTGAGCTGCCACTGGCCGCTCACCGCCACAGAGGCGGGCGCCACCAGCATATCAAAATCCATATACCAGGGAGAGGTCTCCCAGATTTTGAACGAAATCGTGCCGGCAGCATCTGCCAGCACGATTTCAAGATAAGGTTTTCCGTTTTTGGTGGTACGGGTGGTCTTCTGGGTCACCTGTGCCAGCAAAGTACCCTGCACCGCGGCGTTTGCAGCCTCGGCATTCAACTCTGTAGTGCTACCGAACTGCATGGCTTTGGTCGGTGGGGGATTAAGCGGCAGGCTGCTCAGGAGCAGGAGCGGCATCCACAGCCGGAGTGGGAGCAGGCACGGGGCCTTCACCTTCAGCGGCGGGAGCCGAGTCCTCTGCAGGGGCTGCCGGAGCGGGTGTCAGGTTCTCGAGGTTCTCCACGGCAGGAGCAGCAGGGGCAGTCTCCACAGCAGCGGCGGGAGCCTCCACAGCCTTCACATTAAGGTCAGACTTGCTGTTCTGGAAGCGGGCATTCATGAGCACGGCCAGCACGAAGCAAAGGCCCATGAAGAGCGTACCGAAAAGCACGGTACCCTTCTTGAGCACATCGGTGGTCTGGGCGCCGAAGGCCTGGTCGGTCATCTGGGCACCGAAAGCGGCGCCGAGGCCCTCCTGCTTCGGGCGCTGCATGAGCACCACGAGGAGAAGAAGAGCGCAGACAATCAGAAGAATGGCGAAAACAATGTAGATGGCGGCGTTAAGCATGGCAGTAATTATATCTCAGTTGAAAGGTTTTGTAAAGGAATCAGGCGATAATTTCGTTCACTTCGTTGCAGATGATGCGCTTGGGGGTGATGGGCTTATCATCCCAGGCAAAGCTCATGATGATGATGCGCTCGCCTTTGCCGATGAGGTGAGCGGCGGCACCGTTCACAATAATCTGGCCCGTGCCGGGAGGCCCCACGAGCACATAGGTCTCGAAGCGGTTGCCGCTGGTCACGGAAGCGACCAGCACCTTCTCACCGGGCCACAATCCCGCAGCCTCTACCAGGTCCTGCGGTATCTCGATGCTACCCTCGTACTCCACATCGCCACGGGTCACCATGGCGCGATGAATCTTGGATTTAAGCTGACAAACTAGCATGATTGTGATGCGAATGACGGCCAATCAAACAACTTTTTGCCCAAAAGGTCAAGCACAATCAGGCAAAAGGCCGTATTTTTATGACAAAAGGCGCGCACAGACAGCGCAGTGCGGCTTGCAGCCGCGTGCCGGGCAGAACTGGCGCCCCCAGAGCACCATCTGCAGGTGGAGCTTACCCCAGGTCTCGCGGGGGAAACATTTCTTGAGGTCAGCCTCGACCGCTTCCACTGTTTTTCCGCGGGACAAGCCCCAGCGGCGCGCGAGGCGGTAGATGTGCGTATCCACCGGGAAAGCCGGATAACCGAATGCCTGATTCATGACCACGCTGGCCGTCTTGTGCCCTACCCCGGGCAGGGCTTCCAGCTCCTCGAAACTGGAAGGGACCTGCCCCTGGTAGCGGTCTACGAGGATACGCGCAGTCTCAACCAGGCGGCGGGCCTTCATTTCAGTAAGGCCGCAGGTGGCAATAAGAGGCTGCACCTGCTGCCACTCCAGCGCAGCCATGCTGGCGGCATCGGGCGCGAGAGCAAAGAGCGTCGGTGTCACCAGATTCACGCGCGCATCTGTGCAGCGGGCAGAAAGCATGACCGCCACCAGCAAGGTGAACGCATCGTGGTGGTGCAACGGAACCTCCGGATGCGGGATTCCACGCTCCAGCTCCTCCAGCACCACAGTTGCTTTCTCTGCCCGTCTCACAGCAGAAAAATTAAATCAGACTCAGCGGCGGTTCATATCGCCCAGCGGGCCCAGCACAGCTTCGCCTTCCTTGCGGGTGGGCATGCTCCAGGCCTTCACCGACTCAGAGGAACCCTTGGGCTGCACCACAGTGCGATTGCTCGGAGGCACAGCAGGCATAGCAGGCTGACAGGAGCTCAGCACACCAGCTGCAAGCGACACAAGAAGAATTGCTTTCGTTTTCATTTCTTTAATGGATATTTGTTAGTATAAAAAAGCCGCCCACCCGGAGCACGGGCAGGCGGCGGAAGGTTTATTCAGGCCATCGCCCGGCAGTCATCAGTTGCCCAGAGGCTGCACGCGGAACACGCGGTCGCCCAGCTCGGGACGAATACCGGCAGGAAGCTTGGCGGGGTCGAACTCAGCCACAGCCATACCCTTGGAGATGGTCACGATGCGCAGGGCGGTAATAACCTCGTCGCCACGCTTCACGAGCATGGGATTGGCATCACCAGCCACAAGGCCGCTATCCGGGCCCACATTGAACACTACAAACTTCCAGCGGGCATCCACAGCCAGCACGGGGAACTCGTCGTCGTTCTTGGTGTAGTCGGTGAAGAACTTGTCGTTGATAGCGGTGAGGCGGTTCAGCTCAACCTTTTCGCGGGCAAGCTTCTCCGTGGCAGCAGCACGGGCGGCCTGCCAATCGTTCAGGCGCTCATTGATTTCCTGGGTGCGCTTCTCCTCGCGCTCCACCACGCCCTTGATGCTTTCAAGCACGGTGGCAAAATCGGCGCTGGCATCCACGCTGAGAGCTTCGGAGTTCTTCAGTTCCGCAACAGCAGTATTGAAAGCCACACGGACCTTCTCCACGCTCTCGTTCATAGCCTCCACCTTGGAGCGTACGGTCTGCAGTTCAGCCTTATCAGCATCGAGCTTAGCCTGAGCTTCATCGCGCTTAGTATTGCTATCGCGCATCTCGATACGATTGGCCTCCACAGCCTTCACAGCGGCGGCACGCTCAGAAGCCACGGTACCACGCTCGGCATCCAGGTCCTGATTCATCTTGCGCAGACCGGTAGCGCTGCTGGCGTCCACCTGCTGACCACCACCGTGAGCAGCGATAAGCACGTCCATAACTTTCTGCTGGTCGGCGGAGTACATAATGGCAGCACCGCCCGCAGCAAGCATCAGAATAGAGGCAAGGAGTTGAGAGATTTTCATATAGTAAAATTAAGTAAAGGATTCAGATTTAGTTACGGACGGAAACAACCACATCACCGGGGCGAACGGTATCGCCGGGGCGCATCGTGCTGTACACGACGTCGCAGCTGGACTTGTTGCTTTCCACGAGGGTCACGCTCAGCTCGCACACCTTCTGCTCACCGCGCATCACAGCCAGACGAGAACCAATCACGATACCCTTATCGATACCGGAATCAAGAATCACGTAATCCCAGGTGGGATCCACAGACACCACAGAGCACTTGAGCTCCACCGGAGAGAGGCGGGCCATGCGGTCTGCGGCAAGCTTCTTGGCGGCGTCAATCATGGCCAGAGTGCGCTCAGACTCAGCACCAAGATCGCTGGTCATCTTCTCTTCTGCCTGAGCCTGTGCTTCGAGAGCATTGTTGGCTTCGACAAGCTGGGCAATGTGCTGCCCCACTTCTTTCAGGGCCTCTTCTTCAGAAGCGCCTTCGATACCTGCGTTGACAGCTGCATCGCGAGCAAAAGACTTGAACTCATCCTGATAACGCTTGAAGTCAGCCTTGGCAGCCTCGAGATCAGCGTTGGCCTGAGTGATTTCCTGCACAACGGGAGCATCTTCAGCCTCAAGGGCGGAGCGCTCCTCATTGTACTTGATGCTCAGCTGCTTGAAATGGTCAGCGCGAAGCTCGGCATAGCGCTTGATGGCCTTATCCTTCTCAATGTCAATAGCCTTCTTCTTGGCCATATCAAACTGAGACTGGAACGCAGCTACCTCGCCTTCCGGGCCAGTAAGAGCTTCATTGTTCTTATAAAAAAGGAAACATGCCCCCAGGAAGAGCACGACGGCGGCGATGATGATGTATTTCCACATGGTGTAAGTTAAAAAATTTGCAGCTGTTCGCTAATATATCTATACCAGAACGCCGCCGAATGCAATCAAAAAAAGCTTCCACGCCCATTTTTTTTGCACTTTCACTCGCCTGATACGGAAAAGCCGCCTTTCGCACGGGCAAAAGGCGGCTTTGAAGTCAATTCAGGCGGTCCGGATGCTTATTCCTTTTCGGCAGCTTCCTTGGCCTTGCGGTCGCGGGCAGCGGCGCGCATGGACATCTTGACTCGGCCCTTGTCATCGATGCCGATGCACTTGGCGGTCACGATATCGCCCACCTTCACCACGTCCTCAGTCTTCTGAGTGCGACCTTCGGCCAGCTCAGAGATGTGGATGAGGCCGTCCTTGCCGGGCAGCACTTCCATGAAGGCGCCGAACTCCTTGGTGGAGACAATCTTACCTTCGTAGGTCTCACCCACCTCGATTTCCTTGAACATGCGGTCGATGAGGTACAGAGCACGCTCCACACCTTCCTGGCGGCTGCCGTAGATGCGCACGGTGCCGTCTTCCTCGATGTTGATATCGGTACCGGTCTCAGCCTGCAGGGCCTTGATATTCTTACCGCCGGGGCCGATAAGCTCGCCGATGCGGTCCTGCGGGATGCTGGTGGACTCGATGCGGGGAGCATTCGGGCTCATGGCCTGCGGAGCGGGGATGCAGGCATTCATGGTGTCGAGCACATCCAGACGGCCCTTGCGGGCAAGGTGGATGGCGTCTTCCAGAATGTACAGCGGGATGCCGGGCAGCTTGAGGTCCAGCTGGTAACCGGTCACACCCACGGAAGAACCGCAGAGCTTGAAGTCCATGTCACCATAGAAGTCCTCAGAGCCGATGATGTCGAGCAGGGTCTCGTAGCGCTTGGGCTCGCGGTCACCTTCGTTCTCGAACTCAGTCACCAGACCCACGGAGATACCGGAAACAGGGCGCTTCAGCGGCACACCGGCGGCCAGCAGGGACATAGTGCCGGCGCACACGGAAGCCATGGAAGTGGAGCCATTGGACTCCATGATTTCGGAGGACACGCGGATGGCGTAGGGGAAGTCGTTCTCATCGGGAATCACGGGAGCGATGGAACGCTCAGCCAAGGCACCATGGCCGATTTCGCGGCGGTTCTGACCACCGAAACGACCGGTTTCACCCACAGAGAACGGGGGGAAGTTGTAGTGCAGGATGAAGCGCTTTTCATCCACAGAACCGGTGTAGTTATCGAGGTACTGCTTCTCTTCCATGGGCGCCAGCGTGGCAAGGCACACAGACTTGGTCTCGCCGCGAGCGAAGAGAGCGGAACCGTGCACCACGGGGGGCAGCACGTTCACCTCGGCCTGAAGCGGGCGGAGCTGCTTGATGGCGCGACCGTCGGCACGCTTGCCCTGCTCCATGATGGAGATACGGAAGGCCTTCTTCTGGATGTACTCGAACACCTGCTCCACGTCGAAGTCGGTAGCCTCGGGGTAAGCAGCCTTGATAGCCACCTCCACCTCTGCGCGGAGGGCGCCGGTCTGCTTCTGGCGCTGAATCTTGTTGGGGGCATAGATAGCCTCTTCAATACGATCGCCGGCAACCTGATAGCCGATTTCGAGAAGCTCGGGCTTGGCGAGAGTCAGCTCATACTCGCGCTTGGGCTTGCCGCAGATGCCGCGGAGCTCTTCCTGAGCGGCGCAGATCTTGGCCACATTCTCCTGAGCGAAGCGCAGGGCGGCAATGAAGTCCTCTTCGGGGAGCTCATTGGCGGAACCTTCGATCATGATTACCTGGTCCTTGGAACCGGCATACACGAGGTCGAGGTCAGACTCCAGACGCTGGGAGTTGGTGGGGTTAATGACGAATTCACCATCGATACGGCCCACGCGCACAGCGCCCACGGGCTCAGCAAAGGGAAGATCGGAAATCACGCAAGCGGCGGAAGCACCGTTGATGCTCAGGATATCGGGCTCGTTCTCGCCATCGGCAGCCATGAGCAGGGAGATAACCTGCGTATCGTAGAAATAGCCCTTCGGGAACATGGGACGCAGGGGGCGGTCCGTCATGCGGCAGGTCAGGATTTCCTTTTCAGTGGGGCGGCCTTCGCGCTTGAAGTAACCACCAGGGAACATGCCCGCAGCGGCGGCCTTCTCCTTGTATTCCACCGACAGGGGGAAGAAGGTCTGACCTTCCTTAATCTTGGTAGCGCTCACAACGGTGACAAGCACCACGGTATCACCACAACGGACGGTAACGGCGCCATCGGCCAGGAGAGCGAGCTTGCCCGTCTCAATGGTGATGGGGTTTGCGCCAACGGCGCAAGTAACGGAATGTATACTCATTTTCTTTTTCTTCTTATTGCCGGTTCAGTCTGCACCGCCGGAGGCCGGAACCGGCCACTTCCTCCATTGGTTCCGTGGGCAGAATCACGTGTTTTCTGCACCACGAGGCTGCAACGAGCCGCGGTCATTTTACACACTAGCACCTCACAGCGCAAGCAAATAATTCATACTACAGCGTTTTAGCTTCACAGCAGACACGCTTTCATGTATAATGCGGGGCACCTATGGAATACGACGACGAAACCAGCCCGCTCAAACTCATGGATATGGCCGAGGATGAGCGTCCGCGCGAAAAGCTTATGCAGAAAGGCCGCGCTGCCCTGAGCGATGAGGAGCTCATTGCCATTTTCCTGCGCACAGGTATGAAGGGCTGCAACGTACTCGAACTGGCCACCCGCATCAAACGCGCGGCCGGCTCCCTCACCGCGCTTGGCCGCATGGAGGCCCGGGAAATCACGCGCTGCTGCAAAGGCATCGGGGCAGCAAAGGCTGCAACCCTGGCCGCTGTATTCGAGCTGGGGCAACGCGCGGTGAAGGAAAAAGTAATCCGCACAGACATGAGCACCCCTGAGGCGGTGTATCAGTATCTGGCTGGCGAACTGCGCTATGAACAGCAGGAAAACTTTGTGGTTCTGCTGCTCGACACCCGGCGCCGCCTCATCAAGCAATGCCACATTTCCAAAGGCACAGCCAATCGCACACTGGTTCACCCGAGAGATGTCTTCCGCGAGGCTATCCTCTGCGGGGCATGCTCCATTATCGTGGCACACAATCACCCCAGCGGTGATATTTCCCCCAGCAAAGCGGACAGGGAAATGACCATGGCTCTGATGAAGGCAGGCGAAACGCTGCACATCCCCGTGATGGACCACGTAATCATCGGCACAGAAAACGGCACCGGCCGCCTTCCCTATTTCAGTTTCCGCGCAAGCGGCCTTATTCTCTCATGAAAGATTACCACACCCACCACCCCAGCCCGCACGGCGGCTACATCTGCGCCGTCGCCCGGAATGACTGGGAACGCGTAGCCTCCACCTCCGGCATGACTCCCTGCTTTGGCATACACCCCTGGCATGCCCACGAGGCCGACCCCGCAGAACTGGCTTTTGAGCTGGATGACTGGCTGACCCGCTACCCGGAAGCAGGCGTAGGCGAAACCGGGCTGGATGCCTCGCCGAAACACGCAGACACCCTCGAAGCCCAGCGGCTGATGCTGCATATCCACCTGGGAGCGGCTTTCCGCCATGAGCGGCTGGTGCAGCTGCACGGTGTGCAGGCCTGGAGCGAGCTGCTGCAGATCCTTCGCGAACGCCACCGCTGCGGCACCCTGCCCCGCGTGCTGCTGCATGCATGGAACGGCCCGCATGAAATGGCCCGCGAATTCCTGCAGCTCGGCGCCTTCTTCAGCGTGGGTCTGCGCGAGCTGAGCCACTCCAAGGCAGCGGAACGCTACGCCCGCATACCGGAAGGCCGCTTATTCCCGGAAACAGATGATCACCCGGAGAACTGGGCCCGCACCGTAGCCCTGCTCGGTCTTATGCGCGGTGGTTTAAACTAATTTCCACTTCAATTAAACAAAAAAAGCCTACCCATTATCCGGGCAGGCTTTTTTGATATTTTTCAATGGCGCCGCTGCATCAGGGCATATCCACCATATCCTTCACGATATAGAGAGCCTCGCGCAGCACGGGGTCGAGATTCGAGGGATATTCCGGGGTCTCCGTCAGCTCATCCTCGGGATCCTTGTTCTCATCCATGTATTCGTTGTCGTCATCCTTGGAAGCAAGCGGCAACTTGGCAGCCTTCACATCGGTAAGCTTAAGGCGATAAATGGTAAGCTGCTTTTCATCCTGAGCGGCCATCTGCTCGTAGCGCACCTTACGCTCGGCATCCATAGCCTTCTTGCGTTCGATAAGCTGGGCATTCTCCGCCTGGCGCACGGCCTTGTTGAGCGATACGCTATTCTTCTCCTGGCGTTCCTTGGCGCGCTCGATGTCCTCACGGGTATACTGCATGTCTTTATCCTGCGCCACGCGGGCATTGCTGCGGGCCATCAGATCAGGCAGAATGCGGGAAATGCGGCTGCTCTTCACATAGCCGCCGGCTCGGGGAATCTCATCATACGGCATAGCGTAATCCTGCTCACCCTCGCCCAGACGAAGGCCGGCAGTAACCGTGGGCAGCACAATGTCACTGGCCACACCCTTGAGCTGGGTGGAAGCGCCACCCACACGGTAGAACTTCTGAGTGGTCACCTTAATCATGCCGCAACCCTCGCGGGAGGTAAAGTAGGGCATGTAGTCTGCCAGGCCACGGGGAACCTGCACCGTACCCTTACCAAAGCTGGCATCATCGCCCACAATGACAGCGCGGCCGTAGTCAGCCATGGCGCCGGCAAAAATCTCAGAGGCAGAAGCACTGAGCTTGTTGATAAGAACCACCAGCTCACCGTTATACAGCGGGCGGCCGCTTACAGTGAGGCGCTCCACATGGGCGCGGGAATCCTTCACCTGCACAACAGGGCCGGCGCCTGTGAAGAAGCCCACCATCTTGCGAACTTCGTCAAGAGAACCGCCGCCGTTGAATCGGAGGTCGAGCACGATGCCCTCGACCTTTTCCTGCAGCATGCGGCGCAGAATCTTCTTCACATCGGCAGCGCAGTGCACATCGCCCTCATCAAGGTCAATGTAGAAAGACGGCAGGGTCAGCACGCCCAGACGATAGGTGCGGTTCCCATCCTTGAGCTCAATGACGCGGCCACTGGCCAGCTCCTCAGACATGGGAATCTCATCGCGAACGATGCTCACCACCTTTTCCTCACCGGAATCGGCGCTCATTACACGAAGCTTCACGGGCACGCCCTGCTTACCGCGAATCAGGTCAACCACCTTATCGATGCTCAGGAACATGATATCGTGCCAGTCATCATCGCCGGCAGGAGCCACGGCCACGATACGGTCACCAAGCTTCAGCTGGGCACACTTGGCAGCAGGGCCACCTTTCACAATACCCTCGATGGTAGTAGAACCATCATCATCGGACTGAAGGCGGGCACCAATACCCACGATGGAAGCCTTGATCATGTCCTTGAAGCGCTGCTCCTCTCGGGCACCCATATAGTCGCTGTGGGGGTCATAGACATGTGCTACCGCATTCAGGAGATAGGACACCATATCCTCACGGTCGGCCTCCTGAATTTCGTTGCGCATGCGCTTGATACGGGCCAGCATCTTGTCTGTCACAGACATTTCCTTAGCCGTAGGTGCGGGCTTACCCTTAGCGGCGGCCAGCGTGGCCAGATTCTCGCGACGCAGCACCTCGGTGAGAATCATATCCTCCACCTGGTCACGCCACACCTGGTCAAGCTCTGCAGCATTTGCTGCGCGGGGAAGCTTGCGGCGGGTGCGGGGCACGGTACGGTCAGAATCGAAAGCCGGCATCTGGCGAGCATACGACTGCAGCAATTTCTCAGCCTGGTCGATGCGGGGCAAGGCACGGGCACTGAAGAAGGCGTAAAGCTCCTCTGCCAGGCGGGTCGTCTGGTTTGCAAGAAGGTAATCGCCAAAGCTGGTGGCATAGCGATCGCGCAGGTAATTCACATCCTCCTGGCTCAGGAAGAGGTGCTGCGCATCGAGAGACTGCACATAACACTCCAGGAACTTCTCATACATATCCTGGGAAAATCTTGCCCGGGAAAAATGAGCATTCTGCAGCACCAGGGAAAACTGCTTGCCTATAATATCATAATCAGGCTCAGCCTGGCTGAACGAAGTGCAGGACACGAGGGCCGCGGCTGCAGCAACACCCAGAGCACGGGACCTGGCACGCCAGTTGTTGAAAAAACTTTTCATAATCAGACAATCATCATTGCGCGACAAAAACACGCATATATGATTATACGCACGCCCCTTCCCTATTCTGTCATGGAATTATACAACATGCCAGAAGGAACGGCGCACAAAGGTTATTTTTATTCAATTCTTCTTGCCGCGGGTTCTCACCGGCTTCACCATCTTGCAACCAGCCGTAGTAGCCAGTTCAGCAATGGCATTCTCGAGCATAGCGATACGCTCACGGGCGGCCTTGAGGGAATTTTCGAGACGGGTAGCGCGGGTCTTGGCAGTGCGGGCATCGACACGGGCGGCGCGGATACCGCCCTTGATTTCATCTGTAGAGGGCTCGAGCTTGCGGCGGCCGGGTCGGCTGCTGGTGAAACGTTCCAATATTGCCTCTTCTGCCTGCTTTTTCCAAAGAGAAATAAGGGTGGCGGCTATCTGCTTATCCTTGCATACCTTCTGAATCGTTGTCTTACGATTCATCACAGAAAGCACAATGGCGGTCTTCTCCTCAGGAGTATACGATGTGCGGGACTTAGTATTCTCAGACATAATAGTAAAACTGATGTTCTTTATTTCATACTACTTCGCTTCATGTAAAGCAAGCATTTAATATGTATTATTTCAAATAATGACAAATATCAAGAATATATGAACAACTATTATACACAATTCGGCCCTACTGGATGACTGATATAGACAATAAAAAGGTGCAGTACCATTACGATACTGCACCCTTGAGAAAATATGAAGATTTGCTGGTTAGCTGGCGAGCACAACTGCACCACCAAGAACAAGCAGGGAAATCACAACCCAGAGAATCACGAGGCCGCGGCCCTCTGCGGCGTTGCCTGTGCCCTGAAGATGGCTGTACTTGCCGCGGATCTTGCCCTTCTTCATGAAGCCATCGTAGTTCTTCTGAAGCAGCGTAGCCTCTACCTGACGCATCATGTCAAGCAGCACACCCACAAGAATGAGCAGAGAGGTACCACCAAAGAACTGGGTCACCAGCATGGGCAGACCACCCCAGACGGAAAGAAGGCTCGGCAGGAAGTAAATCAGGGTCAGGAACAGAGAACCGGA
Source organism: Akkermansia sp. (assembly GCA_045644745.1). Lineage (GTDB taxonomy): Bacteria > Verrucomicrobiota > Verrucomicrobiia > Verrucomicrobiales > Akkermansiaceae > Akkermansia. Next base: position 15,373 of record JAZRHL010000059.1, read on the forward strand.
GAAAGTCATGCGGGACATCGTGTCGTCCAGGAACTTGGCCGTGGGGGGGCCGGGACGCACACCGGGAATGTAACCGCCGCTGCGCTTCAGGTCCTCGGAAATCTGCTGGGGCTGGAACATGGTAGCTACCCAGAAGTAGGAGAAGAAGAAGATCATGGCAGCGGAAATGATGTAGTAGTACACATCATTCGGGGAAAGCCAGTTGGCCACGAAACCATGCACCCAGCTATCCTGGGAGAACATCTGCTGCACCAGCATCTGGGGCAGAGCCATGATGGCGGTGGCAAAGATAACGGGCATCACGCCGGAGTAGTTAAGCTTGAGCGGCAGATACTGGGTACCACCCTGCATCATCTTGCCGTGGCCAACCACGCGCTTGGCGTACTGCACGGGGATACGGCGCTGAGCCTGGCTCACAATCACAACCAGAGCCACCACAAGTACCATGAAGAGGATAAGTGCCACCATGCCCAGAGAACCCAGCGGATTCACCTCGGTACCCTTCATCACGCAGGTCTTCCAGGCCACGGCAAAAGCACCGGGAAGTGCGTGAATGATGTTCACGGAAATGATGAGTGAGATACCATTGCCCACGCCTCGCTCAGTAATCTGGTCACCAATCCACATGAGGAACATGGTGCCGGTCACGATGATGAAGATAGTGGTGAGCGTGAAGATGATACCGGGATTCATCACCAGGTCATTGGCATTCAGGCCAATGGCTGAGGGGTTACGCAGAGTCTGGGTCAGGAAGTAGCCCTGAATCACAGCAATGATGATGGCCAGGATACGGGTGTACTTGGTCATCTTCTGGCGGCCACCTTCCTCACGCAGCATCTTCTGCCAGGAGGGAAGCACTGCACCCATGAGCTGGGTCATAATGGAGGCCGAAATGTAGGGCATGATACCCAGTGCGAAAATACCGCACTGCTGCAGACCACCACCGGAGAAAATCGTAAGGATGGAACCCAGGGCACCCAGGGGGCTGTCGCCATCGTTGGAAGCTTCGGCAATGCAGCGGGCAAGTTCGCCCACATCAACACCGGGCAGCGGCAGATGAACGCCAAGGCGCACGATAACGATCATGGCCAGCGTAAAGAGGATACGGCTCCGGAGCTCCGGCACCTTCATGGTATTAGCAAATGCTGAAATCATGGTTTCCTGGGATGTTAAGATTTATTATTGAAGTCTGATGTGCAGCGTTCCAGTGAGAAGAGGCCCGGCATGCAGCCTTATATTTTCTCACACATGTTTGATTATCAAGAAAGAAGACAGAATCCTCAGTATCCCCTCCCCTTTCTTACACAGCTGCCGGGCAGCGCTGCGCTGCCCGGCTCTGTGATAAGTTTCTTTGAGCAAAGGCCCGCCGGAGCAGGCCTGAATTACCTTTACTGAGCGCTGAGCACCGTGAGGGTGCCACCGGCGGCCTCGATCTTGGCAGCAACAGAAGCGCTGGCGAAATCGACGGTCACGTTCAGAGCCTTGGAAAGGTTGCCATTGCCCAGGAGCTTCACAGCGTCGGCCTGGCCCTTCACAAGGCCCATGGCGCGCAGCTCGTTCTCCGTCACCGTAGCACCGGCCTCGAAGAAAGCCTCGAGCTGGCTAAGGTTGACAATAGCGATGGTGGACTGGAAGCGGGCGTTGTTGAAGCCCTTCTTCGGCAGACGACGGTGAAGGGGCATCTGACCACCTTCGAAACCGGGACGGATGGAACCGCCGGAACGAGCCTTCTGGCCCTTGTTGCCCTTGCCGCAGGTCTTGCCCAGGCCGGAGCTTTCGCCGCAACCGAGGCGCTTCTTGCGATGCTTGGCACCGGGATTCGGCTTGAGATTGTCGAGAGTCAACATGATTCTTGAATATCTATGGTTGGTGGTTTAATCAGATGGAGGCGTCCTTCTTCTTCTTGCCGCGGGCGGAGAGCACCTGGTCAGCAGTGCGCATGCCAAGCATGGCCTGCATGGTGGCCTTCACCACGTTAGCAGCGTTGGAGGAACCCAGAGACTTGGCGATGATGTTGCTCACGCCGGCAGCCTCAAGCACGGAACGCACCTTGGCGCTGGCCACAAGACCGGTACCGGAAGCAGCGGGCTTCAGAACGATCTTGGCGCCACCGAACTCGCTGTACACCTCGTGCGGAATGGTATCGTTCACCACGACAACCTTCTTCATAGCACGCTTGGCAGCGTCGGTACCCTTGCGGATAGCGTCGGACACTTCGTTGGCCTTGCCGAAGCCGTAGCCAACCTTGCCCTTCTGGTCACCCACAACGATGAGGGCGGAGAAGGAGAAGCGGCGGCCACCCTTAACAACCTTGGCGCAACGGTTCACGTACACAACCTTCTCCATCAGCTGAGGACCTTCCTCAACGGGAGTCTCGTTGCGGCGACCACCCTCACGGCGGGGGCCGCGGCCGGGACGGTTGCCATCACGACGGGGAGCGCGACCACCACGCTGCTGCGGGGCGGCTGCCTGCGTCGTCTCTTCGGCCGGAGCTTTCGTTTCTTCAGTGTTCATTTTCTATAAACCTTTCTTTTTAGAATTTCAGACCAGCCTCACGAGCGGCGTCGGCCAGGGCCTTCACCTTCCCGTGGTAGAGGAAACCACCGCGGTCGAACACAACCTCAGTGATACCGGCAGCCAGCGCGCGCTCACCAATGAGGGCACCCACCTTGGCGGCGGTCTCCAGATTGGCCTTCTTGAGCTCGATCTGCTGCGTGCAAGCGCTGCAGAGGGTCACACCCTTGGTGTCGTCGATCACCTGGGCATAGACGTGCTGGTTAGAGAAATTGACAGCCAGACGGGGACGCTCAGGCGTACCGGCAAGCTTCTTGCGGATACGCGTATGAACGCGGGAACGGATGGCTTTGCGATTGATAGTGCTCATATTCTTCTAATAAACTTTTAAAGGGTTTGAGATGATAATGATTACTTGCCAACGCTCTTGCCTTCCTTGCGACGGATGTACTCGCCCACATAGTGGACACCCTTGCCCTTGTACGGCTCGGGGGGATAGTAACCGCGCACCTCTGCTGCGAACTGACCGACAAGCTGCTTGTCGATACCTGCCACCTTCACCTTGGTGTTGTCGGCCACCGTCACGGTAAGACCGGCAGGAATGGGGTGAAGGATGGGATGGGACTTACCGAGAGCCAGGTCGAGCACATTGCCCTTCACGGCGGCCTTCAGACCCACGCCCACGATTTCAAGGTTCTTTTCGAAGCCCTTGGACACACCCTCAACCATGTTGGCAATGAGGGAACGGCTGGTGCCATGAAGAGCGCGCACCTGACGATCCTCGCTGGCGCGGGAAACGGTCAGAACGTCACCTTCCTGAGCAGCGGAGATACCGGCGGGCATCGTCCAGCTGAGCTCACCCTTGGCACCCTTCACGGTAACATCAGCACCATTGATGGTCACGGTCACACCGGCCGGGATGGTGATAGTCTTTTTACCTACTCGAGACATATTAGTATATCAGGTCAGGGGTTAATGTTACCAGATAAGAGCAAGGAGCTCGCCACCAATCTGCTGCTTGCGGGCCTGTGCGCCCGTCATCATGCCGCGGGAGGTGGAAACGATAGAGATACCCAGGCCGTTCATCACGGTCGGAATCTCGGCGGAGGGAACGTACACGCGACGGCCGGGCTTGGACACGCGCTTCACGTTCGTGATGATGGACTTACCCTCGTTCGTGAACTTGGACTTAACCTTGATGGCCTTGTCCTTGCCTTCACCAACGATTTCGTAGCTCCAGATGTAGCCTTCAGCCTGCAGGATGCGGGCAATTTCAGCCTTGATACCGGAGTAAGGAGCGGTGAAGCCCTCGTTGCGGGCGACGCCGGCGTTCTTCACGCGGGTAAGGAAATCTGCGATAGGATCACTTAATACTGCCATAATCGTAATTTAGTTAGGCGTTTTCTTCAGTCTTCTTGGTGGGCTTGCGGAAGGGAATACCCAGCTCGGCAAGCAGGTCGCGACCCTCTTCGTCCGTGTTAGCGGTCGTCACGAAGATGATGTCGAAACCGATGTTACGCTTAATCTGATCAAGCTCAATCTCAGGGAAGATGGACTGATCAGGGATACCGATGGCATAGTTACCGCGGCCGTCAAAGGACTTGGTGGGCAGGCCACGGAAGTCGCGGATGTTGGGGGCGGTAATGTTGATGAAGCGATCGAGGAACTCCCACATCTGGGTGGAACGCAGCGTCACACGGGCGCCGAGGACTTCACCCTCGCGGAGTTTGAAGTTAGCCACGCTCTTGCGGGCGTAGGTCATAGCCGGCTTCTGGCCGGTGATCTTAGCGATTTCAGCAACAGCATCCTCAACAGCCTGCTTGCGGTCGGGGTGCTTGCCCATGCACGTAGTCACCACAATCTTTTCAAGACGGGGAATCTGATGCACGTTGGCATAGTTGTGCTTCGCCTGGAGGGCCTTAGTGACCTTCTCCTTGTAGTATGTAAGCAATGTAGGTGTGCTCATAATATTAGCGGGTCAGCTCTTGTTGTTAGTTAGTTTAGTGATGGCTTAAGCGCGGAGTTTCAGCCTTTCGGCATCAGCTCACTTTCTTCACATTGGAGATGTGGATGGCGCCGTCGATTTCCTTGATACCACCTTCGGGGTCAGCCTCGGTCGGCTTGGTAGCCTTCTTGAGGATGCGGGCACCCTCAACCGTAACGGTCTGCTTCTTGGCGTTCACGGAAAGAACAACACCACGCTTGCCCTTGTTCTTGCCGGCGATAACTACTACGTCATCACCTTTCTTCACGTGGGTCTTCATCGTTTGTGTTTTCTTGGTATGTGTTAAGTCCACACTACACCTGTAGTGCGGGTCACCCACTATACGCTCATCCCACCGATGCGTCAAGCAAAATAATGAGACTTTTCTCTCTCAATGTGCATTTTTTTGAAAAACACGGCAGCGCGCACAGACAAAACGCCAACTGAGCAGGCCTGCAGTTATAGTGAGAGCCACAACAAAGCTCACCCAGGCACCCGCAGGACCGAGCGCGGGAACTATGTAATCAGTGCGGATAAGGACACATGCAAGCGGGAAACCAATTACCCAATAGGAGAACATATTCGCCCAGGTAATCGACTGCGTATCGTGGCAACCGCGCAACAATCCACACATGAGCGCCTGCACTGCATCAGAAAGCTGGTAGATAGCGCAGAGCAGCAGCAGACCGGACGCAAGCTCGATTATAGCGACATCGTCAGTATAAAGGCCAATAATCTCCCGGCGGAACAACACAGTGAAAAGTGAAGCCAACGCCACTACAAGCATGGTAAAGCTCAGACACGTGCGCACCAGTGCATCAAAACGGGTTTTATCCTGAGCACCGATATGATAGGCCGAACGAATGGACGCCGCAATACTCAGGGAAAGCGGGAAAGTAAACAGCACCGCAGAAACATTGATGGCAATCTGGTGAGCCCCCACGGCGAGCGCCCCCAGCGGAGCAATCACCAGAGTTACCACACAGAAGAAGCTCATCTCACAAAGCGAGGCTACGCCGAGCGGCAGTCCCTTGGTGAAAATATCTCGCACCACCCTCCACTCAGGCGCACGCAAGGCCCACATGTGAGATACATTTCGGGCATAGCGCCGGTCTGTATACATGATAAGCAGCAATGCCGCCGCCATCAAGTAATGTATAATGGTAGTCGTAAGGCCGCAACCGGCGCCGCCCATGGCCGGAATTACCCCCCACCCGAACACGAATATATAGTTAAGCGGAATATTCAGAAGCAACCCGACAAAAGACACTAGCATCGCAGGTCGCGTGTGACCATACCCCTCGAAATGCCCTTGGAGTGCGCGCAACATCACACTGGAAGGCACAGCCAGCACCAGGTAGAATAAATACTCTTGCGCCACACTCACCATCTCAGCATCGTCAGACACCAACGGAAAGACAAATGCACCAGCGAGCAAAGCAAGCACCTCGACCAGCATGAGGAACCATGCGAGTATCTTGGCATTATTCAACAGAAGCCCCACCTTCCCTTCACAGCCTGCGCCTCGCAGACGCGATATCATAGGGCCAATAATTGTGAGAACAGAACCGACAGCCACCAGGATAGGAACAGTCACCGATGTACCGAGAGCCACCCCGCCAAGTTGTTCTGCCCCAGCCTTGCCTGCTACCATAGTATCCACCACGCCCATCCCCATGTTCATGAGTGTAGCAATATACAATGGAGCCATAAGGATAAGCAATCGCTTCAGCTCACCCTTATCCATCAGCCTGTGCAGCAGTGAAGACATATCCGAACCGAATAAAACCAGGGGTAACAAAAACGCTTCCACCGTGAGGTGGAAGCGTCAGCATCTGGAACGGGATTCGAACCCGTGTTGCGCGCGTGAAAGGCGCGAGTCCTAGGCCTCTAGACGATCCAGACTTTTTTATTTTTGCACCAGCAAGACCAGCGCAAGGGCAATTTATCACACATTCCTGCAGAAGGCAAGCAAAATTTATATTTTTTCGCATTTTTTTACTACACCCAGCAGTAAAATGCCCCGCTCCATCATCTGGAGCGGGGCAAAATTACCATTGAACCGTAGTTATCAGGGGTTCACCAGACCATCATCCGGGAAGAGGCCGGGGATGGAGGTGCCGGAACCTGCGGCAGTCGTACCGGTATCGCGCTTGCGCATCGGCTTACCGAACGGGTCGATAATGTCGGCGGTCACGAACACCATCAGGTTCTTGCGGATGTGGGACTCAGCATTGCTGCGGAACAGACGGCCGATGAGAGGCAGGTCGCCGAATACGGGCACCTTGTCTTCCACCTTCTGCACTTCATCCTGAATCATACCACCGATGGCGATGGTGTGACCATCATACACGCAGGGGTTGGAGTTGATGTAGCGGCGGCTGGAGATGGGCATATCGATGCGGTTTTCAGTCAGCACGATGTGCTCAATCGTGTTCTGGTTAGCAATACCGGCGGTAATCGGAGAACCATAGTTCACGAAACCTTCGAAGTCAACAACGCGGATTTCGAAGCGCTTGAAGCGAACGATATCGCCGTCGCCTTCCTTGAGCGGCTCAATCTGGAAGCGAAGCATCACACCCACTTCTTCCACACCCCAGGCGGAGGGGTTAGCAGGAGCAGCCACGGGCATGCTGCCGCTGTAGCCATTGTTGTTATCATCGTTGTTATTGTTGTAGCCGTTACCGGAGCTCTCAATCTGGGGCTCATCGTACTCGGTCGGGTACACGAAGCGACGGATAACTTCAATCTTGGCGCAACCGGTTTCATCGTTCTGGTCAGAAGCGAGCTGGTCAGGAGCGGGAGCATATTCCATGGGCTCGTCGCCACTGATTACCAGGCTCGGGGCAGACATCACGTCCACACCCTTCTTCTGGGACAGACCGCGCATAATCATCTGATAAGAACCGGAATCGAAGATACCGGACAGAGACATCACACCGGGAGCAGGGCTGGCTGTAGCGGAGGCACCAGCAGAGCCGGAGTTCATGAGGTTGGTCAGAGCACCGGAGGTGATAGCACCGGAACCAGAGCGGAGCCCACCAGTCATAAGACCATTGGAGATGGTATCAGTAGCGCTGGACAGAGACTTATTGGAACCAATGGGCCAAGCGCTGTCGCCCCTGTAGTTATTAGCAAATGCACTTCCACCGGTGGATACGAAATCCTCCACAAGACGGTTAGGCAGAGAATTGCTGCCATTTACACCACCAATGTAGGTGCTGCCGGAGTTGTTGACGGAGAAGGGATTCACCACCCAGTCAAAGGAAAGTTCCTCTTCATTGGTCTGAGAGATTTCCACGAACTTGGCGCTCACCTTCACCATCTTGGGCATATCCTGACGGAACTTGTTGATGGCTTCTTCCACGGTATCCAGCTCATCATCCGTGTTGGTCACGGTGAGCACACCGGTCACGGGGGAGTACTTAGCCATAGCACCGGTCGGGAAGTTCACACCCATGTCGATAAGGGAGGCCTTGGCGTCAATCTTCTTGGTGCGGCGGGAACCACCGGAGGAGAAATCGCTATCTTCCTCATCCTCATCGGAGCCTTCTTCGCCACCGTTGAAGAAAGAGGGACGCACCGTCCACTGGCGGCGGGTCATGCGCTGGGCACCGGCACCCTTCTGGTACACAACTACAGCGTTCTCTTCCACGCGGTATTCGCAACCGGCCTGGGAGCACATGCGGGCAAGCAGGTCAGCGGCAGATACGTCGGACATCTGCAGGGAGTCAATCACTGCGGGGGGAGGAGGCGTGTAAACAGCCACGGGAGCTGCCACATCCTCTTCTTCCTCATCCTCGGACTCTTCATCCTCTTCCTCCTCCTCCTCTTCTTCATCAGAAGAAGCAGGTGCAGGAGCTGCAGTGGGGATAGGAGCCTGAGCCTTCTCGAAAATGAAGTTGATACGCTGGCCATTCTTGCGAGCCTCAGCGCGGAGGAACTCAAGAGCATCAGCCATGGGCGTGCCTTCGAAGTTCACATTGGCAATCTTAAGGGCAAGCAGGCTGTCGCGGTTGCGAAGCACACCTTCAGAGGTAGCCACAGTCTCAGTACCACCAAGCTCGATGGTGGGCAGCTCCTGGGGAATCTGTTCTTCCCAGAGGGCGTCCACTTCAGCCAGAGCCTTGGCGCGGTAGGAATCATGAGCAGCACGGTAGTAGGAAGTGCGGCGCTTGCTGACAGCTTCCTGACCACGGCGGGCGGCGGTGTTGTACGGGTCAATCTTGATGACGCGGTTGAACTCAGCGTAGGCCTCATTGTACTTACCAAGCTCATAGTAACCCCAGGCCAGATTCAGCAGGCGGTTCACTTCCTCGACGTTCTTCACGTGCTCAGGAGTAAGGGCGGGGTTGTTGCGGACCGGGTCACGCATGAGGGAAAGCTCCTGACGGGCGCGCTTGTTGTTCGGATCGCGCTCAAGCACATCAAGAAGGAGCTGCTCAGCCTCGTCATAACGGCCGATACGGGAATACTCGATAGCAACAGCAATGGAGGCATCGCCGATGCTCTTCACAAGGAATTCCTGAAGCTTCTTAGTGGCCGGGGCCTTGGGAACAACCTTCCAGGCAGCCTCGTACTTCTCGAGAGCCTGCACGTATTCCTTCTGCGTATAGCAGGTGCGACCCTGCTGCAGCAGCTCAAGAGCCTCATTGGTCTTGGCCTTGCGACGGGCGGCTTCACGTGCATTAATGCTATCCTGAGCATCACCAGCGTACTGAGCGGTGGGACCCACCTGGCTGGTACCAGCAGCGGACGAAGTCGTGATGTAGCCAGCCGTATCAGCCTGCGCAAAGGGGCAGGAAACAGCGATGGCCGCAAGGATCATCGTACGCTTTGAATTGATGAGAGGTGTGTGGTTCATGGTAATGTCCTATTTATGGCAGAATTCTATTCAAATGTAAAGTCTACAATTAACTTTTTGATGAAATATGGGGATTTTTTGTGTTATTTTTTGGGAGAATTGGATTTTCCGGAAGCCTTTGGCACGTTAACCGGGCTTTCTGCACCATCCAGACGAATATTTGCGGAGCCTGCGCCATCCACTGATTCCAGCACGGCCTTGAGCTCGCCACCATCGGCCTTACCGCCGGGGATGGTAAAGCCTCCGTAAAGCTGGGTACGGAATGTACCTTCGGGCTTACCGACTGCAGAACCTGCAGTTACGCGCAGAGTAACAGTCGTATCACTGATACGGCGGCCCTTCTCGTTGGGGGTATTCAGATCCTTGTGCTTAGCGGGAGTCTTACCGGCGCGGATAGTGAATTCCTTCTCGGCTGCAGCAGTTTCGTTATCGCGCACCACGACCACGTTCTCCTTCACCATAGCTCCACCGAAATCGGGGAACTCCTTGGTGTCGAAACGCACCACGGTAAAGCGACCGCTCTTATCGTCCTTATCCAGACCGAAGCTGCCACCGGGCTTGACAACAGTCTTGAACTGCGGATTCACATCGTTCTGATTAGTAAAGATGCGGATGGAGACCTCCTTGGGCTTCTGGGAAGCGTCAGCAAACATGCTGTCGGTAGTAATGATAGCACGAGCGACACTTACCTTTACCACTTCAAGCTTGGGATTAGAGCCGGAGGGCAGCACCAGGTCAGGATAGCTATTGGCAGCAGAAGGACAAGTGTTGGCCACGAACTCTTCTTCGTTCGTGAAACCGTCGTCATCGCTGTCGAGCACCTTGCCGTCGGAGCGGCCGAGAGCATCAGAGATATTGTTGGAAATGAACCAGGTATTCGGAATTTCGCCATGAATGCTGGGGGAAGCAGGGTCATAGATGTCCACTACAGTGTTCTTCTTCTGGTCATCCAGCGTAATCTGCCAGAGTTCGGTAGAGAAGAAAAGCGGGGCCAGGCGGGGCTGACCGTTTACCATAGCGCCCTCAGGTGCTACGTCAGAAACGGTGCGGTCACGCTTAAGGCTCTGCTTCACCGCATCTGCAGCAGCAGTGAGTGATTCACCACTCTTACCAGCGGAAATGCCGGTTTCAGCAGCAGGTGTCTTATCTGCAAACATGGTGTACCCGCCAAATGCGGCAGAGGCCACACCCAGCACAACACCGGTAACGAGAGCTTTAAGTCCGGGATTGGATTGTTCAGCCATAGTTCTCTTTTGTAAGTTGTTAAGGTTTTACTTGGTCTTGCCGGGGGTGAAATACAGCACCTGCATCGTCATGTGCACACGTACCTTCTCGTCCGGAGCACCCGTCTTGCGCACAGCCACAGTGCGGAAACCTTCAGCAGCAGCTTCCACGGTGCTGTTGGACGCACCGCCGATATCATCGCCAGTGGCGGCAATTTCTGCAGGGGCCGTGTAGGCATCAATACCGGGGAGATTCTCGTTACCGCGCACGGAGATACCGGTGATGGTAAGGAAGAAATCCTTATCGGTCATGATGGAGTTGATAACATTGGGAAGCACACCACGAGTGGCATCGAAAGCCACCTCGAAACGCAGCGGGAAGTAAGGCTGGGCCTTACGGCTGTTGGGGTTCGCTGCCTCAGCGGCAGCCTCAGGCAGAGGTGCGCAGTAAATCTTCTCCAGAGAGGGAGCACCGGCGCTGATGATATTCTCGGCCACACGGGTCACAGCCTTGAGCTGGAAGCTGCGGAAAGGCACATCATTAGCCACGGGAGCTGCATTCTTGAACGAAGCAAGGCCCAGGTTTTCAGCCGGGCCAGCCACGCGGCCACCCTGGCTGTCAGCCAGAGATTTCACCTTGTTAATGGAATCACGCAGCTCATTCTGGAAATCCTGGGCAGAAATCTTCTTACCATCACCCCAGCAGAATGCTGCATAGCGATTCAGTTCGGCCTGCAGGTCCTTGTTCACACCGGAAACCTGGGAGTAAGCATCCTTGATATCCTTGAGGTTCTGCTTTGTCGGAGCCAGTTTCTGACCATCGTAACCGGCAAAGCGGTCATTGATTTCATAAATCTTGGCTCGGTTTTCTGCGCATTCCTGGCTCTTACCGTAACCGTAGAACATGACACCGCCAAAAGCCAGTGCAAATACGGCAGAGAGAGCAACAACTCGCTTATTTTCGCTGATATTCATTATAGAAACGTAAAATTAAGAGTTAATATTACTTCTTGCCTTCGCTCTGCTCGGGAATGGCGATGGGTGTCTTGAGCGGCATCACCATCATGAACTTCTCCACGTAGTCCGGCAGCTTACCCTTGGAAGCCTTGGCATCGATGAACTGGAAGTAGTGATTCAGGTTACCCTGTACCTTGGCATTCTCGAACGAGAAGAGCGAATCGGCGCTACGCTCGTCGAAGTTCTGAGCTACCAGGTTGTAGATGGCATCACGCTGAGCAAGGCCATCGCTACCGGGCTTCTTGATGGTGTAGCCCGACACATAGATAGCCGTAATCATCGGAGCCTTATTGCGCTTCTTCACGTCCACTTCATCCGGGGCAGCAACCATGGCGGAATCATTTGAGTTGGCACGGCTGCGGTTCATGTCAATGAGCTTGGTGCCCTTCACATCCGTGGCGCCGGTCAGGGAATTGGCCTCGGCATCGTAGTTAATGAGCGGGGAGAACTCAGTGAACCAGAACTTGAGAGAAACGGCCTTGCGGCTGAGCTGCTGCAGCACGTCTGCATAGGCAGAGCGCATCTGGTACAGATCTGCATACTTGGCAATCTGCTTCATCTCATTGTCGTACTTGGACTCCACGTTGGTAATCTGGCTATTCAGAGCAGCCACGCGGTCATCATCGCGAGCAGCCTCTGCAAGCACCTTGGCGGACTCAGCTGCGGCATTGGTTGCAGCATAGGCATAGAAACCGGCACCAGCCAGGGCCAGAATACCGGCAATGGCCACCTTGGGCAGCAGCTTCTTCTCGGCGCGGTCCTTACCCACGCTGGTGGGAACCAGCTCGATATTGAACTCACCCGTACCGGAGCCGGTGATGGCAGCACCCACAATCGGGCCAAGGCAGATAGCATCTGCCTCAAGCTCGGCTTCGTCCACCTTCGGACCCACGGAAAGAACCTCTGTGGGGTTCAGGTATTCCACCGGAATATTCAGGGCAGCCTCAAGGAACTCCAGAGCAAAGGGCAGACGAGCACCGCCACCGCAGATATAGGCCTTGGTGGGGGGATTACCCTTGCACTGGGCACGGTAATGGTTGATGGTGCGCTGCACTTCAGAGCTCAGGCGGCCCATGGCCGTGCGGATGGTGGTAGCCAGAGCAGCTTCCTGCTCGGACATGGCATCAGTGTAGCCATTACCCATGGACACCACGCCATCAGCAATCTTGAGCTGTTCGGCCTCGCGGAAGCTCATATTGAACTCGCGGGCGATGCTGTTGGTGATAAAGGCACCGGCAGCCGTCACGGAACGGGTAAAGAAGCGGCCATCCTCAGCGAAGATGATATCAGTGGTCTTGGCACCGATATCGAGCAGCATTACGGGCTCCTCTTCGTCGTAGTTGGCACGGAAAGCGTTGTAGAGCGATGTAATGGAGCAATCCACGCTGCGGGTCTTCAGGGAGCTGGCCTCCACCTGGGTATTCAGGTTATCCAGCACATCCTTCTTGATTGCCACAAGCAGCACTTCGCGCTCACCTTCTTCGCGGTCGGCAAGCTCCTGGTAGGAGTAGATGATATCCTCCAGCGGGAACGGAATGTGCTGCTGAGCCTCGTAACCCACCTGCTCTGCGAGATCATCCAGATCAAGCGCAGGCAGCTTGATGAAACGCATGAAAACCTGCTGGCCGGAAACCACGTTGCGCACATCGCTGCCACGCACCTTGAGTTCCTGCACCATCTCAGCGATGGCGCTGCCAACATAATCCATGCGCATACCCTCCTCAACCGGATCCAGCAGGATATCCCTGCGGGCGTAGCGCGAAAGCGCGAAACCGCGACCGGCCGGGGTAAAGACGCCCATTGTGACGCTCTGAGAGCCAATCTCAAGGGCTACCGTTGTCTTGTAGTCAGCCATATTGATTATTTATCTGTTTCGAAAGATAGTAAGTGAGTACCCACGCCGCAGTATTACTTGCGGCGCTTCTTGTTCTTCTTCTTGCCGGAAGTTTCAGTTGCCTCCGTCTCAGTGGAGCTTGTATCACCAGTGTCTGCAGTGCCGGTCTCGGTTGCAGAAGTGGGAGTGTAACCACCTGTGGTAGTGGTGGTGGGAGAATAGGGGGTAAAGCCGGAAGGGCCGGCTGCAGCCTCACCATACATGGGGTTCGTCGGCGGGAACGCAGGAGCATAGAACGGGGCAAACGGGGTCTCAGCAATGGAGCGGAGTTTCACGCCGATGCCGGCCTTATCCTCCTTCTTCCACCAGCCCTTCTTGAGGCGGTTCTTCATCTTCTTGTCCACAAGCACATCATTGGGAGCATCGGACTTGTGGCAATTCTCGCCCTGGAAGGAGAACTCAACGGCCACGGCAGCCAGCTTGCCGGAAAGGTCAGCCTTGTCAGCCTTGCGTGCGTCATCAGCGCAGATGCGGGTAGCATCCGACGGAGAAATGAACACAGCAGCCTGCACGTTCTTGTTCTCAGAAAGGTCGGCCTTGGGGCTCAGGGGGATATCAACATAGGTGATTTCCTTATCCACAAGAATAAGCTTATCACCATCCTTACCCACTGCAAACACAAGGTATGCATGCACCTTGAGCTCATCCACAAAAAGGGGCTTCTTATCACCACGGGCCTTGCCACGCAGCGTGTAAGGAATACGAAGCACATGCCAGGCCGGGCTGATGGCCTTGGCCGCTTCCTTGGTACCAAAGTATTCCGTACGGGGAGCAATCTGCTCAATCTTAGCATCGCTGGCCTTCATAGTCAGCTCCGCCTCAGCGGCATCTGCACTGACGGCAGCAGCCTTAGGAAGGCCGCAAAGCGCAGCCACAGCAAGAGGAAGGAAGAAACGTTTCATAGCTCACAAAAAAACAAATGTGTGCTATACTTATACACAATACACCCGCATTTGGCGAGAAGAATCTTCGTTATACCCTATTTTTTTTGAAAGAATGAGCAGCGCAACTGCTTCGTGCGCGTAGCGCGCGCGAAATATTTTTGCCTTGTTTACCCCCCTGCCCTGTGATATATATCTGGCAGTCATGATGAGCATTGCCACTTACATCCACAATCTCAACCCCGTCATCATCGATATACCCGGCACCCCGCTCGCCTTGCGCTGGTATGGCCTCGCCTATGTTGCCGGCTTTATTCTGGGTTACTATGTGCTGCTGCAACTCAGCAAGAGGAATCTTTTCTGCATCGAACAGAAAAAACTGGGTGACTTCGTTACCCTCATGTGCATCTGCGGTGTCCTGCTCGGCGGCAGATTAGGCGAATTCTTCTTCTACTGGCTCCCTGAACACGGCCTTCAAGGCTTCCTGAATGACCCCACCTGGGTGCTGCGTGTATGGGAAGGCGGCATGGCCTCTCACGGCGGCATTCTGGCTGTCATCATCACTGCCATCTGGTATGCATGGAAAAACAAGATTTCTGCCCTGCAGCTCATCGATGGTGTAGCCATCGTCAGCCCCATCGGCCTTTTCTTCGGGCGAGTGGCCAATTTCATCAACGGCGAACTCTATGGAAGGATTACCGAAGCATCCAACCCCATTGCCATGAAATTCCCCCAGGAGCTTTTCTCCCTCCCCCCGCAGCAGCAGATTCAGTCCATGGTCGCTGTCGAACACGCAGCAGGCAACAGCATCCGCAATCTGGCACAGCCGGGCGAAGCCTTTTTTGATACTCTCACCCGCATCTGCCGTGAAAACGAAGCAGCCAGCGAAGCTCTCGGGCAGTTCCTGACCCCCCGATACCCCTCCCAGCTGTTCGAAGCTGTCGGCGAAGGCCTGATTATCTTCGTTGTGCTCATCTCCATCCGTTTACTCTGGCGCAATGCGCCCGCCGGCATCTTCTCTGCCTTGTTTGCGTTCATCTACTCTGCCGCCCGTATCACCTGCGAATGCTACAAGGAACCCGATGCCGCCGTGTGGCACGGCATCACCCAGGGTCAGCTTTTATCCATACTCATTGCTATTATTGGCATTCCGTTCCTCATTCACGCAATCCTGCAACTCCGCAAACAAAAAAATCTGTAATTTTATTAAAAAAAGACTTGCAATCCGTCTCGGTTTTGTGTAAATTGTCGCTGCACACCGTTTACGCGGTCTGCAAAACAACAAATGGGTAGGTTCCCGAGCGGTCAAAGGGGGCAGACTGTAAATCTGCTATCGTACGATTTCGATGGTTCGAATCCATCCCTGCCCAGTTCCTATGCGGGAGTAGCTCAGTTGGTAGAGCAACACCTTGACATGGTGGAGGTCGTAGGTTCAAGTCCTATCTCTCGTACCCCCAGTTAAACAGAAAAGCCCCGATTCCTCAAGGAAATCGGGGCTTCCTGTTTTTTCTACTTGCCAATTTCACTATAAGGCGCTAAAATACCCGCGTGCAGAGTACGCAACCTGCGTGCTCCTGATAATTCCAACCAACAAAATAAGTACC
>JAZRHL010000060.1:0-14834 GCA_045644745.1 Akkermansia sp.
CCGTGTTACCCCGCTCCGAAGTTCCGGAGAACTTCATCCCGGCGCAGGCCACGGCACGCGTCACGACCTTTTCCTTCCCTCTCTTTATCCTCTCCGGCGCCCCGCCTGGCAGGTTGTTAGCCAGTGAACCGCGTCACCGCAGCTCTCGGCGCCTCGGAAAGTCATACTTGGAAAATTGCCTCGCCCGGTGGGAGAAGTAAGCGCTGTGCTCGCTTTCCTTTCGGGCAACCCCGTAGCGGGGTGCGGGGCAAAGCTTATCACAACCGCCGTTTCACGTCAAGCTCATTTTTGGAAAAAAGTTTTATGATTTTGTTCACCCATGCCCTAACCTACACATTTTCGTGTGGGTTAGAGGAGAAAAATAATTTTCCGTTTCCCGAAACAGCACGCAAATCACTCCAGCGGCAGCAGCCAATACTCATCAGAAGCACCCTCCCGGTGCCCCACAAGCAGAATTCCCTGCCGATTCCAGGAGGCAACACGCCAATCCACGCGGCATTCGGAGCAGCTATCAAGTTCAGAACCATCATAACACAGGACAGGACACGATGATGAAATTCTGTACAGCAAAACCTGATTCTGATTACTAGCAAAATTATTGAACACTAGCAGATACTGTGGTGTCTGCCGGCACACCGCATAGCCAAAAGTCCGCTCTCCTTCCGCCAACGGCACCAACTTTCCCGATGAATCCAGGCAGGCCAGACATTTCGAGAATTCAGCATCTGCCAGCTCTGCTACCATCAACGTATGCCGACCATTGGGAAAAGGATACTCTTTTTCGCGCTCCATACAAGGGACTTCAGTATATTCCCAGGATTTTTCCATCAGCCCATGAGCCTCGCTCGCACTATATACCACAGGCGCAGTTGAACAAGCACACCCGGACACAAGCAAAGCCAACACCCAGAAGGCACAAATCTTCATCTTCGGCATCATGATGCGCATGGCCTCATTATAATTGCAGGTCTTTCGCGAATCAAGCTCAAAGCACACGCCCTGTTGCATCCTGTTTCCTTGGTTGACGCACGCGTGTTCTTTTGCTAGAATACCAGCGTTATGAAACTGACTTCCATTTTTACAACAATGGCCGCCATGTGCTGCATGGGGACGGTCATGGGTGCTGATGCGAGGCCGAATCTGCTGTTCATCATTACAGATGACCACTCGCCGGAGGTGCTGGGCAGCTGCGATGCAGACACGCCGATGCCGATGCCGGGGTTCCGTCGACTGGCCAATGAGGGTATGGTGTTTGACCGCTCTTACTGCGCGAATTCGCTCTGTGGTCCTTCCCGCGCCTGCATGCTGACGGGTCGCCATTCGCACAACAACGGGTTCCTGTATAACTACGGCGGCCCCGCATTCAACGGCTCGCAGCCGACCTACCCGAAGATGCTGCAGGCTGCCGGATACCAGACGGGTATTGTGGGCAAGTGGCATCTCATCTCCCAGCCGACAGGTTTTGACTCGTGGCAGGTGTTCCCGAGCCAGGGTGACTACTGGAACCCGACTTTCCACCAGCCGGGGGTGAATGGCCGCACCACGCACCACCAGGACCGCGGCTATGTGACCGACCTGGTGACGACAAAGGCTATCGACTGGATGGAGAACCGCGACAAGAGCAAGCCCTTTGCGCTGATTGTGGGTCACAAGGCCCCGCACCGCAACTGGATTCCTGCCCCGCGCCACCTGAAGGCAGTGAAGGAATATGTGGCGAAGCTGACGCCGCCCGACACGCTGATGGATGACTACGCGAACCGCCCCGAGTTCATGCGCCACAACCGCCAGAGCGTGCTGTGGGATATGTGCAACTGGAACGACAACCACCTGGTGAAGAAGGAAATTCCCTTCGATGTGATGAAGGAGATTGTGCCGAAGTGGGCCCTGCGCAACATGGTGAAGAACGGTGTGTTCAAGAACTCCGGCGGCGTGCCCGATAACTTCAACTGGGATGCCCACAAGCCGAAGTTCCCCGCCAAGAATAATTTCGGCTGGGATACGAACCACATGGACCCCGGCACCAAGGAGGTGTATGATGAGTTCTTTGCCACCCGCACGCGCGAGTTCGTGGAGGCGTTCCGCGCCGGCAAGGTGCAGACGGAGCGCGACATGGCGGTGCTGCGCTGGCGCTGGTATATGGAGGACTACCTGGGCACCCTGCTCTCGGTGGACCAGTCCATCTCCAGCCTGCTGGACTACCTGGACCGCCACGGTCTCTCGGAGAACACGCTGGTCATCTATGTGGGCGACCAGGGCTTCTACCTGGGTGAGCATGGTCTGTACGACAAGCGCTGGATCTTTGAGCAGAGCTTCCGCATGCCGCTGGTGATGCGCTGGAAGGGCAAGATTGCCGCAGGCAAGCGCTCCCAGGCTATGGTGCAGAACATCGACTACGCCCCCACGATTCTTGAGATTGCCGGGGTGAATACGCCTGAGAACACGCGCACGATGGAGGGTGTGTCGCTCACCTCGCTGTTCCAGACGGGCGAGGCTCCCGAGTTCACCGACCGCCCGCTGTACTATGCTTTCTACGAGCAGCCGGGCGAGCACAACGCCCCGCGCCACGACGGCCTGCGCACGCAGCGCTACACCTTCGCCCGCATCTGGACACCCACGGATGAGGAGCGCAAGAGCGGTGTACGCAAGCCGGAGAATGAGTGGATGCTCATCGACAACGAGAAGGACCCGAAGCAGATGCGCAACGTGGCCCAGGACCCCGCCTATGCCGATGTGATGAAGCAGCTCACGGAGACTTACTACAAGCTGCGCGAGCAGTACCGCGTGCCCGCCGACTGCCCCGGCAGCGGCCACCGCATCCCCGACTTCAAGCCCTCCTGGGGCACGGGTGAGAACGACCGCATCAAGTAACACGCTCCAACAATTTCTGTTCACGCGCCTTCCCTGCCCCGGGGAAGGCGCGTTTTTGCTTGCTTTTCGGCGGCGGGGGAGTAGACTGGGGAGCAGAATGAATGCGCAGGCTGAGAGAATCCGTGAGTATCTGAGCAATTTTTACCAGGCGAATGAGTGGCCCACCCTGCTCTGGCAGGCAGAGGAATGGAGTCGCACACTGCCGCTGGAGGGTCTGAGGGTGCTGGATGGCACACCGCTGTACCGCAACACGCTGGGCAAGCTGATGGCGCTGCTGGCTGCGGGGGCCGAGGTGTGGGTGCCCGCCCGCCCCGGCATGCCGAGCGACCCGGCAGTTGTGAGCCTGCTGGAGGGGTTCGGGATTCACCGCGCGCCGCGCAACATGGATGATTTCGATATTATCCTGGACTGCTCCGGGCAGTTCCGCGAGCTGCACCCGCGACTGGGCTTTGCCGAGCTGACCCGCACGGGGGTGCACCGCCACGAGCACACGCACCACCCCGTGATTCTGGCGGATTCCGGGCGCATCAAGCGCATCGAGGCCGTGCTGGGCACGGGCGAGGGCTTCTTCCGCGCCATGGCCCAGCTGGGGCACACCGAGGTGGCGGGCAGGCAGCTGCTCATCATCGGCCTGGGCAAGGTAGGCCAGGGTGTGCTACACTATGCGCTCAAAAAGGGCATGAAGGTCACCGTGGCCGACCTGGAGGACAAGCGCGAAATGCTGCCGGCCCAGGTGGCCTTTGTGGATGCGAACAATGCCGATGCGCTGAACGAGGCAGTGCTGTGCTCGTGGTGCACCGTGACAGCCACGGGGCACATAGCCGCGCTGCGCCGCCGCCTGCACCCCGAGCAGATTATCCCGTCGGAGACGCTGCTGGCCAATCTGGGGGTGGAGGACGAATACGGCCCTGAGTTTCCCGAGGCGCGCGTGCTGAACCGCAAGCAGCCGCTCAACTTCATTCTGGACGAACCGACCTCGATGCCCTTCATCGAGACTACCATGGCGCTGCACAATGCCTGCGCGGTGGAACTGCTCACTGCCGACCTGCCGCACCGCTGCATGCTCCCCTCCCCGGACGTGGAAGAGCGCCTGCTGGGCATCGCCTGCACACGCGGACTCATCGGCGAGGATGTACGTCTGCTGCAGAACGCGGACTTGACAGCAGCAGCCGCCGATTCGTAAAATAAGTCTTTACCGAAAATATGGATAAGTTTCTCTTCACCATGCGCTACCTGTTCTGTCTGCTGCTTGCGGGCGGCTTGCTGGCGGCGCTCTCGTTTCCCGATGAAATCATCCCCCCGAACCCGATTCTGGAGGACACACCGGGCATCACCCTCTATTCGCTCAAGGGCTACCTGTGGGTGGTGCCGGTGCTGCTGATGGAGCTGGTGAGCAGCTGCGGCAAGTGGCGTAACCGCGTATGGTTTGCAGCACTTTTCACTGTGCTGGGTCTGGCGCTGTTTGCCTACCCTCTGCTGCAGGCCTACCGCCCCGAGTATGTGGAACCCACCTTCAGCTACCAAGGCGGCATGCTTTCCACCGGGCTGTGGTACTATGTGGCCTTTATCGCCTCCAGTATGGTGGTGCGCCTGGTACTGCTGGCCTACGCTTTTCCGCAGGAGGACTACGAAGAGAAACGTGAGGTAGGCTATGTGCCCGCCAGCGCGCTGGATGCCAGCAAGGCAAAGACTGTGCAGGAGATTGCCGCGGAGGGACGAATCAAGCCCCACAACTTCCATTTCAAGGAAGGGGATTCCCAGCTGGTGAGCCGTTTCCACCAGGTCATGCGCCGCATGATGCTACGCAGCCGGGCCGCCAATGCTGCTGTGGGCGTCGGTATCGCGCTGCTGCTGCTCTGGGTATTCCTGTACCCGCAGCCGGATGCAGAGGAGGCCCTGCAGCGCGATAAGCAGACCATGTATGAGCACCGCCTCACCCCACAGGGCAAACCTGTGGCCACCCGTGCTGCTGTGCACGCCGCTGCACGCGTGATGAAGTACATCTCCGACCACGAATCGCTCGCCGGCATGACGGCCGCCGAAGCTGAACAGTGGCTCGGGCTCGACAAGGTACACCCCGGCTACCGAGCCTGGCTCCGCGATGACCGCGATATCGAGCTGGCCTCCACCAACAGCATGTACGAAGTGCGTGACCGCTTCCTCACGGTGACCAATGGCCGCCTCATCTGCGTACTCTATGTGCGCACCAACGAGGCGGAGAACCGCATCATCATCTCCGAGCTCCAGGATGCCGGATGGGACGCAGTGGCCGATGAGCAGCGCAGGCGTCTCGGCAATGACTGGGGAGCCCTATATAAATGACTAAACACTATGTCCGCCTTTATTTACAAACGCCGCATTGCCTTTCATGAGACCGACGCCGCCGGAGTGGTCTACTTCGCCAACTATTTCCGCCTGGCAGAAGAAGCAGAAACCCACGCACTGGCCTCGCTGGGCAGCATTGTGACCCGCGATGGCTACCTCTACCCCCGCGTACATGCAGAGGCAGACTACCTCGCACCACTGCGCTTCTTTGATGAGGTGTCAGTACATGCACGCATCGTCAAAATGGGTTCCAGCTCTGTGCATTGGAAATTCGAAATTTTCAACGGCGACAAAATTTGCGCCACCGTGCAGACCATCTCAAGCAGACGGAACCGCGACGGGAGCGCGGCTATATACGACGAGGAAGAACGCGCTGCCTACCAGAGCCTGACATAGGCTGTGCCGGGTTTTTCTGGGCATAATCACCCAGCACCTTCTTGAGGTCAGTGGCCGTTTCCATGCAATCCTGCACCGAGTGACCGGCCGGAACAATGGTCTCTGTGCCCCAGTTGATGTGGCTGGACCAATAGGGAACGATGCCGTCTGAGCTCTTGGCTCCATTTCCCTTGCCCTGGTCACCGATGACGGAATGGGTGGGCACATTGCGTACCTTCAGTCCCTGCAGACCGGTGATGGAATAGCTATTCGGGCGGAGCTGGCTCACACTCGTGAACCAGATGTAGGCATCCTGCGGGTTGAGCAGCAGGATATCCTCCTGAAGAGTGGCTATGTTGTATGCTTCCTTGAGCAGCGTCTGTGGAAGCGTGACCAGCTTGTTCAGCATGGTGACTAAACGATATTTAGCGACGGGTGCACCTCGGTGCGGGGTGGCCAGGTAGATAACCATACCGGCCTTGACGGGGCGGAAGAAGTAATCCTTGCGCAGAGCCTCGAGTGCAGGGTCGGAAAAAGGCTTGTCTACATACTCAGGCTTGAGGATGTTCTTGAGCTGTTCCTTGGGGATATCCGATGCCCAGAGAAGATTCCAGGGTTCGACACACTGGGAGTAATGAGTAATCAAACCACCCATGGAATGCCCCACCACAACCATCTTGTCCCAATTCGTATTTTTGTGCTTCGGGTCCACTGTATCGCGCAATTTCTTCAGTGATTCGCGGTAGGCACGGGCCGAAATAGTCCAGGCCACGCCCGTGGGATAATTGAAGTACCAGAACTGATAATTTTTCCGTATTTCGGGGTCAGCGTACAGGCGGTTGACCAGGTTATCGAAGGTGCCGGCAGAAGAAGCCAGGCCATGGGTGAGAATAACGGGAATCTTATCCGGATCGTATGTCTGTATTGAGGAAAGACCGGTAGTGTCGCGCAGCTCCTGGGGATGAAGCAGCCCCAGGATGCGGTCCTCCTTCACTCGGGTGAGGTTCCAGTATACCTCGAGCAGGGCGCTCCAGTCAGCTGCAAGCGGATACCTCAGATTTCCGACGCGGAGGCCTTCCTTATCCAATCGGGACATCAGCATGAACTGGGGCTTCTGCCCCTCAGGAAAGGTCATGACCGCAGTGAGCGCGGTAACCGTACCGCGGGATGAAATATTGAACAGATCACTGCGCGCGTTGGCAGCTTTTTCGGCAGGGATGACACCAACCAAGGGCACGCCGATGCCTGGCAGACTATACCGCTCCTGGAGAGCATCAAGCTTCACCTCGGAGGCAGGCACGATATCCTGGTGGAGCTGGAGAAAATGGCGAACCTCCTCGTTGTGCTCATAGCGCATCTCGAACGAATCATAGTGCGGAAGCTTACCGGTAGCGTGAGCATCGTGACGTAGGCGCTGCACAAGAACGAAAAGTGCAGAATTATAATCGTGCAAGGCCTGGGATCGTTCCTGATTCGACAAATGCGGCTTCTGAAGTATTTCCCATGCCACACGCATGCGGGTAATCACATCCACATCAGCCTGAACCTGGCGTGTAGGCACAGGCTGCACCGGATGCGGAAGCAAAGGAGCCGAGCATGCGGCCAGAAGCAGAGAAATACATGCAAGAAAAGTGCGGCGCAGCGACATGCGCGCATCATATACCGAATGCTCCGGCTTGTCAAACGTTAAGATTTTGTAACAGGCTATATATTACATTGCAACACGCATTGGCATCATGGCTCGACAAATCGGGAATTGACGAAGAGTTCCGTGCTCCGATGTGTCTTTCACCGGAGTCGCGCAGGTAGAAAAGTGAAGCAGCAGGTTCCACTGGGGAACCTGCCGCTTTCTGATGTAAGGTGTGTGGAAGTGATAAACTTCAACAAATACCCTTCCGCCTTACAGCACCTCGGGGGCGAGGGACACGATCTTCATGAAGCCTTTTTCACGAAGTTCGCGAGCCACCGGCCCGAAGATACGGGTACCACGCGGGTTGTTATCCTTGTCGATAACCACCACGGCGTTGGTGTCGAAACGAAGCACGGAGCCGTCGTCGCGACGGATGGGGGCGGCGGTACGCACCACCACAGCCTTCACCACCGTACCCTTCTTCACAGAAGCGGTCGGGATGGATTCGCGAATGTGGCAGGTGATGATATCACCGATGTGAGCCTGGTCAGCACCGCTCTTGCCGATCACGCCAATCATCTTGGCGGTACGGGCGCCGGTGTTGTCGGCCACCTGAACGAGGGATTCCATCTGGAGCATAGTAGGTAATGTCCTTTCTGGTTAGAGATTAGTGTTTCAGGATTTCCACGAGCTCCCAACGCTTCAGCGCGGAAAGCGGGCGGGTTTCACGGATACGCACCTTGTCGCCAATCTTGGCGATCTCGTTCTCGTCGTGAGCATAGAACTTCTTGCTCTTCTTCACGATCTTCTTGAACACGGGGTGCGGAACGCGGGCTACGTACTCCACAACGATGGTCTTGCTCATCTTGTCAGAGACAACAACGCCGACGCGTGTCTTACGAAGGCCCTGGGGCTTGGTCGTAGTAGTTTCTTCGCTCATATTCTAAGTCCTTGGGTTTTCGTTTGATTTAGGCCTCGGCGCTGCCCTCGCCCTGAACGGTCAGGGCGCAGGCGAGTTCCTTGCGGACGATGCGGATGCGCTGGTTGTTCTCCAGCTGGCCGGTGGCCTGCTGGATGCGCAGGTTGAAGTATTCCTCGCGCAGACCACGGATGTGGGCGGCGAGCTCCTTGGCGGGCATACCGCGGAAGTCTTTAGCTTTCTTTACAGGCATAATATTGTAATGTTTGAACGGTTACTAGTTTAGGCCTGGGGCTCAACACCCTGGCGATAGACGAAACGTGTGCGGATACCCAGCTTGTTGGAGGCGAGGCGGAGAGCCTCACGAGCAGCGGACTCAGTCACACCACCCACCTCGAACATGATGTTGCCGGGGCGGCAAACGGCCACCCAACCTTCCACAGCACCCTTACCCTTACCCATACGGGTGTCCGGCGGACGCTTGGTGAAGGACTTCTGCGGGAAGATGCGGATGTACACGCGGCCCTTACGGCGCAGGTAACGGTTGATAGCGATACGGCAAGCCTCGATCTGGTTGTTGGTCACCCAGCCGCGGGTGAGCACCTGCAGACCAAAGTCACCAAAGGCAACATAGTCACCGCTCGTTGCGTTGCCACCGCGGTTACCGCGGTGCATCTTGCGGTGGTTGTCCTTAATACGTTTGGGCATTAAAGGCATAGTCTTATTCTCCTATTGTTAAAGTTTCGTGTTAGACTAGATATTAGGCATCGCGGCGGGAATCGCCACGATCGCGGCGGGGACGCGGAGCGCGGTTCTGACGGCCACCCATCTGGGGAGCACCGGCCACCTCGGGACGCTTGTTGATCCAGCACTTGATACCGATGATGCCGTACAGGGTACGAGCCTCGGCAAAGCCGTAATCAATCGGAGCGCGCAGAGTCTGCAACGGCACTTTACCCTCGCGGTACTGCTCAGCACGGGCGATATCAGCACCACCCAGACGACCAGCGCAACGAACGCGGATACCCTCGGCACCGAAGTCCATGGCCACCTGCACGGCGCGCTTCATGGCGCGACGGAAGGACACGCGGCGCTCAAGCTGAGTGGCGATGTTCTCGGCCACAAGCTGGGCGTCGAGCTCCGGCTGGCGGATTTCCATGATGTCGAGCTTAACCTGGGCGCCACTGCACAGCTTGGAGAGGGCGGCGGTCATTTCCTCGATATTCTTGCCCTTGGGCCCGATGATGAGGCCGGGACGAGCGGTGGAGATGGTCACGCGGACGCTGTTCCAGGCGCGCTCGATGGTGATGCGGGAAATCGCAGGCGTGGAGCCCTTGAGATCCTTGTTGAGATCGGCGGTGTAGTCCTTGATGAACTTGCGGATCTTGAGGTCCTCGTGGAGCTTCGTGGCATAGTCCTTGCCCGTAGCATACCACTTGGAACGCCAGTCTTTAGTAACGGCAAGACGGAAGCCGATAGGATTTACTTTCTGACCCATAGTGTTATGTTAGTTTGTTATGGTTATGCCTCTTTGTTAGCGAGGATGACGGTGATGTGGGCGGTGCGCTTGCGGATCATGTTGGCGGAACCACGGGCGCGGGCCATCGTACGACGGAAGGTGGGACCTTCGTCCACCATCACACTCTTGAGCACGAGTTCATCAGCGGAGAGACCGTTATTGTTCTCGGCGTTGGCCACAGCGGCCTTGAGGGTCTTATTCAGGAGATAAGCGCCCTTCTTGGGGGTGTAGCTCAGCACGTCGGTAGCCTGGCTTACAGACATACCCTGGACGGCGGCGGCTACGTCGCGCATCTTCTTCGCAGAGATGCGTGCATTCTTGTATACTGCTTTCACTTCCATTGTTATGGTATTTGTTGAAGAATTAGTCGTTTGTTTTTACGGACACGCGGTCACCTACAGCGATGCTGAGCACCGGGTTGAGGTGGCGCTGAACCAGCAGGCCGGATACGCTCTTGCGCACGTCGGTCACCATTGCCTGGGCAATGGCCTGGTCGCCGCGGGAGATTTCCATGGGCATGCCCACTTCCACCCCGCCCTTGCGGCCGGCGTTGATGACGATGAGCCCGGATTCGGAGTCGATGCTGAGCACCTTAGCCTCATCGAGCGTGCCATCGAACTCGCTCTGCGGTTTCTGGCGGAGGCCGAGGGCCACTTCCAGATCCTGCAGTGCGGTCTCCAGCGCAAGGCGGGCTGTTTCGTCCTCTACCATGGCGCTGCGCTTGTATTCAGCAACAGCGGTGGCGAGGCGGAGGCTGCCCTGGCGCACCTCATCCAGCTCAGTCCGGGTGGATTCAAGCATGGCTGCGGTTTCGATGAGCTTTTCCTCCTGCCCACCCAGGGCGGTGCCACCAAGCGCCTCGAGGCGCACGCTGACTTCCCTGAGCTGCTTGCGGGCTGCATCTGCATCTGCCCGGGCAAGCATGTAGCTTTCGCGGAGACTGGCCACCTGGCGTTCCAGCTGGTCGATTCTGCGGTCCGTAGCACCATTTCCACCCTCACCGGCACCGGCGCATGTACCCGTGGCCAGAGCGGCCAGGGCAACAAGACAGGTGCTGAGGTGAGCAGCGGACATGGTTCAGTTTCGGTTAATCTTTTTACTTCTTGCCGATGCCACCGTGCGCCTTGAAGATACGCGTAGGAGCAAATTCGCCGA
This sequence comes from Akkermansia sp., assembly GCA_045644745.1. Taxonomy (GTDB): domain Bacteria; phylum Verrucomicrobiota; class Verrucomicrobiia; order Verrucomicrobiales; family Akkermansiaceae; genus Akkermansia. Next base: position 10,792 of record JAZRHL010000060.1, read on the forward strand.
GCTTGTGGCCCACCATGTTTTCGGTCACGTATACCGTGGCGAAAGACTTACCGGTGTGCACCAGGAAGGTGAGACCAACGAAATCCGGAATCACCATGGAGGCGCGGCTCCAGGTCTTGATCGGCTTGCGGTCCCCGCTCTGAAGCTGGGCGTCAACCTTGTCGAGAAGAGGCTGGCTTACGAAGGGTCCTTTTTTGAGGGAACGTCCCATTGTTCTTAAATTCGGTTATGGTTAAAATTACTTGGCTTTACGGCGCTGTACGATGAACACATCGGAGGGCTTGCGGAGACGGCGGGTCTTCTGGCCCTTGACGTGACCCCAGGGGGACTTCAGGTGCTGACGACCACCACCGGACTTGGACTTACCCTCACCACCACCGTTGGGGTGGTCGACGGGGTTCATACACATACCGCGCACGGTCGGACGGATACCCATCCAACGAGTGCGGCCGGCCTTACCGGAGGACTCGTTCATGTGCTGGGCGTTGCCGACCTGACCGATCGTGCAGTAGCACTCAACACGGAACTTGCGGATTTCGCCGGAAGGCATCTTAACCAGGGCGTACTCACCATCGCGGTTGGAGAGCACAGCCTGCTGACCAGCGGAGCGGGCAACCTTACCGCCGGAACCGGGACGAATCTCGATGTTGTGAATAGCAGTACCCAGGGGTACGTTCTTGAGGGGCATGGCGTTGCCCACCTTGGGGGCCACGTTCTCACCGCTCTGCACGGTCATACCAACGGTCAGGCCCACGGGAGCCAGGATGTAGCTCTTGGTGCCATCGGTGTACTGGATGAGGGCGATGCGGCAGGTGCGGTTCGGATCGTATTCGATGCCGAGCACGGTGGCAGCCTCAGTGCGGGTGCGGCGGAAATCCACCAGACGGTAGTGGTACTTGTGACCACCGCCGATGTGGCGGGTGGTGATGCGGCCGTTGTTGTTGCGGCCACCGCTCTTGCGGATGGGCTGCAGCAGGCTCTTCTCAGGCTTGGACTTGGTGATCTCGTCGAAGGAGGGCAGAACCTTGTAACGGTTGGACGGAGTGGTAGGCTTAAATGACTTGAGGGACATGATAGCTTACTTTCTATTTTCGGGTTCCAATATTAGACAAGGTCCAGAGACTCACCTTCAGCCAGGCGCACGAAAGCCTTCTTCCAGGCGGGTGCGTTACCGGCATCCTTCGTGCGCTTGCGGCGCACCTTGCCATCGTAGTTAGCGGTGCGGATAGAGGCGACCTTCTTGCCGAAAGCCTTCTCCACAGCCTGCTTGATCTCGATCTTGGTGGCCTTCACCGCCACTTCGAGCGTAAGCACGCCGTTCTCCTCGTGCATCACGGTTGCCTTTTCGGAAACGCGCGGCTTCTTGATTACGTCGTAGATATCGTTCATGATTACTTGGTGCGGTTGGCGATGATTTCCATGGCGGAGTCAACCAGGACGACCTTGCGGGCGTCGAGCAGCTGCTCCACGTTCACCTCAGCGGCAGACATGAGAAGCACTTCGGCCACGTTGCGGCCAGCGCGCTTGGTCATCTCGTCAAAGCTGTCGGCGATGATGAGGATCTTCTTGCCCTCAGCGATCTGGGACACAGCAGCGACGAAGGACTTCGTCTTGCCGTCCTCGATGGAGAAGGAAGGAACGGTCACGACCTTACCAGCGGTGATGATGTCGCCCAGCACGCGGCGGAGAGCCAGCTTGCGGGTGGACTTGTTCACCTTCTTGGAGTAGTCGCAGGGGCGGGGACCGAACACCACGCCACCACCCACAAAGATGGGGGACTGGTGGTCGCCGTGACGGGCATTACCCGTGCCCTTCTGGCGGTAGATCTTGCGGTTGTTACCAGCAACCTCACCGCGGGTCTTCGTGTTGGCGGAGCCGGTGCGGCGGTTGGCGCGGTAGGCAGTCACCAGGTCGTGTACGGCCTGGCTACCCTTCTCGGGGCCCACCGTCACGAGGCCGGCGGCGTTAGCTGCCTCGATTGTCAGTGTATTAGCGGACATAGATAGGTTTTCCTAGTTCGTTTGTTTATTTACCGTTCTTCTTCTTAGCCGGACGGACCACAACGTAGGAACCCTTGGCGCCGGGCACGGGGCCGGACACGAGGATCACGTTGTCATCCTTGCGCACCTGAACGACTTTCAGGTTCTGCACGGTCTTACGCTCGTTGCCCATGTGGCCGGGCATCTTCTGGCCCTTCCATACACGGGACGGAGTGGCGCAGGCGCCCACACCACCGGTACGGCGGTGCATCATGGAGCCGTGCGTCATGGGAGAGCCACTGAAGTTATGACGACGCATAACACCCTGGAAGCCCTTACCCTTGGACGTGCCGATCACGTCCACCCAGGCACCCTCCTCGAAGAGGCTGCAACCGGGATGCTCAGCGCCCTCAGCGGGCAGCTCGGCGGCGTCCACGCGGAACTCCTTGAGGAGCTTGGCGGGGGCGATGCCCAGCTTCTTGAAATGGCCGGCGACCGGCTTGGAAAGGCGGCTCTCCTTCTGAGTGTCGAAGGCCACCTGGATGGCGCAGTAACCATCCTTCTCCTCGGTCTTGATCTGGCCGTAAGTGTTGCCGGTCACGTCGATAACCGTGACGGGAATCATGGCGCCGGTCTCCTTGTTGAAGACGCGGGTCATGCCAACCTTCTTACCAATAAGTCCTAAAGACATGTTATTAAAAAATCTGTGTTAAGGTTCGTAATACGGGCGGTAATCAGATCTTGATCGTGATGTCCACACCAGCGGGCAGGTTGAGCTTCTTGAGCTCTTCCACCGTGCGGGAGGTCGGCTCAACGATGTCGAGCAGGCGCTTGTGGGTACGGATTTCGAACTGATCGGCAGATTTCTTATTAACATGGACCGAGCGGTTCACAGAGAACTTCTCGATACGAGTCGGCAAAGGAATCGGCCCGGCGACTTTTGCACCTGTACGCTTAGCGGTCTCGACGATCTCGGAAGCGGAGCGATCGATAGCGCGGCTGTCAAATGCACGGAGACGGATGCGGATTTTGGGACTTTGCATGAACGTGCGGTTATGTTTAGGTTAATATTGTTTGGTTGGTTTACTTGTTACCACCGCGAGCCTTGACGATTTCGTTGACAAGGTTCTGGGGTACTTGTTCGAAGTGAGAGGGTTCCATGGAGTAGGAGGCCAGACCCTTGGAGAGGGTACGGATGTCGGTGGAGTAACCGAACATCTCGGCCAGCGGCACATCGGCGGTGAGTACGCACTCAGCACCCTTGTGCTCCATGTTCTTCACCATGGCGCGGCGGCGGTTGAGGTCGCCCATGATATCGCCCTGGTTTTCAGCGGGGGTCACCACTTCCACAGCCATGATGGGCTCCAGCAGCACGGGGCTGCACTTGGCAAAGGCGTTCTTCATAGCGAAGATAGCAGCCATCTTGAAGGCGTTTTCGTTGGAGTCCACTTCGTGGTAGGAGCCGTCAATCACGTCCACTTCCACGTCCTCCACGGGGTAACCCGCAACAGAACCGGAGTTCATGGCTTCGTTCAGACCGGCGTACACAGCGTTCATGTACTCCTTGGGAATGGCACCACCAACAATCTTGTTGGCAATCTTGAGACCGGTACCGCGCTCGCCGGGACGCATGGCAATCACCACGTCACCGTACTGACCACGACCACCGGACTGCTTCACCAGCTTACCCTGCACACGGTCAGCAGAACCGGTGATGGTTTCGCGGTAGGCAATCTGGGGCTTGCCGGTGTTGGCCTCTACCTTGAACTCGCGCTTGAGGCGGTCCACGATAATGTCGAGGTGAAGCTCACCCATGCCGGCGATGATGGTCTGACCGGTTTCTTCGTCGGTCTTCACGCGGAAGGTGGGGTCTTCAGCAGAGAGGCGCTGCAGAGCGTTGGACATCTTTTCCTGGTCGCCCTTGGTGAGGGGTTCCACGGCCATGGAAATCACGGTGTCCGGGAAGGTGGGGGGCTCGAGCGTGTAGTCGAAGTCGTCGGAAGCCAGGGTGTCACCCGTGGTGGCGTTCTTCAGACCCACGATAGCGGCGATATCGCCGGAGTA
>JAZRHL010000061.1:0-61416 GCA_045644745.1 Akkermansia sp.
CGCGCCGGGCTCATACGTTCCTACGAGGTTGACGGCAAACCGTATCTGGAGATTCTGCGCTATGGTCAGCGGTGCGATAAAACGAAGCCGAAATGGCCGACCCCGCCAGATTTTGCGGAAGTTTCCGGGAAGTTCCGGGAAATTCCTGCTATAGCCGGAGCCGGAGTCGGAGACGTAAAAGAAAAAAGTGGGAAAAAAGAAAGTGCCGGTTTGCGGGGCGGCCTGGATGAGCCTGCCCCCTCCCCCGATGGATTTGATTCCTGGGTGGAGACGATGCGGGCGGTGCATCCCAGTGCAAAGCGTAGTCGCCGCATGGCGGCTGATGTGCGGCTGGCGGCTCTGGATGCGTTCATCCGGTTCCCTGATGCTGTGGATTACGTGGAGCTGCTGACGGCATACTTCAAGGATTCGAGGCTGGAGGATAACGGTTTCTATGCTCCAAGGGGTCAGAGAAAGTTCTTTGAAGACCTGGAGGACACGGTGAGCCATGCGGAGAGGTGGCGCAAGTGGGCTGGCTGGAAGCCGAAGAAAAAGGCCACAGAAAGCCACAGGAAGCCCGACAAGGGCAGGATGGAGACTTCCGAGGGTACGAATACCACAACGGACGCGCAGCGATTTCTGGACGATGTGAAGAAGTCGCTGGGTATGGATTCAAACAAGGAGGATGCAAGCAATGAAGATTGACAGGGATTCTCTGATGCTGCTGCTGGCGGCGGATTGTGCGGATTGCAGCATGAAGCCGCCGCTGCAGCCGACGATGTGCGCGATTATCCGGACGCTGGCGTTGCGAGGGGAGACGAGTTTTGTGGTGCTTGCGGAGGTGGTCCCCTGCGATGAGGAGGCTTTGCGGCAGCAGGTGAGCCGACTGACTCACGCAGGGCTGGTCTTTTGCCGCAAGGTGTATTCTGCCCGGCGGAGGCGGCAGATTACGCTGTGCAGTCTGACTTCTGCCGGGCAGCTGCTGGTGCGCCAGTGGGAGCATGCTGCGGCGGCGATGTTGCAGCGGCTGCGTGATAGTTCGTTCTTTGACCAGGAGGACGCACGATAGGGCTTTTATTTTTCGCTAATTGGTGCTATAATTTGCTTAGCTGATGGAGGGTTTGACGGATAAGCAGATGGCTTTTGCACGGGCGCTGGCGCAGGGGTACAGCGCTACGGAGGCTTATATGGAAGCGTCTAAGCCTAAGAAAGTGAAGCGCACTTCTGCTGGCGTGGCGGCGAGTAAATGGCTAAAGGATAATAGAATTGCGGCCGAGGTGGAGAGGTTGCGAGATGAGGCGGCACGCAAGGCAGAGGACGAGGCGGTGATGAGCTTGCAGTGTGCAATGGTGACGCTGACGGAGTGTATTCACGAGGCCAGGGAGGCTGGTCGATATAATGAGGTGGCGCGGCTGGTGGCCGAGCTGGCGAAGTTGCAGGGATGGTATCAGCCGGAGAAGGTGGAGGTGAGCAGCGAGAGTTTCCGGGCTGAGGTGCTGCGCGGTTGCGAGGAGCCGATGATCCGGCGGAAGGATATCGGCTAATTTAGCCGTGATTTAGCTGATATTAGCCGATGTCATGTAAAAGAATCGGCAATTTGTTTACATGATGATGGTGCTCGTGTAAAGAAAATCGCGTTTTCTTTGCATTACGTGACATTGCCACGGTTTCTTTTGTGTGCCGGATGGTGCATGATGGTGGCATGAGTTTGGATAGGCATAGTATTTTTACGCAGGCGCTCCAGCGGATAGGTGAAGCGGAGTATGTGGAGAAGGCTGCCACGAAGGGCCCTTGCCAGGTTTGGTACATTCCGTGTTTGCGCGAGGCTTGCGGGCTGTACAACTGGACGTTTACGAAGCGGACAGCCAGGCTGCAGCGGGTGGAGCATGAGGGTTACCGGGTGCTTGGTAAGGCGCTTTTCCGCTACCCTGCCGGCTGGGTGAAGGGTGTGGAGTTCCGGACGACGGAAGGGGCGCGCGTAACGCAGCCGGAGATGGTGGCAGAGGGTATCCTCGCGCCGCTGGAGGAGTGCCCGGAATGGATGCTGGTGCGTTACCAGGATGACGGCACGATGCTGGAGGGTGCTGTGGAGGTTGCGCCGAATCCTGAATGGCTGGCGGGTTTTGTGTGTTTGCTGGCGAGTCGGCTGGCGATGCCGGTGTGCGGGAGCGGCACTCTGGCGGATGCTTTGCGGCAGGAGGCCGGGTGGCATTTTCAGGTGGCTATCGCGATTGACCGGCAGCAGGATAGTAGTAATGACATTGACCCGGAACAGGCAATGCGGAAGCGAGGACATTTAGCCAGGATGTATTGATATGGGATTTATACAGAATTTTGTGGGGGCGGCCGGGCAGGCTTCTCTGTACGACCAGAAGAAGAACCAGACGCTGATTCAGGGGCAGGCCGAGCGGAACAAGCGGTATGCTGCAGCTACCCAGACGGAGGAGCAGTCGCGGGCGGCGGCGGCTATTGCCGGGCGGAATATGATGACTGTGCGCGGGAATCAACGGCGTGCGGTTGCTTCTGCCAGGACTGCTGCTGCGGCGCGTGGTTTTACAAGTGAGGGTACTGGTGGCGCTGCTGCGGCCGAGGTGGAGGCGCGGTATGAGAAAGTGTTGTCTGATATGGCGCAGGATGCCTCTACGCAGGGAATGAATGCTGTGAACCGGGCCGTTACGTTGCGGCGCGAGGGTGACGAGATGGAGCGCGCGGCCGAGGTGGAGGCGCGGTTGTACCGGCGCGCGGCGCGGGAGACGCGTACGGGTGCCTGGGTGAGTGCTGCCGGTGCTGCGATTGGCGCTGCCGGTGGTGCAGTTCAGAGTATCGAGGCGGCGAATGCCACGAATGCTGCTGCGGATGCGTTTAATAAGAAGTACGCGGCGCAGATTGCTTCTGGCCAGATTAAGCCGGCGGAGTATGTGAGCGTGGGCAAGGAGGCTTTTAAGGGTGCGCTGCATGGCAGCGGCTGGGGGTCTTCTATGACGAATGCGTTTAATCCGCTGATGAGTTCATTTGTGACCGATGGTTGGGAGAAAGATTTTTTGAAGTTTGCAGGTTATGCCAAGTGATTATCCGATTTATGATGGCGCTGCGCCGGTGCTGACTGGTGCAGCGGTGACGATGCCCAGAGATGTGATGGAGGAGGAGCGAGCCCGCGGCCTTGCTAATGTGGCTAAGGCAATCGGCGGGCTTGTGCAGTCTGCGCGAGCCCTGGATGACCAGGAGGCGGCTCTGAACGACCAGTCACACCTGATGCGGGTGCGCCAGGCGAATGCGCTGGAGGTTGACCGGCGATTGCAGCTGCCGGACGGTGACGAGGATTCTTTCTTTGAGGAGGATGGCACGGTGCGGCTTTCGGCGATTGGTGATTATGCCGCCGAGCAGGAGAAGCTGCTGGCTGGTGTTGGCCAGAGGATTCACGACCCGGAAAGGGCGGCCGAGATGAAGGCTCGCGCTGCACAGATGGGCGAGGATATGGTGGCCGACCTTGGCGAGCTTGTGCAGCGGCACGGGTTCCAACGGCGGGAGCAGGCATGGAAGGATGCTTATGACCTGGCTGTGGAAACGGAGAATACCGAGGATGTGATGGCGCTGATTGCCCGCGGGGTTTCGATGGGTCTGTATTCTGCCAAGCGCGGCGAGGTGATGAAGCTGCGCTATGCGAGCGAGCTGGAGCGCAAGCGGATTGCCGCAGTGAAGAAGGCCGGCAAAGGCCGCGATGGCCGCGAGTTGCAGTATGATATGCTGACGAGTCTGCGCCAGGCTCCAGTGCAGGCGGATGTGCCTAATCTGACCAGCTCCGCACCGGCTAATGATGGCTCTGATGGTGGCGCTCTGACGCTGGCGGGCGAGAGTGAGCCGGAGATGCGGAAGGGGAAGCCGCTGACGATGCCCGGCGAGGATGCGCCGAGTGAGCCTGCGATGGCGTTTGACGGGCTGGCGGCGCTGCCTCCTGATGAGTTCTGCTCTGCTTTTGCAGACGCGGCGCATGTGGCGGACCGGGCGGAGGTTGCGGTGCATCCCGGCACGGGGCAGTTGGAGTTTTCCATGGGCCCGGCGGCGAGCGAGTCAACGCAGATGCTGGCCGGCGTGGCGGCAGCGTTCGGTGATTATACCCTGGATGATTACCGGCGCACGATTTCCAAGATTGCGGCCGGATATTTCTCGGATGAGCGCATGGCTGGCATGAGTGGCGGTTCTCTTATCGATAAGCTATATAACGAGGTAAAGATGGATGGTGCTGCCGATGTATGGTTTGATGGTGATGAGCTGGCTTATGAGGGGTTTGTGAAAACGGAGCTTTCACGGCTTCTGGCGGCGCGTGGTAGTGATGCGGTAGACAAGGCCGACCGGATGCTTGTGGGTGCTGATGGCGCGGATGGTATTGTGGCCATGCTGGAGCGAGAGGTGACTGACGAGGAGATTAGCGGACTGACCAGCTACGGTTACGAGGCTATGGCACAGATTGCGAAGAATGGCATTCGGGATGAGGAGTCGCGAGTGCTGCATCCTTATTTTAGATCCGCGCTGCGGGAGTACGAAACCCACCACGGGCGATGGGTTGAGGCGCTGGCCAAGAAGAAAGATAATCAGTATAAGCCTAGCGACGAGGAGGACGTGGCCAAGCGTTTTAAGGATGATTGGCAGGAGTTCTCGACCTGGTACTTGGCGCAGAAAGATTTGTACGGCGTGCAGCATGATGCCCTGGTGAAAGGGGTGCGCGATGTGTACCGCCAGAGGGCTGTGGATGCTGTTGCCACCCTGCGAGGGACTGGTTCATACCAGATTGGCAATGAGGTAGTGCAGCTGGATGGTAAGAGTGACTGGGCGCAGGAGCAAAAGGTGCTGCGGCATGTGCTGCGGCAGCCGCTTTCTGAACGTGAGCTTGGGTCTGTGCGCGCCCTGGCTGACACGAAGGTGCAACTGGCGCAGGAGCGGAAGCGGCGCGCGGCACTCTATGCCCAGGAAGCAAAGGAACACCGGGCGCATTTGAAGACTCGCCAGGATGAGATTGCTGCGGCCAAGGCTCGAAAGAAAAAGGCCGATGAGGAGGAGAAAAAATCTGCGGCTCTGCGTGAAAAGGTGCGCGAGGAGGAGTACAAGGAGAAGCAAAAGGCAGCCCAGAAGCGGCTGGATGGTTATTCCAAGAAGACGAATTACCGTATGAGATGGGATGGAAAGACTTGTGATGCCGGCACGCCTCCGGTGGTGACGATTCCGCGGGACATGTACGAGGAAGTGGCCGGTGCTCTGGGCACAAATGATGGTTTTTACGCTCGGCTGGGCAGCTTGACGGATGATTTTGATGTGCGTCCTGGCGATGTGGACGGCGTTATGTTGAATCTTCCGGCTTTGAACCTGCTGGACGGCAAAAAGGATAAGTTTACGGCTCGAAAATTGAGCGATGTGGTGAATGACGGGCTGATGATACCGGCCAGGTTCACCGCTGTACAGGGTTTTTAATCATTTATTACAACGATATGAGTACATTTGACGAGATGCTGGATAGGGATAAGTGGCTGGATGCTGCGATTTTCGGTGTGGAGAAGCTGTCTGTGTTTGATACTACGGACAAGGTGCCGGAGTATCATGAGAATCAGGAGCTGACGCGCGGAACGCTGGATTTTCGCCGGGCTATTGACTCGCTGCGGGAGAATCGGGTGAAGGAGTTGAAGGTGGCTATCGGGAATGCTGATATTATGCGCGGGTTCGATGAGGTGATGCACCAGAAGTCGCGCGGGTTGTCCCGGCTGACGGATGTGTGCCTGTATGATTACGATGAGGAGGCCGCTGAGCGGGTGAAAGACGATGTGCTGGTGTCTGATATTGCCCGCGGTGATGTGGCTGGCCAGAATATGCTGATAGGCGTAGAGCTGGCAGACATGATGGCCGGTGGTGATGTGTATGAGACTGCGGAGAGGTTCATCGGTGCGCTTCCGCGGGAGCAGCAGCAGGCATGGCGCGACAAGCTGGACCATTGCCACACGCAATCCGATGGGCAGGCGCTGGTGGGCGAGTTGTTCCGGAATGGTGTGGTGGAGCAATACCGCGCCAACAAGGCCAGGCAGGAGGCGCTGGAAGAGGAGCGGAGAATGGCATTCAATGGTGTGTTCTCCGAGTTAGTGAAGGATGCCAATAATGAGGAGGCGTGGAATAGGTTCCGGGAAGGCCAGGCGCGCGGTGCTTTTACGGATGCGGATAAGATGGCGTTGCAATCGGCTGCCAGGGCGTGGGGGATGATGGAGATGCTGATGGGTGATTATTCGCAGAGTGGCGCTGCGGTACTGCTGGATAATGAGAGCGGCGAGCGTATTTTTAACGAGCTGTACGGCGATGAGGCAGCGCAGGCGGTGTTTCTCAATGTGCTGAATAATGAGGTGCAGGATTTGAAGAATGATGCGAGCCGGCGCAATGCCCTGGTGCGTTTTGGCCGGGCTTTTGCTGCGTCCACCAATAATCTGATGGCAGGTGTGATTGGCGGGAAGTTCAAGGCTTTTGTGACCGATGAGCAGGTGGATGCGTACAACCGGGAATGGGAGCGCGCCAGGGAGCTTTCCGGGCGGGAGAATCCGAATGTGGCCGTGTATGCCGAGGGTGACAACTGGGTGGAGAAGTATCTGCTGCCGGGGAATGCACGTATTGATGCTATCCGCAAGGCAGCTCAGGAAAGCGGGCAGATGAATCAGGATGGTTCGCTGCGGAAGATGACGGCAGAGGAACGTAAGGGCACGCAGGAGCTGGGTGCGTTCCGTGGGCAGTTGTTCAATGCTGTGCAGGGGGTGTATGATGTTTCCGGCGTGGCTGCCAAGCTGGGCAAGATGATGCCTGATTCGATGATTTACCTTGTGCCGGGCGGCATGTTTGCCAGCGCCGGGAGTATGCACACGCAGGAGCTTGCCCGCCGGTCAGGCAAGGGTGAGGATTATGTGAGCGCGAACACGAAGGCGGCTGTGGAGGCTGGTATCAGTGCGTCTGTGGAGAAGCTGGTCTTCGGGTCGTTGAAGCCCGCCAGGATGGCCCCCGGGCTGGATTGGCTCATGAGCCGCAAGGTGGTGGGGCAGGCTCTGGGTAAAATCTATGGCTCGACTGCCGGACGCATTGGTCTGGGGGTGGTAGCTGGTTCTGCGGAGGAAACATTTGCCGAGCCGCTGGCCGGGCTTATTATGCGCGGGGTGTACAATGTGGCGGCGGCTGATGAGCTGCAGCTTGCTGACCCGCTGGGCGCGTACCGGAAGGAGATGGAGGAGATGCTGGCACCGGACCAGATTCTGGTGACGGGTCTGTATGGTCTGCTGCTGGGTGGAGTGAGTGCTGGCGGCCACATGCAGGCAGCGGAGGATTACCGGGAGATGTATGAGCATCTGGTCAGCATAGGTGTGGACGAGGGGCGGGCAGCCCAGGCGGCGCGCGATGATGCCGCCGTGGCGGGGTTCAAGGCTACCAAGGCGCTGTTTGATGAGGCGGTCAAGAAAGACACGAAGGGGGTGATTGCTTACCTGGCGGAGCTGTACCCCCAGATAGAGCCGCTGAACGTGGCGGAGAATCTCTTTAGTACATGGCAGCTGCCGCACCTGATTCCTGCAGAGAACGGGCAGGTCAAGGTGCAGGAGAAGGATGAGGAGGGCAAGGTGACGGAGACGCTGATGAGCAAGGAGGCGGCCGACTTGCTTGTACAGGCCCGCCTGGAGCAGATGAAGAGCAGCGAGATTGCTAAGTTTGCTAACCAGCTGCTGGGTGTGGCTATGGCCGGCAAGGCTTCCTCGGAGACTGACCGCTTTATTGTGGAAGAGGTGGACAGCGCGATGGATGCGGATTACTTTACGCGCCTGGCCAATGCCGCCGGTGTGCGCTTGCAGCAGGGGGCGCGCGCGGATGAGGTAGATCCGGAAATCCACCAGCATCTGACTCTGGGGCAGCTGGTGCAGCAGGGGCAGGCGTGGGAGCAGCGCATGGAGATTCAGCGGAACGAGGTTGACCGGGAGAGGGCTGAGAAAAACCTGCCTCCGCTGACGGATGAAGAGTGGGCCGAGCGTAAGAAGGCTTATGCGGCGGCGGTGAACCGGCAGAGCGTACGCGGGGCTGATGGCAGGAAGCGGACGCTGCTGCGCGTGTCTCGCGGTCATTATGGCGCGATGAATGTGCTGGAAGACCTGACGGAGGATTTTATTGCCCGCGATATGGCTGCCAATAATCGCGGGCTGGAATGGTACGTGCAGAATATCCGGGAGCTGGAGACGGCCCTGGGGCGGCAGAATGAGTTTCTGCGTGAGCTGGGCGAAGGTAAGAATCCGGTGAACCAGATGGATATCATCGAGGCTGTGGGTAAGATTGCCCAGAGTAAGCTGCTGGCAGATACCGTGAAGGGTGAGCATGGATTCAGCGCGGCGCTGAAGTCTTTTCTGGAGATGATCCGTACGCTGATATTGAAGGCCGCGGCAATGCTGAAGCTGGGCAAGGCTATCAACCAGGCGCTGACGGATGAGACGGTGCGCGGTAAGATGGATACTGAGTTCCTGCAGCTCGTGGATGATGTGGTGGCGCAGGATATAGAGTTCCTGCGCGAGCTGCAGCTGGAGGATGGGCTCAAAGCGATGCAACGCGTGATTGCGGCTCGCCAGGAGGCCAATGCTGACACGCGCGTGAAACGGCGCAGAAAGGCTAAGACTCCGGTGCTGGATAAGGCAGAGAAGAACCACGGCAAGCAGGTGCGGGAAGCTGCACGGAAGAAACGCCGGAAGCAGGCGAAAGTGGATGCTGATGTGGAGGTGGCAGAGGCGGCGCTGGAAGGGGACTCGGGGAGCATGAGCGTGACAGATGCTCAAGAACGCGGGCTGTTTGAGGACGGCGTGCTGGAGGCGAGCAATGCTGTGGTGACCGAGCCGAGTTTTAGTATCGAGGCTCTGCATGCTACGCCTCACCGATTCCGCAAGTTTGATACGTCCAAGATGGGCAGCGGCGAGGGGTATCAGGCTTTCGGCTGGGGTTTGTACTTCTCCGGGGACGAAGGTTCGAATCGACATTATTACGGGCGGTTTTCGACCTATCGCCACACTTATGTCGTGGACGGAAAGGTATTGGATGGTCATGATGGCTATAAGAAGCTCTATGATGAGCTGAGTGATATCTTGTTGGCTTACGGTAGCGATGAGTTGTACATGAACGAGATGAATCATATTCTCGGACTCATGCACGATGGATATACGGCGGCTGAGATAAAGAGAGGGTCTAAGCTTCGCATGCTGAAGAAGCGTAAGGGTTACAAGGATGCTTACTACACAGCATTGGAGGAGATGGAGGAGCGTGGGTTAAAGGTGGAGCGTGTTGATATGCCTGCTGCCAACTACCGCGTAGAGCTGAATGTAGAAGAGTCGGACCTGATGCCTTGGGATTCTCCTGTTTCTGATGCGCTCCAGGCAGAGATAGACGCGATGCAGCGGCAGGTTGCCGAGGAAGATTGGCAAAAGACTTTCGCGGAGATGAAGGCGCTTGGTATTAAGGGCGATGACTCGAAGCGTGAGAATCTTTCGGGGTATCAGGTTTACAACGAGCTTGTACGCAGAATGGATTCACCGAAAGCGGCATCGGCATGGCTGGCTGCACACGGAGTAAAAGGTATCAAGTATTTTGATGGGTTCTCCCGTTATGAGGATAATGAAAGTAAGACGTACAACTACGTTATTTTCTCTGGCGATGATGTGAAAATCACGGGTGTGAACGAGACGGGGGATTATAATGCGCCCTGGGAGGAGTATGAAGATACGGATGCCTCGTTTAGCGTAGTAGGCGAGAATGCGGCCAACTGGGACGAGATAAAGCATCTGTCTTTCCGTGGACGCGATGATGGAAAGCTGCGCGTGGAGCTTGATGCCAGCCAGGCGAAGGTAAGTGATGCAGCTTTTGAGTCTCGCGCATACCATGCTTTCGAGGATTTGGTGGCAGCTGGTTTTGATGAGACTCTGGCGGAGGAGGATGCTAAGGCTCTGGCTGATTATGCTGCTGCGCTGCGTGAGTTTAAGGCGCTGGAGCTGGAGCTGCTGACCGGGGGTGTTGATTCTGCTTCGGAGGCAGGCAAAAAGTTGTTTGAGAAGACGCAGGCGGCAAGCGCTAAGCGGAAGGCTCTGCAGGCTGCTGCGTATGATGTGCTGGAGCGCTGGAGCTTGAAGCGAGGTGGGCTCTCCTCTTCGTTGATTAACATGCCACAGGGGGCGAAGGACCGACTCGTGGAGGATTTCATGAACGGACGAGTGAGCGATGAATCCTGGGAGGCTCTGAACAAGATAGGTCAGAAGCTGTTTGTGTACCTTGGGGATGCACTGGATTTCCCGGATTTGTATGAGGCGTATCCTGAGCTGAAGAGTCTGGAGGTGTGGACGGATGATTTAGGCGTGTACACGCGTGGACGGCTTGTCAGGGACGAGTTCGGGAAGTTTAGCATTACACTGAATGAGGAGCTGCTGAAGGATGTGCTGCAGATGCGTAGTACGCTGCTTCACGAAGTGCAGCATTGGATTCAGTTCAAGGAAAACTTTGCCAAGGGTGGAAATGAAACAATGGCTGAGAGACTGGTTTCCACTGGCTTGGAGGAGAGGCAGCGGCAGATTCAGCAGGTGAAGGATGAGCTGGACTGGCTGAATGGCATTGATTTTGCCAAGGAGCAGTTGCAGAGAATCAGGCGTATTCTGCAGCGGCCTCGTGCTATTCTGAAGATGAGTGAGCGGTGGGCTGTGCATGAGGTGCAGAATGTTGATGTGATGGCGGCTGAGGCTGTGGATATGATGTGGGACGAGTACGCGCTGATGCAGCGGATGGATGCTGCGCTGGCTCGCCGTTTTGCTAGTGGTCCTGGGAAGATGCTACCGGTTCGGAATGCGGAGAAGGTGAGCTTGTATGCGGTGGAGAATCTTTTGGCCGAGATTGACAAGATGAAGTCTCGCAAGGTTGCCAACAAGGGCCGCAAGGGCGAGCTGCTGCGCCGGATGGATGATATTTATGGGACTTACCAGCAGTTTGTCAAGCTGGACGGGCTGAACGGGTATGCCCTGTATCAGCGTCTGGCGGGTGAGATTGAGGCACGGAATGTGCAGCTGCGGCGAGACTGGACGGCGGCGGAGCGCGCGGCGAGGCCGTTTAATGAGACGCTGGAGTATCCGGGTGAGGCGCTGGTGAGTTTCAGCGTGTTCTCACCTTCGGAATCTTCCGGGTTGAGAGCTCTGCAGTCTGCGGTGCGCGGTAAACAGGATGCTGTGTTCAGGAGCGATACTTTGAATGCTGATGTCATGTTGCCCTTCGGGTCTGCCGGTGTTTATAAAAATCCAGATAATCCGAAGAGTAAGATTGTTGGTGCACATGGACTGCTGCATATCATTACAGCAAGAATGGCACATGGAGATTCGCTCGAAGAGGCAACCTATACGGCGGTTAAGGCTGTTTTGGCCGCAGTGAATGGAAGAATTGTAGACGATTCAAGCTCAGAGAATAAAAAGGAATTGACGCTTGATGGGTACAATACCTGGGTGTACCTGAAGTGGAAGGCCGAAAATAAGGCCTGGGTGGTGACCGGCTACAAGGAAAATGATAAACATTCAAGCGTGGATGACAGGCAGAGAGCAATGAACCTCGCTGAAAGCTACGCACTCAATACATTCGGTGGCTTGGAAAGAGTGGGTGCCGCGCTTGAATACTCTATAGCACGAGTGGCGAGAGAATACAAGCAGAATAACGCCAATCCTTTCTTGAAACTTGATTTTTCTTCCAGCATGATAAATCTGGATGAGGAGTCTGTGGCGCGCGAGGTTGTGGATGCCGGGCAGGGATTCCGCGCTAACTTGGCGTATAGCGAGGCTATCATGCGGGAGATGCGCGGGGCGATGCAGCGGCTGCGGAAGCTGGGCAGCAAGACGCGCACAGACCGCGAGGACGCAGTGGCCGCGATGGGAACCATGGTGCAGATGGTGAAGGCTGCTGTGGCGGTGCTGCCGAAGGGCTACAGGTTCAGCGTGCATCCGTACCTGAACCGCATTGAGGCGCTGGCGGAGCTGGCGGCCACCGGCGATATTGACCTGACGAGCGATATTGCGAGCAAGGATATTCTGCAGCTGGAGAATGCGGAGGGCGTTGACCTGAAGAAGCCGTATGACGAGATGGTGAAGGAGTATGGCAACGTGAAGCTGGCAGAGGCGCTGGAGCGGATTATGCACCGGGTGTCTGAGCAGCTGCGGAAGCATGCAAAAGACCGGGCCGTGGAGAAAATCACGGAGCTGGTGGAACGGCTTGCTCCGAAGAAGGACCCGAAGACCGGGAAGCTGAAGGGTGGCAAGATGAGCGCCGATGCTTACCGCGACCTGGCTACTGTGGCCGAGGCTATGGGAATGAACTCAGAGCAGCTGGAGGCTAAGCTGGCGGCACTGCGGGCGGACATGGCGAAGCCTGGCATCAGCGAGGAGCTGCGCGAGCAACTGGAGGACGAGATGACGCTCTACGACCAGTTCGGAGACCTGGCGAGCATGACGGCGGAGGATGCTGTGGCGGCTTATGAGGCTCTGCGGGTGCGCATTTATTTCCACCGGTTTGAGTGGGATGACAAACAGGCGCGCATTCGCGGGGCACGCAGGGCTGTTGTGCGGCGTGTGGTGGATGGCGTGGGCTCTGTCTCCGAGAATGAGTATAACGCGAAGAAGCGCCGGGTAAAGCCGGGCAAGCGGCTGAAGAACCTGGGCGATATTTTGAGTGGAATGCCCGCAGCGCTGGCTGGGATGCGTGGGTATCTGCCGCTTCGCCAGATGGCCGATGAGCTGGCGCTGCGTACAAATGCTGCCGGTGAGGCAATTAAGGCATGGGAGGCGGAGCGCTGGCTGGCGCTGGAAGCTCTGAGCAAAGAAACAATAGGCAAGAGCTGGCGGGAGTGCATGGATTTCATGCACAAGGTGCAGCCCAGCGGTGTGTCTTTTGACAGGCCGAAGTTCCGCACCGTGAACGTGAAAACGGAGGAGCTGCGCGAGCTGCTGGCAATGACGAGGGAGGAGCGCAAGGCTGAAATGAAGCGGCGGCGGGAAGCCGGAGGCCTGGAGGCTGAACGCGCGCTGAGTGAGCGCGATGTGCAGGAGCTGCAGAAGAAGCTGGAGGCCATGGAGGAAGAGGGGCGCGTGCTGAGCCGCGTGGAGACGCGCTACATGGTAGAGGTGCAGCATGAGGAGAACCTGCAGCTGAGCCGGGGTGAGGCGCTGTATGCTATCCTGATGTTCGAGCAGCCCACCTACACGGAGCGGCTGATTATGCAGGGCTACACGTTTGAGGTGATTGAGGGCTTGCGCGAGTATGTGGGAGACGGCATGCTGCAGTTCGGCTATGGTCTGCGGGAGCTTTTTGCGAAGCAGGGCGACCGGATTGCCGCGGTGTATGAAAATGCCTTTGGTGTGCCGTTCCCGCGTGAGGAAAACTACTTTGCCGCCCGCTGGGTGGTGAATGGCATGAAGGAGAATTCGGCTGAGCAGCTGCTGGCCGGCATGGCCGGCACGGCGGGTGCAGGAAACGGCTGGATGAAGCAGCGCGTGAACCACAATCTGGAGCTGGACATGACGAAAGATGCGCTGCAGGTGTTCCTGCAGGCCACCAGCCTGACGGATACCTGGATGGCTACGCAGGACATTGTGGCAGACTTCAAGGCGTGGACTCGCGATGCGGATTTTGAGCGTGCACTGACGGCGGTGCTGGGCAAGGAATCGTACGACAACCTGAAGGATTGGATTCGGATTCTGGAGCAGGGAGGCGTGCAGGATTGCCTGAACATGGGGGTGAGCCAGGATGTTATCAATGGGCTGTATGGCAGCGGAGCGGTGGCGATTCTGGGGCTGCGTATTCAGACGCTGCTCAAACAGACACCTGCTATATTCAACGGCTTGCTGGGGGCGCATGATATTTCCGCCGCAGAGTGGTTTGCCACGATGAGCCGCATGAAGAATGGCGATGCTCCGATGACTTACAAGCGCATGGTGAACAGCACGCTGATGAAGATGCGCCAGCAGGGCAAGGCCGGCAACATGGCCGGACAGGCTATGCGTTCCGGCGATACGGCGAGCAGTGCAGCCGAGGGGCTACTGATGGCCAGTATGCTGCCGATGGAATGGATGGATGCACGATGCACGGCGATAGGGCTGGTGCCGGTGTGGAATGTGTACTACCAGCGGGCGGTGGACCAGGGTGCAAGCGCACAGGAAGCTGAGCAGGCTGCATGGGAGCAGACTGCGCTGGTGGCCAATCTGGCAAGTCAGCCCATCGGGTTGCTGAACAAGAGCAAGATTGCCCAGAGCCGGAATCCTATTGTGAAAAGCGCTTTCTACATGTTGAGCGAAAATACGGCGAAGTTTGCGCTGTGCCGTGCGCTGTGGCGCGGCGGCAAGAAGAAGGCAGCGATTCGGGCGTGGCTGGTGTATGGCGCGGCTAATGCGGCAATATCTGCTATGCTGGATGCTCTGCAGGGCGATCCGGAGGAGTTTGAAAAGGGCAAATGGTGGGAGTATGTTCTCTCTGCGCTTTATGGTCCTGCTTCGGGCATACCGGGTGTAGGTGAGGCGTTGGAGGCAGCAGTGAACGCTCTGCTGAACCTGACGGGGGAGGTTACCGATATAGACTGGATGAAGAAGATGAAGACGCGAGCCTCAGCAGGGCGAGCTCTGATTGATATTCAGGGAAGCTGGAAAGCGATGAAGCGGATTTACGGCTTCATGACCGACAATAAGGAGCATAGCCTGGCCGAGTATACCAGGGCCGCCGGTACGGTGTCACGCACGCTGGCTATCGGCACGGGGTGGATGGGTAATATGGTGGGCTACTGGAGCACGGCGGTTGCGGTGCTGATGAACCCCATAGACTTCGGCGCGAGAGTCTGGAGGAATATAAGGCACTACTGGGATTAACTTCCTTATCCGAGCCGAGCGAGCCGTGGAACAGGCTTTTGATTAAACCGGGCGTATCCTCCAATACCGTGCAGCTGCTTCAAATGTTGCGGCTGCACGGTAGTGCATAAATAGCATATCAGACCCGCGAGAATGGCCGAGATTCGCCTTTAGTGCATCGGTGTTCTGGTGAGTGGCCAGGTGGTACGTGGCGTATGAATGCCGGGCGGTGTCGGGGCGGTTGGATAATCCGGCTTCACGGCGCGTCTTTTGGTTCTTATGCTTCCACCACCGCGGGCAGATAGGATCGGAGGGGGCATGTGGACCGGATGCGGCGAGCCACGCTTCCAAGTTGGGCTCCATCTCGATGTTTCGCACTTGGGCTGTTTTGGCAATGTTGGGAGAGATGTGGATGTATCCAGCCTTGATATTACCCCAGGTGAGGCGGGTGAGTTCTTGTGGGCGCACGCCGGCGAACAGCAGGAGAGCGTACGCCGCTCGGCAATCTGCCGGGGCTGCGTCCATCAGGCGGCGAGCTTCCTCCGGCGTAAAGATGTCAATGCTGGACTTTTTGCGAACGCGTGGCAACTCCATCTTGGAAAAGGGCGAAAATGAGATATATTCCTGACGTACGGCGTAAGAAAAAGCGGGACGGAGCGTTCTCATGATATTGGCTTGGGTTACCGAAGTGCTGTATCGAGTAGTGAGCCAGGAGCGTATTTCACGGCCAGTAACGCTGGAGAGTTGACGGTCTGAAAACTGTTCACAGAATGCTGCCGATGCGTATTTGAAGTTCTTGCGGGAATGTTCCGACCACTCGGCGGATTTTAGATCCGCGAACTCATCCAGCAGCTGCTTGATAGTTATGGTGCTTCCTGCACTCCTCAATACAGGTATAGCAAGCTCCACCGCCTTGTCTAGTGAGATATTAATTCCTGCTTCTGACAGGCGCTCGATAGCTCGCTGCGCGTCTCGGATTTGAGCATTGCTTAATTCTTGGAGCTTGGATTCGGTTCGCGTTGCGGCCAGCAATTCCCCGCGCTTGCGCTCTGCTTCCTCGCGTGTGGAAAAGTATGCGTAGCCGGCTTTTTCTTTAGGGTTCAGGTATGCGGGCACCCAGATTCCCCACCAAGAGGAGGAGGCGTTGGAGAATTTTCGGATTTTGAGTTGCGCTATTCTTGGCATGATAGTAGAGGTTTTAGTGGAGGTTACTGGAAGTAAAAACGCGAACGCTTACTAAATTTACGCACGGATGCAATTATTTCTAGCAAGAAAAATCCAGAAACAAAAACCCCGCAATCCTTATTTTATCAAGGTTTGCGGGGTTTTATTGCGAGAGCCGGATGTCAGGGTCGAACTGACGACCGTCCGATTACAAATCGGGTGCTCTACCACTGAGCTAATCCGGCGGGTGCGGGGGCATTCTACACGAGAGAAATGCCCGATGCAAGTTTTTTTTATCAGAATTTGAGTCCGCAGTCGACGCCAAATGTAATCTGGAAATGGTCAACAGGGCCAATCCCGCGGGTCGTGCGGTCAATTTTGGCTGCGTTGGAACCTGTCCAGGAGCACTGCACCCAGGGCGTCACGTAGAAACGTCCGTCGCGTCCCAGATTTCCCGTGTGGGTGTAGGGTTGCAGAGCTGCCTTTACCCGGTAGGCATCCACGCCGTCCACTTCGCTACCCCAGTAGCCCAGGCTGGGAGCCATGCCGGCGGAAAGTTCCAGATCTGCCCCCACGTTGCCGCGGGTGATGATATCGGTGAAGCGGTAGCCTGCTTCAATATCAAAGTATACGCCGGTCAGGCCATAGAAGCCCACGCCTGCCTCAAGCTTACCGAAGAAGCCTTTCTGGTAATCGTTGTAAGTGAGCAGTGCGTTGATTTCCTGGGTGGCGCGGTGGGAGGCGCCGTCGAAATGGTGCGCCATGAAACCTTCGAAGCCGCCGTGGCGGAACGTGTAGCCGATTTCTGCATTCAGGTTGGGGAAGATTTCCTTGCCGATGCTGTAGCCGAGGCGTGCCGTGGGGATTTCGCCCAGAATATCTGAGGCATTCCAGACAATGCCGTATTCGCCGGAAATGCGCTGGTACAGGCCACGGCCCAGGAGGTTACGGTTGGGCAGGATGCAGGAGGCGCTCAGGGAGGAGCTGCCGTAGTTACTGAAATCGTTGCAGACACCCATGCCACGCACCTGGTAGTTGCTGCTGTATACGTTCAGATTCACATACCCGCTGCGGGAAGAGCTGGATGCAGCAATGGGGGCGGGGGCTGCAGGCTGCTGGTACGGGTCGGCAGAGTAGGTGTTATAGTTGGAATAGTCTGTGTCGTAGCTGTATTCCGTGTACTCAATGGGGCCATCGGGAATCATCGGCGGCATTTCAGTTGCCAGAATCGGAGCGGCGGCCGCGAGCGCAAAGAAGGCGTGTTTCATCATGCCCCTATTTTAACGGCACGCCAGCGCGAGTGCAAGTCAAAATCATGTTCCTTTTCGCAAGACTCTGAGAAAAGAGCCTGCTCCGGGCGAAACACTATTGACTCGGAGGGGTATCTGGGATAAAATGACTCACATGAAGATGTTTCCTCTGATGATGCTTCTGGTGCTGCCCTGCATGGCGGCAGATGAGACCCAGCCACAGGTCCCTGCTCAGGCTGAGGCGGTGGATATCATGTCCATGAAGCAGGACGCCCGCTGTCACCAGGTAGTGGTGACTTGTCTGGTGAATGGTGCCCCCATGCGCATGATGCTCGACACCGGCGCCACCCACACTGTGCTGCATGAGGAAAGCGCCGCCCGTGTGCCCCAGGCTCACTGGGTGGATACCAGCAAGATGAAGTTCCGCGGCAACTCTGCCCAGCAGCCGAAACTCCTGCTGGCCAATCTCCAGACCGGTCCGGCGGAATCTGAGAACCACCCCGTCATGGTGATGAATCTCGGGGCTGTGCGCAGCATGATGGCTGAGGCCATCGATGGCATTATCGGCATGGATCTGCTGGGTCAGCTGCCGTTTACCTTCGATATGCGCAGCAAGGAGTGCTACTGGGGAATTCCCACCGGTGGCGAGTTTGTGCCGCTGTATGCTGCGCCCGATGGCACGGGGCGTTTCATCGTGCAGGCCCGCTGCCAGGGTAAGCCAGTGCACATGCTGCTCGATACAGGCAGCAGCGTGACCCGTGTGTTCACGGCAGAGTGGGCTCCCGGCCAGGGTAAGGAAATCGGCGCCCAGATCGGCAACATCGATTCCGCTTCCGGTATCAAGGTGATGGAAGGGAACCCCGGCGACCTGGAGCTTGGCCCGGGCGTGAGCGTGCAGGGCGTCACTCCCATTCTCTGCGAGCCGAACGATGTGCCCATGCTGGGTATGGATGGCTTGAAGGGTGCTGTGCTCATCCATGTGCCCACTGCAGAATCCCCTTCGGGTGCTTTCTTCCTGCTGAAATAAGGGAAGCTGCAAATTAAGCATTGACACAGATGGGCAGGCGGTCTATATTGCCCGCGCCATGTATAAGCTTGCCCTGTCCATCTGTCTGTTGTTCATGAGCAACGTCGTGATGACGTTTGCCTGGTACGGCTTTCTGCGTAAGCCGGGCGAGACTTCATCCACGCCCATGTGGCAGCTTATCCTCATGAGCTGGGGCCTGGCTTTTCTGGAGTATTGCTTCATGGTGCCCGCCAACCACCTGGGCCGTGCCTATGGCTTATCTCTCGCGCAGCTGAAAATCATGCAGGAAGCCCTCACCCTGGGCATCTTTGTTCCCTTCATGATTCTGTATATGGGCGAAAACTGGAAATGGGATTACTTGTGGGCCTTCCTCTGCGTGCTGGGTGCGGTGTTCTTTGTGAACCGTGAGGCGCTAATGGGCTGATAAAAAACGCAGAATGCAGAAGTCAGAATGCAGAATCATGAGTTCGCGTTCGGCTTTCGCCTCACAGGAGATTTTCCTTTTATCCTGTTGCCGGTAAGCGGCGCGCTTGTATTCTTCAAATCCTCTTTCAATACCGTTTTTTGCATCGCCGCGCTTGCAAACAGGCAGGAAAGATGCTAAGATGCGGGCATGAAGAAGCAATTCACTGCTGTTTGCATGTTCAGTCTTGCGCTGCTGTCATCCTGTGGTCTGGCCACGCCGGGTGAATATATGCCGTTGTACCTGCAGGAACCCTCGCCGCTGGATCCTCCCGGCATGGAAGCGCTGCGCGCAGAGGCTCGTGCCAAGTATGTGAAGGAGGGCCTGTATGCCCCCGGCGAAGAGCTTGAGGTGCAGCAGGGGAAGGCTTATCTCTTTAACCGTAACCCTGATTACTATGAGGGTGCAGACGGTAAGATGGTGAGCACGGCCAAGGCTCGTATCATTTCCTGTGAGGGGCTTTACTATTTTGTGGAGACCGATGACGGCACCAAGGGCTTCCTGCGTGAAACGGACTTTGTGAGCCCGGTGAAGCTGGTTTCCTCTGTGGATATGTCCCAGCCCCCCATGGCCGGGCCGGACGGGCAGCGGATGATGACCACTGCGAGCGGCCGCACCGTGGTGGTGGTGAGCAAGAAATCCGACAAGGCCGAAGAGTTTGCGAATCGCCTGCGCCAGCTTGAATCCACACCGGATTCAGAGGACGACGGTGGCCTGCCCACGCCTACTGCTGAATTGCCGGAACCTGCCGGCAGTGCAGGTGAATGAGCCACCCTTTCCCCAGACTGGTAGATGATTTTCTGCTGTATCTGGCAGCAGAGCGGGGGCTGAGTGTGAACTACCGCCTTTCGGTGCAGCGCACGCTTGAGCGCTTTGCCGATTGGTGTGCAGAACATGGCCACACTCCCGGAGATGTCGATGAGCCGCTGCTGGCCCGGTACCACCGCTGGCTGAGGGGCGATTGCGGTCTGGCGGCATCGTCCTGCCGGGTGAGCCTGGTGCATCTGCGGCAGTTCTTCCGCTATCTGGCGCGCGAGAAAGTGCTGCCCACCAATCCTGCGGCCCTGCTGGAATGCGGGCGGGCTGGGCGGCCCCTGCCGGAAACTCTGGGGGCGGAGGCGGTGAATACCCTGCTGCAGAGTATCGACCCCTCGGACCTGCCTTTTGGTGCGCGCGACCGGGCCATGCTCGAAATGCTCTATGGCAGCGGGCTTCGCGTGTCCGAGCTGGTGAACCTGCGGGCTGACCAGGTGGATTGGGAGGAGAATTTCCTGCGTATCACGGGCAAGGGAAACAAGACCCGCTATGTTCCCCTGGGTGGGGTGGCGGCCAAGGCTCTGCGCAGTTATCTGGCGCATGCCCGCTCCCGCCTGATGCGCAACGGCCGCAGGGCCGATGTGCTGTTCCTTTCCAACCGGGGCGAGCGGCTCACCCGCGACCGCATCCGCCAGATTATCAAAGAGCGCGCCCGCGCTGCCGGCCTGCCGGAAAATGTGTACCCCCACATCCTGCGCCATTCCTTTGCTACCCACCTGCTGGAAAATGGGGCAGACCTGCGCGTGATTCAGGATATGCTCGGCCATGCCAGCCTGTCCACCACCCAGATTTATACCCACGTGGACCAGAAGCGCCTGGTCTCGCTGCACCAGAGCTTCCACCCCCGCGGAAAGAAGGGCTGATTTGAATTGCTGCACGGCCGAGGCGGAACCGCGGGCACGAAAAAGCCCCGCGGGTTGCGGGGCTTGGAAAGGGTGGCTTACTGGGCGAGGCCGATGAGCAGCTTGTTGTGGATGCCGCCGAAGCCGCCGTTGCTCATGACGAGCAGCACGTCGTTCGGGTGCACATGGGTGACCACATAGGCCACGATGTCGTCCACATTCTTGCCAACGTAGGCATCGGTGCCGGCGGCTTCGATGTCGGCCACGAGTTTTTCCTGGTCCAGACGCTCCTCGGGGGCGAGTCGCTTGGTGTTCTCGATGGGGGAGATGACGGCGAAATCGGCGTCGGCCAGAGCTTCTGCCAGTTCCGCCTGGAAGAGGTTGCGGATGGTGGTGTTGCTGCGGGGTTCGAACAGCACCCACAGGCGGCTCTTGGGGAAGCGCTGGCGCAGGCCTGCAATGGCCTGGCGGATGGCGGTGGGGTGGTGAGCGAAGTCATCCACCACGGTCACGCCGTTTACCGTGCCGCGCACTTCCTGGCGGCGTGCCACGCCCTGGAAGCTGTCCAGCGCGTTGCGAATCTCCTCGGCGCTCAGACCGGAGAAGGCGGCGGCGCAGGCAGCCATGGCGGCGTTGCGCACGTTGAAATCACCAATCATGGGCACATTGAAGCTCTCGCCACAGAGCGGGCAGGGGGCGGTATCCTCGCCCTCGGGGGCGGGTTTGCATTCCAGCGTGAAGCCGCAGCCATCGGTGCGGTGCTCCAGGTTGGTGATGCGCACGTCGGCATCCTCGCTCATGCCCACGCTTACCAGCTTCACCATGCGCAGCTCGGCGGCAGCGCAGGCGCGCACATCGGCGCAGTTCGGGCAGTCGGCATTGATGAACACGATACCGTTGCGGGGCACAGCGCGCAGCAGGCGCTTGAAGGAGAGCTTGATTTCCTCCACATTGGCATAGATGTCGGCGTGGTCCATTTCAATATTGTTGATGATGACCACCTCGGGCAGATAGTGGAGGAACTTGGAGCGCTTGTCGAAGAATGAGGTGTCATACTCATCGCCTTCGAGTACACAGAAATCAGAATCGGTGAAGCGGCCACCGCGGCCCAGGTTGCGGGCAATGCCGCCAATCATGAAGCTGGGGTTGCGGCCATTGGCCTCCAGCATCCAGGCCAGCATGGAGGTAGTGGTGGTCTTGCCGTGGGTGCCGGTCACCACCAGGTTGCGCTTGCCCCACAGGAAGAATTCCTTCATGGTCTCGGGCAGGCTCATGTAGCGCAGGCGGCGCTCCAGCACGGCTTCCACCTCGATATTGCCGCGGCTCATGGCATTGCCGATGACGACCATATCGGCATCGGCGGGGATATTGGCAGGGTTGTAGCCCTGGAAAATCTGAATCCCCTCATTCTCGAGGAAGGTGGACATGGGCGGGTACACATTGGCATCTGTGCCGGTTACCACGTAGCCCTGACGCGCCATGGCCGATGCAACTGCACCCATGGCGGTGCCACAAATTCCGAGAAAGTGAACGTGTTTCATGTTGTTCCTGACAATGCGTAGAAGTGCTGGAAAGGTTATATCATCTATTACGCCAATGCAAGTATTTTTTAGGGCATGATGTGCGAATGCTGAATAGTGCAGGAATGGTTCTAAAATGCCACAGAATAGGCTTGTAATGCGTTGGCGGGTATCTGTGGGAATGGAGCCCAGAATGAGTGCTGCGCGCTCTACAGGGGCTGTGTGACGCATAATTCCGGAAAATGACATACTATATTATTGAGGCGCGCGCGTACGCGCGTATAATGGGCGGTACTTATGAGTGATAACGTAACGCCCCCGGAGGACGCTGAGAAGCTTTCGACCGGGGCACAGCAGGAGTACGGCGCCGCCCAGATTGATAAGCTGGAAGGCCTCGAAGCCGTGCGTAAGCGTCCGGGTATGTACATTGGTGACCCGGATGAACGTGGTTTGCATCACTGTGTGTTCGAAGTGCTGGACAACTCGATTGACGAGCATCTGGCCGGATACTGCAGCAAGATCATCATCCAGATTCACGAGGGCGGTACCATTTCCGTGATTGATAACGGCCGTGGTATTCCGGTGGATATGCACCCGAAGTTCGGCATTCCCGCTGTGGAGCTGGTGCTCACCAACCTGCATGCCGGTGGTAAGTTCGGCCAGGGTGCCTACAAGTACTCCGGCGGTCTGCACGGTGTGGGTGCCAAGTGCGTGAACGCTCTTTCCGATTTCTTCAAGGCTGAGGTGCGCCGCGATGGCAAGCGTCATGTGATTACCTTCGAGCGTGGCCGCACCACCGAGAAGCTGCACGTGGTGGGCTCCTGCCCGGAGGGTCAGACCGGCACGGCCATCACCTTCCTGCCCGATCCGACCATCTTCACCGATACCACGGAATTCAAGTTTGACCTGCTGGCCCGCCGCCTGCGAGAGCTGGCCTTCCTTAACCCCGGCCTCGTCATCGAACTGGTTGACGAGCGCAGCGGCCAGGAGCGCAGCGAGACCTTCTACTATGCCGATGGTATCCGCGAGTTCGTGAAGCAGCTGGGCGAGAACAAGACGCTTATCACTGCCGAGCCTATCGCCATGAGCGGTGTGCGCCACATCGAGGTGGAGTACGATGGCAAGACCATGGAGGACGACGTGATTGTGGACGTGGTGATGCAGTACAATGACAGCGATCGCTACCAGATTCAGTGCTATGCCAACTCCATTTTCAATGCTGACGGCGGTACGCACCTTTCCGGTTTCCGCAGCTCGCTGACCCGTGCCATCAACAACTACGCCAAGACCAACAACCTGCTCAAAGATAAGGACCCCAGTCTGAACGGCGACGATGTGCGCGAAGGTCTGGTGGCTGTTATCTCGGTGAAGATGCCGAACCCGCGCTTCTCCTCCCAGACGAAGGACAAGCTCGTGAACACCGAAATTGAAGGTGTGGTGAGCAGCGTGGTGTACGAGGAGCTCAAGGAATACTTCGAGGAGAATCCTCAGGTGGCCAAGACTATCATTGACCGCTGCCTTATCGCTTCCCGCGCCCGCGAGGCAGCCCGCAAGGCTCGCGAAAGCGTACGCAAGAGCGCCATGACGGTGGGCGGTGGTCTGCCCGGTAAGCTGGCCGACTGCTCCTGCCGCGACCCGCAGAAGACCGAGCTTTTCATTGTGGAGGGTGACTCCGCAGGTGGCTCCGCCAAGACGGCTCGTGACCGCCGCACGCAGGCTATTCTGCCGCTGCGCGGTAAGATTCTGAACGTGGAGAAAGCTCGTCTGGACAAGGCGCTGGGCAGTGAGACGATTCAGAACATCATCACGGCTATCGGTGCCGGTATCGGCGATGGCGAGGGTGAAGGCTCCTTCGATATCAACAAGGTGCGTTACCAGAAAATCATTCTGATGGCTGATGCTGACGTGGACGGCTCCCACATCTGCACCCTGCTGCTCACGCTCTTCTGCCGCCACATGCCCCAGCTGGTGCGTGCCGGTTATCTCTACATCGCTCAGCCCCCGCTGTACCGCGTGGTTCACCGCAAGGTGGAGCAGTATGTGCAGGATGAAGTGGCTCTGAACCGCAAGCTCATTTCTCTGGGCGCCGGTGATGTGCACCTGCGCCGCACCGCTGATGGTGTGGAGCTGGATGCTGATTCCGTGATGGGTATTCTGGAGACTCTCATCAACCTGCAGAAATATGAGACGGCAGTGGCTCAGCATGGTGGCGATTTCAAGAACCTGCTTCGTTTCCACCGCGAGCACGGAGCCTTCCCGCAGTATCTGGTGAAGGTGCGTTGCGGTAATGATGAGGAGGTGCTCTACTTCCGCGATATGGAAGAGCTGACCGCCTATTCCGATGAGAATCGCGACCTCTTCCTCTTCGGCGAGCCGAGCGAGGAAGAGCTGGCCGCCAACCCGCTGCCTGTGCGTGAAGGTCCCAGCCGCCGCGCTCTGTTGCATGAGCTGCACGAGGTGCAGGCTATTGTGCGTGTGCTTTCCCGCCTGGAGGAACTGGGTCTGCCCACGGATACGCTGCTGGCAGAGGAAACTCCGGCCTACGAGCTTTTCGAGGGCAACAGCACCACGGCAACTGCCATCACCTATGTGCCGGATATTCTGACCAAGGTGCTGGAAATCGGTGGTCGCAGCGTCCGCATCACCCGATTCAAAGGTCTCGGTGAAATGGATGCCAAGGACCTCTACGCCACAACCATGGACCCGGAGAAGCGCGAGCTGCTTCGCGTGCGCCTGGATGATGATAATGCCGTGCAGGCCGACAAGATGTTCACCATCCTCATGGGTGACCTGGTGGAACCCCGCCGCCGCTTCATTGAGGATAACGCCCTCAACGTCCGCAACCTCGACGTGTAACCCTAACCTTTCATTCTGATTTATGAGCGAAACAAGAATTCGTCCCGTCGACGTGGCAGAGGAGGTCTCCCGCAGCTTCCTGGATTACTCCATGTCGGTGATTATCTCCCGCGCCCTGCCGGATGCTCGTGACGGTCTCAAGCCCTCCCAGCGCCGCGTGCTTTATGCCATGCATGAACTGGGCCTGGTGCCCAGCAAGGGGACGGTGAAGTGCGGTCGTATCGTGGGTGATACCATCGGTAAATACCACCCGCACGGTGACCAGTCCGCCTACGGCACTCTGGTGAACATGGCTCAGCCCTGGTACATGCGTGATGTGCTGGTGCTGGGGCAGGGTAACTTCGGCCCCCCGGAAGGTGACCCGCCTGCTGCCTACCGATACACGGAAGCCAAGCTGAGCCACCTGGGTCTTGCCCTTATGGATGACCTGGACAAGGATACCGTGGATTTCCAGCCGAACTATGATAACAACTTCACGGAGCCCGTGGTGTTCCCCTCCGCATTCCCGAACCTGCTGGTGAACGGCGGCACGGGTATCGCCGTGGGTATGGCCACGAATATGGCACCGCACAACCTCGGCGAAGTGGTGGACGGCGTGTGCGCCTACATCGATAATCCTCACATCACCAGCGAGGCGCTGCGTGCCTATATCAAGGGCCCGGATTTCCCCACGGGTGGTTATGTGCTGGGCTATAAGGGTATCGACAGCTACTTCCGCACCGGCCGCGGCAGCGTGCGTATGCGCGGTAAGGTGGAGGTCGTGAGCAATGAGAACGGACGTGAGTTCCTGCATATCTCTGATGTGCCTTACGGTGTGAACCGTGCTGTGCTGCAGGAACGTATAGCCGAGCTGGTGCGCGACAAGGTGATTACCGATATCGCCGGTATGCGCGACCTGACGGATTACATCGAAATCGAGCTGAAGCGTGATGCCCGCCCGCAGGTGGTCATCAACCAGCTCTACAAGCTCACCAGCCTCGATACTTCCTTCGCTGTGAATATGCTGGCCATTCATGAGGGGCGCCCCAAGGTGCTCACCATGAAGGATGCCATCAACTTCTATGTGGAGCACCGCCGCGAGGTGGTGGTACGCCGCACCAAGTTCCTGCTGCGCAAGGCTGAGGATCGCGCAGAGGTGTTGGAGGCTTACCTTATCGCTCTGGCGAATCTGGACGAGTTCATTCGCATCATCCGTGATTCCAGAAACCGCGAGGACGCCCGTAATCGCCTGATGGCTTTCCGCTTCCCCGTGGAGCTGGCCAAGGGCCTCGGCATCCTCATCCACAGCCAGCCCTCTGTGCAGGGGGATCAGTATGTGTTCACGGAGCGTCAGGTGAACGCCATCCTCGAACTCCGCCTCTACCAGCTCACTGCTCTGGAAAACGACAAGATTTCCGACGAGTACAAGAAGCTGCTCGAGCTCATCGAGGACTATCTGGACATTCTGGCCAACGAGAGCCGCGTGCTCGGTATCGTGAAGGATGAGCTGCGCACCATCAAGGAGAAGTACGCCACCCCGCGTATGACCCACATCATTCCCTTCGAGGGTGATATGGCCATTGAGGACCTCATCCCCAATGACTCCATGATTGTGACCATCTCCCACAGCGGTTACATCAAGCGCACCAATTCCGACGAGTACCGCCTGCAGGCCCGCGGCGGCAAGGGTATCAAGGCCGCCACGACCAAGAGCAAGAAGGATGCCAACGACTTCGTGGAGCACCTCTTCGCTGCCCAGAACCATGACTACATCATGTTCTTCACGAACACCGGCCGTGTGTATGTGGAGCGAGTGTACGAGATTGACGAGGCCGCCCGCAGCGCACAGGGCCGCTCCATCAAGAACCTGCTTGATATGCAGGCCGATGAGCGCATCGCTGCCATCCTGCGCCTCGAGCGCCGCGTGAGCGAGGACGGCAAGGATATCACCTTTGCTGAGGACTCCGGCAACGTCGTGTTCGCCACCAAGGACGGCACGGTGAAGAAGACCGCCCTCAACGACTTCGTGAACTACCGCAAGGCCGGTATCATCGCCATTAACCTCGAGGAGGGCAATACCCTCGTGAACGCCGCCCTGACCTCCGGCAACGATGAGGTGGTGCTCGTCACGCACGATGGTATGAGCATCCGCTTCAACGAGGCCGACATGCGCGCTCAGGGCCGCAACACCATCGGTGTGCGCGGCATCAAGCTGCGCGAGGGCGACTACGTGGTGGCTCTGGCTGTGGTGCAGCAGGACGCCAACCTCCTCGTCGTTTCCGAGAACGGTCTCGGCAAGCGCACTCCCTTCGATGAATACCGCCCGCAGACCCGTGGTGGTATCGGTATCAAGACCATGAACTGTACGGATAAGACCGGTCGCGTGGTGTCCGCCACCACCGTGACCGATGCCGATGAGCTCATGATCATGACCACGGGCGGCCAGTCCGTCCGCATGAAGGTGAACACCATCCGCGAAACAGGCCGCGCCACCCAGGGCGTGAAGCTCATCACCCTCGACGGCAAGGAAACCATCCAGGAAATCACCCTCGTCATCGCCGATGATGATGAAGATGAATCCCCCGAGGATGCCCCCGAAGTGGTGGACACCGACGCCACCACCACCGATGAAGCCGACGCTCCCCAGGAGTGAAGCCTCATCCGCTTCATAGATAACTCATAAGTATCACCCCACCTGCCATCCCCGGCAGGTGGGGTGATGTGTAATATACTGCTGTGCAAAAAATCGCCCCGGTTCTTTGAGGGAACCGGGGCGGGGGAAAGGGGCTGAGATGAGTTGTTACTCGGCTTTTTCTTTATCCTTTTTCTTGGCGTAGCGGGCGAGGACGGCCATGCCGCCTTTGTAGTAGGGGTGGACGAAGTCCACGGTTTTCTGACGCTCGGGGGTGATGGACATACAGCCGCCGACGAGGTCGGCCTTGTTCTGCTTGAGGGCATCGAGCAGGGTGGCGAAGTTCATGAAGGAGTATTCCACTTTCATGTTGAGCTCGTAGGCCACGCGGTTGATGACTTCGATATCCAGACCGAGAAGCTCGTTGTAGGCCTGGTAGACCATGGGCATCTGGGTGGGGTCAGTGGCATAGCGGATGGTGCCGACGCTGCCGTCGTAGTCCTTCTTGTGCTTCCACTGGGTGATGTGGCGGTTCGGGTCGATGGATTTGCACCATTTCTCCTTGAACTGCTCGAGTTCGCCGCTCTGTTCGAGCTGCTGGATAACCGCGCTGATGCAGGCTGTGAGTGTGTCGCCCTTGCGGGTGGCGAAGGAATAGCTGTCGTCTGCGTAGGTGAAGGCCACGTAGAGCTCTTCGGGGTAGTAGGCAGACCAGAGGTTGGCGATGGGCTCGTCCTCGAGCACAGCATCGATTTTGCCCTTACGGAGGGCTTGGATGAGCTGCTGGGTGTAGTCGTAGGAGCGGAACTCAACGATGCCGGGCTGCAGGGGACCGAGCACTTCCTGGAACATACTGCCCGTGAGGAAGCCTGTGCGCTTGCCGGCGAGGTCGGCAAGCTCGTGGATTTCGGCGTTCTGAGCCTCGGCTGCTGCATCGGAGCTCTGACAGTCGCAGCTGCTCAGGCATGCGAGTGAGGCAAGCCCCAGCAGAAGCGAGGAGAAAAGAGGTTTAATTTTTAACATATATTAAGATGAGAGAAATGTTATAGCTCCATCATTCTACCGAGCTGCAGGCGATAAGTCAAATGGATTTTGTTGCATATTAAGTGAATAGTGAATAAGGAATAGTGAATGGTCTGCCTCTTCGCAGGTTCGACATTCCGCGGGCCTTGCCCGCTAATGTGATAATTATTCACTATTCATTATGCACTATTCACTCCTTTGTGTCTTTTCCGCCACATGGCATGTGGCGGAGAGTTCACACTAGAAAGCGTGCGGGGCAGGGGGTGGGTGTGGTAGAGTGTGGGCATATGAACGAAATGTATATCGCGATATTGGGCATTCTGCTCTTACTGGCGGTGTTTGACCTGGTGGTGGGCGTATCGAACGATGCGGCCAACTTCCTGAATTCGGCCGTGGGCTGCAATGCTGCCCGCCGCGGCGTGGTGCTGGCGGTGGCGGCAGTGGGTATTGTGCTGGGTGCATCGCTTTCGGGCGGGATGATGGAGATTGCCCGCAGCGGCGTGTTTATGCCGGCAGAGTTTTCCTTCCACGGGGTGATGATATTGTTCCTGGCCGTGATGCTCACGGACGTCATCCTGCTGGATTTGTTCAACACCTTCGGCCTGCCGACCTCGACCACGGTGTCGCTGGTGTTCGAGTTGCTGGGTGCGGCGGTAGTCGTGGCACTGTTCACCATGTATGAGGGCGGGGCTGATGTGGCACAGAGCCTGGGCGCCTACATTAACAGCTCGAAGTCGCTCACCATCATCTCCGGCATTTTCTGCTCGGTGGCGGTGGCCTTTACCTGCGGCTGTGTGGTGATGTGGTTCTCGCGCCTGCTGTTCAGCTTCCGCTACCAGCGTGCGTATAAGTACATTGGTTCGCTGTGGTGCGCGGCATCGCTCACGGCTATCAGCTACTTTGCGGTGTTCAAGGGGCTGAAGCACAGCTCGGTGGTGACGCCGGAGATGCTGGCCTGGCTGAACAGCAATATCGGCCTTGTGGTGCTGGGTACGCTGGGTGTGTGGTTCGTGGTGTCGTTTGTGCTGCAGTATGTGCTGCGCGTGAATACGCTGCGTATCACGGTGCTGGCGGGTACCTGCGCGCTGGCGCTGGCCTTTGCAGGCAATGACCTGGTGAACTTCATCGGTGTGTTCATGGCGGCAGAGTCCTCCTACCACATTGCAAGTGCACATGTGGCGGCAGGGGGCTCTCTGGAGGCGCTGCGCATGGGCTCACTGGCCGATCCGGTGCAGGCCAATATCTGGTATCTGCTGGCTGCGGGCGGCGTGATGGTGCTGGCTCTCGTCTTCTCGAAGAAGGCCCGCACGGTGACGGAAACCGAGGTGAAGCTGGCGCGCAGCAACGGCGTGAGCAAGGAGCGCTTCGGCTCCTGCCTGCCCGCCCGCGCGGCGGTGCGCTGGGCGCTGAATGCCTCCCGCTTCATCTCCCGCATTACGCCGGAGCCGGTGGCCCGCTTCGTGAGCAAGCGCTTCCAGCCGCTGGAGCTGAGCGAAGATGACGGCACTGCATTCGACATGGTGCGAGCCTCGGTGAACCTGACGGTCTCCGCCCTGCTTATCTCGCTGGCTACCTCGCTCAAGCTGCCGCTTTCCACCACCTATGTGACCTTCATGGTGGCCATGGGCTCCTCGCTGGCCGACCGCGCCTGGGGCCGCGACAGCGCGGTGTACCGCATCACGGGCGTGATGGTGGTTATCGGTGGTTGGTTCATGACCGGTCTTGCAGCCTTTGTTGCGGCAGGTATCACGGCAGCGGTGATGATGTTCGGCGGCATGTGGGGTGTGGTGTTCATGCTCCTGGTGGCGGGCGGTATCCTGGTGAAATCGGCCTACCTGCACCGCCGCAAGAATGCCGAAGCCCTGCCGGAGCTCAACCTTGACTCTCCTGCCGTGATGCGCGAGCTTGGAGAGGCCTCTGTGGACCGTCTGGGACGCGCCTACGGTATTTACCGCGCCACGGTGAAAGCCCTGCTTGCAGAGGACTACAGCGCCCTGAAGCGTCTGCGTAAGAAGGCGCGTGAGCTGAACCGCACGCTGGAGGCCATACAGGAGGATCAGATTCTCCCCTGCCTGCAGACGCTGCCTGCCCGCCTGTATGACCGCGGCCAGCTGGTGCTGCGCCTGCACGAGAACAGCCTGCAGGTGGCCGGATGCCTGCTCACTGTGGTCAAGGCGAGTTACAAGCACATCGACAACAACCACGTGGGGCTCACCGCCGAGCAGGGCCGCGACCTGCTCTCCATGAGCGACCGTATCTCGGCCTGCTTCCCCGGGCTTTCGCTGAAGCTGCAGAGCGAAGGCGGTGCGGGTATCGAGGAGATGATGGCGCAGTCCGGTGACCTCAAGAAGGAGTTTGCTCAGTGCATTCGCGAACACCTCATCCGCGCTGAGGAGGATGTGATGGATATGCGCAATGGTATTCTCTACCTGAACCTGCTGAACGAAACCCGCGCCATGGTGCGCCACTCCTTTGCCCTGCTGCAGGACCAGGCCGAGCTCTTCCGCGAGCATAAGTAAAGAGCGAGTCGCCTTGCCGTGAAAATCCCCTGACGGAGTATACGTCGGGGGATTTTCCATATCTCGCCCTCAGATGAACCCCGGTAAGGGTACAATGGCTTCATTCGGAGCGAAGGGACTTTAGTCCCTTATCGGATGTCTTTACGGGGCTAAAGTCCCGTGCTCCGACAAGGGTGACACCCCTTATTTCTTCTTTTCCTTGCCGGGCATGAGGCCGTATTTCAGGAGGCCTTTGGGGCAGGAGGAGATGCAGCGGAGGCAGCCGATGCAGTTCGGGTGGCGTACAAAATCGGTGTGGGCTACATCGATGTTCATGGGGCAGGTGCGGGAGCAGTGGCCGCACTGTTTGCACTGCTCGGTATCGCGGCGGATGCTGAAGATGCGCAGCACGCTGAAGAGCCCCATGCGGGCGCCGGATGTGCAGAAATAGTTGCAGAAGGGTCGATCGATGAAGAGCGAGATAATGAGGAAGAAGATGATGATGCCTGTGGCGATGGTGAGTCCCTGTCCACGCATGAGGGCGGAGAAGTGCTTCGGCCCCTGGAGCAGGGCGAGGGTGACGCCCATGGAGAGGGCAAGGTAGAGGGCGTAGCGGGAGAGCTGGAGGTAGCGTTGAGCTGCCTGCGGGACACGCAGCTGCGGCAGGTGGAGCAGACGGCCGAGCTTCGACATCCAGTCCTGAGCTGAGCCGAAGGGGCACACCCAACCACAGACGAAGACGCCGGCCAGCAAAGCGGCAGGCAGCAGCCAGACGCTCACGTCCTTGGCCCCAGGGATGAAGCCCAGCCCGAAAAAGAGACCTGCCATGAAGACCAGCTGCACGAGGAAGCGCAGGATTTGAATTTTGCTCCGTTTTTTGACCATGGGCCTATTTTACAGGTCGATTTCTCAAAAATCAATAGAAAACAGAAAAATGCCTTATTTTTATAAAAATGCACAATGTCTGTATATTTAATGAATAACGAAGAAAAATGGCCCGAAATGAGCCCAAATGGCGGGCGCGGAGACTGATTTCCGTGCATCTGCCCGTGCAATTTCTGCTTCTCGGGGCTCTTTTCCTCCCTTTTTGCTTGTTTGAGGTGTTTAAGCACCAAGTGGTGGTGATTGGCAGGAAAATGGTCATTTATCATGGTATAACAATGAAGACATAAGTCCTAATTGCGATAAATAGTCAATAAAAAAAGATATAGATAACATAATAGAAAAGTACTGGTTTTCACTCAAATTCAAATTCGGTGTTAAAAATCATGTAAATAACTTCACAATAAACAAAGGAAAAAGAAGTAGAAAATCAGTAATGTGAGGTGTAAGTATATATGAAAAACTGCTCAAAAAACTCTTGAAAAAGATATGAACAAACGCGTTTTAAGAAAATTAAGTAAAATACCAATGAGAATACGATAAAACATATGATAATAGGAGCGAAGGTCGCAAAATTCACTGAATTTACGGTAGAGATGGCGATTCTGCAGCACCTGTGCATGCAGCAAGGTGGCGTTTGCATGTTCATGTGCGAAGTGTGATGTAAATGCGTATGTTTCGCATATCTGCGAAACGGAAAGATCTTATACAAAATAAAGAACGATATAATACAGTGTGGTGGCATGCCACCTTGAAAAGGGGTGGAAATGGACTTAAATTTGCCTGATTTTCACCATTTCTGAGCCTTTTCCGAGGCGCAAACGGGGCATTGAGGATGACCAAAAAGAGCTAGAAATGGGTGTTTAACCACCTCTTTGTGAAAAGGCTTCTTCGCGGCGGGGGAAAATGGCTTGTTTTTCGCCTTTTTGCTGTTAAAATCGGGGTATGGTATACCGATTAGCAAAGCCGGAACGTAAGACCAAGGGGTGGTTTCTGAGGCATATTGTGTTGCACCAGCTCCTTCTTGAACTGGTATTTTTTGCCCTGCTTCAGTGGTTGCTTGCGCTGGATTGGTATATATTGGGCATTGCCTTTTTCGTGGCTGTAGCGCTGGTGTGCTGCCAGAACTGGGTGTCGTTACGTCGCATTGAGCGCCGCTTCGAGACGCTGGGAACCCAGTTTGTGACCCTGACAGAGGCCGGAATCCTGCTGGAATGTGAAAGCGCCGGGATAAGAAATTTTGTGCCGTGGGAGCGTATCTCCCGCGTCTGGCTCCGCATGAATATGCTGATGGTGCAGCAGACAAACGGCATGTTTCACCTGCTGCCCACCGAGTCTCTGCGGCGTGAACGGGCAGAGGAAATGCTGGCCTACGTGAAGGCGCACGCCGGGAAAAAGCCGGCGCCGCCCACAGCACCTCCTGCTGATTTGCTTTCAGAAAATCCGATGCGGATATCGGCCACGCCCGCCCAGGTGCGCGAGTTTGTGGACTACATTATGCAGTTTGCCGTGCCGGGAAGGTCAGTTGCGCTGCACGTGACCCTCTTCTTACTGGGACTGGCCATGGCTCTGTGCTGGGAGTTCGATTTGTTTGCTCTGCTGCTGCCCTTGCTTGTTGCCGCAGGTGGGATTCTTATCTTCGTGATGCGTCCCGGCTTGTGTGCCCGTGCGATGCGGAAGAATACCACTCCGGCGTATCTGCATGTGAGCCGGGATGCGGTGCTGGTGCAGTCGGACGGAGGAACATGGGCTGTGCTGCCCGTGAGCATGGTTGATTCAGCTGTGCAGCTGCGCCATGTCATTGTTTACCGCACGAAGGTGCTCACATCCCTGCTGGCGGACCCGGCACCCACGCCTTCGCCGTATCTGCCGCAGCCGGTCAAGTTGCGTCACTGGCTGCACAGGGGGTGGATTGCAGGGGCTTGCTTTGTGTTTCCCATGCTGGCATGCTTCGACTATTCCTCCCTCACGTCAGAGTCCGTGAACGCCGAGTACTCGAAAGCGAGGGAGCGGGGCGATGAACTCACCCGTTACATGGAAGAAGTGATGCCGCCGATGCAGTACCCCGGCCCCATCGTGTGGAGCTGCCTGATGGTGTATCCTGAGTGCACGGTGGTCTCCTGCGCCTGGGAAAGCGAGCTGGAGGTGGACGTGATGCTGTATGCCGGAAATGAAACAGGGCAGCCCGAAGACTGCCCTGCAGATGAGGAATAATGCCCGGCTTCAGAATCGTGCGCCGATGGCGAACTGAATCACGGGGTACACGCTGAGGTCATCAGCAATCTTGAAGAAATCCCGTCCTTCCTTTCGGATGGATTCCTCCATCACAGCTTCGGTGGCGGGTTTCCATTCGCCGGTGGCGGTATCGTGGTAGCGGAGGTTATCGCTGCCGCTGACGGTGAGATTGCCGCTGCCCATGAAATTGACGCCGAGGTCGAGGCTGTAGTAGAAGGTGGAGCTTCCGAAGAGGGAATCCTGATAACCGATGCCGATGTAGGGCTGGGCGTGGTTCCAGCTGTACTTGCCATTGAGTTCGGCGTGGGTGCCCTCGGTGATGGAGTACTCGATGCCGCCCACGGTGGAGGGACCGACCATGCCGGGCTTGCGGTCGATGCGCGAGCTGCAGCGCACTTTGTTCTCGCTGAAGTTGAGACCGGCGGTGATGTAGAAGTTCCCGTCGCCGGGGTAGAGGTCGACCAGCAGCCCCACGTTGTCGCCATTGAGCGTGAGCTGAGCCTGCGAGTCGGTCCATTTGTCGGTCTTCTCGTAGTTCAGCATGGCCCCGCGCAGGCGGAGGCGTACGCTCGGGGACAGCTTGTAGCCCAGGCTAACCCCCGCGCCCTGCGTGCCGGCGTTTACATCGAAGTTAAGCTCCGTTTTATCCGCCCCCAGCGCAGGCAGGGCACAGAGAGCAAGGATGGCCAGGAAGAGAGAATTTTTCATAAACAAAGTTGCAGTATGTACAATCTAACAATGAATGGTTGATATGTCAATGCAGCATTTGGAAGAAGAAGGGAAACAGCTCGCAAAACAGACACCAAAGCAGCTTGATGAGGGCCATGCCTTGCTGTATACTGCACAAAACAATTCACGATTCCTATGCCTGTTTCGCCGGAGAAAATGCAGAAGCTGCAGGAGATGATGCAGCGCTTGGGGGTACACAAGAATGACCTCGAGGAAAAGTTTGTGCGCGGCAGTGGCAAAGGCGGCCAGAAAATCAATAAGACGAACAATTGCGTCTACCTCACCCATGTTCCCACTGGGATTGTGGTGCGCTGCCATTGTGAACGGGAACGCGAGATTAACCGCTATCTGGCCCGCCGTACGCTCTGCGAGGAGCTGGACCACCGCCTCAACGGTGCTCCCAGTCCCCGCCAGCTGGAGCTGAAACGCGCACGCAAACGCGGCGGCAAGCCCCGCTCCTGCAGCATCACCCAGAGGAAGATGGGCGAGGAAGAGGGAATTTGAATCTTGGATTTTAAAGCTAGTCGGGTCAGAGACCCGAGGAATCGTTAAGCGGATTTCTGCGCTGCGTGGATGAAACTCTGGGCAAGGGGCAGGATATAGGGGCGTGATGAGCAGAAGGATGAACATCAGGTGGCCGAGAGTAAAGCGCTTGCGCGTCTTGCTCAGGCGGGCAGGGAGAGGAATGTGGACATGCCATTCATGGTTGTGGCTCGGTTTGTCTGCTGCGGAAGGCTATCATACGGACCAGAGGCAGCAGGAGGCCTGCCCCTGCCAGCTGCAGGGGGATGATGACGATGCTGCCCATGAGTAAGGCAAACAGCGCCATGTAGTGGCCGTAGCTCAGGCACATCAGGAGCCCCGGAATGAGGGGGAAGAGGGCAGCTGTGGTGAACCAGTAGACCACGTGGCTCTTGCGGTTGAGATTGAAACGGGGGAAGAACAGCAGGAAGCCTAGCGGTGTCAGCAGCGAGAAGGCGATGAGGGCGATGCACCAGAGCACGAAGCGCCACGTGGGCGTGGGTTCTGCCTCTGCGCGGGGATAGGCCGGGGGCACAACCATGCGCCCGTGGAAATCGTTTTCAGATTTGTGGCGGAATGCCAGCAGGGTGCGGCCATCGCTCAGTTGCGCCAGCGTCATGTCCTGCACTTCGAATCCGGAATCGCCGGAGTCGGATATCATGAGCTTGGTATACGCGGTCAGCTTCGGCTGCGTGGGGGAAATCTGCGATTCCCAATGCTCAGGCAGAGGCGCGGCGCCGCGGTCTTTATCTGCCAGCGCAAAATGGTCGACAAGATTTTTCTGCCAGACCTCATCTGCCCGGAATGTGAAGATGATTCCCGCCCTGTCATCGGATTCCCGCCTCCATTCCTCGGCCTGCAGCTGCTGGGGCATCGGGCCAATCCAGGATTGGAATATGCTCCACAGCTGATGGGGCGTCCACTCCTCCGTTGCCTTCATGATGAAGGGGAATGCTACAAGACTGAGAAGCATCAGCACATAGCAGGCAGTGTATGTGATACGGGCGCGGCTCATGGGTGAAAGGTGTGATTGCGTTGTTTTTATGACCTGTCCTTGCGGAAGGCTATCATCATGACGATGGGCAGCAGCATGCCGGCTCCGGCCAGCTGGAGGGGCACCAGGATGATACACCAGGAGATGGCTGCGGGTATGGCCGCCACTACACCTGTGCTGGTGCAGGCCGATATGAGCAGGAGAATGGGGAAGAGCGCGGCGGAAAGAAACCAGTATGCTATGTGCCGCTTGCGGGTCAGGTTGAAACGCGGGAAGAGCAGCAGGAAGCCCAGCGGCACCAGCAGAAGGAAGGCAATGCCCACCACAATGCAGAGCCCGGATAGCCAGAGTGGCAAGTCATCGTCGGGCTCCTCCTCGTATGCCGGCAAGACCAGGTCCCGCCTGCCGAACTCATTGTCCCATTGGTATCGGAATGCCAGCAGGGTGCGGCCATCGGCCAGCTGCGCCAGGGTCATATCCCGTACGTCATAGCCACTGGAGGCATCGTGTGTTATCATGAGTTTCGGGTGGGCGGTCAGCCTGGGCTGGGTGGGGTGGAGTTGCTTCTCCCAATGCTCGGGCAGGGGGGCTGTGTCGCGGTCCTTATCTGCCAGACCAAAAGCGCGGATGAGTTTTGTTCGCCATTCTTCCGTGGAGCTGAAGGTGAAGATGATGCCCTGTCGGTCATCTGCCTCTCGATTCCACTCCTCAGCCTGCAGCTGGTTTGGCACGGGGCCGAACCATGGATGAAACCCGCTCCACTGTGTTTGCGGCGTGATTTCCTGCGTGGCTTTCACGATGAAGGGAAAGGCCACGAAGA
This sequence comes from Akkermansia sp., assembly GCA_045644745.1. GTDB lineage: Bacteria > Verrucomicrobiota > Verrucomicrobiia > Verrucomicrobiales > Akkermansiaceae > Akkermansia. The sequence goes on from JAZRHL010000061.1 coordinate 37,123, forward strand.
CGAGAAGCATCAGCACATAGCAGACGGTATAGGTGAGGCGGGCGCGGCTCATGGGTGGAAATCAGGTGAAGAATTCGGAGACACCGTAGGCGATGCTGATGATGCCACAGAGGATGAAGACAATAGGTGATAGCGAGGCCGTGGTCGAGACCATAGCATTTTCCGGCCTGGCCGGGTCGTAGAGCACGGTAATACGGCTCTTGCCGATGAGTGGCACGGGCGGGAGGGAATCGGCTATCTCGTGTTCGTTCCCTTCCATATCGGTGTAAGTGTATACCGCCACCGGCTCGTGCTTTCCCGAGCTGAGGCTGCGACTGGTCCGGATGCCCTGGAGGATGCCTTCCGTCTGCACGCCGTGTCTGGTGAGATAAAGCGATTTTTTGAGCTCGAAGAGACCGAATCCGATGACGATCAGCCCGAGCGCAAAGAAGGCGTAAGGCTGGTATTCCTCGGGGACAGTCAGGGCGATGAATGTAGTGCTGTTCATGGCTGGCAGAGAAGATTATAGCAGAGATATCCTGCCGTTCACGAGTTGCGGGGAGGAGTGGCTTTCAGGTAATGCTTCGCGATGCGGGAGCATACCCATGCGCCGAGCAGCAGCAGGGGGATTCCTATAAACAAGGTGCCAAATATAGTGACTCCCAGCACGGGGCCGCTGTACCATGCCGGGTAACACCATACAACCATAATGATGGGGAGAATGAGAACAGACGAATACCAGAGGGCGTAGTGCCGCATGCGGCTCAGATTAAAGCGGGGGAAGAGCAGCAGCAGGCCAAGCGGTGCGAGGAGGAAATCGCTGAGGAGCATCAACAGGCTGAATATCCCAATCAGAAACGAACTCTCTTCGTCCTTTTTCTCGAAGCGGGGGCGGTAGTAGTTGCCTCCGCAAATGGTATCATCTTCTTCCCAGTGTACTTTGAAGGCGAATAGGGTGCGGCCATCAGCCAAGCGGGTGAGGGTGGTGCCTTCGATGACGTACCCCCATTCGTTGTTTCCTGCCAGCAGGCAGATGAGGGGTGGCTGTTGGCGGAATATCGTAGCCCCCGCCTGCGCAGTCATGTTCCAGTCTTCGGGGAGGGGCTCGGCTGATTCCTGAAGCTCGAGGAATTCCGCCAGCTCCTTTTCCTTATCGGCGGAGCCGGGGAAGGTGAAACCGTAGTAGGTGGAGCGTTCCATACCGGTGGGGAAGGTGGTTTGCTCCAGTTGAGCAGGAGCTTCCCCCAGCCAGCGGTGGAAAATATTCCAGCTTTCCACCGGTGTCTTCTCCGGCATCGGAATCGGGAAAAATTGCGGGTATAGCAGAATGACCAGGAAAATCAGATACGCCGCAGTGTATATTTTGCGCCCCTTGCTCATGTGCTTGATATTAACAGCGAAAGCCTATGGACGCAAGCGCTTTTGTTGGATTGATGGAGACGAAGTCGCTGGTTCTATTCGAAGTTCGGGACTGAAGTCCCGTGCTCCGACAGATTTTCGGCCTCTGAAAATCCCTATTTGCCTGACTTCCTCATCTTTGGGGGATTGCCAAGGGGCGGGGGATGTGGTAAAATCGGCGGCGACATGAAGTTTCTTATCACAGCCGGGCCTACGCGTGAAGCGCTGGACCCTGTGCGTTATCTCACCAACCGCTCATCCGGCCGCATGGGTTATGCACTGGCCGGGGCGGCGCGCCACGATGGGCACGAGGTCATTCTCATTTCCGGCCCTACCACGCTGGACGTACCGCCGGGGGTGGATTTCATCCCTGTGGAGAGTGCCCAGCAGATGTATGATGCCGTGCGCGATATGGTGAAGTATGCCGATGCTGCGATTCTGTGCGCTGCTGTGGCCGATTATCGCCCTGTGGCCGTGCAGGAGCAGAAAATCAAGAAGAGCGGGGAGCGCATGGTCATTGAGCTGGAGAAGACTCCGGATATCCTGGGCAGCATGCGCGATGTGTTCGGCTTTACGGGCACGCTGGTGGGTTTTGCCGCCGAGACGCAGAATGTGGAGGAATACGCACAGGACAAGCTGCGCCGCAAGAAGTGTGATTTCATCGTGGCGAATGATGTGAGCCGTCACGATATCGGTTTTGATTCCCGCGAGAATGAGGTGGCTCTGGTGTTCCCGGACCATGTGGAGTATCTGGAAAAGAATACCAAGGAGCGCATTGCCATGCAGATTATTGAACACGCCACCATCATTCGCCGCCCATGAAAGTGACCATGGAAATGCTGGGCTGGGGCCCGGATTATGCTGCTGCTCTGGAGGCACTGGGACACCCGGAGTGGTACCCCGCCCGCATCATCCGCGAGACGAAGATTAATTTCACCGTGATTGCCAAGGGCAAGGGTGACCACGAGGTGGTGCTCTGCGGCAAGGTGTGGCACGATGCCGTTTCCGATGCCGACCTGCCCACCGTGGGCGACTGGGTGGCTGTGGACCCGGGGCAGGGCAAGGATCTGCCTGTTATCCGCGCCATGCTGCCGCGCCGCAACCGATTCTCCCGCAAAGCGCCCGGCCGCAGCTGCGCCGAGCAGGTCATCGGCGCGAATGTGGACATGGTGGTGGTGATTACCGATGCTGAGAGCGACTACAACCCGCGCCGCATCGAACGCTACCTGACCCTCATCCGCAAGAGCGGTGCCACTCCCGTGGTGCTGGTGAACAAGGCCGATACCGCCCCCGAGGCGGACATGCAGCGCGCGGTGGAGGAAATCCGCGCCCTGGGTTGCAGCGAGGTCTACCCCATCGTGGCCCGCTGGCGCAAGGGCTACCCGCAGTATCTGCGACGCGTGCCCAAGGGGCGTACCATCACGGTGGTGGGCTCATCGGGGGTAGGCAAGAGTACCTTTGTGAACAGCCTGCTGGGCGATGAATGGCTGGAGACTGGTCATGTGAACGAGGTGACGGGTAAGGGCCGCCACACCACCGTGGCTCGCGAGCTGGTGATTCTGGCTGGCGGTGGCGTGCTGATTGATAACCCCGGTATGCGCGAGATTCACATGTGGACGGATGCCGCCACGCTCCGCGCGCAGTTTGCCGACCTGACCGAGCTGGAGAGCCAGTGCCGCTTTGCGGACTGCTCCCACCGCAAGGATGCCGGCTGCGCCATCCGCACCGCGCTGGAGACCGGTACGCTCACGCAGGAACGCTACGAGCACTTCCTGAACCTCGACGCCGAGATTGCCGAGCTGGAGCGCCGCAATGAAAAGCGCCAGATGACCTTGGAGCGCGTCAACCGCCGCGAGAAACGCCACATGCTGCGCAACCGCGAAGACCGCGAGGATCACCGCCGCAACATGAACCCCCACCGCAGGCAATACTATTCGGATTGACGATTGATTATTGCGGGCTTCGCCCGCGGAATTCATCAATGGTCAATAGTCATTCGTCAATCGTCAATTCTCCTCTTGCCTCACGGTTTCGCGGGCGGATTTTGCGGCGATGAGCCACTGGCGTACGCCTTCCTTATCCTGCGTTTCGAGCAGGTCGATGAGGTGGTGCAGGTCGTTCACGCAGTCGTGCAGGGCTGCACGCACGGCTACGTCATTTTCCCAGAGGATATCGGCCCACATGTTGGCGCCGCCGGAGCAGACGCGTGTGGTATCGCGGAAGCCCGTGGCTGCAAGGCGCTGCAGGTCTTCCATGGGCTCCTGACCGAGGGTGGCGCCGCGGGCACAGAGTGCGGCGAGAATATGTGGGCAGTGTGAAATGCGAGCCACGGTGCGGTCATGGTTCACGGGATCCATTTCGTAGGTGCTGGTGCCCAGAGCCTGCCAGAATGCAGCCAGCTGCTGCACCTTGGCGGCGGGGGCGCCGTGGGGATTGGTAAGGGCCACTGTGGCGCCCTTGATGAGGTCGGCATAGGCGTTTTCGATGCCTTGCTTCTCAGCACCGGCCATAGGGTGGGAGCCGATGAAACAGCGGCCTCGGCTGGTGAGCATGGTGCCGGTGGTGCGGTGTACATAGGCCTTCACCGAGCCGATGTCGGTGATGATGGCCTCCTTTGACACAGCAGAAAGAATGTAGCGGGAGAGCTCCTCAAAGGCGCCGATGGGCGTGGCGAGGATAATCAGCTCTGCGCCCTTGGCTGCCTCGCGTGCATCGGTGAAGACATGCTCGGTGATGCCGCGCTCGCGTACAAAGTCGAGCGGTTGCTGGCGGCGGGCCCAGATGCGCAGCTCGCAGCCGGACAGGTGCTGCTGCACGGCCATGGCAATGGAGCCGCCGAGCAGGCCGGGACCTAGAATACAGACTGATTTGAAAGGCGTGCAGCTCATGCGTTACGGCACGTAGAACATGAAGTTGGTGCCGCGCACCTTCAGCTTCTTGCCGCTGGGGAAGGGCTTGCCATCCTTGTCTACCACGCGGATAGTCTTGTTCGGGTTCAGCGGGTTGTACACGCGGGTGGGGTCGCCGGGTACACGCATGGCCACGGGAATGGGGCCGGTGTTGGTAATCTGGCTCAGATCCGTGGGCTTGGCGGGTTCTGCCGCAGGGCTGGCGGGTTTGGGCGTGGCCGGTTCCAGTACGGATTCCACCTTCTTCACCGGGGCCGGGGTTACCTTGGGCTCGGGGGCAGGCGTGGTGAGCTTCATGGTGCCGGGGGCAACGGGCTTGGTCAAATCCAGCGGAGTATTGGCCGGGGCGGGGGTAATCGGCTGGCTCGTTACCGGGTCAGGAATGGGTGCCTGCTCAATGCCGGTGGGCTGAGTAGTCATCCATGTATCGGGGTAGGCGGTGCGGCCGGCTGTGCCCTGGTAGGGCATATCGGGCACCGTGGGGGTGTAAATCACGCAGGAACTGAGCAGACAGGCTGTCAGGGACATGAGTAATTGCTGGCGGGTGGAGCGCTTCATGGATGAATGAGCTGGTTTCTTTAAGATAAGTTAAATCTATTTGATGAAAATGTCAACTTCAAAACGCTCAGACAGGCGCTGCAGGCCGATTAAATTGCCGGAAATGCGCGTTATGGCTTGAAAAGTTGATGCGGACGGAGTAAAGTTAGGGCATGAGCACCTTGCATTGCCCGAGTCTGTACCAGTATACGCGCCGCCTGACCCGCGAGGTGATGGTGGGAAACGTGGGGATTGGCGGAAACAATCCCATCCGTATTCAATCCATGCTGACCAGCGATACGCTGGATACCGCAGGCTGTGTGCGTGAGTCTCTGGCGCTGGCTGAGGCCGGCTGCGAGATTATCCGCCTTACGGCTCAGACCAAGGTGTATGCCGCCAATCTGGAGAACATTGCCCGCGAGCTGCGCGCCGCCGGGTGTCAGGTGCCGCTGGTGGCTGATATCCATTTCAAACCCGATGCCGCCATGGAGGCCGCCAAGTGGGTAGAGAAAATCCGCGTGAATCCCGGTAACTTCGTGGATAAGAAGAAGTTTGTGGAGCGCGACTACACCGACTTTGAGTACGAGGAAGAAATCGAGAAAATCCGCAAGGCATTCACGCCGCTCGTGCTTTTCTGCAAGGCGCATGGCCGCGCCATGCGCCTGGGTGCCAACCACGGTTCTCTTTCCGACCGCATCCTGAACCGCTACGGCGATACCCCCGATGGCATGGTGGAAAGTGCGCTGGAGTTTGCCCGCATTGCCCGCGAGCTGGACTACCACCAGCTGGTGTTCTCCATGAAGTCCTCCAATGTGAAGGTCATGATTCAGGCCTACCGCCTGCTGGTGAAGCGCCTGGCCGAGGAGGGGCTGGATTGGAACTACCCCATCCACCTGGGTGTGACCGAGGCCGGCGAGGGCGAGGATGCCCGCATCAAGAGCGCCACGGGCGTGGGCTCCCTGCTGGCCGACGGCATTGGCGACACCCTGCGTGTGTCCCTTACCGAGGACCCGGTGTATGAGATTGAACCCGGCTTCGAGCTGGCTGCCCCCTACCAGCCGGGTGTGATGCCCGCCGCTGCTCCGCTGGAGATTCAGGCGCCGGCTGCCTTCAATCCCTTTGAATTCAACAAGCGCAAGGCGGATGTGATTACCCGCGGTGGCGTGACGCTGGGCTGGAATGAGCCGGTGCGTGTGGTGCTGCCCGAGGCCGCCTGCAAGGCGCTTGACCCTGCGGTGATGAAGGATTTCATGCCGGAAATCTCCTACGAGGATTGCGCTCCCGTGGAGATTGACCCGCGTGATGCAGCCGCCGCGGCTGAGCTGGCCGATGCTCCCGCCACGCTGGTGACGGTGAAGGATGGTATCGACATGCCCGTGGTGCAGGCTTTCCGCCTGCTGGCAGCAGTGATTCCGACCCGCCACAGCATCCTGCTCAAGGATACGCTCTGCAATGGCTGCGATTCCCTCTCTGCCCCCATGGCTGGTGGCGTGAATGCCGGTGCGTTGCTGTGCGATGGTATCGGCAATGCCGTGCTGGTGCGCCGCGAGGCTGACCCGGACAAGGCAGCTCGCCTCGGTTTCAATATCCTGCAGGCTGCCGGCGTGCGCCTGAGCAAGACCGAGTATGTGTCCTGCCCGTCCTGCGGCCGCACGCACTACAACATCCAGGAGGCCGCTGCCCGCATCCGCGAGGCCACGGGCCACCTGAAGGGCGTGAAGATTGCCATCATGGGCTGCATTGTGAACGGACCCGGTGAAATGAGCGATGCCGACTTCGGCTACGTGGGCGGTGCACCGAACAAGATTAACCTCTACGTAGGCCACAACCCCGTGGTGATGAATATCCCGCAGGAGGAAGCCGTGCAGCACCTGGTGCAGCTCATCAAGGACCACGGTCGCTGGGTCGAGCCGTAAGTCTGCCGCCCCTGCGGCAGATATCGTCGCGGCGCAGCCACGATTTCGTCCGCGAAGCGGATTTCGTCCAGCCCCGCAAGGGGCTGGATTTCGTTTTTCTATGGGGCGAGGAGTAACGGTCTCCCAATGATTGGGAAATGATAGACGGTGGTGAAATAGGGAACGATAGCCGCTCCTCAGGGCGCGGACAGGGCTTTCTCCACGCCTTCGCCATAATCTCTGTGGCAGCGGTAGCAGTGCTCCAGGTGGCGCTGGCGGATGAATCCCGGTACATCGGCCAAGGCTCGCGCTGTGTTGTCGAAAAGGGCCTGGCGCTGTTCTGCGCTCATGAGCAGGAACAGGGCGCGGGGCTGCGCGAAGTAGTCCTCCTCATCATTGGTGTAGTCCCAGTGGCCGGAATCGCCGCAGATGTGCTGGGGTGGTTCCATGTACTGCTGCTGTTCCTGCCATTCGTGGTAGCTATTCGGCTCGTAGGTGAGGGTGTCGCCCTGGTTGCCATCGGTGCGCATCTGGCCGTCGCGGTGGAAGCTGTGGAAAGGGCAGCGCGGACGATTTACGGGGATGAGATGATGGTTCACACCCAGCCGGTAACGCTGTGCATCTCCATAGGCAAAGAGACGCCCTTGCAGCATTTTATCCGGCGAGAACCCAATGCCCGGCACCACCTGAGCGGGGTTGAACGCGGCTTGTTCCACCTCGGCAAAGTAGTTCTGCGGATTGCGGTTGAGTATCATTTCGCCCACCTCGATGAGCGGAAAATCACCGTGTGGCCACACCTTGGTCAAATCAAAAGGATTGAAGGGGAAAGCGGCGGCCTCGGCATCTGTCATGACCTGGATGCAGAGTTTCCATTTCGGAAAGCGCCCCTGCGCGATGGCTCGGTAGAGGTCGGAACCGGCGCTGTCGCGGTCGGCGGCGATGAGGGCGGCAGCCTGCTCGTCGGTCAGGTTGCGGATTCCCTGCTGGCAGCGCCAGTGGAACTTGCACCAGATGCGCTCGTTATGCTCGTTGATGAGCGAGAACGTGTGGCTGCCAAAGCCGTGCATGTGACGGAAGCCGTCTGGGATGCCCCGGTCGCTCATCACGATAGTAATCTGGTGGAAAGCCTCGGGAAGGGATGTCCAGAAATCCCAGTTGGCGGCGGGGCTGTGCAGACCGCTGGCGGGGTGTCGCTTGATGGCGTGGTTCAGGTCGGCAAACTTGCGGGGATCACGCAGGAAGAAGACCGGTGTGTTGTTGCCCACCAGGTCCCAGTTGCCTTGCTGGGTGTAGAACTTCACGGCAAAACCGCGGATATCGCGCTCGGCATCCGCTGCTCCGCGCTCGCCAGCCACGGTGGAGAAACGTACAAAGACCTCCGTTTCCTTACCGATGGAGGAGAATAAATCCGCGCGAGTGTAGCGGGTGATATCATTTGTGACGCGGAACACGCCGAATGCACCGAAGCCTTTGGCATGCATGCGGCGCTCCGGGATGACCTCCCGGTTCAGGTGGCTGAGCTTTTCGAAGAGCCAGGTATCCTGCATGAGCATGGGACCACGAGGCCCTGCTGTAAGTGAACGGTTGTTATCGGCTACGGGGGCTCCCGCAGCGGTGGTGAGCATGTGGTTCATGGAAGCTGATTGTAGGTGTCGCTTCCTTGTTTTTCAAGAAGTTAGAGTAACTGTTTTTGCTTCCGGGCGTAGCGGGGAGTGTGGTCGCGTCAGCTCAAAATGGGGAACGATATCCAGCCCCTGCGGGGCTGGACGAAATCCGGGCGTTGCCCGCACGAAATCACTGCGTGACGAAATCCTGACCTGCGGTCAGGACATGAGGCAGCCGGGGCAGTTGCGCACCCAGTGGCCGGGGGTGATTTCCACGAGGTCAGGGGTGCGGTCGGTGAGGCAGAGCTCAGGCTTGCCTACGATATTGCGGGGACGGAATGCGCAGCCGCGCACAGGCTCGCGCAGGGTGGGGGGCAGACCGGGGATGGTCTGGAGTCTGCTGCCTTTGTCCGCCGCGCTGGGGATGGATGCCATGAGCGAGCGGGTATAGGCATGCAGCGGGTGGCGGATGAGTTCCTCTGCCGGGGCGCTTTCCACGATGCTGCCGGCATACATCACCTGAATACGGTGGGCATATTGCCGCACCACGCCCAGGTCGTGGGTGATGAGGATGATGGCGGTGCCCAGCTCCTGCTGGCGGGTGCGCAGGAGGTCCAGCACCTGCTTCTGCACGGTGACATCCAGTGCGGTGGTGGGTTCATCGGCGATGAGGATTTCAGGACGGGTGATGAGCGCCATGGCTATCATCACGCGCTGGCGCATGCCGCCGGAAAACTCGTGCGGGTAGGCTTTGGCGCGTTTTTCCGGCTCGGGAATGCCGGTGCGGGCGAGTTCCTCCACAGCCAGCCTGCGGGCCTCGCGCCAGCTGAGCCCCTGGTGCAGCACGAGCGGCTCAGCCACCTGGTCGCCGATGCACATGCAGGGATTCAGGCAGGTCATGGGGTCCTGGAAAATCATGGAGAGGCGCTTGCCACGCAGCCCGGCATGCACTTTTTCGGGGGCATGCAGCAGGTCGATGCCATCGAACCAGGCGTGGGAGTTTTTTCCGATGCGGGCAGGTGGGCTGGGAAGCAGCCCCATGAGGGTGGAGCAGGTCACCGATTTGCCGGAGCCGGATTCGCCCACGATGCCGAGGGTTTCACCGGCATGCAGGTCGAAGGAGACTCCGTTGACGGCGTAATTCACCCCCGCGCGGGAGTGGAACTCGACCGTGAGGTCGCGCACCTGGAGCAGGGGAGCACTCATCTGGCCTGTTCAAAGAGTTCTTCCAGCATCTCCATGCCCTTGGCGGCGCGGTAGCGGGATACGGGGTGGTAGGCATTCTTCACCGTCTGCTGCCATTCGTAGGGGATACCATCGATGCCGAACACGGCACCGAGCAGGGCGCCGGCAATGGCACCGTTGGTGTCCGGGTCGCCCAGCTTGCTGACGATGCTGCACATGGCCGAGGCAAAATCCCTGGCATGCAGCAGCCAGTAGTAGGCGCACTGGAAGGCTATTTCCACCCAGCCTGCCTGGGGGTGATACGCGGGTTCCTCGGTTTCAGCGGCGCGCAGACGGCTGAGCAGGGCGGCATCGCCCAGTTCCTCGGCGCGCTTGCAGGCAGCGGTGTATATTTCCTGAGGAGTCTTGCCCTGCATGGCCAGAATGAGGGATTCCACGTAGATGACGTTGGCGTTGATGCAGCGGGCGTGGATGTGGGTGAGGGTGCAGTCTGCCTTGGTGGCGGCCTGCCAGTCCCACCCGGGGTGCAGGGCGGCATAGATGCCGATGGGGGCCACACGCATGAGGGCGCCGTTTGCCTGAGAATCCGGGTTGAACTCGCCCTTGAGGGCGTAGCGGATGGTGACGCCTACGTCTTCCGGGCCGGAGGAGAGCCAGTCGATGTACTGGGCCTGCGTGGCCATGCTGTTGAAGCCCTGTTCATTGAGCAGGCAGCGGAGCAGGGCAATGGCCATTTCGGAATCATCGGTGATGGTGCCTTTCTTGCGCCCGGCGGTGGTATCCCAGCCGTCCACCATGCCGGTGACGCCGTTGGGGAAATGCTGCTTGAAATCTGCCGGAGTGTGGAACTCCAGCGGGGCACCCAGGGCATCGCCGCACATGAGCCCGAGCAGGCAGCCCCGGGCCCGTTTTTCCACGGCATCCAGCGGCTTGGCGCAGCAATTGCAGGGCGCCTCGTTTTTAGCTGCTACCAGTGGGAAGCGGGAGGAAAGAGGGTAGTCATCCACCTTGATGAGTTCCACACCGTACATTTCAGCAATGGCCGGGGCCTGGGATGCGGCGTAATCCTCGCCGTAGTAAATGGTTTTCACGCCGTGGGCGCAGAGGGCCTGCATGCACGAGGTGCAGGGCATGGTGGTGCAGGCCACGATGCGGGCCTCGCCGCGCTTGAACAGACTGCAAAGGTTGATTTCCGCGTGCAGCATGTACTTCTGGCGCTCATCGCGAGAAGCCCAGAAGCCATCCGGTGCCTTGAAGCCGGGGAACAGGCCATTGTATGCCGTGCCGATGACTCGGTTGTCCTTATCCAGCGCGGCGGCACCCACCTTTCGGTAGGGGTCTTCGGAGCGCAGGGCAGCCACATGGGCCAGAGCCATTACATATTGCGGTATCGGCAGGCGGTTCATGCGTGTATGATAGCATATTGCCCCCTCAATGCAAGGTGTTTCGCGTGCGCAGGCGCGGAAAATCCTGTCAGAAAGTTAGTCTGCCCTTGCCAAGCGGGTCGGAAAGGAGTAAAGTAAGCGCCATGAACATCCAGCTCTTCAAAGACCTGTGTGAGGCAACCGGGGCTCCCGGTTTCGAGTATGGCATCCGCGAGCTGGTCATCAAGGAGATGACCCCGCTGGCCGATGAAATCAAGGTGGACAACGTGGGCAACGTGGTGGCCCTTATCAAGGGCAAGAGCTCTGAAAAGAGCATCATGTGCGCCGCCCACATGGACGAAATCGGTTTCATCGTCCGCTATATCGACGACAACGGCTTTATCCGCATCCTGCCCCTCGGTGGCTTTGACCCCAAGACCCTCACCGCCCAGCGCGTGACGGTGCACGGCACCAAGGATCTGCCCGGCTGCATGGGCGTGAAGCCCATTCACGTGATGAGCCCCGAGGAGCGCACCAAGATGCCCCAGGTGACCGATTACGTGGTGGACCTGGGCCTGAGCAAGGAAGAGGTGGAGAAGTATGTTTCCATCGGTGATTCCATCACCCGCATCGGTGACCTGGTGGAGATGGGCGACTGCCTGAATGTGAAGAGTATCGACAACCGCGGCGGCTGCTACATGCTCATCGAGGCTGTGCGAGCCATCAAGGCCAGCGGCAACCTGCCGGACTACGACCTGTACGCCGTGTTCACGGTGCAGGAGGAAGTGGGTCTGCGCGGCGCTCATGCTGCCACCCTCGCCATCAACCCCGATTTCGCTTTTGCTCTGGACGTGACTATCGCGTTCGATACCCCCGGCAGCGGCGCTCACGATAAGTGCACCGTGCTGGGCAAGGGCACGGCTGTGAAGGTGTATGACGGCACGCTCATCACCGACCCCCGCATGGTGAAGTTCATGACGGCTCTCTGCCAGGAGAGCGAGATTCCCTACCAGCTTGAGCTGCTTGCCGCCGGTGGCACTGATGCCGGCGCCATGCAGAAGTTCACCGCCGGTGGTTCCATCACGGGTGCTATCTCCATCCCCGTGCGCAACGTGCACCAGAGCATCGAAATGGCCCACAAGGTGGACATCGACGCCAGCGTGAACCTGCTCACCGCCTGCTTCACTTCCCTGACCCGCTGGGACTGGAGCTGGAAGCAGATGAACCGCACCCTGGCTCCCAAGGCTGATTGCGCAGAAGCTGCCCCCAAGAAGAAGTGCTGCTGCCGCAAGAAGAAGTAATTGATTTAACTCAAAGTGAAGCGTGCATCAGGCAGAAATTCCTGATGCACGCTTTTTCATCCCTATGAGCGAATATTTTGCGATTCAGTTTCCGTTTGCCGGTGAGCCTGCCTGGCAGGAGCTCTCCGCCATTCTGCGAGCGGGGCACTGCCCCATGCCCAGTGCGTACAGGGATGATGAGCATCTGCTGCTGGTGTGGCGTTATGAGCGGCATATGAACGAATGCGCCTGGGAGCTCTGCCACCATGTCCTGCATATCCTCATGTATGAGAAAATGCTGGATATGAGCTGCTTCTACAACAAGTTCAGAACGGAACCCATTATATGCACTTCTGAACGGCTGTGCCGGGTGCTCCGTTTCGGGCTGCCGCATGGGTTCATGTGCGATGGTGAGCTGCCACCGCTGACGGTGGACGACCTGGAGCCGCTGTATGAATGCGAGATGGATGATAAGGCGTTTCAGTGCAGCGTGCGGGCTCTGCTGGAGCGCACGCTGAGCGGGTGCTCGCGAGCCGAGTCGGCAACATGGGACCCCAGTCTCCTGTATTTAACATACAAACGCCTGGAGTCCATGGCTATTACCTGCAACAGCCAGAACCCTGAGGTGGAGACTGCCATGGAGAACATCAACGAAGCTATTCATAAGGTGCATTGAAACAAAAATCCAGCCCTTTTCGGGGGCTGGATGAAATCGGGTGTGAGCCGGGCTTATTCGCCGATGGGCAGGGCTCCTTCGGGCGCCTGCCAGGAACCGTCGTCCTCGGGGGTGAGACCGGGTTCCACAGTAATGGGTGCGGGCGGAGCCTGCGTATTCACCACGGGGGCGCCGGAGGCGGGCTCGTAGTTCGGCTCGGAAATCTGGGTGGAGGGCTTGCGGGGCTGAATAATCTTGCCCTTACGCTTCTTCTTGGGCATGGACTTGCCATCGGCAGCCTCAAAGTCGCTCATGTCCACCATGTCATCCAGTCCCAGGGCGTAGCGGGCCATGTCGGGCAGGTTGTCCTTGACCAGTTCACTCAGCGGGAAAGTGACGGGGCCGGTGGCCGTGCGCAGGGAGACGCGGCCGCCTTCCATGCGGTGGATGATGGCATCGGTGTACACCTTGCCATTGCTGCGCGAAGCATGGCCGATGGGCAGGCCGATAATCATGCTCCTGGCCACGCCGCGGGAGGATTTGTCCTCCTGGCGGATTTCATTCTGCACTGCCAGCACGCGGTCGCGCTCGATGTCGAGCGTGCGCTTGTGTTCCTCAATGTTGCGCTTCACCTCTGCCAGCTGGAGCTCAAGGCTGTTGAGGCGCTCGCGCAGGTGTAGCTGCTCGTCGGCCTTGTAGGCGGCATCCTGCAGCTGTTCGTGCTGCTTGCAGAGCTCGAGGTATTCGGCCTGGGCCAGCTCCATGGGGGTGGGCACGCGGTAGGTCTCCAGCTGCTGGTAGGTATACCATGCGCCGCCGCCGATGACGCCCGCAAGGGCAAGCACCAGCAGGGAATCTACGATGAATGCCCCTACGCGGGACTTCTTCTTCGGCGTGGGCTCTGCGGTTTCGGAGGCCTCTGCGGCAGGAATTCCCACCGGAGCAGGGGCGGGGGCGGCTGCTTCCTCCTCGGGTGCGGGCACGGGTGCCGTCTCAGCCTTGGGGGCTTCCTTGGGCTTGACCGGGGTCAGGGGCTTATCGTTCCAGGTGAGGGTGATGTTGCCCTTGCGCTGCTTGGTGATGGGTTCCGTGGTCATGAGCGGTTGGCGCGTTTGTATTGAAGTACGGTTTCACTCTGCAGCATGCGGAACGAGGAGCGGAACAAATCGAGGCGGTCCTGTAGTTCAATCACGCGGAGCTTGGCTTCGGTTTCCTGACGCTTAATCTGCTTGAGCTGGTTCAGGGAATCGGCCAGCTCCTGCTCACGGGCGTGGATGGTGTCGGGCAGGGTGGCATCGGGCTCACCTGCCTGTTTGATGAGCTGCTGCATGCGCGTCAATTCCTTGCGCATGGCGGCATTCTGCTCATGAGCCAGCCGCAGCTGTTCGGGATTATCGGTCTGCGGCATGCAGCTGCTCACCGAGGCAGCCAGCAGTGCACAGACGCCAAAGCTGAAAATGGAACGAAAATGATTCACGCTCCAATCTTACCCTTATATCCGCCGCCGTCAAGCATGTTCTGCGTCACTTCCGCTGCGGGATTCGATACGAAGATATGCTTCAACGAACTTCCCAGGAGTCATCAAAACTATCGTAAAGATGCAGGAGCTCCGCCTTGTAATGTTCCCGTGGAAGGTTCCACAGTATGAGAGGACTGACAATGCGCCCGCTCCACAAATAGCCTGAAGTGGTTCTGGGAAAATTGTAACAAGCTCTTATCTTTAAGGGATAGTCCAGCGAAAATGAGCGTGGCCACCACCAGCTTTCATAATGTAGGTTGACCTTTGTGACAAAGGCTTTTCCTGGCTGAATGGTGATTGTATCGAAGGTTCCATTCCGTGTGCGTGTCTCCGACGAGGCCGGAGCATTATCCTTATAGGTAAAAAGCATTTGTGCGCCACTTGAATCCTCGAGAATGAAATATAACGAGGATGCTGCAAAATAAGACAGGGGCCTGACAACATGCACCGGCTCCTTGGAGATATTGGCGATTTTTACTTCAAACTCGAAATCCGACAGATGAGTAAGTGAGAGACTGATCCGGTTTGCCCCGCCGGGAGTCTGGGCGCGAGAAGGCATCATAAATAATGCCAGAAGAAATAGGGCAAGAATGAAGGAGAGGCTTTTTGTTTGCATATTTTCGTATAGTTTTCGTATAGAATTCTACCCGGGAAAGCTGTAATCTTGTTGCGGATTGATTACTTTTCGAGCAGGAAGAGGTATTCCTTCACGGAGAGGGCTCGGGCGCGGAGGTTCCGGCAGCCTCTGAAGGTCGCGTAGTCGGTCTGCATGTGCTCCACCTTGCCGTGCTTGTTGAGCAGGGTGAGCATGTCCGGGAGGGAAATGAAGCCTTCGGAATTGTAGGAGATGAGGACAAAACGGGCGGGTAGGGCTGCCAGCAGGGAATCAAGCGATTGCTGCACCTGGGCGCGCTTGTTGTAGGAGGAACGGTTCCACCCGGCGGGAATGCCGGAAACTTTGGAAAGCTGCTGGGGTTTGCTGTAGTTCAGCAGGAGGTTCAGCATGAAGTAGTTGGAGCCGTAGGGATGCTGGTTGTAGGGCGGGTCGAGGTAGGCCAGGTCGAGCTCCGGCAGGGTGGCAGCGGCAGCGGTGGCATCGCTCTGCAGCACGTGGCACTCGCAGTCGAAGCGGGAGAAAATGGGTAACGGCAGCCGGATAGGTGCCATGATGCGCTGCAGGGCGTTGGCTCCTCTGCCGCCGAACTTTCCGATGCCTTCACGGTTCTTATAGAAACCTTTGAAAATCCCTGCTGTGTTGGTGTGTACCGAGGCTTCGCAGAGCAGGGGTGCCAGGAAATAGGGTTGCAGCTCGAGTGGGAGCCTCGCGATGCACTGGCGGGCGGTGTCGAGGTAGACGGCATTGCGGCGGGTGTAGAAGACTCGCTCGCCGGGGCGGATATCGGCGTCATCCTGCGGTGCGTAGAGTTCGGCCAGCAGGCCGGGTGTGGGGTTGGCCTCTATTTCCTGCAGGAGTCGGGCGTGCAGCTCCGGCAGGTTGGCGGCTTGCACGGCATCGCTGTTGCTCAGGTAGCAGGTGTTGAGGATGCGGGAATAATCCTCAAGGTCATTGGTGTAGAGCAGGGAGGAATGCTGCTTGAGGAATCGGCTCACGATGCCGGAGCCGGAGAAAGCATCGAAACAGCGTAACTGCCGGCCTCCGAGACGCTCACGCACCTGCCCCACCGCCCGTCCGATGAAATCGAGCAGGCGGCGCTTGTTGCCCAGGTAGGTGATAATCTGCTCCTGCAGAAAGCGGGGATTTTCCCCGGCAGGCGGTGCGGCACTCATTGAGGCCAACTCTAGCAGATGCCCGGCTGGGCGTCAAGCGGTTTCCTGTCATTCTTTCTTGTTGCAAAGTTGTGATATTGTGCTACAATGTCCGCACAAAGTATTATGGCCAGTTACAGTTCACATGGTATGAAGACGCGCCGGGACGGCGAGCGCGACGGTATTTTGTTCTGGATTCTGCCCCCGCTGCTGCTGGGTGCGGTATTCGCGTTCTGTGCCATGGCCAACAGTAGTGACCCTGCCGAGGATTCCGCCCCTGCTGCCGAGGCTGCAGCCGAGTAATGATAGTTTTAAACGAAAGTCAGATTCTTATGAGTGAAGGAACACCCATTACCATGACCGCCCAGGGCCTGAATGTGCCCGATTTTCCCATTATTCCCCACATCATCGGCGATGGCTCCGGCCCCGATATCTGGCGCGCCGCCAAGCGTGTGATTGATGCCGCGGTGAGCGCTGCCTATGGCGACACGCGTGCGCTGGTGTGGCAGGAAGTGCTGGCCGGGCAGAAGGCTTTTGATACGGTGGGTACCTGGCTGCCGAATGAGACCATGGAGGCTTTCCGTACGCTGCTTGTGGGTATCAAGGGTCCGCTGACCACGCCGGTGGGTAAGGGTATCCGTTCGCTCAATGTGGCTCTGCGTCAGGGGCTCGACCTGTACTGCTGTGTGCGCCCCGTGCGCTACTTCCAGGGTATCGAGACTCCCGTGAAGGAACCCGGGAAGGTGGATATGGTGATTTTCCGTGAGAATACGGAAGATATCTACGCCGGCATCGAGTTTGAATGCGGTACCCCCGAGGCTGAGAAGTTCTTCGAATGGCTTTCCATGGAGTTCCCGCAGCGCGCGAACAAGGTGCGCTTCCCGCAGACATCCGGTTTCGGCGTGAAGCCTGTGTCGAAGGAAGGCACGGAGCGTCTGGTGCGCTCGGCTATCCAGTACGCCATTGAGACGAACCGTCCGTATGTGACGCTGGTGCACAAGGGCAATATCATGAAGTTCACGGAAGGCGGCTTCCGTGACTGGGGCTATGACCTGGCCCGCCGTGAGTTCGGCGCCGAGCCCATTGGTGACGGTCCCTGGTGCAAGCTGCCCAACGGTATCATCATCAAGGATTGCATCTGCGATGCCTTCCTGCAGGAAATCCTCATTCACCCGCAGGAGCATTCCGTGGTGGCCACGCTGAACCTGAATGGCGACTACTGCTCCGACGCTCTGGCTGCCCAGGTGGGTGGTATCGGCATTGCCCCCGGCGCCAATATCAACTACCGCACGGGTCACGCTGTGTTCGAAGCAACGCACGGCACGGCTCCCAAGCTGGCCGGTCTGGACAAGGTGAATCCCTGTTCCTTCCTTCTTTCGGCAGAGATGATGCTGCGTTACATGGGCTGGACTGAGGCCGCTGACCGCATTGTGACCGCTATCGAAGGTGCCATTGCAGACAAGACGGTCACTGCTGACCTGGCAGAGATGATTCCCGGCAGCACTGCGGTGAGCACCACCGCATTCGGTGATGCCCTGCTGGCCCACATCAAGTAAGCTATGCCGGATCCAGCCTACGTTCACGCGGCGTTTTCGTCCATCGCGGAGCGATACGTGACCGCCAATCATATCCTGTCCATGGGCACGGATATCATGTGGCGCGCCAAGGTGGTGAAGATGGTGGCCGAATGGCAGCCGCGCAATCTGCTCGATATTGCCACCGGTACGGGAGACCTGGCGCTGGCTATCAGCCGCGCCTTGCCCGAGGTGGAGGTGCTGGGTACGGATTTCTGCCGTCCCATGCTCGATGTGGCCGTGCGCCGCGGGCTGAGCAATGTGCTGGAGGCGGATGCCATGAACCTGCCGCTGGAGGATGCTTCGTTCGATGCGGCCACAGTGGCATTCGGTCTGCGCAATATGGCAGATTATGAGAAGGCGCTGTGCGAGTTCCGCCGCGTGCTGAAGCCCGGTGGCCACCTGCTGGTGCTGGATTTCAGCATGCCCGAGAATCCGCTCTTTGCCAAGGTGTACCGCCTGTATCTGCACCACGTGCTGCCCCGCATTGCCGGGCTGGTCACGGGGAATACCGATGCCTATGCCTACCTGGGCGACAGCATCGAGGCATTCCCCCGCGGTGCTCAGTTCTGCGGGCTTATGCAGCGCTGCGGTTATGCTGATCCGGCCTGTCTGCCGCTCTGCATGGGAATTGCCTCAATTTATACTGCTGAGGTGCCGTGAAAGTGATGTGAAAAAAATCCGCATCTGACAAATTTTCATATCGACAATTGCCTCGTAAAAGGCTACCATAGAAACAGCGCCGGAACCGGTGTGTAAGATTTTCGTTTAATAACTCACTTTTAGCAAATTATGTTCAAGTACCCGAAAAAGCCCGATGGTTCTCCCGTAGCTCCTTCCCCCTTTGCCGAGAATGATGTGCCTGATGAGTGGGCAAGCCCCGTGCAGCAGCCCATGGCTCCTGCTCCGGTTGATGCCGGCTATTTTGGTGCCGAGGAGAGCACTGCTTCCCCCTTTGAGATGGGTGCCACTGCTATGGCTCCCACGACCACCCGCAACGTGCTGAACTACGACGTTTCCGTGGTGGGTATCCTGCGCTTTACGGATGACCTGCTGGTGGACGGCTCTGTGGAAGGTGAAATCACCTCCGATGGCGTGCTGACCGTGGGTGCCAACGCCAGCATTCAGGCAGGCGAGAAGAACAAGGTGGCTGTGAACACGCAGAGCGCCATCATCCACGGCAAGGTCGTGGGCGATATCGTGGTGACCGACCGCGTGGAGCTTGCCGCTACCGCTGAAGTGGTGGGCGACATTACCGCTGCAAAGATTTCCATCCAGGAAGGTGCTGTGTTTGTGGGTATGTGCCGCGTGGGTTCTCCCGCCGTGGCTCCTGCACCTGCTGCAGCCCCTGCACCCAAGAAGGTGGCCCGCGCTCCCAAGAGCGATGACGCCAACCTGCTTGGCTAAGCCGCAACAATTCTGAAACCATGCCGGAGTTCAGAACAGAGCCGTTGATTGTGCCTGTTGTCTCCGGTCTGTTACCGATAGGTGAGCGCGACCGGAGAGTCGCGCTCACCTCGTTTTCTTCTGAGGATGGACGGGTGCAGGTGCCCATGCGCGATGTGACTTGCTATGAATGCGGCAAAGAATCGCAGGTTCCCGCTGCTGCCCTGTCTGCCAACTGCATCCACTGCCATACGCACCTGAACATGGCCGATGTGGAGATTCGCCCCGGCTCGCGGAAGCTGACCGTGCGCACGCTGGGTAATGTGCGTGTGCCGGCAGGTACGGTGCTGTCCAACCTGTCCATCGTGTGTCAGAATATGGAGGTGAATGGCCGCGTTTCCGGTTCGTTCCGCTGCTCCGGCACGCTGGATTTCAATGCATCCGTCTGTGTGGAAGGTTCTATCAGCGCCGGAAAGCTGGTGGTGGACCGCAGCGCGGAGGTAGAGCTGGCCGTAGGTGCCGCTGCTGAGACCGTGGAGGTCTACGGCAGCCTGAAGGGCAGGGTGCAGTGCAAGGGCGTGATGCATATTTACCGCGGTGGTTCCTTTGAAGGAATCTGCAAGGCTGCGGATGTGGTGGTGGAACCCGGTGGCCGCTACGAGGATCAAAGCCGCTTCTGAACCCCGTTTTGCCATGGATATCCGCATCACCGGTGCTAGCCAGAATACCCTGCGGCATATCAGTCTGACTCTGCCGGCGGGGAAGATGATTGCCCTCATGGGGCCGAGTGGTTCGGGCAAGAGCACACTGGCCTATGATACGCTTTTTGCTGAATCCCGCCGCCGGTTTCTGGATTGTCTTTCTCCCGGTGCCCGCCGTCTGCTGGCCCGCCCGGAAAAGCCGCATGTGGAGAGTATAGAGGGTCTGCCCCCAGCGCTTTGTCTGGAACAGCACTTGCCTGGTGGACAGTCGCGCACGGTGCTTGGTTCACTTACTGAAGCACTTGATTACCTGCGCATTGTCTACGCCGCTATCGGCGTGCCGCATGACCCCGTGACGGGCGAACGGCTTACCCGCCTGAGCCCCGAGGAAATCAGCACAGCTCTGGCCGGGCTGCCGGAGAATACAAGGCTTACGCTGCTGGCGCCTCTTTCACCCGCTTTCGGGCAGAACCCGGAGAGCGATATCCTGATGCTGCGCAAGCTGGGTTACCTGCGAGTGCGCGTGGATGGTGAAATCCGTGACCTGGATGAGCTGGAATCCGCACCTCCGGTAGCCGGCCTGGCCTGTGAACTGGTGGTGGATCGCATCGTGCTGCGCGAGGGTGTGGAATCCCGTGTGGCGGATTCGGTACAGGCGGCGCTCCGCCTCTGGCCCGATGAACTGCGCGCTCTGGTGCAGGAGCGTGGCGGTGAGCCGCAGTTGCAGTGCTACCACACTCGCTACCGCAATGCCGAAACGGGATTTACCCTGCCGGATTTGACGCCGGGCTTGTTCTCGCATTTCTCGCCGCATGGTGCTTGCCCTGAGTGCCAGGGGCTCGGCACGGTGGAAGAGGCTAAAGGCGCGTTGAAAATATGCCCTTCCTGCAAGGGAATGCGCCTGAATCCCACCGCGCTGGCGGTGACCCTGGATTTTGCCGGGCGGGAGATGAGTCTGGGTGCATTCTGCGAGCTGCCTGTGCAGGAAAATCGAGAGCTGCTTGAGCAACTGGTGATTCCGCCTGTTTTTGCGGAGGCGCTGGCGCCTGCCATGAGCAGCCTGAAGCAGAGGCTGGATTGTCTGCTGGAACTGGGACTGGGGTATCTGACACTTTCGCGGGCTGCCAATACGCTTTCCGGCGGCGAGCTCCAGCGCGCCCGTCTGGCAGGGCAGATCGGCGGCGGCCTTTCCGGAGTGCTGTATATTCTGGATGAACCGACAATAGGCTTGCATCCGAAGGAGACCGAGCGTCTGATTTCAGCGCTGCACCGCCTGCGGGACAAGGGTAACACCATCCTCGTGGTGGAGCATGACCCCCAGCTGCTGCAGGCATGTGACTGGCTGGTGGAAATGGGGCCGGGCAGCGGCCCTGCAGGTGGAGCGGTGATGGCTGAAGGTACCTATAGCGAGATTCTGACCAATGCAGATTCTCCGACGGGAGCCTGGCTGAGCGGGCGGCGTGAGCTGCCTGCAGTGGAGCCCCGCAACCTGAGCGCCTGCAAATGGCTGACTCTGCGTCATGCCTGCGCCCGCAACCTGCAGGACGTTGAGTTCCGCTTCCCGCTGGGGGCTTTTACCTGTCTTTCCGGCCCCGGTGGCTCGGGTAAGAGTACCCTGCTGCATGAGTGCCTGCTGCCGGCTATGAAGGCGGGGCAGGTGGAGGGGGCTGAGGCGATTGCCCGCGCCGTGCTTGTAGACCAGAGCCCGCTGGGCAGTTCACCCCGCAGCACCCCTGCCACGGCTACAGGGCTGCTGGATGTGCTCCGCCCGCTGTATGCGGCGCTGCCGCTTTCCCGCCAGCGTGGGTATACGGCTGCCCGTTTCTCTCTGAATACCCGAGGTGGTCGCTGCGAACGCTGCGGCGGCACGGGGCGTCTGCAGGTGGATATGAACTTCCTGGCTGACCTGTATACCGAATGCGATGCCTGCCACGGTGCCCGCTACAATCGCGAGACCCTGGAAGTGACCTGGCGCGGCAAGTCCATAGCGCAGGCTCTGGCCCAGACGGTGGACGAAGCGGTGGATTTCTTTGCTGCCGTGCCGCAGGCAGCGGCCATATTGAAGGCTATGCAGGAACTAGGGTTGGGTTACCTGCCGCTCGACCGTTCGGTGACCACCTTGTCCGGCGGTGAATCGCAGCGCGTGAAGCTGGCTTCTTATCTGGCCAAGGCTGCGCCGAAACGCAGCAGCCGTCTTGGTGAGAACCTGCTCATCGTGCTCGATGAACCGAGCACAGGCTTACACTTCGGTGAGCTGGATATGCTGCTGCGTGCTATTTATCGCTTGCGCGCGGCGGGGCACACCATCCTGTGCATCGAGCATAACCAGGGCATTCTTTCCCGAGCCGATTATCTGGTGGAAATGGGGCCGGGTTCCGGTGCGGAGGGCGGCCGCATTGTCTATGCGGGCGAACCGGTGTGATTATCTGCCGCCGTGGTCGCGGAGCTGGAGCATGAGCGGCGTCTTGATGCTGCCTTTGGCTCGAAGGTATTGCAGAGGCGTGCGACCTTCTGAATCAAGCGCATTAGGGTTGGCACCGGCCTCGAGCAGGTGGAGGCTGATGCGGAAGTCATTGGCATAGACGCATTGCCAGATGGGGGCGAGCCCTGCGCGGGTTTCCTGAGAGGGGTTGGCTCCATGCGCCAGCAGGTGGCTTACGATGGCCTCATTGCCCAGCCCTGCAGCAATCTGGAGAGGGGTGAACCCGTGGTGCAGGGTATTGGGGTCGGCGCCTTTTGCTAGCAGAGTTATCACATCCTTGGTGATGATTTCGCGGCGGGCGGAGTCGCTGGCCTTATAGCGGTTGAGCAGCAGACCGAGAGGTGTTTCTCCCGGCCGGAGATTGGTGTCAGGGTCGGCGCCTCGGTTGAGTGAATAATGAATGGCGGCACTATCCGCCCGCGAAGCGGCGGTGAGCAGCTCCTGGTCAACATTGCTGCAGCTTGCGAAGAGAAGTAAGGCAAGAAGCAGGCTGTGGGGTGCCAGCTGATTCATTTTGCTCATGCTAACAGAGATTTTGCGCCCTGGCAAGTCTGCAATTCCGGAAGAAGTGCATAAATACTGCGTCTGCGTCCTAAGTTACTGCTTGACGCAGTGAGAGGAATCATGTATTCTCTAACGCGATTACACCCCCTACACATTATGCCGACTGACAAACCGATTAATACCATCTCCGTGCTCGTGGAAAACAAGTTTGGTGTGCTTTCCCGCGTAGCAGGTCTGTTCTCCGGTCGCGGCTATAACATTCACTCCCTCAACGTGGCACCTTGCGAGGATCCCAAGTTCTCCCGCATGACCATCGATGTGAAGGAGGATAATGAGAAGCTCGACCAGGTTATCAAGCAGCTCAGCAAACTGGTGAATGTGGTAGAGGTAATCGATTTCCGCAACGAACCCACTTTCTACCGCGAAATCGTGCTGGTGCGCGTGCGCTTCGGTGAGAACAAGACGGCCATCCTGCAGCTCTGCGATATGTTCCGCGCTCAGGTTATCGATGCTACCCGCGAGATGCTTACCATCGAGATTTCCGGCGGTGCTTTCCGTCTGAACCGCTTCCTCGACCTGATGAGCGACTACGATGTGGATATGGTGACCCGCTCCGGCAAGATTGCCGTGGTGAAGCCCCGTAGCTGATAGCATTCCGTTTCCTTTTAACATTCAACACCGGCAAGGTAAGGCGCTTTGCCGGTGTTTTTCTTTTCTGAATCATGGCTATAGAATCCTTTGGCGGGGAAAGCCCGCAGCTGAATGATCCGGCATTCATTGCCGCCAGTGCCGACCTTATCGGCCGCGTTACACTTCACCCCGGCAGCAACGTGTGGTACAACACCACCATCCGGGCCGACGTGTCGCCCATCGAAATAGGGGAGGGGAGCAATGTGCAGGACAACTGCTGCCTGCATGTGGATTATGACCAGGGCTGCAAGCTGGGCAAGTATGTGACGGTGGGGCATAGCGTGACCCTGCATGCCTGCACGGTGGAGGATGCCTGCCTCATTGGCATGGGTGCGGTGGTGCTGGATGGCGCAGTGGTGGGGCATGGCTCCATTGTTGGGGCGCATGCGCTGGTGACCAAGGGTACCATTATCCCCCCGTACAGCCTGGTGCTGGGGTCTCCTGCCAAGGTGGTGAAGCAGCTGCCGCTCGAGACGGAGCAGGCCAACATTGACCACGCGAAGGATTACGTCCGCCTGGCGAAGGAGTACGCCGCCCGCTGATATGGCGCTGATTTGCATTCTGTTGGGCTGTGCCGTCATTCTGTATGGCATTGAGTGCCTGTGTGGGATGCCTGGGCTTACCCGCTGGGGTATGGTGGTGGTGCTGGTGCTGCTGGCTGTAGTTATTGACCCCTGGCCGTGGGTGTCCCTCATCGGGTTGCTGTGTCTGCCCTTCAGACGCCGCCATAGCTGTCCAAAATAGGTAAACATCCTAAAGTAGAGTGTACCTATATCAAAGAATAGCGAAAATCATCAGCTATTTTTGGCAAATAGATCCCCCTGATGCAAATCAGGGGGCTTTGCATGTATGCTTTTATACGGAT
>JAZRHL010000062.1:0-8796 GCA_045644745.1 Akkermansia sp.
GTGTAGTGGGGGGTGGCGGTCAGGCTGCCCGTGAGGGGGGCGGGGAAGACTCCGCCGTCCGGGATGTCCATTCCCCCGGCGCAGGGGATGGCGGGCATGCCCTTGATGGAGAAGGTGAGGTCGGTGCCGGGGCCGATGATGCGGACGCGGTCGGTGTGCATCATGCGCTCGGCCAGCCTGTCCATGGCCACGCGGAGCTGCTGGTAGTCTGCCAGGCAGCAGCGGAAGTAGAAGTCCTCGAATGCTTCGGTGCTCATGCCTGCACCCTGAGCCATGCTGGGGGTGGGCCAGCGGAGCACGCACCACTTGGTCTTGCAGACGCGCTGGTTATGCACGGGGCGCATGTGCTTCTGGGCCAGCGCCATTTTCTCTGCGGGGACGGAGGAGTTTTCGAAGCTGTTGCTGCCGCCGCGGATGGCGATGTAGGCATCCATGGCCTGCATTTCGGCCAGTTCAAAGCCGGCGATGGAGGAGTACTGCTCATCGGTGGCGCCAGCAAACATCTCACGGGTTACGCGGGAGTGGCGCAGGTTGATGTGCGGGTGGGCGCCGGCGTCGCGCACGGCGCGGATGAGTTCGATGGCGATTTCATCCGGAGCGTCGATGATTTCGAGCAGGACGTGTTCGCCGGGCTGCACGCGGCAGGAGTGGCGGATGAGATTCTGGGCGAGCTGTGTAGTGCGGGGATCGGTCATGGGGAATGATTAATGATTAGTGAATGATGTGAATAGTTTTAATTATTCGCTTTGGATGCTTTCGATGGCGTCGCGGAGGTCGGCCTTGGTGATTTCCTTGCTGAGGACGGGCTCTCCGAGCTTGCGGAGAAGCACGAAACGGATGGCGCCGTTGCGGAACTTCTTGTCGCTGGCGGTGAGTGCCAGGGCGCGGTCGATATCCACCCCGGCAGGCAGGATGAGGGGAAGCTCCAGTGAGCGCAGGGTATCGAGCACATCGCGCTCATCGGCTGCGCTGAGACCGGAATGGCGGCGGGAGAGGAAGAGCGCCGCGCGGAGACCGAGGCTCACGGCCTCGCCATGCAGCAGCTCGCCGTAGGGCAGGGCTGCCTCGATGCCGTGGCCGATGGTGTGTCCGAGGTTGAGGAAGGCGCGGATGCCGAGGGTTTCCTTCTCGTCCTCTTCGACGATACGGGCCTTGATGGCGACGTTTGCTGCAATGATATCGGGCAGGCGGTCGATGGTGGACAGGGAGAAGCCGAGTTCGATTTCATCGGCCAGCTCGCGGAGGGTGTGCATCATGCCCGGCTTTCGGATGGCGGCGTGCTTCACCATTTCTGCCATGCCTTCGCGCACGAGGCGGGGGGACAGGGTGGTGAGGGTGGTGGGGTCTATGAGTACGAGTCGGGGCTGGTGGAATGCGCCGATGAGGTTCTTGCCGGCTGCAAGATCCACGGCGGTCTTGCCGCCTACGGAGCTGTCCACCTGCGCCATGACGCTGGTGGGAATCTGCACGAAGGGGATGCCGCGGTAGTAGATGCTGGCAATGAAACCGGCCATGTCACCCACCACGCCACCGCCCAGGGCTACCACAAAGCTGCTGCGGTCGTGCCCGGCCTGCACCATTTCGCCAGCGATGGTTTCGATGGTCTGCAGGTTCTTGTGGGCCTCGCCGGCGGGGAAAATGTGCAGGCTTGTGGTGTAGCCGCTGTCCTCGAGGCTCTGGCGCACGCGTTCGGCGTAGAGCGGGCCTACGTTGGAATCTGTGATGATGGCAGCCTTGCCTTCCAGCCTGGTGCGGCTGCATAAGTAGCCGATGGTTTCGAGCGCGCCGTTGGAGACGTGCACCTCATAGGAGTGCTCACCAAGTGAAAGGGATACATTTGCCATGCGCGCCATTATAGCGTATTGCCCAGCAGATGCAAGGAGATAACACGTCACCCGCGGAATGAGAAAACACCCTGCAGGTGGACCTGCAGGGTGTTTTCTGAGATGATGTATCGGAGGCTGTTACACCCAGCTCTGCACAAACATGGGCAGGGTGCCGAGGTAAATCAGCGCAATCACGCAGGCGGTGAGCACCACTGCCGTGCACACGGGCACCTGCAGGGGCTGGTCGCCGGGCTGGGGCTTCTCCCAGTACATGGCGCGGATGACCTTGAAGTAGTAGTAGAAACCGGTACCGGCGGTCACCACCATGATGGGCAGCAGCCAGCACAGGCCGCTCCAGGCACCCAGCACATTGATGGCTACCACGAAGGAGTACATCTTCACAAGGAAGCCCATGGTGAGGGGTACGCCGGCCAGGGAGGCGAAGCACACGGTGATGAGGAAGGCGGTGCGGGGGTTGGTCTTGCCCAGGCCACGGAAGGCGGCAATCTCCTCGCTGCCACGCTGGGTGCGCACCATAGCCACGGCAAAGAAGGCGGCGGCGGTGGCCAGGGTGTAGGCGAGCATGTAGGAGCCGACCATGCCGGTGACAGGCCCACGCAGGTTCAGGAAGAACACGAGGATGAAACCGGCCTGACCGATGGAGGAGTAACCCAGCAGGCGCTTCAGGTTGTTCTGGCGCAGGGCACCCAGGTTACCGATGAGCAGGGTGGCAGCGGCCACAACGGCGAAGCTCCAGGTCAGCAGGTCGCCGATGGGATTGCCCGGCACTGCCATGGGAGCAAAGGGCAGGGCAAGCAGGGCCAGCAGAGCGAAACCGGCTGTCTTGGAACCCACGGCCAGGAAGGTGGTGGTGGGGGTAGGAGCACCCTGGTACACGTCGGGAATCCACACGTGCATGGGAGCAGCACCTACCTTGAAGAAGGCGCCCGAGAAGAGCAGGGCCACAGCCATGAGGAAGGCAAAGCCAACCGTGGGAGACCCTGCGGCACCACCCATGAGGGCGTGAATCACAGGGCCGGTGCCCAGGTCAAAGCTGCCGACCACGCCGAAGTACCAGGCGATGCCGTACACCAGGATACCGGTGCTCATGGCGCCGAGCACGAGGTACTTGATACCGGCTTCGATGGAACCCTGGTTGCGGCGGAAGTAACCGGCCAGCACGTAGGAAGTGAGGGTCACCACCTCAAGACTCACGAAGAGCATGATGAGGTCGTGGGCCTGGGTGAGGCACAGGATGCCGGCGCAGGCCACCAGGGGCAGGGCGTAGAATTCGCCCGTGCCTTCTTCGTTGCTGCCTCCGGCGATGGATTCGCAGCTTACCTTCTTGTAGTCGAAGGCCAGGAGCAGGGAAAGGGCAGTAGCCACGCAGGCCAGGCTGCCGAAGATGTTGCTGCCGGCGGCAAAGTGGAGATGGCAGGCCGTGCCCAGGGTGCCGATGGCACCGATGAGGGCATAACTGCGCTTGCAGATCCGGGGCAGGAATGCATCTGCCAGGATGAGCAGGGCGGCCAGCCCCACCAGGAAGAATGCCGGTGCGAACTGACACCAGGTGTATGCGGATACAGTGTTCATATGCTAATCAGTATGGGGGTGTCAGGATTAAAGCCAGGTGGGAGGGCAGATGCCGAAGATAACGAGGAATGCAGCCAGGAAGATGGCAGCAGCGATATCCATGCGGGTGAGACCGGTGGCGCGCTCGGCAGTGCGGCTCACGCTGCCTTCGAAGATGTTGCGGAAGGCGCGCAGCATGTAGATGGCGCTGATGACCAGACCCCACAGGGCACCGATGACGGTGAGCTGCACCGGCCCCATGCCGCCGAAGAAGTTGGCCACGCTGGCCAGCCAGCAGTCGCAGTTCATGGTGGCGGGAGTCCAACCGGCAAAGCAGGACACGAAGATGGAGAACTCACCGGCGAAGTTGGCCAGCAGGGGCAGACCCACAGAGGCCATACCGGCAAGGCCGAACAGGAAGCCCAGCATGGGCAGCTTGGTGGCCAGACCGCCCATGCAGTCGAGCTCCAGCGTGCGGGTCTGGGATTCAATCTGACCCGTGAGCAGGAAGAGCAGGGCAATGCTGAGACCGTGGGCCAGCATGAGCAGGGCAGCGCCCTCGCGGGCCAGCTCGTTGTTGCCGTTGCAGGCTATGAGAGCGGCAAAGGCCAGGAAGATGTAGCCCATGTGCATCACGGAGGAGTTACCGAGCATGTCGTCCAGACGGCGCTGGGAGATGGTGATGTAGCCCACCCAGAGCACGTTGCCCAGCAGCATGACGAGCAGCCAGTTGTTCCAGCAGCCGAAGAGCTCCTGGCACTTCGGGCCGAATACCATGGCCAGGGTGAACAGACCATACAGACCGAACTTCTTGAGCACACCGGCATGCAGCATGGCCACGGGAGTGGGGGCGCTGGCATAGGCCGGGGCGGCCCAGCTGTGGAAGGGGAACAGGGACACCAGCGTGCCGAAACCTACCAGCAGCAGGGCTGCGATGACGCAGGGTGTGGTGGGCATGGCACCGGCCTGCACTGCGGCAGCCATGGTGCTGAAGCTCCAGGCGTGCATCTGCGTGCAGAGCATGATGAGGCCGACCAGCAGCACCATGGAGGCAACACCCAGGTAGAGCGTGGCGGTCCAGGCAATGCTGCGGCGGTCGCCGCGGCCATAGCAGCCTATCATGATGAAGGTCGGGATGAGGGCAAGCTCATGGAAACCGTAGAAGGCGATGATGCTGTCGGACATGAACGCACCCATGGCACCGGCGGAGATAAACAGGGCGGAGATTGCCCAGCTGCGCTCGGCGTTGGCATCGGGAGCCTTCAGCCCGGCGATGGCGGCAAAGGTGACCAGGATGCTCAGAAGCACCATGATGCGGCTGAGGGGCAGGGCCAGCGTGAGCTGAAGGGAGGTTTCACCCACGGTGGAGAGGCAGCTGCTGCAGCACTCAGGTGCCAGCACAGCGTAGGTGCCCAGGATGAGGGTGATAGCTGCGCTGATGAGTGCGGTGAGACGCCCCGGAGTCTTGAGCAGACCAATGCAGGCTGCTGCAATCACAGGAACTAGAATAAGCCAGATAAGCATGATTGTGATAAGCGTTTAGAATTGGTTTGCAATGATGAGGACGAGGATGACGATGCCGATGCCGGTCACGAGGGTGTAGGCACGCAGGGAACCGCACTGAATCCAGCTGCAGAGGTAACCCACACGCACCGTAAGCCAGGTGATGAGCTGGGGAATGATGCCGTGGATGATGAAGCAGTCAATGAAGGTGACAAGCTTGGCAAAGGCCTGCTGCACACCGCCGATGAGTACCTTGTCGTACAGGGCGTCGATGTAGAGGCGGTTGCGGAGAGCCTTGGAGATGGCATTGCCAGCCAGCGGATCGCTGGTGCGCTTGCCGAAGCCGTAGACGGCCAGAGCCAGCAGGATACCCACTGCCAGAGAGCCCATGCTCACATAGAAGGGAAGACCCAGAGCGAAGCCGTGGGCGTGGAAGCCATTGAAGGGAACCAGGGAATCAGCCACGAAACCATAGCCGGAGATGATGGCCATGACAGCCAGCACCAGCAGCGGCAGCACCATGGTGAAGCCTGCCTCGTGGGCGTGTTCGGCGCCGTGGTCACGGGCGCTGCCCATGAAGGCCACGATGCAGAGACGCAGCATGTAGAAGGTGGTGAGGGCGGCTACGCCGGCACCAATCCAGAAGAAGACCGGGTTCTTGGCCAGAGCGGCATCGAGGATGGCTTCCTTGGAGAAGAAGCCGGAGAAGCCGGGAATGGCGATGAGGGCTGCAGTGCCCATGAGGAAGCAGAGCACGGTGATGGGCATGCGCTTGGACAGACCGCCCATCTTCCAGATATCCTGCTCGTGGTGGCAGCAGATGATGATGGCGCCGGCACCGAGGAAGAGCAGAGCCTTGAACCAGGCGTGCGTGTACAGGTGGAACATGGCGGCTTCACCGGCCAGCAGACCTACAGCCATGACCATGTAGCCCAGCTGGGAAAGGGTGGAGTAGGCAAGCACGCGCTTGATGTCGTCCTGCTGGGTGGCCATGATGGCGGCGATGACAGCCGTGATGGCACCCGTCCAGGCGATGATGTTGCAGGCGGTATCGGTGAAGGCCTCAACACCCATGCTCACCTGAAGACGCACCAGCATGTATACACCGGCGGCCACCATGGTGGCGGCGTGGATGAGGGCGGAAACCGGAGTGGGACCTTCCATGGCGTCGGGCAGCCACACGTGCAGCGGGAACTGGGCGGACTTACCGACAGCACCGCAGAACAGGCACACGATGGTCACGGTGAGCACGGCCGGAGCAATGGCGGCAGCCTTGCCGCCCATGTCGGCAAAGTTCATGGTGCCGAAGAAGCCCAGGGTGAGCAGAATGCCCAGCAGGAAACCGAAGTCGCCCACGCGGTTGGTGATGAATGCCTTCTTGGCGGCATCGGCAGCGCTGGCCTTGTTGAACCAGTGGCCGATGAGCAGGTAGGAGGAGAAGCCCACCATTTCCCAGCCGATGAAGGTCATGGCCAGGTTGTCAGCCAGCACGATGGTGCTCATGCTGAACATGAAGATGCTCAGGCCGGCGAAGTAGCGGCTGAGGTTGGAGGGATCACCCTTCATGTAACCCAGCGAGAAGAGGTGCACCAGCAGACCAATGCCGGTCACCACGAGCATCATGCGCATGGCAAGCGGATCCAGCACCAGACCCAGATGCAGGCACAGCTGCTCGATGGAGCAGGGCATCCAGGTGTAGATATCAGGGGTGCCGGTCGGAAGCGTGCCGAGCAGGTAAGCTACGCAGAGCCCGAAGGTACCCGCGGCAGAGAGCAGCGAGAGCGTAGCAGCCAGACGCGGATGCTTGTGCAGGCATACCCAGTCAATGGCGGCCACCAGCAGGGGCAGCACCAGGAACAACCAGGGGAGATTGTGAATCATATTCATGCTGGGATATTAGTCTTTAAGTGTGTTGAGAGCCGTGCTTTCCACCGTGCGACGCGCACGGAACATGGCCACGATGAGAGCAAGGCCGATGGCTACTTCAGCCGCGGCGATGCCGGTGATGAACAGTGAGAGCACCTGTGCATCATACACAGGCACGCCAGCCGTACCCTGGGCGCGGGAGAATGCCACCAGTGCCACATTGGCAGCGGTGAGCATGAGCTCCAGGCACATGAACACCACGATGATGTTCTTGCGGATAAGCACCCCGGCCAACCCGATGGAGAACAGGATGGCAGAAAGAATCAGATAATGTGCTAACGGAATCATGAATCAGAGAAATGGGTTAGTCTTTGCGGATCTTGCGGGCCAGGGCCACTGCGCCCACCGAACCGGAGAGCAGCGCAAAGCCAAGGATGACGAACGGAATGTTGTAGTGCGTGTAGATGCACTTGCCGATGAGCTTCACATCAGATATGGAGGTGACCTTGGCGGCCTCGGCATCGCTGATGCCGGGATCCAGCACACGGGCGGCTGCGGCAGCGTTCAGCTCAGGCAGCTTGCCACCGTACTGAGCGGGGCAGGCAGGGGCCTGCTTCACTTCGCGGGAGTCGCCGATGAGGAGCTCGCCGGCGCTGTCGCACAGGCTCATGACCGGGCAGGGGTTGCTTGTGGCACCGGGCAGGCTGAGAGCCACCTTGATGATGAGACCGGCAAAGAAACCGGCTACTACCACACCAACGGCTGCGTGCATGTAGCCCTTGCTGCGCTTCTCGTCGTGCAGGTCGAGCATCATCACTACGAACAGGAACAGCACCAGAATGGCACCGGCGTAGACGATGAGCTGAACAATACCCAGGAACTGGGCACCCATGCCGAAGAATACGGCGGCCACCATGGCAAAGCACAGAGCCATGCACATGGCAGAGTTCACCGGGTTGCGGGACCATACTACGCCCACCGCGCAGAATACTGCGAGGGCGGCCAGCAGGTAGAACAGAATCTGACAGAGGGATGTTTCAAACATAAGTCTATATTATTTGTACTGGTTCCACTTGTTGACAAGACCCTTGCGCGTGCCACCCAGGCGGTAGAGCGTCTCCTTGTCGCGGATAGCCTGCTTGCGGTCTGTGAGGGTGATGAGGTATTCCTTGGAGAGGAAGATGGCCTGTTCCGGGCAGGCTTCCTGGCACATGCCGCAGTAGATGCAGCGCAGCATGTCGATTTCGAACTTGGCCGGAGCCTTCTCCTGCTTCTGGCAGTTGCTGGTGGCATCTACCTCACCGGGGGTGATGGTGATGGCACGAGCCGGGCAGATGAACTCGCAGAGCTGGCAGGATACGCAACGCTCGCGGCCGTCTTCGCCACGCACCAGGGTGGGGGCGCCGCGGTAGTATTCCGGCAGGCGGGCATCCCAGCGCTCATCGGGGAACTGCATACAGACACCCACACCCTTGGTGCTGAAATCTGCCTTGCCGCGGCTCTTGCCGAGCAGGGAGAGCACCATGTGGCGCAGGGTAATGGCAAGCCCCTTCACGAGCTCGACCACATACACCTTGTCCAGCAGACTGAACTTGGGTCGCTTAATCTTGATATAAGACATATTCGGTACAGGAAAAGGGGGTTACTTGGTGAAATAGAGGACTGCTGCGGCCAGGAAGATGTTGGCCACGGTGATTTCGAGGAAATAGAGCCAGCCGAGTTTCATCACCTGGTCCCAGCGGAAACGCGGCAGAGTCCAG
Organism: Akkermansia sp.; assembly: GCA_045644745.1. GTDB lineage: Bacteria > Verrucomicrobiota > Verrucomicrobiia > Verrucomicrobiales > Akkermansiaceae > Akkermansia. The sequence continues at coordinate 8,528 of JAZRHL010000062.1, forward strand.
CGCACCCACACGAAGAAGAAGATGAAGGCAAGCAGCTTGATGATGAACATGCACAGCTGGCAGAGCACGGCAAGCCAGTCGCAGTAGGCGGAAAGGGCGGCATCTGCCCCGAAACCGATGGACCAGCCACCCAGGAACAGAGTGACCACTACTGCAGAGCCGATGACCATGGCGGCGTATTCACCCATGAAGAAGGAAGCGAACTTCATGGAGGAGTATTCGGCGTGGTAGCCGGCCACCAGGTCCGTTTCGCATTCTGCCATGTCGAA
>JAZRHL010000063.1:0-17370 GCA_045644745.1 Akkermansia sp.
TCCGGCTGACTTACAAGCTTTATGAATTCGATTCTCATTTGATTACTACTCTTGGTGTTCCATGGCATAATGAGATTATGCCACATGTCTATCCAAAAGTGTAACCTATGTCCTGGAACTTGTGTTACCTATGTGGTGGTACTTTTTTGTTACCCCTGTCCTGGGCGCGCGCCTGCGCTGCCGGTAGGCGGCGCACGAACTAGTTATTCTGCATTTTGCATTCTGACTTCTGCATTCGCCAAATCCCAATTTATCGCGCCAAATGGCAATATCAGGTCAGCAAACTTATCCGAACAAGAAATCCCCTGCATGCCGGAGCACGCAGGGGATTTCAGAAGGTTCAACTCGTGAACTCCGCCTATTAGCGGGAGTAGAGCTCAACGATGAGCTGCACGTTCACGATGGGAGCAATCTCCTCAACGGAGGGGATGCGGGTCACCTTACCGGTGAGCTTAGCGGTGTCAACCTCCAGCCAATCGGGGGTGGTGGCGCTGGCGGCAAGCTCAACGAAACGGTTGGCCAGAGCCTGGGAGCGAGCCTTGGCAGCAACGCTGATCACGTCACCGGGCTTGCAGGAGTAGGAGGCGATGTTCACCTTCTTGCCATTCACGGTCACGTGGCCGTGGGACACCATCTGACGAGCAGCGGCGCGGGTGGTGGCAAAGTTCAGGCGGTAGATGATGTTGTCGAGGCGGAGCTCCAGAAGCTGCAGGAGGATATCGCCAGTCACGCCGCGACGACGGGAGGCTTCCTCATAGTACTTGCGGAACTGACCTTCGAGCACGCCGTACATGAAGCGGAGCTTCTGCTTTTCGGCAAGCATGATGCCGTAGTCAGACTTCTTCTTGCGGCCGGCGCGGGCACCGTGCTGACCCGGAGGGAAGGGACGACGGGCGAAAGCCTTGGAGGCACCGAAGAGCTCAACGCCGAAACGGCGGCTGATCTTGGCGGTAGGACCTGTGTAACGAGCCATAATGTTCTGTTATCTTTCTTGGTTCTTGTTAAACTATTAGGCGCGACGAGCCTTGGGAGGACGGCAACCGTTGTGGGGGATGGGGGTCACATCAGCGATGGAGGAAATCTCCAGACCGATGGCCTGCACGGCACGCACAGCGGACTCACGACCGGAACCCGGTCCCTTCACGCGAACCTCGACCTCCTTGAGGCCGTGGCCCATGGCCTGACGGCAAGCGTCCTGGCACACAACCTGACCGGCATAAGCGGTGCTCTTGCGGCTGCCCTTGAAGTTGAGCTTGCCAGCGGAGGACCAGCCGATAACGTTGCCCTTGAGGTCGGTCACGCTCACCACGGTGTTGTTGAAGGTGGAGGAGATGTGCACGATACCGGTGGTAACGTTCTTGCTGCCCTTAGCCTTGAGAATCTTGACCTTGTCGTCGTCATCAGCGAGACCAAGCTCGGCAAAGATGTCGCGACGACCCTCGGGCTTCTTCTGCTCGGCGGGAGCGGGAGCCTCGGTCTGAGCAGCAGCCTCAGCGGCCACTACGTCCTTCACTTCTTCCTGGATGGTTTCTTCAGCCATTTTCAGTATATTCTCTTAAAGGGTTAATTACTTCTTGGCGCCCACAGTCTTCTTGCGGCCCTTACGGGTGCGGGCATTGGTGCGGGTACGCTGACCGCGAACGGGGAGACCCTTGCGGTGGCGGATGCCGCGCAGACAGTTGATGCTGGTCAGACGCTTGAGAGCCATCTGCTTCTCACGGCGCAGGTCACCCTCGATGAGGATGTTGTTGCTGGTGATAGCCTGAACAATCTTGGTCAGCTGAGCGTCAGAGAGCGTGCCAGTGCGAAGGTCGGGGGAGATACCGGCCTGCTCAAGCACCTTCTTAGCCGTGGAGGGCCCGATGCCGTAGATGTAGCACAGGGAGGCCTCAACGCGCTTCTCGTTGGGAATTTCGATACCGAAAAGACGAGCCATAGTGGTGTGTTATTATTATCTTGTTTAGTGTTCGCCACCGGGCGGCGGCAATTTGTCGACGCACATTCTACTCACTTTTTGCCTTTTTGCAAGCATAATTTTATAAAAATTACAACTTTGGGTAATTTTGGGATTTAATAACCCAAAATCCGCGTACTTGCATCAAAAACAGGTCAATCAAGCTTCGGCATGGGACGAAGCTCAGGCACTTCGGGGAGAGCGGCAGAAGTAGAACCACCGCCTCCAGTATAGCGGGGCATTACGCTGGGGGTATATGACTGCGTCGTCTGGATTTTCTCCAGATTGATATGCACAGAATCCTCCTCGATATACTGGGCCTTGGGGTCATCCTTGGTCCAGATGAAAGCCAGGAACTTACTTGTCTGCGGAGTGATGGTTTCCGAAGCAATCATGTAGCCGGGCTTACGAGCCATGATGCCGAGAGCCTTATCCTGGTTGATTTCGGTCGTCACAGGACTTTTGCCGACAGGTTCGCCATTGATGGTAATATCGGCGCCTTCCGGGTAGGTATACACAGAGAAATTCTTAGTACCCACGCAGGAAATGAGCAACAGGGACAAGGCAGACAGGCAAAGCGCTTTCTTCATGCACCACAGTTTAGCGAAAGCAGACAGGGGGTGCAAGCTCAAATTACGTGCTTGCACTATATGACTTCTTATGGTAGAGTGAAGTGCAATATGATACGCAAGCTGACGGTAGAGGGAATGACGGTTTTTCAGAACCAGGAGTCATTTCATTTTGTGCCCGGCATCAACATTATCGTAGGTGGCAACGATTCAGGGAAAAGTCACCTCATGAAGCTCTGCTATGCCATCAGCAAATGGAGTGCTGGCGGCACCAAGCGTGATTTACCCGAGGTATGGGCAGAAGAAAAGCGCCTGCGGCAGGACCTGCTGCGCGTATTCGGCACCCATGATCTGACCAGCCTCACCTCCCGCAGCGGCGGCAATGATGTACACGCACGCGTGCGAGCCTCGATGGAAGGAGAAAAGGTTCCTCCCGGTTCCGCAGAGCTGGCATTCAACTTCAAGGCACATTGCGAGGAAGAAGGACTGCGCATCACCAAGGTACCTGAACGCTACCTGAGCAGCAATGCCGTCTTCCTCTCACCCCGCGAGGTACTTTCAATCTACCCCTGCTATATGCAGGCCGGCAAGCGCTACCCCGAGCTGCTTGATTCCGCCAGCTGGGAACTTTGCCGAGCTTTGGAAACCGAGCCGCAGGGTGCCCCACCCCAGGCACTACGCTATGTAGTGAAACAGATTGAGCAACTGCTGGGCGGCAAGCTGCAGCGGCACAACGGGCGCTTCTACCTGCAACGCCCGGGCCAGGAAGCGCTTGAGCTCAACCTCATTGCCGAAGGATTCAAACGCATCGGCACGCTCGGGCTACTGCTCAGCAACGGCACCATACGCCCCGGCACCTCCCTCTTCTGGGACGAACCTGAGATGAACCTGAACGCCGGCCACCTGCCCCTGCTCGTGAACATGATGATGACGCTCTGCCGCGCCGGTGTGCAGCTGCTGCTCACCACACACAGCCTGTTCCTCCTGCGCGAGCTCGTCATCCAGCTCAGTGAGCAGCAGAACCGCGCCGTGAACCGCAGGTTCTTCGGTCTGCAGGCAGGCCGCGTGCAAGGGCCGCGTGTTAGCGAATCTGACGAGCTCGACAAACTGGCACACCTGGACAGTCTGGAAGCCGAGCAGGAACAGGCCGACCGATACCTGAGCCTCATACCCCAACTGAGCGAAGAAATCTGACCGTGTTCCAGACTGGTACCAGCTGCGTGGAAGGCCTACACCGCTTCAATTTCGAGGCGGGGTACTACGTGTGCCGCTTCGAGTGCTCCCCCTTCTACTCCCAACAGGCACAGAACTTCTGCAACAGCTGCAAGGAGATGGACTTTGTGCTCTACCACCCCGGCAAGAAAGAGCTATGGCTCATCGAGGTGAAGGATTACCGCTTCAACGCCCGCCCCAAGGTGCGCGAGCTCGTGGAAAAGCTCTGCCGCAAGGTGCGCGACTGCCTGTTCCTGCTGCGCACGGCCGCACTCTGCGCCCCCGAGGAGGAGCCGGCAGAAGGCATCTCGCTGCGTGAAATGGCACGAATGAGCATGAACGCCAAGCATATCCGCCTGGCATTCACCATAGAACTGGGTAACACCGGGCTCTTCCCGCCCAAGGCCCTGCTCTCCACCATACGCGACCTGCTCTACCGGCAGATGCGCTTCATCGACCCGCAGATGCTCTGCCTCCCCATCACTGAATCAGGCGGTGCCGGCCCATGGACCATCACCCCCGCCGGCAACGACCACTCCGCCCGCATCCGCAAGCGTCTGGAAAACGCCCAGAACGAACAGGCAAAAGCCCGCAAACTGGCCGAGGAACAAGAGCGCCACCGCGAGCGCGTTGCCGCACGCAAACGGCGAAAAGCCCGCAAGAGCCACCTTCCCCTCTGGAAACAACGAGCCATGGAACGAGAGGAAGGCAAGACAGGCACCCATGCCGACCGCCGCCCCATGCGGGATTAACACCAGAACAACCTTGCACCAGTCACCATCGCATGGTACACTGCAAGGAATGAACAACAGGCAAACATATAGAGCTACCATCCGGCAGGGAATCTATCTCATCGTCCTGATACTGCTTGTCTTCCTATTCTGGCAGGTCGGAGATGCATACAAATCCGCCACGGTACAGGAATACGGTCTGTTCGAAACGGCCCAGTCTGTCGTTCTCTTACTCATTGCCCTTTCCTTCGGTATACAGGCCGCGGAAAACAAAACCTACCGAGCCATTCTGATTCTGCTTTGCGGACTGGCTCTTGCCGCTCTTATCCGCGAGCAAGATGCCTATTTTGACAACCATCTACCCTGCATCGGCTGGACCTGGTGCTGGATTTTCCCGATTACGGGGTTAGTTCTACTCGTTCGGCAACTGAGGAAGGAAACCACCTTTTTCGTCCATTTTCTCCGTTCCCACTCATTCCATATGATGATGACGGCCCTAATCATCATCCTTCCCATTGCCCAGTGTCTGGGGCATCGCAGCTTTCTGGAAGACTTGCTGGGAAACCCAAATATGGATTCCCACCTGGTACGCCGCATTATGGAAGAGCCCATTGAACTGCTCGGCTATTTGCAAATTCTGCTGGCTTCCATCGAATCAGCCTTGGAACTACGCACAAATAAGAACCGCATCTGCCAGTAAGGCAAATGCGGTTCCGGGCAAAAATAAAATCAACCAGACAATCAATCGATTTCCCACGCAATGGTGCGGGCATATACCTGGCCGGGGCGCAGCTCGATGGTGGGGAAATGCGGGTTATGGGGAGAATCCGGGAAGTTCTGAGCCTCCAGGGCCACACCACCGCGCGGCAGCGGCAGGTAATCGCCCGTATAAACCTGCAGGCCGGGAGCATCGGTCAGCACACGCAGCGTGCGACGGCCATTGGTCAGCACAGCAGCCAGCTTCACCCCGGGAGTGGTGGGCAGCACATAGTTATCATCATAGCCACCGGCTATGGCATCTGCCGCATTGCGCTCCCTCAGACAAGCGGGGCGCTGCAAATCATAGAGCGTGCCCGCCACCGGAGCGATGACACCCGTGGGGATATTCGCCACCATGGGCGTGTAAGCCGTGGCGTTCACCTGCAGGCAGTGGGTATCCACCGTACCGGTACCGTTAAGATTCCAATAGGCATGATTAGTCAGATTCACCAGCGTGGGGGCATCGGTCGTTGCCTCCATCTCCAGTGTCAGTCGGCGACCTTCCACCGTATAGATGGCACGCACCGTTACCGCACCGGGGTAATTTTCCTGACCATCCGGCGACACGAGCGTGAGCACGAGCCGGGAATCCGTAGCCTCCTCAACAGACCAGGGCATATCGGAAAAGCCCTTCAGGCCACCGTGCAGATGATTCGGGCCATTGTTCACTACCAGGCTGTATTCCTTGCCATCCAGCACAAAGGAACCACCGGCAATGCGATTGGCCACGCGGCCGCAGATACTGCCACAGTAGCAGGTATCGGCAGGAAGGTCCTCCAGGGTCTTGGGGCCGAACAGGCAATCCGTTCCCTGGTATTCGAAGCTCAGCACGCGGGCACCGAAATTGGTAATCTGCACGCTGATTTCAGGCGTTTTAAGTGTATATATTGCAGTTTCCATAAAGAATCATCATTTGCGGCGCTCCCAGGAAGTCACCTTATCGTTTTCAAACATAACCCAGGCAGCCTCCTGCGGCACATAGGCAGTAGACGTACCCACCGCCGGGCCATAGCAGGGGCCACCACCCCAGCACCCGGCAGAAAAGCCCACCGTATTCATCATGACAGGCTGGTAGATGAGGTACACCCACTTCTCATAACTCACGCCATTCTGCTGGCCCAGCACAGGCTCAGTATTCGGGTTACCCCAGGCGAGGAACACCGCTTCCTTGCTCATACCTTCGCAAATCTTCCCCTGCTGTACCATAAGCTGCTGCTCCGGACTCAGCACTTGGTAAATAAGCGGATTCTTGCTGATCCGGCTCATGGGCGTGGAAGTCTGGCACGAAGCCAACATGGCGACACACAGCCCCGCCAGCAAAAATGAGATAGTTGCGAGCCTGCTCTTCATGGCATGACAATACCACCGAATTTCATGCTTGCCAAGAAAAAAAAACGGTGCTAGAGTAAGCACATAAGTTATGAATCTTTCCCGTCTTTCCATCGCTATGCTGGCAGCTCCCGTGGTTCTCTGCTGCGCCACGGTGGCTGAGGCCGCACCTCAGGCCATTGCTGACTATCTGCCCTGCAACGGTACAACGATTCAAGGCTCTGTTGTTGTCCCTGCTCGCGACGCTTCATTCGTAGAACTGCACCGTGCCGTAATCGAGCGATTTGCCAAGCTTCCCAAGGAGAAGCAGGAAGCCATCAACGCCAAGAGCGCTGCCGACCGTCTGATGGATTACGATGCCGACCTGTGGCCCGATAAGGCAGAATACGAAAAGTATGTTGCCGCATGGAAGAAGTCCCAGCTGGTTCGCCGCGCAGAAGTGCTGGTAGGTCTGAAGACTGATGACGAGAAGATTTTCACCGTACTTTCCGGCACCCGCCTGGCCAATGGCAACATTCAGCCGCTCACCATCGGTTCCCTGCGTTACGATTCAGAGCGCAATGTATGGATTTCCAACAACGGCGAGCTGACCGGCAAGCCTTTCTCCGCCGATGCCAACTTCGACTACGGTGCACAGACCGGCAATGAGTGGATCATGGAAAAGAAGGATTCCCTCACCCACCTGCGTGAGATGCTGCGTCTCACCAAATCAACAGATGGTAAAGCCGTGTACCTTACCTACAATCTGACTGAGCGCTCTGCCCTGAGAGGCACGGTCATCGCCAATCATGGCTACACCATCATCTTCCCCATCACCACGGCCAGCGCCCGAGCCACACGCCCCGGCCAGAAGTAAGAGGGAAAACCAGATTTACCCCCAACAACGGGAGCCAGGCAAAAGCCGCCAATGGCTCCCGTTTTACATGAAATCCGCATCATACCATGAGAATTATCGCAGGAGCAGCTAAAGGGCTTCCCATCAGAGTGCCGCAGGGCGAAGTGCGCCCCACCCAGGACCGCGTGCGCGAAGCTCTCTTCAATATCCTCGGTCCCACCATTCAGGGGGCCCGCGTGCTCGATTTATTCTGCGGTTCAGGCTCAGTGGGTATTGAGGCTCTGAGCCGTGGCGCTGCCAGCGCGCGCATGGTAGATGCCGCGAAACAGTCCTGCGCCATGGCAAGGCAGAATCTTGAGCGCTCCCGTCTGGTAGGCGGCAGCGTGGTGCAGAGCGACTGTCTGCAATTTGTCAAGCGCGATGCCGGGCGCTACGACTATATCTTTGCCGACCCCCCATATGCCAAGGCTATAGGAGACCGCGATATGATAGCCGAACTCATGACCGACCGTCTGCATGAACTGCTGGCGGAAGGAGGCTATTTCATCGCAGAGGCTCAGGAAGGTTACGGCGTAGGTGATTGCCACAGCCGCGAGTTCCCCGGCTGGAGGCTTGTAGACACCCGCAACTACGGCAAAAACGTTATTCTCTTCTACCAGGTTGAATCTGTATGAAACGCTTCATTTTCCTCCTCCTTTACAATCTGCTCCTGCCTGTTTTCCTGATTATCTCCATACCGGGCTACCTAATCAAGATGAAGAAGCGCGGTGGTTTCGGCACCGGGCTTTCCGAGCGATTCGGCATTTACAAGCGCCCTGCCTCAGAGGAGCCAAAGGGAGGCCTCTATGTGCACGCCGTAAGCGTGGGCGAAGTATTCATTGCTCTCAAATTCATCCGCGAGTGGTGCAAGACCCATAATGAACCAGTCATACTGGCCACCAGCACCGCTACCGGCCACCAGGTGGTTCGCGATGCGGCCCTGCCCAATGTGCGTCCCCTGTACTCGCCGCTGGATGTACCCGGGCTTTCCGGTCGTTGTCTGAAGCGGTTTTCCCCCAGAGCAGTGGTGCTGATTGAGGCCGAGCTCTGGCCAAACTTTGCCGAGGCCTGCCACCGCATGCGCATCCCCATGGTCATGCTCAACGCCCGCCTCTCCCCCCGCAGTGAAGGCCGCTATGCCAAGGTGCGCGGCATCACCCGCCTGCTTTTTGACCGTCTTACAGCCCTGGGCGCTCAGAATGAGAATGACAAAGGCCGCTTTGCCCGCATCGGCGTGAAGCCCGAAATCATTACCGCACCGGGCAGCATCAAGTTCGATGTCATGGGCGATGCGCCGCAGAAACTTCGCGATGATTTCCGCCGCATCCTCGACACGCTCCGCCAGGATAAGCCCGTGGTACTTGCTGCCAGCACCCACGCAGGTGAGGAAGCACTCATTGCCTCGGCTATCCGCGAGGCGGGAGCATTCCCGCTCATTGTCCCGCGCCATGCAGAGCGCCGCGCCACAGTCGTGGCAGACCTGCAGCAGGCAGGCTTCACCCCCCTCCTGCGCACAGCAGGCGAGATTCCCACGGAGGTGCCGGTCAATACCTGTTATGTAGCCGACACCACCGGTGAACTGCGAGAATGGACCGCGCTGGCAGACGCCGTTGTCATCGGCAAGAGCTTCCTGGCCAAGGGCGGGCAGAACCCCGTAGAGGCCATTGCCGCACGCAAGCCTGTCATCATCGGCCCTGACATGACCAACTTTGCCGACCTCATCACGCTGCTGAAGAACGATGATGCCATTCTCAGCTGCACCGCCGATGGGCTGGCTGCCACCATTACCCAGGCTCTCGATGGCAGCGAAGCCACCGCCGCACGAGTGGAACGCGCCTACCATGCGCTGAATGTACACTCCGGCGCTACCCGCCGCAGTGTGGAGCTGGTGGAAACCCTGTACGGCGCAGCATGAAGTTCGACTACAACAAACTTGTCGAGAAAGTAGATACCTACCTGCGCCAGCAGCGTGGCAAAAGCCGCATGTGGCGCGTCATGCTGCCTGAGCAGCTCTTCCGCCCCGAACTCTGGCTCTGGGAGCCACGCGGTGTTGCCACAGGCTCAGCCTGGGGTGTAGCCTGGGCGTTTGCGCCCGTGCCCATGCAGACCATCTTTGCCCTGCTCAGCAGCATCTGGACACGAGGCAACATCCCCATGACCGTGGCCACCTGCTGGATTTCCATTCCCGGCTACCAGGTCATCCTCTGGCCAATCCAGTGGTACGTAGGCGCCGTGCTGCTCAACAGCCTGAGCCTTGGCAGCGGGGTGGATATCGGTCTCATCCGCGATGCCGCAGCGGCCATATCCAATGGGCTTGATGCATCACTGGCTGTTCTCGGGCGTGTTGACCTGCTCATGCTCTGTCTGGAGCTGCTGCTGGGCTGCCTCATCACCTGCGCCTTTCTGGGAGGGTTGGTGTATGGCATCATCCGGCTCTTCTGGAGAAAAAGTGGAAATTGACACAACTATGTAATGTTATGCCGTTTGCGGGCATGAATTCAGCTTGCATTCCCTCCACTCAGAAACTATAATTGCGGCATGGAATGGAATGACCGCTTCATGAAGCTTTTCAGGGAAGCCGTAGAGCGTTACCTGCTCAATCCGCAAACACCTGCGGAGCGTTTCTATCTGCCTGAAGAGCAGGATTTTCTGCAAACCTTTGGTTACCAGCCGGCAGAGATGCACGGATACGTGAAGGAATATGCAGAAAAAGGCGCCCCCAGTCCCTCCACCGCCCTGCTTATCGCTGCTGTTCGTCGCGGCTATTTCCTCATCTCCATGCGTGGCAAATCCGGCACCATCGAAACCATCACCGCGGCTGACCTGCCCGCCGAAACCGACGATTTCCAGGAAATCGCCTACCTTCCCCGCATCATCCGCAAGGCCGAAGCCAAACTTTTCGGCAGCCTTGACCCGAATGTGATGTATGGAGATGAAAAGGACCGCGAGTTCCTGCGCACCCACGGCGGTTTCCATCTGGCTGACTTCCTGCAGCTGACAGCTGCCGCCCGCAGCGACCGCCAGCGTCTTGTCAGTGCCGTGCTCAACGCCATGCGCAACCAGGAAATGGCCGCGAGAAACGAGAACGCACAGTCCTCGAGCCACTAAGTTCAGCATCCTCATCTACTCCCCATGAGCGGCAACGAGACAGAGCACCATGTGAGCACAGAAGCCCAGCGACTGGCATTGGAAGCTATGTCGGCCCAGCTGGTGCACAAGCTCAATGCCATGATAAGCGAGCAGGAGGAACGCGTCCGCATCTTCTCTGAGCAGCACCATTCCACCCTGCCTGTACCGCAAGTGCCGAAACCCGAGCTTATTTCCCAGACTCCGCAGCAGGTAGAGCAGGCACCGGCTCCAGCCATTCATACCACGACCAACGCAGCACAAGCAAGAGCAAAGATCACGCCCCCGCCCCCTGCCACACGCAAGCCCGTAAACAACGACTGGAAGCTTGATTATCCGGCTCCAACCCAGGCAGAACAAAAGCCCCTGCGCATCGGGCCAAAGAAAAACACAGCCAAGCAGGAGGAGGAAGGCAATATCGGCATCGGCATGATTATCTTCTCACTGGTCGGCATCATCATGCTCCTGCGCGCCTGCACCTGATTCAACTTTCATCACATACTCTTATTATGACTCGAAACTCAATTCTGGCACTTGCCATGGGCGGCCTTACGCTCAGCGCACTGACTGCCTGCAACCCGGCCGAGGATACCGCCACCACCTCTCAGGAAGAGGCCGTGGCCATCAAGGTATTCAATCTTCGCCACCAGGAGGTGACCGACTACGGTGAGTGGTTCGGCTACCTGCGCGGTGAACAGGACACCGACATCCATCCCCGTATCACCGGGTTCCTCGTTTCGCAGGAGTACAAGGACGGCACCCGGGTCAAGGCCGGTGACGTGCTGTTCCGCATCGACCCCAAGCTCTTTGAGGCCGCCCTGCAGAGTGCGCAGGCCAACCTGCAGGCCGCCGAAGCTTCGCTCACCGCAGCCGAGGCCACTGCCGCCAAGGCGGAGCTGGATGTGAAGCGCTATACCCAGCTTGTTCAGTCCGGCTCTGTGTCTGAAAAAGACCTGACCGACGCCCAGCAGACCTACCGCGCCGCCAAGGCACAGGTGGAAGCAGCCAAGGCACAGATAGGCCAGCAGCAGGCCGCCGTGGATAAAGCCCAGATTAATCTGGATTACACCGTCATCCGCGCCCCGTACGATGGCATTGTGGGCAACGCCAATGTATCCATCGGTGACCTGGTGAGTCCCGCCACCAAGCTGTCCAACATTATTTCCATTGACCCCATCCGCGTGGATTTCTCCATCAACGGCGACCACCTGCTGAAGACCTTCCGCAAATACGGCATGGTGAGCACCAATTCGAAGGATGCGCCGAAGCCGCCCAGCTTCCACCTGCTCATGGAAGATGGTTCCGAGCTTCCTTACAAGGGCACCATGGTTGCCATGGACAGCGTACTGACCTCTACCGGGCTGGCCAATATCGAAGGTCTCGTCCCGAATCCGGACGGCGTGCTGCGCGGCGGCATGCCGGTGCGTGTCAAGGTCCCGCTGAATTCCGGCATGACCTTCCTGGTTCCCAAGGTTGCCATCCGTACCGTGCTGCTCAACACCTTCATCATCGTGGTGGACAAAGCGGGCGTTCCGCACATGATTCCCGTGAACGTAGGCGGCGAATATCCCATCCGCGTGGAGGAGGCCAACGGCTACCACTCCACACAGACCATGGTTTCCGTGAAGGATTATGGCACACACAGCATTGCCGACCAGCTCAAGGAAATGGGGTATGAGAACCCGGAAGAGGCGCTGATTGTGACCGATGCCGAAAACGCCATTCGTGCCGTCACCATCTCTGCAGAAAACAGCCGTCTTCCCAAGGACGCCAAGCCTGCCACCATCAAGACGGAACAGTTCACCTTCAAGCCTGCCCCCAACCCGGCCATCGCTGCCGCCGAAAAGAAAGCAGAGGGAGCTGAGGAACCCGCTGCTGAGAAGAAGGACATCAAGCCCGGCCCGGCCTACCCGGTGAAGGTAAGCAAGATGCTGCAGCAGGACGTCTCCGAGACCGCCACGTGGTTCGGTTCCCTGCGTGGTGTGGATGAAACCGACATCCGAGCTCAGGTGAGCGGTTTCATCATGAAACAGCACTTTGCAGATGGCACGCTGGTGAAGAAGGGCGATGTGCTCTTCACCATCGACCAGGCCCCTTACGAGGCTACCCTGAACGAAGCCCGTGCTAATCTGGTGGCTGCCAAGGCCAGCAAGGAACAGGCCGAGGCTCAGCTCACCATGAGCCGCACCAACCTGGAGCGCTACCGCAAGCTCATCGCCACCACTCCCGGCGCAATCTCCGACAAGGTGGTCACCGATACCGAGACCCAGGTGAGCACCAACGAAGCCGCTGTACGCAAGGCCGAAGCCACCATCGCCCAGATGCAGGCCGCCGTGAACCAGGCTGAAATCAACCTCGGATACACCACCATCACCGCACCGTTCGATGGACGCATCGGTATTCACAAAGTTTCCGTGGGTTCGCTGGTCAGCCCCAGCGATGTCACACCGCTCGTCACCCTGTCCTCCGTGAACCCCATCCGTGTGGACTTCGGCATGAGTGGCCGAGGTGCTATCCAGGGCTTCACCAATTACCGCGTGCGTAAGGCAGATCCCCGCACGGCCACCCCGGCAGAGTTTGAAATCATTCTGGATGACAACCAGCTCTACCCGAAGAAGGGTCAGATTATCACTGCCAATAACACACTGAGCACCAGCACCGGCACGCTCGATGTCATCGGCCATGTGGAAAATGAGGAGGGGCTGCTCCGCAGCGGCATGGCAGTGACCGTACGCGCCAAGCTCAAACCCATCCTGAATGCCTGTCTCGTGCCCGCCCGTGCCCCGCTCAACGCCAACGGCATGGATCTGATTGTGCTGCTGAAGCCCGACAACACGCCGCAGATGCTTCCCATCACCAAGGGCCCCATGATTAACCTGAAGCTCGATAACGGCGACGGCAAGGAATACCTGCAGCCCATGCAGGTGGTGGAGCCCAGCCGCAGTCTGGTCACCGGCATGATGCTGGCCAAAACCAAGGCTCCGAATCTTGAAGCCATCGTGCTCGGTGGCGCCAAGGTGCAGAGCTGGGCCGAGCTCTACCTCAAGAAGAGCGGTGCTGCCGATTTCCGCGCCCTCTACGATATGATTACCGGTGAAACCGCTGCAGACGATGCCCCGGCCAAAGCCGGCGTGGCAAACTGGGAAGCCCTGGTGCTGCGCCGAATGGCGGCTCAGGATTTCCGCGAGCTGGTGCTCCGCGGGGCCAATGCCAAGGACGAGCTCGACCTCATTGCCTATGGGCAGGGCTGCAAGTCCCTCATGGACATGGTTGTGCAAGGCATGGGCTTCAAGAGCGCAACGGATGTATCGGTCGTAGTGGAAGGCTCTATTCAGGCCGCCCAGACCTACGCAGCCAATGAAGCAGCCGGAGCTCCGATTAACAAGCTGACTCCCCAGCCATTTATCTACATCCCCACCAAGACAGTGACGCCCTCCATCACGGCTGATCCCATCAAGGTAGAAACCCAGTACGAATAAACCACTAATTAACACGAGAATATGTCTCCGTTCTTTATCAAGCACCCCATCATTGCCGGCGTTATTGCAGTGGTCACCACCCTGCTGGGTCTCATCAGCATGTCGGCACTGCCCATCTCGCAGTACCCGGACATCACTCCGGTGACTATCGCCATGAGCGCGACCTACCCCGGTGCCAATGCCACCGAGGTGGCGGAATCCGTGGCAACCCCCATTGAGTTGCAGCTCTCCGGCGTGGAGAAGATGGACTACATGAACTCCACCTCCTCCAACAACGGTTCCTGCAGCATCAACGTGATTTTCGAGGCCGGTTCCAGCCCGAATACTGACCAGCAGAACACCTACATGCGCTACAGCCAGGCCACCAGCCAGCTGCCCAGCACGGTGTCGCAGATGGGTATCACCATCAAGCAGTCCTCCGGTCTGCCGCTCATGATGTATGCGCTGGATTCCCCCGAGGGCTTCTTCGAACCTATCAGCCTCTCCGGTTACGCATTCCTGAACCTGGTGGACCCGCTCAAGCGTGTGGAAGGCGTGGGTGACGTGCAGGTGTTCGGTGCCCGCTTCGCCATCCGTATCTGGCTGGACACCGACAAGATGGCCCAGAAAGGCATCAGCGTAGCCGAAGTACAGAGCGCTGTCTCCAAGCAGAACGCCATCAACCCCGGCGGCGCCGTGGGTGCCGAGCCCATGCCCGATGGCCAGGAATTCACCTTCACCATCCGCAACCAGGGCCGCATGACCTCTGTTGATGAGTTCGGCTCCATCATCGTGCGCCAGCAAGGCACCGAAGCTGTGCTGCTCAAGGATATCGCCCAGATTGAGCTCGGAGCCCAGAGCTACTCACAGGCCAGCCGAATCAATGGTCGTCCCGGTACCGCCATTGGCATCTTCCAGGCCGCCGGTTCCAACGCCATCGAGACGGTGAACAACATCAAGAAGCTCATGGCCGAGAAGGAAAAGGTCATGCCTGAAGGCATGCGCGGCTTTGTGGCTCTGGACACGACCACCACGGTGCGCGACTCCATTTCCGAAATTGCGCACACTCTGTTTGAAGCCATGGTACTGGTGGCCCTGGTGGTATTCGTATTCCTGCAGGGCTGGCGTGCCACGCTCATTCCGCTCATCGCTGTGCCGGTGTCGCTGGTGACCACCTTCATCTTCTTCCCCATGCTGGGCTTCTCGCTCAACACCATCTGTCTTCTCGGCATGGTGCTGGCCATCGGTCTGGTGGTGGACGACGCCATCGTGGTGGTGGAAGCCGTGGAAGCTCATATGGAAAACGGCATGACCCCGCGACAGGCCACCTTCGCCGCCATGAAGGAAGTGAGCGGACCTGTGGTGGCCATTGCTCTGGTGCTGGCCGCCGTGTTCCTGCCCACAGCCCTGCTGCCTGGCATCACCGGCACGCTGTTCCAGCAATTTGCCGTGACCATTGCCGTGTCGATGCTCATATCGGCCTTCAACGCGCTCACGTTGTCGCCCGCCTTGTCGGCCATCATGCTGCAGCCTAAGAAGGAGCACCGCTCACTGCTTACGCCCTTCTACAACGCATTCAACAAGGCCTATGACAGCATGGCTGAGAAGTTTGCCTCGGTCTGTGGCTGGCTCTGCCGCCACCTCACCGTCTCCATGGCGCTGCTGGCCGGTATCACCGCCTGCATCATCCCCGTCTCCAAGCAGGTACCCGGCGGGTTCCTGCCCGCAGAAGACCAGGGCTTCCTCATCGGCGGCGTCATCATGAAACCCGGCGTATCCCTGCAGCGACTCACCGAGCAGGTAATCCCTGTGGAAAAAGTGCTGCTGGAAGAACCCACCACCGATTTCGCCGTGTCCATCATCGGCATGAACATGGTGCTGGGTGTGCAGACGACCAATGCCCTTTCGTTCTTCTGCTGTCTCAAGCCTTACGCTGAGCGTCCCGCCATGGAAAACGGCAAGATTCCCACGGCTGATGACGTGCAGAAGCGCGTGCAGGAGAAGCTGGCCATGAGTGGCGTGGATGGCGTGAGCTTCCTGGTGAGCCCGCCCGCTATTCCCGGCGTGGGTGTGGGTAACGACATTGCCTTTGCTCTTGAAGACCTGGACGGCCAGGGTGTTGCCGTGCTCTATGAGCAGGCCAAGAAACTGGAAAAAGCCCTCATGGAGCACGAAGCTATCGCCAATGCCTCCGACATGATGCTGCCGCAGGTGCCGCAGAAGAGCATCGCCATTGACAAGGAGAAGTGCCTTGCCCAGGGGGTGGATTATTCCGCAGCCAACCAGCTGCTTCAGTGCTTCAACGGCTCCAGCTTCGTGAACTACTACACGCAGTTCGGCCAGCAGTGGCAGGTGTACCTGCAGGCTGCCGGTGTGAGCCGCGCCAACACCGAGCAGATTGCCAACTTCTATGTGAGCAACTCCAAGGGCGACTCCGTGCCGCTGAGCACGCTGGTTACCATCAAGGACATCGCCGACACCGAATTCGTGTGGCGCAACAACAACTACAACGCAGCCAAGATTTCTGTGAAGCCCAAGGAGGGTTACTCCTCAGCCCAGGCCATGGCCGCCATCGAGGAGGTGTTCAATGCCAACATGGACACCACCAAGTTCGCCATGGAATACGTGGACATGAGCTTCCAGGAAAAGAAGGTGCAGGACGGCCTCGGCCTTGGCTCCATCTTCACCCTCTCTGCCGTGTTCGCCTTCCTCATCATGGCTGCGCTGTATGAGAAGTGGACCCTGCCCCTCGCCATCTTCCTGACTGTACCCATTGCCGTGCTCGGCGCCTTCGTCGGTCTGTGGATGACAGGGCTCGACCTCAACATGTACGCCCAGATCGGTCTGGTGATGCTCGTGGGTCTGGCCGCCAAGAACGCCATTCTCATCGTGGAGTTCGCCGTGCTGCAGATGGAGCGTGGTCAGAGTCTCATCGATGCCGCAGTAACTGCCGCCCGCATGCGTCTGCGCCCGATTCTCATGACCTCGTTCGCCTTCATCCTCGGTTGCGTACCGCTGGTGACAGCCGCAGGTTCCGGCGCTCTTGCCCGTAACTCCATCGGTATCGTGGTGGTGGTGGGCATGAGTATCGCCACCGCTCTGGGCGTGTTCTTCATCCCCTGCTCCTTCGTGTTCATCATGAAGCTCTTCCGCTCCAAGATCGAAAAGGGACACCACGGTCCCGACCCCGATGAGGAAAAGGCCTACGCCCTCCTCGAAGCCGAGGAAAACAAGGCCTGATAACACCTCACAGAACATCAAAACCACCCGTGGAATAATTCCACGGGTGGTTTTTGTTCTACAACTTGGGATTTGTGGGGCTCGCAGAGCCCCACAACGTACCCGGGCGTAGCGAGGG
>JAZRHL010000064.1:0-90091 GCA_045644745.1 Akkermansia sp.
CGGAGATTGGTTCATTTTTTTTAGCACCGCCAGTTTAGTAGCTGGCACCCCAGAACTCAATCTCCATTTTTGTTTTCTTTTTTTCTTAGTTTTGCTTCTCTGCCCTCCGCTTTCTTTAGAATGCTTTTTGGACAGCTATGGAGACGCCGCGGCTGATGCAGGAAAATCTGCTTGACCTGCCGGAGGGAAATCGGTAGAATGAAGCGACTTCTCCCTGATGGAAATCCGGGTTTGAATAAAACTTTGACAGAATGGGGAGAAAAACTCCGTATAGTTTGTATATATGAAACTGAATCGTGTATTGACGCTGGCGTTCCTGGCCCTCTTCGCTGTGAGTGGGCTGCAGGCTCAGTCGCTGTCTCCCGATACCAAGACCCGCTGGGATAAAGGCACCCTCGTGGTGGAGACTCCCGCTCGTCCTGAGGGGCAGCAGCATGTGTTGGGCCTGAAGGCTCCCAAGATGAAAACCGTGCGCGTGGCTTTCGTGGGCCTTGGTATGCGTGGCCCGGGCGCCGTTGCCCGTTTCACTTACATCCCCGGTGTGGAGATTGTGGCTCTGTGCGACTACGAGAAGGAGCGCGCTGAGAAATGCCAGAAGTACCTGCGCGAGGCCGGTATGGCTCCTGCCGATATCTACTACGGTGCCACCGGTTACGAGGAACTCTGCAAGCGCGATGACATCGACCTGGTTTATGTTGCCACTGACTGGGATCACCACTTCCCTGTGGCTCAGTGTGCTATGAAGAATGGCAAGCACACCGCCATCGAGGTACCCAGCGCCATGAACCTGCAGCAGAGCTGGGAGCTTATCGACCTCTCTGAGCAGACCCGCAAGCACTGCATGATTCTGGAGAACTGCTGCTACGACTGGTTTGAGCTGGATGCCCTGAACATGGCTCAGAAGGGTATTTTCGGTGAGGTGATTTACGCCAAGGGTGCTTACATCCACAACCTCGACCAGTTCTGGAAATCCTACTGGACCAACCCCGAAAACGACCCCGAGAAGCTCGCCTGGCGTCTCAAGTATAACAAGGAGAACCGTGGTGACGTGTACGCCACCCATGGTCTCGGCCCTGTGGCTCAGGTGATGGATATTCACCGCGGCGACCGCTTCACCACCCTGGTGGCCATGGACACCAAGTCTGTGCACGGCCGTGAGCTCGTGGAGAAGCAGACCGGCAAGCCCTGCCCGGAGTTCCGCAACGGTGACCACACCACCACCCTGATGCGCACCGCCAATGGCAAGGTTGTGGAGATTCAGCACAACGTAATGAACCCGCAGCCCTACAACCGCCTGTTCCAGCTGACCGGTACCCGCGGTTTTGCCAACAAGTACCCCATCGAGGGCTTTGTGCTTGAGAGTGGCCACATGGAGGGTGCTGAGGGTGCTCCCGATCTGGAGGATCTTGACTCCCACTCCTTCATGAGCGAGGAGAACATGAAGAAGCTCCGCAAGACCTATCGTCACCCCATCATCAAGAAGTATGGTGAGATGGCTGAGAAGGTGGGCGGCCACGGCGGCATGGACTTCTTCATGGACGTGCGTATGGTATACTGCCTGCAGAACGGTCTGCCTCTCGACATGGACGTGTACGACCTTGCCGAATGGTGCTGCCTTGCTGAGCTCGGCTCCCTGTCCATGGACAACAATAACTGCTCCGTTTCCTTCCCCGACTTCACCCGCGGTCACTGGAACGATGTGAAGGGCTACCAGCACGCCTGGGCTACCCCCGAGGAGGAGGCTGCTACCGATGCCGCTGCTGAGGCCTACACTGCTGCTCACAAGGCTGCTGTTGCCAAGCTGAACCTCTGGGCTCTGTACGATGCCGCTAAGGCTGGTGATGCCGCTGCCGCCGATGCATACAAGGCTGCCGCTGCCCAGCTCGACGCTGAGACGGAGACCGCCGAGAAGGCCGCTGCTGCTGCCAAGGCTGCCGCTGAGAAGGCTTATGCCGACACCTACGCTGAGGTAGAGGCTGCCCAGAAGTAAGACTCCGCAGCTTGCATCCTGATTTTCAACGCTGCGATTCCAAATGGGAATCGCAGCGTTTGTTTTTTTGTCAGTATGTAATGCAGCAGTTTGGTATTGAAAACAGGATTCTGCGGCGCTATACTTTGCCCAGCAATATGAACTTCGACACCATTGAACAGAAGATGCAGGGCGTGGGCCTTTCCCGCGCTGCGATTGATGCTTTCCGCCACAGCGTGGGGGTGCTTACCTCCAACCAGTCCATGATGATTCCCGAAACGGAGATTGAGCCTGCCCGTGATGTGGCTGACTGGGACGCACTGGTAGCTGCTACTGCAGAGGCAGACGCGGCTCTGCTGGCTCAGGCAGTGCTGGTGAAGCTGAATGGTGGTCTGGGCACCGGCATGGGCCTGCAGAAGGCCAAGAGCCTGCTGGAAATCAAGCCCGGCGTGACTTTCCTCGATACCATTGTGCGGCAGGTGCAGAGCCTGCGTGAGCGCGCCCAGTATCCTGTGAATCTGCTGCTCATGAACTCTTTCTCCACCAGTGAGGATACCATGGCTCACCTGGCGCAGTATGCCGATTTTGCCGATGCGGCCAAGGTGGAAATGCTGCAGAACCGCGTGCCCAAGCTGGTGACGGATACGCTGGAGCCGGTGGAATACCCCGCCAATCCCGAGCTGGAGTGGTGCCCGCCCGGCCACGGCGATATTTATCCCGCGCTGGTGGGCAGCGGCTGGCTGGATAAGCTGCTGGCAGCGGGGGTGAAGTATGCTTTTGTTTCTAATTCCGACAACCTGGGCGCACAGCTGGATACCCGTTTCCTGCGCTGGTTTGCTGAGAGTGGTGCACCCTTTGTGATGGAAGTGACCCGCCGCACCGAGGCTGATAAGAAGGGCGGCCACCTGGCCACCCGCAAGGCCGATGGTCAGCCGATTCTGCGCGAGGTAGCCCAGTGCCCCGATGAGGACGTGGAGGAGTTCCAGAATATCGGGAAACACCGCTATTTCAATACGAATAACCTCTGGATCCGCCTGGATGCCCTCAAGGAAGTGCTGGATGCCAACGGCGGCGTGCTGCCCCTGCCGGTTATCTGCAACAGCAAGACCGTTGACCCGCGCGATGCTGCTTCCCAGAAGGTTTACCAGCTGGAAACGGCCATGGGCGCTGCCCTGCAGTGCTTCCCCGGTGCACGCGCCGTCTGCGTGCCGCGCTCCCGCTTCTTCCCCGTGAAGACCAGCTCAGACCTGCTTCTGCTGCGTTCTGATGCCGTGGTGATTGATGAAGCCGGCGCCATGAAGCTGGCCCCTGAGTGCAACGGCGTGGCCCCCGTGGTGCTGCTGGACGGAAAGCTGTATAAACTGGTCGATTCGCTGGACTCCCTTGGCGTGCCCTCCTTGAAGAATGTGAGCAAGCTGGTGGTGACCAAGGCTCACAGCTTCGCCCCCGGCGAAGCGCTCAGTGGAGAGG
This sequence comes from Akkermansia sp., assembly GCA_045644745.1. Classification (GTDB taxonomy): domain Bacteria; phylum Verrucomicrobiota; class Verrucomicrobiia; order Verrucomicrobiales; family Akkermansiaceae; genus Akkermansia. Next base: position 3,440 of record JAZRHL010000064.1, read on the forward strand.
TTCAGATTTGATAATATTTGTACAAGAAAAAATCGCAACCATGGGAAATGGTTGCGATTTTTTTTATGAAACAGAGGAAACGAAACAGGTCACAGTTTGATGGCACCTCCTGTTATGCCGTATTTCTGCCTCCAATGTTCCATCCGTAGTTCTTTGATGCCCTTACGAGCTTGTTTGTATATGTCGAGATACTCGCTGCGACATAACGCCCGGTAACATGAGACTTTTCTTCTGAGTGCCCTTATCTGACTAAAACGGTAATCTGCCAGCTTATAGGTGTCTGACGGGCTTTTCCACGAGCCGGAAAATAAATCTACGATAAAGGACTTCCCGGGAAGGAGAGACGGGTGGCAGAAGTATTCTTTGGGGAAGATTGTGAGTTTATGCTCTTCTGATTGAAAGAATTTTCCATTCAGCAGGAAATCTGCTACATTGTTGTTGATGCAATCTGTCAGAATAGTGTTGTTAACCGCAAAAAATCCTGGATTGATATCATCGTAATATTCAAGCATTTTAGCTACCAGTGGGTGCCCTGGTGGTGAGTACATGAAACCGCCGGAAAGAGCACAATCGTACATGTAGCCCATTATTAGATGATCTGATGGAGCCGGGATTTTATCCAATGGTTTCTGAATTGCGACATCGCAATCGAGGTAAAAACCTCCATGTTCATATAACTTGCGCAGTTGAACCACATCGGATGCAAATGCCCATCGTTTACTGCTGGCCGCTTGTTGCCAATATCTGTGTTCCGGATATGACGCGTTGCTGTTGTTCCACTCGAAGTAATCATAATCTGGGCACAGCCGCTGCCAGGATTGCACATGCGCCCGAACGTGTGCTGGTATTTCTGAGCCGAGCCAGCAATAATGGATTTTTTTTATCACTCCGGCACTATAGCAGATTCTGTTATGTGGGACAAGCGTTAATTGATGTTTCCCTGTGCCCCCTTTCTGTTCCGGATTTGCTGGTGATTTAAATATCCCATATCCGGATTGCAGTAAATGAATCCTGCGTTGATACGCGTCGAGTAGGAATGTCTCCTTATAGGTGCTTTATTCGTTAGTGCTTTTTTGCGCTAATTGTCGGGCATCGTCTAAAGCGTATTTCTTTTGCCAATACTCAACACCTAGTTTGTTTCTTTTACTATTGTCTTTTTGTATATATTTTGCAAATAGCGCTTTAATTGCAATCCGGAACATTTCGAAACGTATGGACAGGGTGCCTTTCCCACCTATGCGTATCAGCCGTGTTGCGTCAGAAACCATCAGCGGGTCTTTTTCAAAAGTGGTAGGGGTCTTTTCCATTACTGGTTGTAGGAATGCTTTGAGCATCTGGAGCGGGTTCAGCTCCATTCCATTGCGCAGAGGATTTGCTGCAAGCTTTGCCATATAGGCATCATCATCTTCGTCCAGTTCTTTAATCCGGTTAATCAGTGATTCAAAATCCGGAAAATCATTAGCACAAATCATGGACTCTTTTGGAAAAGGTGCCACGTCACCTTCACTGCCAAAATAAATGGGAACAGTGTTAGCAAGATAGGCGTCCATTAATTTTTCCGTTATATAGCCAGGAATGGAGCTGTTTTCAAACGCGATATTAAATTTGTATTGCGAAAGAAACTTCAGTTTGCTGGAGTTCCAATTTGCTGCATCTCCTCGTTTTGCAAGTTCAGGAGCATCCATATTATGTAAAACTCTTCCAGGGCAGTCGACGTGTTTATATTTCATGAGAGCCTGGCAGAAATCTCTTCGCAGAATGGAACCTGCACCAATGCCACACTGTGAATAGACGAATGAACAGAACTTGCGATGGCTGAGGCTTTTGTCGAGCTCCGGCAAAGCCGGTATTTCCCGATTCATGTATGTACTGTAGCATGGTGGAAACCATAAATATCTATTCCCGCATTCTATACGTACACAGCCAACAGCATAATCGCATTGATTGAAATCTGGAAATACATTTTCATCGCAGATAAAAATTTTTACTGCGTTTTTGTATTTTAAATGGGCTGCACCAAAGCATGAGTAGAGAATGTAGTCGGGGTTGCTGGTGTCTTCTTCGATATCGCAGAATGTTTCAATGCCTTTAATAAGGAAATTGTGCTTCCTCGATGTTCCGAAATCTACTACCGCTGCCTTAATCTTCATGGCGTACCAGTGGGGTTAAACCTAAGCTGCTGTTATCTTTTAGTTAACCTAAACTTGTATATCGCATTGGCAATGCTGATGCCTTATCTTCGCAATTAAACTCTGTCTGTCAGGCATGAGTAATCATCTGTCATCCTTCATGGTTGACATTTGTGATAATTCCCTAACTCAGAATTTCTAATCTTTTGCGAATTATTTGCTTGCATCAGCATTCCCGGTGCGATAACCTGATTCCGAAGTTATATGCATGGTGGAAAATTAGGAATGAGCATGGTATTGACCTGCTATAACAGGTCGGAATACATCAAGGAAGCTATTTTGTCTGTATTTGCGCAGGATTACGCTGGCCCAATGCAGCTGGTTATCGTAGATGATGCATCTACGGATGAAAGTATTCGTATTATTGAAGAAACCGTGCAGGAACACGGTGCTGGCTGGGATGTTGAAATTGTAAAGCTGAAGCAGAATCTTGGTGTTGCTGGAGCTACAGATGCGGGCTGGGCTAAGGCAAAGCACGATTGGATTTTGATTGTAGATGGCGATGATATACAACACGCCAATCGTTGTAGCATGATAGCGGAGTTATCTGAAAGGTATCCAAGCTTGGGGCAGGTGTCATTTTCGATGAGAAATATAGATAAAAAGGGGAATCCTTTCGGTTATGCTTCGTATGGAAATATGGCATATGAGGATGCTCCGGACGAGTTATATATAGATTCTCCAATGGTGAATTGTAGAAATCATTTTGGAGCTTTGGAGGGAGTTGATATTCGAAGTTGTGGCGCAGCAACTGCTTTTCATCGTAATGTGTGGGATATGTGGGGGCCTTTGTGTCAGGGCGAAACATGTGGTATGCGCTTTGAACAGGACCCGACATGGGCATTTCGTGTAGCTTTATCGAAACCTATATTAGGCAGCAAGCAGATTGGTCTCGAATACCGCATGCATGGCTCAAATTTGTCAAACATTGAGTTGGCTGAAGGGGTTGCTGGAATTATGCAATTCGAACGGCATCAGGAAAAGTATCAGGCCTTTCGAGCAAGCTCGTTAATTTGCAAATTAAGGGATTTGAGGCGCGCAATGAGCGACAAATATTTGACCAATTGGTCTGCGGAGGAATTGCTTTTTGCTCAAGAACGGTTGGAAATCGAACTGGCAGGTTGTCAGCTGAGAAGTATGTGGTGGAGCATTTCGTATTGTGCTCGTTTTTGGCGGGTTATGAGAAATTGGCGCAGATTTCGACAATCAGGCACTTCATTGCTTAGGTTGTTGCCGTTTCGATTGTTTTGTTGGCTGAAGTACAAAAAACAGCAGCGCGATTGGAGTCGGAATTGACAAGATGTAGGGCTATTTTTCTTTCATGGAGCCTTTGCCTTTAAGCTAGTATTTTTTTGTGAATAATGCGTTTTAATTTCCCCTTGATATAGAAATTAGCATACTGAATGGTAACACGAAATAGAAGTAGATAAGGAAGATTCTTGCGGAGAGAATTGAAAATCGAAAAACCAAGTTTTCTCAGGGTGTTTTTTTCTGTTATACGTGTTCTCGGGATGCTCCACTCCAGCCATAAAACTGATCTAAAGAGAGTTTCCAGTAAGACTTGTTCCCATTTGACGGAATTGATTGCAGGATATTGCTTGAGAAACTCAGCTAGGAGTATAGGAATCTTTAAGCCCCCTGCATATTGTTCGTACCGCGCTGTACCTGTTTCAAAACGGTGAATTACAGAGGTTTCTGAAAATTCATAATTATACAAGGCTTCTTTAAGGAAGCATCCGCATCGACAACGCGTCAAATAACTTTTCACAAACAAATCATCTTCCGATACGGACAAGTTACAATTAAAGCGCAGCCCAATAGAGTCGATGATGTCTTTTCTGTATAATTTAGCCTAGGGGGCGCCTGATATATTTAAAACATCATCTGTTGTCAGTTCGGTTATGCCTTCTCTGGAACACTGGGAAATGTATAGTGATTGTCCGGAAGGTGTCACTCGATTATAGCTGCACACAACCATATCACAGTGTTCATTAGATTGCATATTGTTGAGCATTATCTCACATGCCTGCATATGTAATGTATCATCAGCATCCAGCATCAGCACATATTTTGATGATGCTAATGTAATACCCAGGTTTCTGGTGTCCGAAACGCCGCTGTTGGCTTTAGAGTATACTCGTATGCGATTATCTTGTTTAGACAGGTTATCCAATATGTCTTGACTGGAGTCGGTGGAGCCATCGTTTACGCATATGGCTTCCCATTCTCTCATAGTTTGAGCTTGCAAAGAGGTTATGCATCTTTCCAAGGTAGAGCTGGCATTATATACTGGAATGATAATGCTGATGTTCGTTTTCATGGATAAATAATCTGATAACTATTCTGAGGTAAGGGAGAAGAATAGCAATTTGTATTGCATCCTATCCATTTGTTGATATTTGCTTTTCTGTAAAATCTACTGTGGGTATTGAGATTATGAAAAATATCTGCAGTAAATCCAGTCTGCTATCTTGTAGCTGCACCATGCCCATAGCAGGAGCAGAAGGCCACCGCAGCTGCGGCGGCCTTTTCCGTCGAGCCAGTCGGGCATTTCAAGCCCGGAAAGTTCAAGAAATACGCACAAGGAGATGAGGCCGATACCAAATATCACAGCGCTCAATACGCCGGCATACCGTACTTCTCTGTCCTTGAAGAGACAGAACAGGCCCCCCAGAATCGGCAGCGTGCACAGGATGACTGTGATGATGCCTCCGAAACGTGTGTCTGTGATGAGCTCCTGCATGCCTGATTAATCCACCAGGTCTTCTGCCGGGGCGGCGCTGGCGTACCAGGCTTCGGGGATGCGCTGGGGGCGGCCTTGGGGCATCTGGACCAGAGCCAGGCACTGGCGCACCTTCACGCATACCTGCTGGGCGTTATCGCGGCGGATTTCGAACACGCACCAGAAGCGTGATTTCTCCACCTTTTCCACCCAGGCGTGAATCTGAATCTTATCGCCCATGAAAGCGGGGCGCTTGTACTGCACCTCGTGGCTTACGAGAACGAGGTGGCGGTTCTCCTGAATGAGCCCTAGAAAGTCGATACCGATATTCGGAGCCATCTTGGTGCGGCATTCCTCGACCCAGCGCAGGTAGGCCAGGTTGTGCACCACGCCGCCGCAATCGGTGTCGTAGTACATGACGTCGTAATTCAGAATAAATTGAGGATTTTTCATAATGTGTGATAGAGGGAAAAAGGCGGGTGGCGCATGTCTGCACCACCCGCCCGGCTAATACGAGGGGAGAAGTGCTTTATTTGGACTTGAGGAAGTCCTCCACAGCAGCGGTGATTTCCTTCATGTCGTCCATCTGGAGCTCGCCCATGTGGGCAATGCGGAAAGTCTTGTCCTTCAGGCCGCCGTAGCCGTTGCCCAGCTGCAGGTTGCGGGGGGCAAGGAAGGCATTCAGCTCGGGGATGGAAATCATCTCATCGCTGCCCTTGGGACGCGAGTCAATAACCGTGAGGGTCTTGGAGAGGTACTTGCGGTTCGGGTACACCTTGAAGTACTCATCGGCCCAGGCGCGGGTGTAGGCTGCCAGTTCCTCGTGGCGGGCAAAGCGGTTTTCGATGCCTTCTTCATTCACGATGTGCTGGAGCTGCTTGTCCAGGGCATACATGAGGGAGAGGCAGGGGGTGGAGGTGTACTGGTAGTTCTTCTTGTCGATGAAGTCCCAGAGGGTGCGGAGGTCGAAGTACAGACCACGGTTTTCCACCTGTGCGGTGCGCTCGTATGCCTTCTGGCTCATGGCGCAGATGGCGAGGCCGGGGGGCAGGGCAAGTGCCTTCTGGGTGGAGGTGATGAGCACGTCGATGCCCAGCTTGTCAGTCTCAATCTTGGAGCCGGCGGCAGAGGACACGGCGTCCACGCACCACACCACATCCGGGTACTTCTTCATGACCTCGGCAATTTCCTCGACCGGGTTCTGGATGCCGGAGGAGGTTTCGTTGTGGGTTACGGTGAGTACGTCGTACTTGCCGGTGGAGAGGGCGGCGTCCACCATTTCAGCGGTGGTGGGTTCGCCCATCACGCTGTCAAACTTATCTGCGGGGATGCCGTTGGTCTTGGCCATCTTGTACCACTTGTCGCCGAAAGCACCGATGGAGAACACGGCGGCACGCTTGGCGGTGCAGGAGCGGATGGCGCCTTCCATGAGGCCGGAGCCGGAGGAGGTGGAGAGTAGGATGCGGTTGTCGGTGAAGAGAATCTTCTGCATGTTGTCAGAGATACGCTTCTGGATTTCGGAGGCCTTCTTGGAGCGGTGGCCAATCATCGGCAGGCACATCTCCTTGAGAATGTCTTCGGAAACAACGGTGGGACCGGGAATGAACAGTTTGATTGCCATAACTGGTGGAAATGAGATTGTTTAACTCTGCCATTCTAGCATGCGACTTGTTTCATGGCGAGCATAAAGTTGAGCATGTGACAAAGAAGATGATTGCATGCAGCGGGAACTTTGATTATACTGGGCTGCATATGAAACTTGTATGCCGTATAGCCGCTCTTGCTCTCGCCCTGCTTACCGCAGGTGTGACCCAGGCTGAGACCAAGGGCGGAGTCGTGAACCGAATTGCCGCCACGGTCAATGGGCGTCCGATTACTTCGAGCGAGGTGCGTGCCCGTCTGGCACCGTATTTCCGCGAGCTGATGCTTTTGTACCCCCGCCAGGGCCCCCGTTTCAATTCTGAACTGGTGGCAGCCAAGAAGGCTGTGCTGAATGAGCTGATTGAGCGCGAGCTGGTGCTGAGCGATTTTGAAACTAAAGGGTTCTCCATCAAGGAAGACCAGGTGGAGGATGAAATCAGCCGCCGAATCCTGATGATGTTCAATGGTGACCGCCGTGAGTTCCTCAATAACCTGCGCCAGAGCGGTATGAACTATACTGAATACCGTGAGTCGGTCAAGAAGGAGATTACTGTTTCTGCCATGCGTGGCATGCGCTACGAGCGCGGTATTCCTCCCACCCCTGATGAAATCAAGGCGGAGTACGCTGCTACCAGCGCGGATTACCGTGACATCATGAAGGACAGCATCACCTACAGCAAGATCTTTATTCCCGCTGCCGACCCTGAGGACCCGATGGCTACTCCGGAGGAACGCTATGAGCTGGCTACGCGCCTCCGCAAGGACATTGAGAGCGGCAAGGTCGCTTTTGCTGATGCTGCAAAGCAGTATTCCCGCGATGCCTATGCTGCCGATGGTGGTAAGTGGCCTTCTCTGGAGCGCAGTGACCTGGCCGTGGAGTTTGCCAATGTTGTGTTTGCTGCCCAGCCCGGTCAGCTGGTGGGGCCGCTGCTGGACCCTGCCGGTTTTACCCTGGTGAAAGTACACAGCAAGAAACTGGCTGCAGCTCCTTCTCTGGAGAATAGCGAAGTGAAGCAGAAAGTGGATGATGCCGTGCGCCGCAAGAAGAGCGAACAGCGCTACCGCCAGTGGGTGGAACGCCTGCGTGGTAAGGCTGTTATCCGCACATTTATCTAATTAGTTTTTCCGCACGAGAAAAAGCAGGCCCCGGAGCTCATCCGGGGCTTTTTTTATTGATTTTACTTGACGCAACATGTGAGCTTTGTTAGCATGACCTATATTGATATAGTTCAATTTGCAAGGGATATGGTGCGAGTAAAAGTTTTGAGTAAATTTGGCAACCGACCGGAGAGAACGACTCCTGATTGCATAGAAAGAGCCGGTATTTGCTTTATCTACGACTCATTGTGCAGGGAATACGACTGGCTGGTTGTATATGATGAAATGCCGATGAAGGGCGATATCTCCATGTGGGAGGCTGAAGAACTGGCTTGCCCCAGGGAGCGCACGATTCTCGTCACGGTGGAGCCTCCTTCCATCAAGTTGTACCCCAGGTGCTACACTTCGCAGTTTGGTTATGTGCTGACAACTCATTCTCCGGTCGCTTTGCCGCATCCTAATCGAATCTACGGGGAGGGGTGCCTCGATTGGTGTGCCGGCATCACATACGAGGAAGCCCATGCTACTCATGATTTTCCTAAGACCAAGACTATTGCAACCGTTTGTTCAGCCAAGCAGCAGACTCATACTCTGCATTCCAAACGCTATGCCCTGACCAAATATATTGCAGACCGTATACCCGAGCTGGATTGGTATGGCTGGGGGGTGAAGCAACTGGATAAAAAAGCGGATGCGCAGAATGATTACCGGTATAGTATTGCCATTGAGAATTACGTGGCTCCCTATCACTGGACGGATAAGATTGCAGACCCCTTGCTCAGCATGTGCCTGACTTTCTACGTGGGCGACCCGCGTCTGGAAGAAGTATTCCCCGCGGAAAGCTTCATACGTATTCCTCTGGATAATCATGAAGAGGCATATCAGATTATCCGCAAGGCTATTGATGAGAACGAGTATGAGAAGCGACTGCCCGCCATTCGTGAGGCTCGTAGAAGGCTGATTGAGCAGAACAACATGTTCAACCGGGTTGCTTCACTTATCGCGCAGCATCAGGAGAACTGTGGCGAAAAATCGCAGTCCGGAATGCCTTTCATTATAAAAGGCCGGCATCGTTTGCGCAGGAATGTATTTAATTTGATAAGCGAGGGTTGGGGGAAAATCCGTTATTCCCTGGCCTGCGCGTGCGGTAAATAACATAGTGTTTCTGATTGAAAAAATCTTATTAGTTGATTTTATAACAAGATATCCTTTTTTATCATGCTCCCGATTACTGTTGCTTTCGCTTCTGATGACGGCTATGCTCCGTATTTGCTTGTAGCGGTCTCTTCATTTCTTAATCACCTTCCAGCTGACAGAGTTGCTACCGTTGTGGTGATGGACAGTGGTATTTCTGCATATTACAAAGACCGTCTTCAGGAAATTGTTCAATCCGGGCACCCTCAGGCAGCGTTGCGCTTTTTGCCGGTAGCAGAGCTCGATACTCAGTTAGATGCATTCTTCTCCCGTAGAGGAAAGAAGGGCAGAGTAACAAGATGGTCTTATACAACATATTATCGACTGTTCCTGTCTTCTCTCTTACCGGATTGCTCTCGTCTGCTCTACATAGATGTCGATGTCCTGATATGTGATGATCTGAGTAAGCTGATTGACCTTGATATGCAGGGTAAATCTGTTGGTACTGTGCAGGACGTAAGTCTCTGCTGCGATTTATCCACCGAAGCTGAACGTACCCGACTGGCTGCAAGTGGTCACGATATGAGCCGTTATTTTAATGCCGGCATCATGCTGATTGACCTGGATAAGTGGCGTTCGGTCCCCAGTTTTATCGACAAGGTGGAAGAGGTATTTTGTGCGTTGCCTGACCTGATGTATCCGGATCAGGATATCCTCAACTATATGTTCCGCGACGATATGATTTGCCTCGAAAAACGATGGAACTTCCTTACGCCTCAGATAGAATCGAGTACCTTAATCCCGGAAAGCTCTGAGTATAGAGATGACATCGTAAAGAGGGAAGCATTCGGTATCATTCATTATGCAGGTGTTAAGCCGTGGAAGGATGCCGAATCTTGTCCGCTTGCCTCCTATTGGTGGCGTGAAGCCCGTCGGGCAGGGGTTGAAGGAGATATTATTCGCCGTGAAATGCAGCTTGTGCGTAAATATCTGCTGGCTAAGGCCGGGGCGCCTCACGCAGGCTCCCTGAAATTGCAGATATTTGTGCTGAAACTTAAGCTCTTGATGACTTCCGGTGATAGAAAGGTTGTGTTGAAGGGGCGTCTGCAGCGATTGGAGGAAAAATTGCGTAAAGCCCAGGCGGCCCGTCGCGTGAAAATTAAGTGATTTAATTTTAGCAACCACAAATAATTGTGGGAGCACCGCCGCAGTAAGTCCCTCTTCCCGTTGTAGAGGGGGCGTGTGGGATGTTGTGTGGATATATAGGAGGAAAACGCTCCAAAAATACGCCGGACGGAGCAGGAGGCAAACAGTCAGTGCGAACAGAATAATCTCCTCCTATTTACAAGATGCAATAAAAAGCAATTGCGATTCGTGCAGCCTATGTGGTAATCGATTTGGATTGGGACGGCGCATATATTTCGATGAGAGCTGGATAATCAGAGATTACTCTGTTATTCTGCTTAATTAGATTACGGAGAGCGGTTTGCAGTCGGTTCGACCGCGTAACTTGAGTCACGTAGGGGACGTAAGAGCGTGATTGTGAGGGGGGGGCTTGGGGCGCAACATACAAATTGAAACGGAGTGCCAACAAGGGAGGCTGTCTGCCGCGACGTCTTGTCGCGGCGAAGTTTTTGCGTAGACGCAAGGGGGACAAGCCCGGAGGTGAGAGGGCTGTGGGGCAATGTGGTGCAGATGTTTTTGCCCCCAACTTGCCTTGCTAAGGAGCGGATTTATAATGTAGATTAGCAAGGATTCCGCCGCTTCGTGACTTCACCCAGTCTTCCCTTAGATGCTCCTCGTGGCTCAAAATACCGCTCTCCTACAGCTCGCCAGTATTCATCTTTCTGTGAAAAGATGGTTCTCTGGTAGACAGGATTTTGTGTGCGATGTACAGATAAATGCATGTTTCTAGCTTAAAATCAACAATTTTTTCTGATAGAGATTGAAATGCTGTGCTATGTGCTGTGCTATGTATGAGAAATTCCAATCTGCCCTTCGTTCCATTGATAACCAGGATTGTTCGCTTTAGAATGCAACATCGCACACAAAATGCGATATGCTGTCAACTAGAAGGGCTGGGCGCCAGAGTAGTTCGGTCGCTCTTGGAAAAAAAGATATGAAGTCTACAGAGATAGAGCAAAGTGTATTTGGACAACGGTATGATTTGGTTATACCATTAGGGACCGCTTGTTTATGTGCAAATTCGCTGAAAGATGCAGGCTTGCGGTATCGCTCATTGCCTTTTGACTGGGTGTCAGGGGGGACTATACTTAGCCGCAGTATGATGATGGTCGAGGGTTTTAAAAACTGGCTCGAGTTGTCAGAAATGGAATATGTTGGTGAGATGAATGGTGAGTATAAGTTGAAAGCCATCTATCGTAATAGACTGACTGATATTAATTTTGTGCATGATTTTCTGGCGGAGGCGAAAGACTTCGCTCGTGATTTCAAGCGTGTGCAAGATAAGTATGCGCGCCGCATAGCCCGTTTGTATGAATTGTGTAAGAGAAGTCAGCGCATCTTGTTTGTCTGGATTGACTACCCTGTTACTGAACAGGCTATACAGGATTCTGAGCTGACGCAGGCTTGTGCATTTTTGAGGAAGATGAATCCACAAGCTGAGGTTTCACTGCTTTATTTGCATAATGAGCAGGGGGTGGAACTGAATAGTCGTTCTAGTGAACTGCTAGAACCGGGCATTTTGAAAATAGCCTTCTGTTATAAAGCTATTGATAGTGATTTAAAGGATGCTGTTCAGCGTAAACTCTTGAAGGAAGTGTTCCGTAAAATAAAGTTGAGCATACGCAACCTGACATTCAGCGATTTATTACGGAAGTTCCGTATTTTTTATATTAAGAAAAATGAAAAGGGAGAGGCAAGTGTGCGCCTTTTTCGCATACCTATTTACAAATATTCATTGAAGTGAGTTTTCTTTATGCCGTTAGACGCAAAGCGAGAAATGCGGTTCGTTTGCATTATGGAACACAAATGAATGCGTAAAGGTCGCGTTATAGCCGCATGAAAATATTGAAATGGTGGCCTGAGAGAACTCACTGTTGCAGACGCCATGCATTGTAGCACATCTTACGCTTTTGCTTGGACGGATGAATGCACGACAGAATACGTAACAACCAGGTTCCCCACGAGCATCTTGTAGTAGACTCTGCTCTGATTGCTGTCATGGACAAAATATCGGTTCCTTTTTCATCCGGTGTTCCGAGCAGGTACGGCCCGCACAGATTGTTTCGTTTCATGATAACGCAATTCTCCGGTAATTTGTCCACCAGTTCCCAACGTATGCGCGCCGCTGGTGCATCTCCCTGTATTGCCACTGCTGATAATTCGGGGGCTTGCTCTAATTTGTCCACCATTTCATACATCCAATAATTCATGGCAGGATTGTCGCCGCTGGTATAGCTTTCCTCAGCAGGCCATGGGGTTCCTGAATGAATCAGTGCGTCTACGGCTCGTTGCAAGCCTTCTTGCCAGTTCAAGTGGTTAAGCCTATACCAATCCAGGGTCTGGCGGTGTAGCTTGAGTAATGAATGGGCATCAAGATTGAGCAAGGTCCTCAATAATTCTGTGTTCTGGCGGCTTCCCAGGATGGGTGACAAGAAGCCCAGAGGAGAGAAGTCTACTCCTGTTTCACGAGTGATAAGAGGGATTAATCCCTGGGACATGGCGTCGAGAACACTTCCGGCTTGACCTTCTTCCAATGAGGGGAATAACACAACATCGTAGCTGCGAAGTATCTCCAGATATTCCGGGGAGCATGAATCCACCCAACCATGTATAGTTAATTTGTTGCCTAGCTTGTCTTTTAAAGATTGCAGACGTTCGCGGTAATCCGCGTCACCTGAACCTCCCACAATGCCGCATGTGAAGGGTAAATCCTGAACCCCTTGCAACATATCGGCCAGTATATCAAAGCCCTTGCGTAAGCACATTTCAGTTGCTACATACAACAAACGGGGCGGTGTGTTCACCGCCTCTTTCGGGCGCTCCCTTACAGGTAATGCGCTAGTATAATTGAACCGGCGAAGCTGAGGGAGAGGCGTGCCAAATCGCATAAAGCTGTGAGCGATGGTGGCATTGCCTACCAGTAATACAGCATCTGCTTGCTCGATGTCATCCATCTGTCTCAGATGAACAGAGTTGCGTTCAACGTGCCGGGTGCTGCACACGGAGTATGTGTCATTGAATTGTTTCAATATCTGATTGCGCGCAGCAGGATGCATATTGACAGCAAATAGCACCTTTTTATCAAACTTTGCTATGGTTGAGAGGGGAGTAATACTCCCCTGTATGCCTACCATTAAATCATAGCGCGTTCGCTTTAACTCTTTTGGTGGCTTTACTCCATCTACATATTCCACTTCGCCATAATTTGACAGTAGATTATACAGCGTTTTGGCCAGTGTGGCGGCAGATGATGCTGATAAGTGGTTTGCTCCTTCTCCGGAGGGCATCCAATGCCGGGTGGAATAAGCTAAAAGTATGTGCATGCTCACGAGGATAATCAGATGTTAAAGAGATTCCGGAAGAGCGGTAAACGCTGCTTCTGGTGTGAAAGAGGCACAGGGAGGCTTTATTTCGTCGCTTGAAAGAGCACGCGGCAACGTGAAATCTTTTTTTTCACATTGCCGCATGCATCATTGTCTACTCGTTGAGTTAATATTATTGAAGCTTCCAGTAGTCTTCAATCCACGGTGCGGGCAATGTCTTGTGGTGAAGCTTGCCGTTATCGAATCCTGCAACTGCTTGGTCAGGGTCCGGGGCTCCGTGGAATACGAGGATACGGGTCTTAGGTGGTTTGGGGGCAATGAACAGATTGAACGGGAACATCGGTCGGCAGTAGCGTTTGAAGCTGCGAACCCATTCTTCGGGCCACCAGTTCACATCTTTCATCGCATAGGTGAGGAATGCCTGTTCTGTGGGGAATACGGAGCGGTCTCGGGCCCACTCAATATCGCTCATGAACTTTTCGTAGATGTAATTTGACTTGCCGGCTTCAAAACGGAAGATGGAGGAGTTGCCAATGGCAGGGCGCTTGCGGAAAAGGGTCTTGTGCCATTCAATCCAGTTGTGGATGATACAGTTTTCGCCCGGCTTGTAGTCAAAGAAACAGTCGATGTCATCCATGATAACTACGTCTACATCCATGAAGAGAGTCGGTCCCTTCAGGTTGGCAAAGCCATCTTGGAACAGCAGGAGCTTTACATAAATATCAGGCCAGTTAGAAGGTGGTTTGATGCCGGGATTCTCAGGGAACGGTTGAATGTCGATGCCTTCATCGAGCCCTGTAGGGTCATCGGTGACACAAACGAAGCGGAAAGGGCGGTGCAGGTGTTTCTTCACCGCACGGTAGAGGGTATTCGTATAGGATGCCGGATAACGGGTACCCCATTTCAGGCAGATGACGTTGCAGTTTGTCTCCTCACTCATAGTGTCTCAATCTTAGACTTGCAGGTGGGGAATGTCAAGTATATTCGGGCGGTTTGCGCTGTGGGGAGAATAAAAAACCGGCGCACCTGAGTGCGCCGGTCTGAAAAACAAGTAGAATTGCAGATTAATCCTCGTACAGCTCCTTGACTCGCTCAATGAGGGCGAAGGCGTGGCTGATCATGGCACGTGTCTCGTTGAGCAGGGTGAGGTAGAGGATGCCGTTGCGCATGCCGCTTTCGTCGGCCGTGCTGTGCATCAGGTGGCGGGTGATGCAGTCGGCAAAGTCCTCGCTGAGCTGGTCGCGGTCTTCGAGCAGGGCATCGATGCCCTTGAAGTTACCTTCCTTGAGCATATCGGTCAGGTTCGGGTAGAAACGCCCAATCTTGTTGGTGAGGGCGAGCAGGTCATCGCCCTGTTCCTTGCTGAGACCCTGGTGGTTGTTGTCAATGTGGTTGTAGCTGGCCTTGACAAGAGTGACCAGACGCTCACAGGTATTCAGGGAGATTTCAGTGATGCGGAAGACAAGCTGGCCGCGGTCTGCGAGTTCCTTGGGCAGGGTGCGCAGGGTGGGCAGCACTTCGTTCTCTCGCAGCACTTCCAGGTCGCGCTTCAGGGTGCGGCCCTTCTTACGCAGGCGCTTCAGGCTGTCGCGGTCCTCGCTGATGAGAGCCTTCACCATGGCGTTGTAGATGCCTACCATGCGACCCAGACGTCCGCTGGCAGCCTTGCCGAAGTCCTTCACGGCGGCATCGCTGCGCATGTTGATGAGGCGGATTTCCTCCTTGGCGCTGTTGGTGAAGAAGGTGGACTTGATGAGCAGGGCACCGGCGATGACCAGCATGGTCACCATGCCCCAGAAACCACCGTAGGCCATGACCACCGCCACGATGAAGGCTGCAAGACTGGCAGCCAGTGCGGTGAGAAGCCAGCCGCCGATAACGGTGAGCACGCCCGTGATGCGGTACACGGCGCTGTCGCGGCCCCAGGCGCGGTCGGCCAGGGAGGAACCCATGGCCACCATGAAGGTCACATAGGTGGTGGAGAGCGGCAGCTTCATTTCCGTGGCCACGGAGATGAGCAGGGCAGACACGGTGAGGTTCACGGAACCTCGCACCAGGTCATAGATAGCGCCCGTTTCTTCCTCGGGGGCCAGCGGGGCAAAGCGCTTGCTGATGAAGTTCTGAATGCGCATGGGAGTCACACGCTCGAAGAATCGCTTGGTGTTGAGCGTGTAGCGCACCATGGTACGGGCTGCGCTGCAGGAGCCGAAGCGCTCCTTGCCGGTGTTGGCAGAGGAGAGCTTGAGCTCGGTTTCCGTCACCTTGCGGGCTTTCTTGGAGAAGAACAGGGTGGTCACCATCACGAGGCCGGCGGCCACGAGCCAGAGCATGTTCACCTGCTGCTGCACATCGGCCAGGCCGCTCATCTTGAGCGTGGACAGGTCGCCACCGGTGGCAAGGTGGGCTTCAGCCAGTTCCATGGAGGTCTGGGAGGCCATGAATACGCCGATGAAGTTCACCAGGTCGTTGCCTGCGAAAGCCAGGGCGAGGGCGCCCGTGCCGGCCAGTACGGTGATGCGCAGGGTGTTAATCTTGAGCCCATACTGCAGGATGGCGGCAATAATGGTCCAGGCTACAAAGGCAATCACGACGGCGATGCCGATATTGGCATCCACCATATCCATGAACGGCCCCTTCATCACGGGGCTGGTCTTCAGACCCTTGAACACGGCAAAGTAGGAAATGGCCGTGAAGGCGAAACCGCACCACAGCGGGCCGATGACGCGGTACATGCGCTGGTAGTGGAAGGTGTAGAGCAGGCGGGCGAACCACATCACAAAGGTACCCACGGTGAAGGCAATGGCCACAGAGCAGAAGATACCGGAGACGATGAAGAATACCTTATCCGTGTTGATGTAATCGGCCAGAGAACCGGGACCGTCGCCTATGCTGAAGTAGGCCATGCCCAGGGCAGAGCCCAGCAAGGCAAAGACCAGCGACACTGTGGTCGAGGTCGGCAACCCGAGCGTGTTGAAGATATCCAGCAGAATCACATTAGCCACCATCACGGCCAGGAAGAGAATCATCACCTCGTGGAAGGTGAACATGCTGGGGATGAAGACGCCGCTGCGGGCAATCTCCATCATGCCGCTGGAGAACGATGCACCCAGCAGCACGCCCACTGCGGCCACGGCCACGGCGCCGGTGTAGGTGCCTGCGCGGCTGCCGATGGAGGAGTTGAGGAAGTTACAGGCGTCATTGCTCACGCCTACTACCAGACCGAAGACCGACAGCAGCAGAAGCATGCCATAAATGACGTAGTATGTAGTGTCCATATAGAGTTGCACCTTTCTACCATGTCGTGGCGAAAAAGACAAGAAAATTCGCCAATCTGTCAAAATTGTCACACAGTTGCGCCCTCGTGCGTGTGCATGACAGATATTTGTGTATGCGTGGCGTTGCGAGCCGTGATAGATGCTTGACGTGGTATTTTACGGAGAGTAGAATGCCCGCAATGAACGCCGATACAATCAAGAGCACTCCTCTGTGCGACAAGCACGTGGAGCTCGGAGCCAAGATGGTACCCTTCGCCGGGTGGAACATGCCTGTGCAGTATACAGGTATTATTGATGAGCACAACACCGTGCGCAGCGCCTGCGGTGTGTTCGATATCTCCCACATGGGCCAGTTCCTCGTCAGCGGGGAAGGCGCCACAGAGTGGCTCAACTCCATGTTCACCAACAACCTTAACAAACTGGTGGACGGCATGGGTCAGTACTCCATGATGCTCAATGAAAAGGGCGGCGTCATCGATGACCTTATCATTTACCAGGTGGCCAAGGACGACTTCTTCGTGGTGGTGAATGCCTCCATGATTGACGAGGACTACGCCTGGCTCACCGCTCACAAGCCCGAGGGTATCTCCCTGGTGAACAAGAGCGCCGACTACGTGGGTCTGGCCGTGCAGGGTCCCGCCTGTGAGGAAGTATTCGCCAAGCTCTGCCCCGGCGTGGAGCTGCCCGTGCGCAACGGCATCCTCATGTTCGAGTGCGAGGGCGATGCTCTGGTGGTCTGCCGCACCGGCTACACCGGCGAAAACGGCTACGAGTTCTTCTGCCCCGCAGACAAGGGTGTGAAGTGGTTCGAGAAGGTGATGGAGTGCGGCGCCAAGCCCTGCGGCCTGGGTGCCCGCGACAGCCTGCGCCTCGAAATGTGCTACTCCCTGAACGGCAGCGACCTTTCCCCCGAGAAGACCCCGCTTGAGGCCGGCCTCTCCTGGTGCTGCGACCTCACCAAGGACTTCATCGGCGTAGATGTGCTCCGCGCCCAGAAGGCCGAGGGTCGCCCCACCGCCCTGGTGGCTATCGAATACACCGGCAAGGGTGCACCCCCCCGCCACGGCTACGAAGTGCAGCTGCCCGACGGCACGCCCCTGGGCGAGCTCTGCAGCGGCGTTCTCTCCCCCTCCCTGGGCAAGGGCATCGGCATGGCCTATGTTCCCACCGCTCTCGGCAAGGTCGGCACCGAGGTGAACATCATCGTTCGCAACAAGGCCGTTCCCGCCATCATCGTCAAGAAACCCTTCCTTAAAAAGTAACCCCATCCCCCCATCATAATATCATGAGCAATCCCGTAGAATACAAGTACTCCTCCGAGCACGAGTGGATCAGCCCCATCGTAGACGGCATCGTGACCCTCGGCATCACCGACCACGCCCAGTCCGAACTCGGCGACGTGGTGTACGTTGACCTTCCCTCCGTGGGCGACACCTTCTCCAAGGAAGACAGCATCGCCGTTGTGGAGTCTGTGAAGGCCGCTTCCGATGTGTACACCCCCGTTTCAGGTGAGGTGGTAGAGGTGAACGAGACGCTCGACGCCGAACCCGGCACCGTGAACAGCGACGCCACCGGCGCCGGCTGGATCTGCAAGATCAAGCTCAGCGACCCCTCCGAGCTGGACGAGCTCATGGACGCCGCCGCTTACGAGGAGTTCTGCAAGTAAAGATTCTCCCGGCCGCATTCCTTCCCCGGGAATGCGGCCTTTTCTATTTATTCAAACTTTATCATACATCGTTACTATGATTACTGCACAGACTCCCTTTGCACCCCGCCACCTGGGTTCCACCGGTGCCGAGATGCAGGAGATGCTCAAGGTCATCGGCTTCAACAGCCTCGATGAAATGACCGACACCATCGTGCCGGCCGATATCCGCCTGAAGGCTCCGCTCGACCTGCCCGCCCCCATGGCTGAGCAGGAGGCTCTGGATGCCCTGCGCGCGGTGCTTTCCGCCAACAAGCCCGTACACAGCCTCATCGGCCAGGGCTACTACGGCACCTACATGCCTGCCGTCATCCAGCGCAATGTGTACGAGAACCCGGGTTGGTACACCGCCTACACTCCCTACCAGCCCGAAATCGCCCAGGGGCGTCTGGAGATGCTCATGAACTACCAGACCATGATTGCCGGTCTCACCGGCCTGCCTGTGGCCAATGCCTCCATGCTCGATGAAGGTACCGCCGCCGCCGAGGCCGTGCATCTCTGCATCGACTCCAAGCGCAAGAGCGACACCTTCTTCGTGGCCGACACCTGCTTCCCGCAGACCATCGATGTCATCCGCACCCGTTGCGAGACCACGGGCGTGAAGCTCGTGGTGGGCGACTGGAAGAGCTTCGACCCCGCCTCCATCCCGACCCTCGCCGGTGTGCTCGTGCAGTATCCGGACAACGCCGGCAGCGTAGAGGACTACAGCGAGTTCTTCGCCAAGTGCCACGCCGCCAAGGTGCTCTGCGTGGTGGCTGCTGACCTGCTGGCCCTCACCGTGCTCAAGGACCCCGGCTCCTTCGGCGCCGATGTGTGCGTGGGCACCACCCAGCGTTTCGGTATCCCCATGGGCTACGGTGGCCCCGCCGCTGCCTACATGGCCTGCACCGATGCGCTGAAGCGCAAGCTCCCCGGCCGCTACATCGGTCTCTCCGTGGATAAGGACGGCAAGCCCGCCTACCGTCTGGCCCTCCAGACCCGCGAGCAGCACATCCGCCGCGAGAAGGCTACCTCCAACATCTGCACCGCCCAGGTGCTCACCGCTCTGCTCAGTACCTTCTACGCCATGTACCAGGGCCCCGAGGGCCTGAAGCAGGTGGCCCTCACCGCCCACAAGCTGGCTGCCGGTTTTGCCGCTGCCGCTGCCAAGGCCGGTTACACGCTGCCCGTGGCCAACTACTTCGACACCGTGCAGGTGAGCTGCCCCGGCAAGGCTGCCGAGCTTGTGGCCGCCGCCCTCGAGGCCGGTTACAACATCCGCCTGGTGGATGCCGACACCATCTCCGTATCCTTCGACGAAACCACCACCAGCTGCGATGTGAAGGCCCTGTGCGTGGCACTCGGCATGGAGAAGCCCTGCTGCAAGTGCATGCCCGAAGGCCCCACCTGGGACTCCGCCTTCACCCGCACCACTCCCTTCTGCGCCGAGAAGTGCTTCAATCTCTTCCACTCCGAGACCGAGATGATGCGCTACATCCACCGCCTGGAGGCCAAGGACCTCGCCCTGAACGAGGCCATGATTCCGCTGGGTTCCTGCACCATGAAGGCCAACTGCGCCGCCATCATGATGCCCATCACCTGGCCGGAGGTAGCCACGCTGCATCCCTTCGCTCCCAAGGACCAGTGCCAGGGCATGCGCGCCATGCTCGAGCAGCTCAAGCAGTGGCTCGCCACCGTCACCGGTTTCCACGGCGTTTCCCTGCAGCCCAACAGCGGCGCTGCCGGTGAGTTCGCCGGCCTGCTTACCATCCACCGCTACCAGGTGGCACAGGGCCAGGGCCACCGCAACGTGTGCCTCATCCCCAACTCCGCCCACGGCACCAACCCCGCTTCCGCCGCCATGGCCGGCTTCGAGGTAGTGCCCGTGAAGTGCGATGAAAAGGGCAACATCGACGCCGAGGACCTCAAGGCCCAGGCTGAGAAGTACCGCGACAACCTCGCTGCCCTCATGGTGACCTATCCCTCCACCCACGGTGTGTACGAGAGCGGCGTGGCCGACCTCTGCCGCATCATCCACGAGAACGGTGGTCAGGTCTACATGGACGGCGCCAACATGAACGCCCAGATCGGCCTCACCAACCCCGGCACCATCGGAGCCGACGTGTGCCACCTGAACCTGCACAAGTCCTTCGCCATGCCCCACGGCGGCGGCGGCCCCGGTGTGGGTCCCATCTGCTGCGCCGAGCACCTCACCCCCTACCTGCCGGACCACTGCATCTCCGGCGAGGAGCAGAAGACCGCTGCCGTCTCCTCTGCCGAGTACGGCTCCGCCGCTCTCTGCCCCATCACCTGGATGTGGCTGGCCATGATGGGCCACGAGGGCCTCAAGCTCTCCGCCCAGATGGCTATCCTCAACGCCAACTACATCGCCAAGCGTCTGGAGAACTACTTCCCGACCCTGTACTCGGGCGAGGGCGGTCTGGTGGCCCACGAGTGCATCCTCGATACCACCATCATGCTCGGCAAGAGCCACCTCTCCGTGGACGACATGGCCAAGCGCCTCATGGACTACGGCTTCCACGCCCCCACCATGAGCTTCCCCGTGCACGATACCCTCATGGTGGAGCCCACCGAGTCCGAAAGCAAGGCTGAGCTCGACCGCTTCATCGAGGCCATGATCGGCATCCACGGCGAAATGACCGCCGTGGCCGAAGGTAAGGTGTCCGCCGATGACAACGTGATGGTGAACGCCCCGCACACCGCTCTGGCCGTCACGGCAGACGAGTGGACCCACCCCTACACCCGCCGCGAGGCTGCCTACCCCGGCTCCGGCCAGCTGCTGCACAAGTTCTGGCCCGGCTGCTCCCGCGTGGACAACACCTACGGCGACCGCAACTTCTGCTGCTGCTGCGATACCCTCGCCCAGTGCGAGCTGTAATCAGCGAAAAAACAGTCTATATACCAGGCCGGGGAGAAATCCCCGGCCTTTTTGTGTAGCGGAATGCAGAGTTGTCGCAGTGAGTGCCGTCAAATAGTTATACTCCATTCTTGCAGAAACGGGCAGGGGAGATGATAATGCAGTTGCAATAACCCCTGCAGACCTTATGAAAACCTACTATATACTCGATTCCGATACCAATACCTGGAGCCCTGAGCCGCTGCTGCTCAAGGATATTATGGCTATGAGCGGTGTGACGGGCAGCACGATGCTGGCAGATGCCCGCACCCGCCTTACCATGACAGTGGCTGACGCTCTGGCGGCCAGTCGCAAGCCTCGCAAGAAGAGCCCGCTGCTCTCCATGTTCAAGCGTATGCAGAATCCGGAGACGCCCGCTGCCAAATCTGCAGCTGTCCCGCTCACCACCGGCCCCATGCCCACCCGGTTGAAACCGCACCGCAGCGAATACAAGGTGCTCGACCGCTTGGATTCCTGTTTCGGCGAGAATTTCTGTGCCAATGCCTTGGAACAGGCGCTCAATACCTATGCCCGCCAGGGCTGGCGGGTGCTCAGCTGTGTGCTGCCCGGCAGTAATTTCCCTGCCGAACATGCCGCCCGCGATTTCCTCATCGTCATGGAGCGCAAGGTAGGACTCGCGCCGCATCAGGCCTGAGCATCGGGCGGAATCAATCTGGTGCGCCACACCTTGCTGCGCAGCACGCTGCTTACCATCGGGCGGATGCTGTCCTCCTCCGCCACGAGCATGGCGGGGTGGATGCGCAGCTCCAGCGTGGCGCCCATCTGAGCCATTGCGCGGATGGTTTCTCTGCCGGTGAGCCACCAGATGGTTGAGCCGGTAGAGAAATAATCAATGCGGAGCAGGGGAGTGCTGAATCCTGTTTCCGACAGGTGGCAGATGTAGTCCTCCAGCGTATCCTGGTCGGGCGTGAGAATGAAACGCTGCCCGCGGTGCTTCCCCGGGAAGAACCAATCTCCGCTGAAGTCGTCCGGCAGTGGCTCGTGCCCCTGTGGAAAGGTGAGCAGGAAGAAGCTCATGAGATTCCGCCTGCGGGACTCTCGGAAATTGCCCGGGCAGTAATCATATTCCATTGCCAGATCTGCCGCCGCCAGATTCTGCAGAATTGCGGGGCTCAGCACCAGAGCATCGGTATCGGGTAGTATTTTATCTGCGTATTTGCTGGCGCACAGCCAGCCGTCGCTTTCCTCTTTCTGTTGCAGCGTAGCTGCCGTTGATTCCAGCTCGGTGTGCAGAGCATCGATGCTTTCGAACTCTCCCAGCAGTGTAGCATCGTCGTCATACAGGTAGAGGCTGTATGAAGTAGTGCCAGCAGTAATAGGGAACTCCGTCATTTCCTGCGTATTCTAGCATGATTTGCGGGCATGGCAAGCTCATTCCTTGACGTAGGGTAAGGTCATGATTATACTCGCCTAACGATTATTTTCTGATACGGCCATGAATATCCGTTTGCTTCTTGTGTTGCTGCTGGGTCTGTGCTGTCCTGCGTGGGCAGCAGTGGAAGCTACGCCCCTGCCGGAGGTGGTGCAGCATGATTTTTACCGTCAGGTCTGGGTGGCTGCGGGTAATCTGACTGTGCTGGGCATCATTGGCCTGTTCGTCTGCACCGCAAACAAGGTGAAACTGCACAATGGCCTGGGGGATATCTACCTTTCGGCGCCTGTGTCGCTGGTATGCTGGGCGGGGCTTGCCTGGCTGCTCTACATGGGCTACCGCGGCGATGATATGCTGCCGTATCTCGAATCACGCCTGTGGGTGGCCGGCTGCATGGTGGGCGGGCCGATGCTGTATGCGCTGGTGATGGCACGCCGCTGCAACCCTGAGCGCGGGTGGTTCGTTGTGCTGATGGCGGGCATCACGCGTCTGGTGGCAGATATGCTTTACCAGCTCTGCTCCATTCTGCTGCTTATCGGTCTGTTGCTCACCATCCTGCGGGGAACTGGCAAGGAAGGTCAGAAATCCGGTATCCTGGGCTTGCTGGCCTCGCTGCTGGGTATCAGTTTCCTGCAGAAGATGGTGTGGGATGCCATCCGTTCCTCCACCCGCGAGCCTATCGAAGGCAGCGGTGCGCTGGTCGCGTTTCTGAACATGCTCTGCTTTGCCGGTGCCATATACGGCGTGTACACCTACGTGCAGCATAATCCTCAGCAGAAATCTGTAGCGCTGGTGCAGGCTGTGGAGGCAAATCAGCCGGGGCGGGCGATGGAGCTCATGGCCCTTAATCCCATGATGAGCCTGGATGCAGGTATCCGCGCAGCGGTGGAAGCCCGCAATTACACCATGCTCAACCATGTGGTGCGCGGCACGGGGGATTTGGCTCTTGCTATGCAATATGCCGAGGAAATGCAGCTTACCGCAGTAAGGAATTTCCTGATGAAGAAGGCTCCTGCCTCGGGTAAATGAGCTGGCCTCCGGTATCTGGCAGATACTGCTATATAATTGTTGATTTTCGGTAAGAGAATCTGGTATAGTGTTCTGCATGGCAGATAGGTGGAGTCAGAGACCATGGATGATTCGTCTCCGGCAGTTTATGTGGAGCTGCTGGAAGTTCCCGTTGCTCACATTCGGCCTGGGGCTTGCCTGGTCCCTGATGCTGGGTGCTGGAGCCCTGTATGAATCCTGGACCGGTGGCGCGGGAGTAGGGCTGGAGGTGGTGAAGTGGGTGTTGATGGGATTGGGATTCATGCTGCTCGGACTGTGGCTTATGGTGGCTCTGTGGCCCTGGGTGATGACGGTGCTTTGCTGTATGCGGCGGGAGTGGCGTCATCTGCTGAGGTGCTGGGCATGTGTGCTGGGTGCTGGCATGGTGTGTTGGGTCGGATGCGTGGCTGTGCTGTCGCTGGTATTTCGTACGGATTTGTATATGCTGGGAGTAACATTGCCGGAGGGGCGGGAGTATGTGGCTCCCCGTGGTCTGCGGCCCTGGGTGGGGGATGTGCAGCCTGTGTCTGAGCATGTTGATGAGTTGCTGCGTCTGCGCCCTGGCCGTCCGCCTGTGGAGGTGCTGGTGCAGATGCCGATGCTGCCGAATCTGGAAAAATTGACCCGTGAGGCCCCGGAGATTCTGCGGGAATATGTGTTGCGCTGCCTGTATGCGGAGGCAACAGACCCGCGTTTTGATGCGCAGGTGCTGTGCCTCGGGCATGATGCGGTGCTGCTGGCGCATGAGGACGAACCGCAGTCTCTTATTCTGGGTAAGTCAGATGTGGCGGCGATGATCAGAACCCACCTGCGGCCTAAGCGTCAACTCCCGGAGCCCGATGAAAAGAAATCTGAGCCGTGGCAGCTGCCTCTGCACTCGGGGTGGTCGGTTGTGCTGAACCGGGATTACATATATAATGACTGGTTGCCTGCAGAGGAGCAGGTGGCCGGGCCGCTTCGTCTGCTGGATAAAAGTCTGGAGCCGCTTGCGGCGAATCCGACCCGCGCCGGATTGGATGCTCTGCTGCCGCCGTTGCCGCAGGAGCCCTTCCTCTGCCTGTGGAGCGCCTGGGAATCCGGAGTGTACCGTGCCCTGGTGGTGCTGCCGCCGTCGTACCCGGATGGCGTGGTCGAACTGCGGGCCCGCGAACTGTCTACCGGGAAGCCTGTGCGGCATTCCGGTCATGTTTCGCGGGCTCGTTCGCTGGATACCCTGGGACGTGCCATGATGTGGCATAACCTGCGGGTCCGCAGTGGAGGGCTGAATGAGGTTTATGCCACTGAGTGGGAAATCTGGTTCACCCCGGTGCACGGAGGTGAGGAACGCTGTGTCGGTCGGCAGGAATTCCTGATGATGGGTGGAGATTAAGGCCTGGAATGGCTGGATGATAGCGCTGGACATTGATGTTTATTTTGTTATATTGCTTTCATGTTCCGGCGCTTTCTGATGAGTTGTTGTGTATGTTTCGCAGGATTGTTTTCTGCTAGCGCAGGTGATTGGTATTCGGCGGAAGAACTGACAGATCTGGCTATTGTGCCGGTTTTTGCTGTGAATCCGGAGGTGTACATCGCAGACACGAGTGCCTTAAGCCACGAAATACTGCTCGAATACCTGAAGCTGAAGAATTATCCCACTCCGAAGGCTGCTGCAGCGAGCCGCAAACCGCGTTGGATGGGCACTCTGCTGATATCGGATGAAATATCACCGCTGAGCAGCAAAAAGCATCTGGCCGGGGTTGCCCGGCAGCATGGAGATAAGTTTGCTGCCATTTACAAAGCCTACATACGCTCCGTTGAGAAGGAATCTGCCCCCATTGGAGATTCCGGGTTGGATGCGGCCGCTTTGTTCCGCCTGATAACGCTGACGGTGAGCCGGTACCAGACGTCGCTCGCTGATGGCGTGAAAGATGCCGAGGTGCGGGAGATGCACCGGCATTGTCAGCGTTTGCTTGCGGCGCGTCTCTTTGTGCTCAGTCGGGTGAAAAAGACCGCGCTGGACACCGGAATGAAGAAAGTGGTGTACAAAGCCTGCGCGGGTTGTACACGCAACGAACTGGTCACGCTGCTCGGCAATATGGTGAACGGTGCCCCGGACGGCGCGCTCGGAAACGGCCTGCCCGGGGATGAAGAGGTCCGGCTCTCCCGCAAGGAGATTCAGAAAATGGCAACCGATTGGATGAAAGAGCTGGATTCCTTGTTCCCCAAGACTTCGAAATAGTCTCTGCGGCTTACTTCGTTTCTGGTGGAGGTGGTGGCGGGGGAATGGGCTGCGCCGCCTGCTGCTGCGGAAGGGTGACAGGCAGGCAGATGAGTGATACCAGCCCGGCGGCGGGGACGATGACGAGGTTGCTCCCCAGGGTGACGGCTGCATCCACCGGCAGCGCTACTGCTGCGGCGGGCAGGGCATAGACCCCGCGCCAGGTCATGCGGCGGGATGCCTGGTCATCATCGAATGCGGAGGAGTTGTCACCTGCCGTGCCGATGCAACCATACTTGGCTGTGTGCTGCGTGGCCCTGGCCGGTGCTTCGTCCTGCCAGATGCTGCCTTCCTTGAACTCGATTTCGCCGGAGCGATAGAGCACGGGGTGGTCATCTTCGCCCTCATAGAGCGTGACAGGGGTTACCACCACCTCCCGGTAAACTGTTTCGCCCCGGCTGCCGGGGACAATGCTCAGCTTCCATTTCGAAGGACTAACAATGGCTTCGCTGAAACAGATCCATGAATCCGGGCGCACATAGCGTAGCTGCACGCGCTGCCCCTGCACATAGCATTTTCCGCCGCTGCGCAGGTAGGCTCGTGGCTGCGGTACTTCCACTGCATCGCATACCATGGCATGTTCATACAGCCGCCGGTGGCTCACCATGCATGAGCTCAGGAGAACACCGCACAGCAGCAGGAGAGAGGGAGATGGATTCATGGAAACCATTTTACGCCATTTTCTTCTGTAATCAAGCTGGTTTTTGGCGGAAATGCGTTGATTCGGCGCTGGTATCTGTTATACTGGGTGTATGCGGAGTCTTACTAAAACTATAGGGGCCATTCTGTGCCTGCCGGTGATGTTGAATAGTTGCTATTTCAATTCCACGGGGCGGCTTATCGACAACACCCGATATGAAGCCAGGGCAAATGCCGCAGATTTGAATGTTTCGACCAATCCTGTGGTGTACCAGAATGGTTCGAATTACTACATCGAGCTGCCGCGTTACCGCTACGGGCATCCTGTAAAACTGCAGTATTCGGTCTTTGACCAGGAGTCCCCGGCAGAAGCTTCGCTGGAGCCCCGGGGCATGGGTATGTACCGCATTTCGGAGGAGTATGCCCGCTATCTTACAGGTCAGGGGAAGAAACCTGATGAACTTTTCAGCATGCAGGAGGTTGCCAATGCTGACGAAGTGAAGATGCTGAGTCGCCGGATTCCCGTCGTGAAGAAGGCAGATGAGCATATGGTGGCTTATTCTTACGAATCGCCGAACTCTGGGTGGCTGTATGCGGCTGTTCCCTTTAACTGGCTGCTGGTGGATTTGCCGGTCACCGTGGCGGAGAATGCCGTCATTGTTGCGGGCGTTGCCGGCGTTATCTGGCTGCTGGCCGAGGCTGATGATGATTGCGATGATTGTCACCACCATCACCACCATCATCATAAGCACCATAAACACAAGAAGCACCACAAACACCGCCGCTGAGTGAGAGCTTATTGAGATATGGAATGGCTGGATAACAACGCCTACACCAGGCAGCAGGACCGCAGCGGTGTACGAAGCCGCTTCGGTGTATTTGCCGTTTTTGCGCTGGCCTGGGGTGCTTTTGCGTTCATTACGGGGCGGGGGATTTATCACTCACTGCAGGCAGATTCGGGAATTCAGGTGGAGGGGTATGTGGAGAGCTATCGCAATGGCTACAAGGATAAACATCTTGAAGTAGCTATTGATTATCAGGGGGAGACGTATACGGTGACGGGACGGGGGCAATATTTCACTCGCCAGATGTTTGAGAAGGCCATAGAGACCCGCCGTGTGACGGTGTTTGTGAACCCGGAGAATCCGGAAAAATCGGTGATGAGTCTCGGTGTACCGCCGTCCTCGTGGGTGATGCTGGCGTTTTTGTCTGCCGTGAGTGCAGGATTCATGGGAACGGCTGTTTATCAGCTGTGGAGTTATCGTAGAGAGGCGGCCGGTGATGTGGAGGTGTGAGAAAGCCCGCCATGATTTGGCGGTGAAAAGCGCGGAGCTGAATACGGCAGCGTTGCTCACTCTGGCGTTTTTCTGCTTTCTGCCGCTTATGGGCGAGCAGGATTGCAACGGAACCCATGCGTGGGAAAGTATCGACCTCGCGATACTCGGTGCCCCCGTGTGGTGCATAGCCTTCCTGTACCGGGCGTGGAGCTTCAGGAATCCCCGCCGCGACATGTGGGTGTACGGCCCGCTGCTGGCTTATGAGCTGGTGCTGGTGGGGTGCCATGCTTCCTTGCTCTGGGGGCAGCGCAGCGGGTGCTGCTGGCACCGCATTTTGTTTTCCGAGAATACGCAGACCGAGGGGGCGGTGTGGGGATGGATGCCGGGGCATGTCTGCCTGCTGGTGCTGGCAGCTTATGCGTTTACTGTGGCATGGCGGTTCGGCAGATGCCGCGAATGATGCACCTGCGCATGAGCGTTTTCACCAGCGTGATTTTTTTGTTAACTGGCGCATTTTAAGCTCGCTTTTTGGTGCTAAAAGTGGCAGAGTTATTGGGAACTGAACCTATTAAGGAATCATGAGCGAACAGACACAGCCTCCGTATAAGCGTATCCTTCTGAAATTGAGCGGTGAAGCCCTGCGTGCCCCCGGCAGCCGGGACAATATCTCGCCGGAGATTGTGGCTCGTATCGCCCGTGAAATCGCCGAAGCTCAGCAGAAGGGTGACCTGCAGATTGCCATCGTGGTAGGCGGCGGCAATATCTGGCGCGGTGCCAAGGCCAGCGTGCGCGGCATGGACCGCCCCACGGCTGACTATGTGGGCATGCTCGCCACGGTGATGAATGCTCTTTCCATTTGCTCCGCCGTGCAGGAGGCCGGTGTGCCCGCCCACGTGCAGAGCGCCATCGAAATGAAGAACGTGGCCGAGCCCTATGTGCGCAACAAGGCCCGCCACCAGCTGCGCTCCGGCGAGGTGGTCGTGTTCGCCGCCGGCACGGGTAACCCCTTCTTCAGCACCGATACCGCCGCCGCCCTGCGTGCCTGCGAAATCAACGCTGAGGTTGTGATGAAGGCCACCTCTGTGGACGGTGTATACACCGCCGACCCCAAGACCGACCCCACAGCCACGCGTTTCGATGAGATTTCCTACGAGGAATGCATCTCCCGCAACCTGAAGGTGATGGATCAGACCGCCTTCACCCTGTGCAAGGACAACGGCAAGCCCATCATGGTGTTCGATATGCACCAGCCCGGCAACATCACCCGCGCCCTGCTGGGTGAGAAGATCGGTACCATCATCGGCTGAAGCTGAACGACAAGATTTTATAACACATACAACCTAATACAACAATGGACGAAGAGACACTCTTACTCGAGGTAGAGACCGGAATGGAAGAAGCAGTGGAGCACATGCAGGCTGGTTTTGCCGGCGTGCGCACCGGCAAGGCTTCTCCCTCCCTGGTGGACAATATGGACATTTTCGTGGCTTCCTACGGCTCCAGCATGAAGCTCAAGAGCCTGGCCGTGGTTTCCACGCCCGATGCCCGCTCCATCCTGATTCAGCCGTTTGATCCCGGTACCCTCAACGACATCAAGAAGGCTATCGCCGAAAGCCGTCTGGGTATCTCCCCCATCATCGATGCCCGCTCCGTGCGTCTTCCCATCCCCGAGCTGACCGGCGAGCGCCGCAAGGAGCTCTGCAAGTATGTGTCCGGTCTGGGCGAAGAGACCCGCGTGCGTATCCGTGGCGTGCGTAAGAGCGGCATGGACAGCATCAAGAAGATGAAGGCCGACAACATCCTGACCGAGGACGGTGTGCGCACCGCCGAAGACAAGGTGCAGAAGCTCACCGACAAGTACGTGAAGACCGTGGGCGACCTGGTGGCCGCTAAGGAAAAGGAAATCATGACGGTGTAATCCCCCCTTTAACCCCGAACCTCTTATACAACAATGAGCACGAACACCACAAACGTTCTCT
Organism: Akkermansia sp.; assembly: GCA_045644745.1. GTDB lineage: Bacteria > Verrucomicrobiota > Verrucomicrobiia > Verrucomicrobiales > Akkermansiaceae > Akkermansia. The sequence goes on from JAZRHL010000064.1 coordinate 33,200, forward strand.
CCGCCGGCATCGAGATTATCGGTTCCATCCGCTTCCAGAACGACATGCACATCGATGGTCACATCGAAGGCCAGATTGAGTCCGACACCGGTAAGGTGACCATCGGCGAGATGGCCAACATCAAGGGCGATATCCACGCCGGCGAGGTGCACGTATACGGCAAGGTGGAAGGCAACATCGAAAGCAACCGCTGCCACCTCAACGCCCAGTCCAACATCACGGGCGACATCACCACCGGTACGCTTTCCATGGATGAAGGCGCCCGCCTCTGCGGCCGCGCCCAGATTGGTTAAGCATTACCATTTTGGTTTGTTTTGCATTGTTCCGGGCTGCTCCGATGGAGCAGCCCGGTTTTTTATTGCTCGGTTAAACAGCAACGGAAGCCTGTGGATAGAGCCCACGTAGTGGGCGGCAGCCCATAGCCCAGCGTGTAGTCGCGTATGCGACGGAACGCTGGGAGAAACATAAAAAGTGATAGGAACCCGCGTCAGCGGGTGGCAGAAATCGATGTTGTGTGGCTAAGCATCGGCTCCTGCCACCCTCTCCGCTACGCTTCGGGGTTCTGATGATATTTTTTGTAACCCAGCGTTCCGCCTCTTTGAGGCTGCACGCTGGGCTATCGGCTGTCACCCGCAGACGCGGGTTCCTGAGTTTCGCTCGCCTGAGGCTCGCTGATTTTCGGGGTTTATTGTGAAAAATGGCTTGTTTCGCCCCACTGTAGGGAAACTCAGCCATGCTGCCTTTCGCATTGACACCCACGCGTGCGCGTGGTATCATCTGCGCTCCAAACAGCAGAACCCCCACCACGCATGACTTTTTACGAAGAACTGGAATGGCGCGGGCTGGTGAATCAGATTTCCAGCCCTGATCTCATTGAGAAGCTCAACAAGGGCGGCCTCACTTTCTATATCGGCACCGACCCGACCGCCGACAGCCTGCACCTGGGGCACTATTCCAGCTTCCTCATCACCCGCCGCATGAAAGAACACGGCCACCACCCGATTCTGCTGGTGGGTCTGGCTACCGGTCTTATCGGTGACCCCCGCGGCACGGTGGAACGCGAGCTGAAGCAGAAGGAGGAGGTGTTCCGCAACTACGATGCCCTGCGCGCCCAGGTCGAGAAGGTGTTCGGTTTCGAAGTGGTGAACAACTACGACTGGATTAACGGAATGAACGTCATCGACTTCTTCCGCGACTACGGCAAGTACATCAACGTGGGTTACATGCTCACCAAGGACCATGTGCGCCGCCAGATGGAAAGCGGTATCTCCTATGCCGAGTTCTCTTACATGCTCATCCAGGCCATTGACTTCAAGCATCTGCACGAGACACGCGGTGTGGACCTGCAGGTGGCCGGCAGCGACCAGTGGGGCAATATCACCACGGGTATCGAGCTTATCCGCAAGACCACGGGCGATGAGGTATATGCCCTCACCATGCCGCTGGTGACGGATGCCCAGGGCAACAAGTTCGGCAAGAGCGAGGGCAACGCCCTCTGGCTGGACAAGACGAAGACTTCCTCCTACGAGCTGTACCAGTTCCTGCTCAACAGCGATGACGCCTGCGTCATCACCTACCTCAAGCGACTCACCTTCCTCAGCCCCGAGGAAATCATGGAGATTGAGGCTCGCCATAACGAACACCCCGAGCAGCGCATTGCCCAGAAGGCACTTGCCCGCGAAATCATCACCGACCTGCACGGTGCCGAGGAGTTCGACCACGCTGTGGAGGTGAGCGAGAAACTTTTTGCCGGTGATTTCAAGAGCCTGTCTGCCAGCGATATCAAGAGCGGCATGAAGAATGTGCCCCAGGTCACCCTGACCGCCGGCCCGCTGGCCGATGCGCTGGTGGCTGCCAAGGTGTGCAGCTCCAAGCGCGAAGCCCGCGAGTTCATTGGCAACGGCGCCATCTCCATCAACGGCGAAATCGTGAAGGACGCCGCTTGGCCGCTCACCCCCGAGTGCGCGCTGGAGGGTGGTATCGTCATCATCCGCCGCGGCAAGAAGAAGTTCTACATGGGCGAGTTTGCGTAATCATGCGCCCCGGTCTGCTGCCAGCCCTGTCTGTATTGGCTGCCCTGCCGCTTGCGGCCTGGGAAGCGCCTACGCAGAACGAGCTGGCAGCTCTCTTTGGAGAGGATCCGCAGGCCACTATCCTGCAGAGCAATCTGCCGCAGGTGCCCACGCGCGAGGAAGCTCAGCGCGCGGGGTATCGCTATGAGCTTGAGCGCAACGCCATGAAGCGTGCGCTGCTGGTGCGCACCAGCATGGCCAAGGCTGCGCGAGGCCGCATCCTGCCGGCCACCAACAGCGCCACGGCCCACCTGGCTCGTCGCGAGGGAGCTCCTGAGGCGTTCTGCTCGCTGCTGGAGAAACTGGCCGGGGGTAACCTGAGCCGCCGCCAGGAATACGCCGCTGAGCAGGCGCTCCGCCAGCTGCTGGAAGAAACATACGCCATCGATACCTTGCAGATGCGTCTGTTCTCCGAGACTCTGGATCTGCCGGCTCGTGAGCATCTGGTTTACATGCTGCAGTTCCCCACGGGCGGCATGTTTGATATGGTTTCCGCCCAGCCTCCGTCTCAGGATCAGGTGCTGGCAGATATCATGGAAATGACCCGCGTGCTGCGTCAGGAAAATGAGATTCTGAAGCAGGTGCACGATTTGCGAAGCGCAGATGCCGCCGCCCTGCAACTTCAGAAGCTGCTGCCCCAGTGGGGCACCACGGCGCCGACCCGTTACCACCGCGCTAGCGTGGCTCAGCAGCTCAGCACCGCTGCCGGATGGGCAGCGCAGATTCTGGATTCCACCACGGAGCAGCTCGTCCGCACCCGCCGCGCTCTGTACGAGAAAGGCTGGTATGGCAGCACCCGGCTGGAGGCGATGGATGAATTGTTCCGAGGATAAGTAGAAAAGCCGCCCGGTCGGGCGGCTTTTGCGTTATAGTTGCTGAGGTTTGTCAGATGAAAATCTCCGGCTGTTTCGGCTCCGAAGCCACGGCGGTGAGGCGGGCAGTGAAGGCCTCCACCATGGGAGGGGGAAGGATGCGTGACTTGCGCGGGCAGATGGCTACGCAGCGCATGCAGAGAATGCACTTGTCGGCATCGGTGCTGCGGGGATTGCTCAGCGGAATAGCTCCTGTGGGGCATTTGCGGGCGCACATGCCGCAGCCGCCGCAACTTTCAGTCACCAGCGGAGTAGCCGGCATCTGGGGCAGGGGACGGTATTCGGCATTGCCGGGTACTTCCACAATGGCGGGTTCGGGGTGAATCAGTTTGCCCTGCACGGCGTTGCCGAACTCCACGGCCTTGGCAAGGTCGGTGGCATCGGGACGGGCAGCGGCAATGCTGCGGATGATGCTGTGTTCGGCAATGAAAGCGGCCGCGGCAATAACCCTGCAGCCAATGCCTGTGAGCGTGTTTCTGAGCTCCAGCAGGGCATCCTCGTAGGCGCGGTTGCCGTACACCACTACGGCAATAGCAGGATTTCCGTTAGCTTGCAGAGCCTTCAGTCGTTCCACTGCCACAGCCGGCAAACGCCCACCATACACAGGAAGCACCGCCAGCAGCGGCGCCTCCGCCGGCAGCGTCTGCGGTTTGACGTCCTCGCACAAATCGATGCGTCCGGCCATGCGGGCTCCGGCAATGGCGGCGGCAATCTTGGAAGTGCCCCCGGTGGGGCTGAATACAGCGGAAATCCAGTTGTTCATACCGATGATATTCTACCATGCCGCTTGTGTTAAATCAAACACATTTGTGATGGTGTGTAGAAACACGTTTTTTATCAACAGGATGAATAATTGGATTATTTCCTATTGACTTTGTAAGGTATGTATGATACTTTGCGTCCAGCATGAAGACACTCATTCTTTCCATTGCGCTGATGCTTGGTCTTTTCTGCACGGCAATGCCGCAGGTGCAGGCCAAGGATAATGAGCCCGCCAAGACCAAGGTGAAGAAGAAGCCGAAGAAGGCAGGTTTGAGCCCTGTGGCACAGGCTCTGGCAGAGGCTGGTTACTTCACTGAGACGGAGGCCCGCCCGAAGGCCAAGTTCTACATCTTCATCTGCTCTGCTTCCTGGTGTGGCCCCTGCCGCGCGCTGATGCCCCAGGTGGTGGAAGAGTATGAGAAGAACATGAAGAAGGACAAGACTGTGTCCATGGTTCTTCTCGGCCACGATAGCACTGAGGAAGAAGCCAAGAAGTATATCGAACACTACGAGACAGATATGCCCGGCGTGCTGAGCAAGGCCGTGCAGCTGGAGAATCGTCCCCAGATTCCCGGTATTCCGTGGTACTTCATCCTGAATGCCAAGGGCGAGCTCGTTTCCGTGGGCGCCGGCAGCAAGGTGCTGAACTGGAAGGAAGAAATCAAGAAGAAGCCGCAGAAGGCTGAAAAGCCGAAGAAGCAGAAAAGGCAGCGCGGCGGCAGAAACTGATTCCTCGCAGAATGTTTTTCAGAATCCCGGATGCATGGATGGCATCCGGGATTCTCTGTTTTTGTTTTTGAACACGAGAAATGAGCTTGACGCTGCAAGGGAGGATGCGATAGACTTATGCGATTCTGCAGCTGGGCTGCATGTGTGCGCGATATGAAGATTAAGAACTTAGCATGGATGGGTGCTGGCCTGTTACTGGCCGGTGTGGCTGGAGCTGTGGCAGTGAAGCGCCGCCGCGAGGGTGGCAGTATGCCTGCAGAACCGAAGGAGACGGCGGAGCATGCCGCCCTGCGTGAGATTCTGGAGCGCTCCGCAGCCTACAATGATGCACTGTATGACCGCGTCTGTGCCTTGGAGAATGTAACCGACCCGGCGGAGCGCCCCGCTGCCGTGGAAGAAATCACCCGCCAGAACCAGCAGGAACGTGCCGCCATCGATGCGTTGCGTGCTGCGCTGCAGGCCCGGCTGGTAGAGCAGGGCTGCACGTTCGCAGATGTGGATGGCTTTGTGCCGCTCATCAGTCAGTATCGCGCTATCACTCTGGTGCAGCAGAAGCGTCATCTGGAGATGTTCCACCGCGTGCGGAGGATGGAGAGTGTGCCTTCCACCCCTGAGCTGCATGCTTACCTGAAACTGGGTTTCCGCGAGGAAGAACAGAAACAGGCAGATACCGCAGAGCAGATTCAGAAGTTCACCCGGGAGCAGCGCGATATCATGCTGCGCGTGGGTCGCATTCTCGGCAATGTGACCAGCACGGAATCGGCAACTGCCGCTCCTGAGGAGCTGGGCAGTCTCGGCAAGCGCTACACGGAAATCTCCGATAAGATTGCGCTTTACCGCGAGGATGATGCCAAGGGCTCGGAAGCACCTCTGGCTGAGCTGAAGTCCATGTACAGGGCGCTTACGCCGCCGCTCAAGGAGCATGCGGAGCGCCTGCGAGGTGTCGATTTCTACGGTAATGCCGCCTTGCGCGATGTACTCAAGCTGCTTCTGCCGTAACATTCGCCTCATAAATCATGATTTTCCATCACCTGCGGGCTTGCATCCGCAGGTGATTTCTGCTAGATTGTAAAGACACGTAACAAGTTATGCTGGAAGCACGCAATATCTGTCTTGAGGTTGATAATGAGGGGGAGAGCCTGTTCCTGCTCAGCGATGTGAATTTCTGCATTCCCCGTGGCCATTTTGTGGCTATTGTGGGCCCCTCCGGCTGCGGTAAGACGACGCTGCTGAAGGCTATAGCGGGTATTAAGGAAACGACTTCCGGTTCCTTCTTCTGGGAGGGACGTGACCTGGCAGAAGATGGCGATTTTGAACCGTATGAAATCGGTTATGTGCCGCAGTTCAGTATTGCCTATGAGGAGCTTACAGTAGATGAGAATGTGGAAAGCTCTGCCCGGCTGCGTGTGGATGCGGATGACGATGAGCTGGATGATATCATCGATAGCGTGCTCGAGGAAACAGGCCTGAGCGAGATTGCCGACCGCCCCGTGAAGCTGCTTTCCGGTGGCCAGAAGCGCCGCCTGGCCCTGGCTATGGAACTGGTGAGCCGTCCGCGCATCCTGCTGTGCGACGAGGTGACCAGCGGCTTGGATCCCCGCTCGGAGCGCGAGATTGTGGAGCTGCTGCACAAGCTCAGCATGAAGGATGGCCGCATCGTCATCTCCGTGACCCACAGCCTGGCCCAGATGTCGCTCTACGACAGCATCATTGTGATGGTGCGCGGCAATCTGGCTTACCATGGCTCGCCCGAGCTCATGATTCACTACTTCGGCGAGCAGGATTTCGAACAGGTTTACCCGAAACTCGCCATGCGTGAGCCCGATGAATGGCGCCAGAGCTGGCTGAAGCACCGCGTGGATTATTACCAGCGCCTGGAGCGCAAGCATCTCGAGAAGTTCAGCGCAGCGGGGATAACTCCGCCGCCCGCCGAGCCCCGCACGGAGGAGGCTGAGGAAGTGCCGCAGCCCTCATTCTTCACGCAGTTCAGCACGCTGCTTAAGCGTCGTTTCACCATTCTGTTCCGCGACCGCACGCAGCTGTGGCTGCAGGTGGCCATGATTGTGATCTTCCCGATTCTGGTGGCCCTCTTCTCCAGCAAGGGGCAGGACCAGTTGCTGCAGCTGACCGACAGCATGGGCAATGACCTGGCTGCAGAGGTGCAGGCCCAGCAGGCACAGGCCGAAGTGCGCGCCCGCGTGGGTTCTGCTGTGTCGGGTATCATCATGTTCCAGGTGATTCTGCTGGGACTCATGGGCTCCAACAATGCCTCCCGCGAGGTGGCCGGTGAGCGCCTCATCATGGAGAAGGAGAAGTTTGCCGGCACTGGCGTGGGTGCTTACCTGGCATCGAAGCTGGTGTATCTGAGTGTGCTGGTGCTGGTGCAGAGCCTGTGGATGTTTGCCTTTGTGCAGTATTGCTGGCCGCTGCGTGGGGATGTGATGAATCACTTCATCTTCCTGTTGCTGGCCAATGCGGCCATGACTTCGGTCTGCCTAGGTATCTCGGCCAACTGCAAGACGCCCGACCAGGCATCGCTGCTCAGTATCTATCTGGTAGGCTTCCAGCTGCCGCTTTCGGGCGCTGTGCTGGCGCTGCCGGAGTATGTGGAGAAGCTTACGCAGCCCTTTATTTCGGCCTACTGGGCCTGGAGTGGCAGTGTGAACGGCGGCCTGGATTCGGAGGTGCTCAAGGCGGTGAACAGCATCGTGCAGACCACCTTCTCTGATAAGCCTCTCTGCATGGTGGTGCTCCTGGGACATGTGCTTTTCGGTATTGTGCTCACCTATATCGGAGTGCGCCGCACCCGCTGGGAATAACTTTTACATTCAATGACCTATGGCAAGAAAAAGACGCTCTTCCAAGAATAAGAAATCACAGCTGCCCATGATTCTGGGCGGTGTGGGTGGTGTGCTGCTGCTGGCAATCGGTGCCGCTGTGGCCATGAAACCCTCCGATTCTGCTGAGACTGCAGCGGAATCACGTTTCAGCGTGGCAGATTACCGCATGGATGCCTCGCGCCTCACGGGCAACACCTACCGCCTGAAGGCCAGGGTGGAGAATATCGAGACGCTGGGCAATGACCGTCTGGTGGCTGTTTCCCTGCCGAACAATCAGCAGGAGCGTCTGCCGCTGCTGGTGCGCAGCGGGGTGACCGGCCGCGTGAACCTGACCCGCGGAGATACCTTTGTATTTGATGTAGTGTGCCGCAACGGCCAGGACGAGCAGGGCCTGGATGTGAAGGGCATCATGATTGTTGAATCCGTATCGGCTGAATGAAGATGAAGACGATTCCCTACGTGAAAATGCTGCTGTGCTGCATGGCTGTGGCACACCCCGCCGCTGCCCAGCTGGGCAAGCCCCGTGGCCTGGATGCCGAGCCCGCACAGCAGGCTGTGCAGCAGGCCCAGCAGCCGACCTTGCAGCTCAACCAGCCCCAGATCGGGCAGAATGGACAGGCGCCGAAGATTGGCCAGTCCCATGTGGACCCGGAGAGCGGCGAAACGCCGAATCCGCAGGTGCTGGGCATGGAGATTCCGCTGCTCGACCCCTCCAGCGATACTGTGAGCTACAATGGCGCCAAGTTCGATGTGGGTAACAATGCCCTCGTACGCGCCCGCTTCGAGAAATACCTGCAGCAGAACCCGGACGACAGCACCGAAGCCAAGCGCTACCGCAAGAAGCTCAATGCCATCATCAAGCTCACGCAGAAATCTGCCCGCACCCGCCGCGAGGTAGGCAGCGAGACTCTGGTGCAGATTGGCACAGGCCTGTACGAAATGAACGATTACCCCGGCGATGGTGGTCAGTCGGGTACCCTGGCCAGCGCCATGGCCAGCGCACTTTCTGTGCAGTACGCCAATCGCGACCGCAATCGCGAGAATGCGAAGCTGAAGAAAGAAATCGACAAGCTGGTGCAGCAGACCAATATCCTCACCACCCGCAATACGGGCAAGGGCAACCGAGCCAACGCCACAGTGGGCGAAAGTAAATCCAAGGGTAATGTGGATACGGGGGTGTCGAATACCTTCAAGATTGCACACAATACCAAGAATATCGCCGCTATGGAGGCATCGGGCGTGAAGAACGATGCCGACAGCATTGCCGCCACGGAGCTCTCGAAGATTAATTTCCAGAGCACCATCGTTTCCATGCTCCTGCAGCGTCGCTTCGACCACGCGCTGATTGGTGCGCATGCATACCGCCACATTTTTCGCGATGGAGACACCACGCTGAAACTCAACAGCGATTCGCAGGCTGCCCAGCTCTTCGAAGGTGGAGCCGGTCTGCCCCCTACGGTGAACAGCATGGCTACCATGGCTGCCAACATGCGCCGTGAGGTAGACCAGAATATGGAGGCTGTGGCCAACATGCTGGCTCAGAACAAACTTTCCGAAGCCACTCAGCATCTCATCGAAGCTGTGGCGGTGGGTGAATACATGCAGAGCGTGGCCACATTCCCTGTGGAGGGCCGCCGCCGCATTGCCGAGTTCTGGTCACTGCGCCGCAGGGCTCTCACCACGCTGAATGCCCGCGACTACGGTGCTCTGGAGGAGATTGCATCCAAGATGAAGGCACTCGACCCTGACTTCGATGATTCGATGCTCACCAGCTACTGTGCGGGCCGCAAGGCACAGAGCGACCTGCACCTGCGCAACGCAGCCAAGGCGCTCAAGGCAGGTGACGATGCCACCTTCAACGAGGAGATTACCAAGGCCGGTACCATCTGGCCGAAGAATCCGAACCTGGAGAAGGGCCGCCAGCAGCTTGAGGCTCTGGATAATCAGGATCCCATCCGCGACGAGTTCCGCACCCTGATGGGCCGCAAAGAGTTCCGCACCATTTACAACGAGCAGGATAAGTTCGAAGTGGTGGCTATTGACTCCGAGCTCAAGCAGCAGTATAAGGAGGCCATCACCCTTATCGGCACGATCGATGGCATGCTGGCTCAGCTCGATGTGGCCGCCCAGCAGGATGCCACCATGGGCCCCTGCATGGCCTATGAAATGCTGCTCGAGCGTGGTGAGGACGATGCCCGCTACAAGGAGGATTCAAAGTATCGCGATGCGCTCAATCGCTTTGCCCTCGGTGCCCACCAGTTTGTGAAGGCTCTGGAGGATGCCAAGGCCTGCGAAGCCCGCCGCGAATATGGTTCTGCCTTGTCGAACTACTACCGCGCGCTCTGCCTCTATCCTCGCTCCACCATGGCGGGTGAGGGTGCACGCCGCGTCACAGAGATTATTCTGAAAGCCAAGTTCTGATGACAGGTGCCGTGGTCACGCGCTTTGCGCCCAGCCCCAGCGGTCCCCTGCATGTGGGGCATCTGCTGGCGGCGCTGCAGGCGCGCCGGCTGGCAGATGTGCATGGCGGCAGCTGCCTGCTGCGTGTGGAGGATATCGACCAGCGCGCGCAGCACCGGGAGTATCTTGACCTCATGTATGAGGATCTGGAGTGGCTCGGCCTCCACTTCGATGGCGAGGTGATGGTGCAGACTCAGCGCTTCGGGGTATATCAGGCGGTGCTGGACCAGCTCCGCCAGATGGGGCTGCTCTATCCCTGTTTCTGCACGCGTTCGGAAATCAAGGCTCAGCTCGCCGAGCTGGGGCGTGCCCCGCACGTTACCCTGGGTTATCTCTACCCGGGAACCTGCCGCCGCTTATCCGATGACGCTGTGGCGGAACGCCTCGCTTCGGGCATGCCGCATTGCTGGCGGCTCGATATGCAGCGGGTGCAGGATCTCATCGGCTGCCCCACCTGGCATGATATGCGTCGGGGCACGCAGCGCTGTGTGCCCACAGTTTATGGGGACGTGGTGCTGGCACGTAAGGATTTCCCCGCCAGTTATCATCTGGCCGTGGTGGTGGATGATGCCGCTCAGGGAGTGACCCATGTCACACGAGGTGAGGATTTGTTTGAATCTACGCACATCCACCGGGCTCTGCAGGCCGTATTGGGTTTGCCTGTTCCGTTGTATTGTCATCACTCCCTGCTGCGTGATAACGAGGGCAAGCGTCTGGCCAAGCGCGATGGTGCCCGCTCCATAGCCTCCCTGCGCGAGGCAGGCTATACGCCGCAGCAAGTGCGCGATTCGCTGCAGCAGGCCCTGCAGAGCGGTGGCATCTGGCGGGTGTGAATGCGGCACACCGTGCCGCTTTCGTACCGCCGCAGGCGGTAATTCATGCGCGGCGTCAGCAGCGCTTTCATACGCCCGCAGGGTGAATTTCATACAAGGGCATGACCTTGTAATTCATTGAGCAAAAGCGACTGATTTCCGCTGCATCAGCAGCGGAACTACCTTTTTGTAGATGTTCGGGAAACGCCATTCATTGGGAAATGTAAACCCCTTTCGATATTCTCCCAATGATTGCTGATTTAATAAGCGAATACAGGAACGGAAGTACCGCTGCTGATGCAGCGGTAACTAGTCGGCCCTGCGGGCCTCAACGAAATACACGCTACGCGTGTATGAAAGCCCGGCATACGCCGGCATGAAATACAGGAGCTGCGCTCCTGTACGAAATACCCGTGCTGCGCGCGGGTACAAAAATTGAGGGACTCGTAGAGTCCCTCAATTTATAAGTTACTTGCAAAGGCCCTGTTCCTGGAGCAGGGCATCGGGGTTGGGGTCGCGACCCATGAAGTTGCGGTAGATATCGGCAGCGGCCTCACTGTCGCCCTTGGAAAGGATTTCCTTGCGGAAGCTCTGGCCTGTCTTGCGGTTCATGACACCTTCGTTGCGGAAACGTGTGTAGGCATCTGCTGCCAGCACCTCGGCCCACTTGTAGGAATAGTAGCCGGCGCTGTAGCCACCTGTGATGCAGTGGCGCAGGGTGCGCATGATGGAGTTGCCCGGCACGGTGGTGGGAATCTGCCAGGGGGTGAGCAGTTCGCGGGTGGAGGCATCCAGATCCTTGCCCTTGAACTTCTCGTTGTAGTGCATGTGCATTTCCAGGTCCAGCTTGGCGATGCAGAGCTGCCCCATGTTGTCCGTAGCGGGCAGGAAGTAGCGGCTGGCCTTGAGCTTGGCGGCCAGGTCATCGGGCATGCGGTCGCCGGTTTCATGGTGATAGGCAAAGGAGGCAATGCCTTCGGTCTCCCAGGCCCAGTTCTCGCTGAGCTGGCTAGGAAGCTCTACAAAGTCCCAGGCTACGCGGGTGCCGGCGTGTGCTTCCAGCTCCGTGTTGCTCAGCATGCAGTGCATCATGTGGCCGAACTCGTGGAAGAGTACCACGGCATCGCGGTGGCTGAACAGAGCGGGGCCTCCTTCGCTGGCGGGAGTCATGTTGCCCACCAGCACGGCGAGGTGAGGCTCACGGAACTTTGTGTTCCTTGCGGGCTTGCCGAAGCCGAGCGGCATCACCCATGCACCTTCGCGCTTCATGGCTCGGGGGAAGATATCCATGTAGAACGAGCCGAGGTGCTGGCCGGTGCGGTCATCGGTCACGGCGAACACGCGCACATCGGGGTGCCAGGTCTCAATCACCACAGGAGAAATAGTCTCCCCGGGCTTCAGGCACTGAGTGGGCAGCTCGGTGAAGGAAATGCCGTACAGGTTGGCAAAGATGTCGAACATGCCGTCCACCAGACGCTTGCTTTCCAGATAGGGGCGAATGCTGTTGGCATCGAAATTGTACATCTCCTCAGAGAGTTCGCGCAGGTAGAACGAGCGGTCCCAGGGATTCACCTTGGTGGTGACGCGGCCTGTACGCCTGGTGATGAAATCCAGCACCTGGGCGCATTCTTTCTCGAAGGCTGGCTTCACCTTCTGCATCATCTCGTCCACGAAGCGGAGGGCATTTTCGCCACTGCCCACCATGCGGCGGTGGGTGGTGAGGTCGGCATAGGTGCCGAAGCCCAGCAGCTCTGCCAGTTCGCGGCGCAGCTCCATGACGCGTGCCACGATGGGAGCGTTATCATACTGGCCGGTGCCGAGGGTGCGCATGCCCTCCCAGCAGGCTTTGCGGGTGGCCTCTACCGTGCAGTGGCGCAGCACTTCGCTGCAGCTGGAAGCCTGCAGGCTGATGCGCCAGGCGGGGGCGGCGTCTTCGCCATGCACTTTCTTGCGGGCATCTTCCTGGGCCTTGTCCATCCAGTCGGCGCTCATGCCGGCCAGCTGGGCGGGGTCGGTGATGTAGAGTTCCCATGCCTCGGTGGAGTCCTGCACATTTTTACCGAACTTCAGCTGCAGCATGCTCAGCTCGTTTTCAATTTCGGTCTTGCGGGTCTTCTGCTCGGGGCTCAGGTCAGCGCCCTGGTCGCGGAAATTGTCGATAATCTGCTGCACAAAGCGCTGCTTAGCGGGGGAAAGCTCCTTGACCCAGGGCTGCCCGGCGGCGTGGCGCATCACGGCCCACAGCTTTTCATTGGCAAGCACCTCGGCATCCAGCTCATTCCAGAGGGGCATGAGTTCCTCCTGAGCTGCGCGAAGCTCCTTGCTGTCGGCTACCGTGGTCAGGTGGTACAGGCGGTTCTGCAGATCGCTCAGCTCGTCCTGTGCATGGGAAAGTGCGAGGAATGTGTTTTCAAACGTGGCATCCTCGGGCTTCACCTGGCTGATGGTATCCAGACGGTGGCGGGCCATCACCATGGCAGCGGCGGAGTCAATGCGAGCCTGCTCCGGGGTCAGCTTCGACCAATCAGGGTACATGCTCTTGTCGAAGAACGGATGTTCACCCGACTTGATAGCCTGCTGCACAGCCGCTACCTGCTGCGGCACAGCCTGTTCAGCACAGGCAAAAGGTGCACTCAGCAGAAGGAAAAGGAAACTCGAATAGAGACGCTGTTTGTTCATGTATGCCTATAATACGCACGCGTACGCGGGATTCTTTCATGGAATGACAAAGGCTGGGTGCAATAGGTGAATGCCCTTGACAGGTAGTGCGGAATGTTGTAATTTTCAGCGTATGAGACGCGCCGGAGTACGGGAGGCTTGGGTGGCGCTGCTGGTGTTGCTGGCAGCGGTGGCCCTGGCTCTCTTCATCTGGTGGCCTGCATCAGAAATCCACCGGGTGGCCGACAGCAATCGCGTGTCGCAGCAGCCGGAGGAATGGATGGAGGAAGACATGGCATCTGCCGCCACAGTGCTTCGTCTCTCCTTGCAGTCGGAGCTGCTGAAAGTAGCACCCCGGAGTGAACATCTGGAGGTGAGCGTGGTCTTCCACGCCGTGGTGGAGGAATGCGTGCTGGGCGATATCCCGGTCGGAAGCAAGGTGCGGGTAGAAGCCTGCGATGTGGAAGAAACTCCGTATCCCGAGGTTAATGCCGCTATTCAGGCCGGGCGCAGGCTGGAGATGACGGTGGATTACAACAACCAACGCGCCTGGCTCATTCTTCCAGCCGATGCCCCGCTGGAGTTTCACGAGGCATCAGGTGAGTATTGCGCTTATGCTGCCGTTTCCCTGGGCATGGAAGAATTATGGTGGGGTGAGCTCACCGAAAAACTGGTGCAGAAGTATATGCCGCTCTGGGTGGAGCGGAAGAAGCTCAGGGTTGGTTCCTGATGAGTTTATCCAGCGCTTCGTTGGAAATGGTGCCGGATTGAGCTCTTTCTCCGCGGTTTTCGAGGAGGAAACCGGGCAGTCCGCTTGTGGGTACAGAGAAGTCTACGTCTATCTTGTTTTCCAGGTGGCGGCGTATGGGCTGCAGCGCCAGTTCGTTGATGTCCTTGCTTTTATCCGGAAGGCAGATGCGGCGTATTGTCTGCAGGATATCGGTGGAGATGGCTGCCGGATTTTCAAGCCTCTTTCCCTTGTACCAGTATATGAACGTGCCGGCCTGGTTATCGTGGCGGATTCTCAGACTGAGCGCGTCTAGTTCATCGTTCGCCGGCGTCCTGTCCGGAAACCAGGCGTGGTAGGGCATCGCATGGCTGGGGGTATAATTTTCGTAGGTGCTGATGCGGAATCGAACATCGGACGTCATTTCCAGCTTATGCTCGAAGTAGTGGAAATCTGCATCGCTTCCCAGGTAATCCACCCCTCTGGACATTGTCTGTGGGTAATCCAGGTAATCCAGTGCCTGGTGCAGAGTCCAGGTGTGCACCTGTTTCTGGCAGGAGCAGAGCAGGGCAGGCAGCAGCAGAAGCAGGCGGGGTATTGACATGGCGTCAGTGCGGTACGGGGACGTCGAGGTAGCAGTCGAGGGCCTTTTTCAGGTCTTCATCATATACCCTGTAAAGGTCGAACCTCAGTTTTCTGAGATGTGAGGCGATGCGTTCGCGTTCCGGCATTTCAAGTGCATCGTACAGATGGTTCAGCACCTGTTCGTCGGCCTCACAGATGAGGTCCAGGTCGGCTATATCCTCGCAGAGTTCCAGCACGTCCTCGCCAAAATCTTCGGCGGTCTCTTCATCACAGATGCTGAGCAGCGTGGCATACAGTTCTCGTGCTATCTCCTTTATCTCGTTTCTGGCGCGGTCTCTCCGGGCGGGAGAGTATAGCTTGCGGGCGGCGGTGGTGTCGCACCATTGCTCTACCACGTATTTCTGCCCGTTGCGAATCACTTCCAGAGTGAAAACCATGTAGCGGTGGGTGTCGGTGAGCATCTTGCGGTGGCTGCTCTTGTAGACATTGCCGCCTACTGCGTCAAATGCTGTGGCTGATGCCGCCTTCTCGTTCTTACGCTCATCATCGATATCAACAATCCATGCGTTTTCCTGCGTGAAACCGGAGCCGCCGGAGATGTCCTCCTGCTGCTTGCTGCGCTGTCGGAGATCTGCTTCCATGCGGGAAATCAACTCAGGCGTGACGGGGGAGGGCAGCAGGGCATCGTTTACAGGGTAGCCGAGCACCGTGGCAAGCTCAGGGGAACCATAGAAATATTTTTCGCAGAGGTCACTGCTCAGTTGCTCTCTTCTGGTGCGTTCTACGGTGTAGTCAAACTCAACATCCGGCCGCTTTTTGTTGAGTGCAGCAATGGCCTTGGCTGCTGCATCGGCGCTTTTCTGGTCTGTGACCTTCTGCAGGTGGCTGATGCAGGCCTGGTTATGCTGCACCAGGGCAGCCTGGCGTTTCTCGCCCTCCGGGTCGGGAATGATGGTGAGCGCGGAGCCGGGCAGCAGTGTGCCTGCCAGCAGAATAAGGAGATAGAGTGTACGCATTACTTGGATTGCTTGATGACTTTATACATAGCCTTGCCCAGCGAGGCCCGGTGGCTCAGCTTCACGTCCGTATCGTAGGCCCAGATCATGACGCCGCCGAATTTCTCCTGCTTCATCCAGCGGCATTTCTCGGCAATGAGTGTCTGGCCGTTGAATGAGTGCATGGGGCCGGGTGAGCCATCCTGGTTCTTTGACTGGAACTGGTTCTCGTTGGGCTTGATGCGTGGATACCAGCTGATAATCTGTGAATATCCGTACTGTGTGCTGAGTGTGCCCTTCTGGTTGCTGTAGAAGGGAAGACCAATGACCACGCGGGGCTTCGGCATGCGGAAATCGTTCTGGCATTTGTTGGCATCGCCCTGGAAACGGCCCATGGAGGCATGCTGTTCGCCGAGGTCATCGTACGACATGGTCATGAGGAAGTCCAGCTGGTCGGTTACATCGAAAATGGGTACTTTGTAGGTGACGGATGCTGCAATGCTGAGCGAGAGCCCGGAGCCAGCCATCTCCTCGCGCAAATCGGCCACAAAATTGCCGAAGTTCACCCATTGCTCATGAGTGTCGGGGTATTCCCAGTCGATATCAATGCCATCGTAACCACGCTCAATGGCCCAGGTGGCCATGTTGCGGGCAAGTTTGCGGCGGGTGTGCGGGTTGGCCACAGCGGCGGTCATGGGTTCGTCCATGTGGGCGAATCCCGCCAGCAGCAGGGATTTGGAATCTGCCGCCTTGTGCAGGCGCTTGATTTCCTTGAGTGCATCGTCCGATACCGCTTTCGGGTCGGCTCCTTCACCGACCCATTGGTACTGGATTTCGCCATCTGCGCTCACGGTGTAGGCAAAGTGAACAATGTCGGTGAACAGGTTGAAATGCTCGGGGGTGAGGTGCACGGCCTCCTTGGCATTGCCCCAGCCCTTCACCCAGCGCGGGCGGTAATAGGGCACAATGCGGTAGGCGAAGGGGTACACGCGGCCGATGACTCGCTTCTTGAGCGCTTTCGCCCCCTTCAGTTTGGGCTTCACGGTGCTGCCATCGGCCAGTTTGGCGGCGGTGCAGCGCGCATCAATGAGGTTGCCGCGTTTCGTCCCTCTGGACAGGTCATAGCTGACCCAGTAATAGATGGGCTCGGAGCCGACTTCAATATCGACATCGAAGCCGAAGTTGCCTTTCTTGTCGGGTTTGGCCTTGGCCTTTTCCTGCACCAGCTTGTTGGTGTTGAGGGTGTAGCCGTTCCACCCGCCGGAGGTGGAGAGACGGGCCATCTGGATATCCGAGGTGTTGGTGGTCTTGCCGTCGTTGAACTCAAGGCGTGTGATTTTCTCACCCGGCTGTCCGGTAATCTTGAGCTGCACCACGGCCTGTTGTTTCAGGTCGGGGTAGAAGACATTGTGCGTGTGGCGCATTTCCACCGTCAGGGCATGCGCCATGTGTAACAGACTCGCTGCCAGAGGGAGCAGATACCACTTCATGCGGGTATTCTAGCATAATCTACCCGCCATGCCAAGACGGAAACAGGGAGGGTATCAAGGAAATGCCGCTTGAATAAAGGCGCGCACCAAGGCGAAATCGCACTTGCATTTCGGGGGGCTATGCGGTAGAATGAACCCACTATGACAGATGCCAAGAAAGAACTGCTGAATATTCTGCTTACCAAGTCTATCAAGACGGGTCATTTCATTCTTGCTTCCGGCAAGGAGAGCGATTTGTACTGCGACTGCCGCATCACCGCTCTGGATGCCCGCGGCGCTAATCTTATCGGCCAGGTGGGTTGGGAGCTCGTGCAGGAGGAAATCATGCCCAAGTTCCCGAATGTGAAGGCTATCGGTGGCATGACCATGGGCGCTGACCCCATTTCTCTGGCTATCGGCATGTATTCTGTGGAGGGTGAGGATCCTCTTAAGGTATTCACCGTGCGCAAGGAAGCCAAGGACCATGGCCGTGGCAAGCGCATCGAAGGTAATTTTGAAGCCGGGCAGGAAATTATCGTGGTTGACGACGTGATCACCACCGGTGGTTCCACCATCAAAGCCATCGACGCCATCGAGGCCGAGGGCGGCAAGGTAGTGGCTGCTCTTGTGCTCGTCGACCGCCAGGAAGGCGGCCGCGAGGCTATCGAAAGCCGCGGCATTCCGGTGTTCCCCATGTTCACCCGCGCCACCATTTTCGGCGATAAGTAAACATGCTGCCCGTTATTGCAGGTGTAGAAGGGCTTGTGCTCTCGGACAGAGAGCGCGAGCTCTTCTCGCGTCTGCAGCCTGCGGGCTATATCCTCTTTACCCGCAATATTGCGGATTATGAGCTCACCCGCGAGCTCACCGATGAACTCCGCCGCCTGACCACGGGGCCGGATGAACCCATCATCGCCATCGACCAGGAGGGGGGGCGTGTGGTGCGCACTGCCGAAATCGGCGTGCAGCTGCCCTCCGCGGCAGCCTTGTCGCAGAAGGGGAGTTCTCACCACATCCGCCAGGCGGCCTGTTATAATGCTGCCTGCCTGCACACGCTGGGCGTGAATACCAACTTTGCCCCAGTGCTCGACCTGGCATCGCCGCATGCCAATGCGCTTCCCAGCCGCTGCTGGGGCTATGATACGCAGAGCGTCATTTCCCACGCCGGGGTGTGGAATCGCGCTTCCTTCGGCCGCGGTATTCTGACCTGCGGCAAGCATTTCCCCGGCATGGGGGCGGCGGAATGTGACCCGCACCACGATTTACCTGTGCTGCACGGCACGCGCGATTCCTTCCTGCGCGAGGCCAGCATGCCGTTCACCGCGCTCATGCCCGAGCTGCCCTCGCTCATGATTGCACACCTGCTTATTCCTGAGATTGATGCCGAGCTACCCACCTCGCTTTCTCCGGCGCTGGTGCAGGGCTTCCTGCGTGACCAGCTTGGTTACGAGGGCGTTGTGTTTACCGATGACCTGTGCATGGGTGCTATTGCCAAGCGATACCCCCCCGCAGAATCCGCCGCACTTGCCCTGCGCGCGGGCTGCGACTTACCCCTTGTCTGCCACGATGCCGTGGAGCACCTCGACGCTGTAGCCGCCGCCGTTGCAGAGCTTCCTGACGATATTCTCGAGGCGGTAGAGCGCCGCGTGGAGCGATTCCGCCTCCACATCGCCACCCAGCGCCCCATGGCCTTCATCGAGTGGAATGACTACCTGAAAAACGTGGCCGATTTCACCTCTTCCGTTGCAGAGGTTTCTGCTACCCCCGGCTCCCCGGTGCAGGGTTATTGAGCCGCATGGTTGCAATCCGTTGACTCGTGTTAACTCGGTAATTGAGCCCGTTTGCTTACGTAAAAACAAGCCCCGCTTCCGGAAAAGAAGCGGGGCCTTGTCTCTATTTTGCTGTTATCAGCTGTTGTACATCTTGGTGTAGTACTCGTCTGCCATGCGGTCGGAATCGAAGGCGGGGCAGATATCGTGCAGACCGTTGAAGACGAGATCCATCCACTTATCGCGGTTGTCGTAGTAGAGGGGAAGAATCTTGTTTTCGAGCACGCTGTAGAAGTTGTCGCGGTCGGAGCGGTCGCGGGCTTCGGGTGCAAGGCCTTCCTTGGCCTCGGGGATGAGGAAGCAGTTCTCGCCATCGCGGGCGAACTCGCGCACCCAGCCATCGTTGGTGGATACGGAGATGGAGCCGTTCATGGTGGCGCTCATGCCGGAGGTGCCGGAGGCTTCGCGGGTGACCACGGGGTTGTTCAGCCAGATATCGGAGCCGTTCTTGAGGAGACGGCTGAGACCCAGCTCATAGCCCGTGAGTACGGCGCAGCGGGGGTATTTCTCGCTCAGACGGTTGAGCTTGTTGAAGATATCCACGGCGGTGAAATCGGTGGGGTAGGGCTTGCCTGCCCAGATCATCTGCACGGGGCGGTTGGTGCGCTGCAGCATGCGCTCGAACATGACCGGATTCTCGGTGATGAGGGCGGGGCGCTTGTAGGCGGCGAAGCGGCGGGCCCACACGATGGTGAGGGTATCCTGGTCGAAGAGGTGGCCGGTCTGCTCGCCCACTACGCGGAAGAGCTCCTTCTTCAGCGCGCGCTTGCGGTACATGAAGGCCTTCTTGTCGCCCATGGCATAGGCTTCTGCGAGCTCGGGGTCCTGCCAGTACTCGCGGTTCTGGGCGTTGGTGACGTGGGTGATGGGGCAGATATCGCTGTAGCCCTGCCACATCTGGCGGGAGACCTCGCCATGCAGTGCGGAAACACCATTGGCCATGTGCGAGAGGCGCAGGGCGGCCAGGGTGTAGTTGAAGGTCTGCTCATTCGGGTCGAGCTTGAGCATGGAACGCACCTGGTCAAGCGACAGACCATCGAAGAAGGAGAAGTTGGCCATGAGGTTGATATCCATCTTCTCATTGCCTGCTTCCTCGGGGGTGTGGGTGGTGAACACGAAGCGCTTGCGCACTTCGTCCACGTTGCCGCCGTTGCGGGCCAGCATATTGAAGGCTGCGCCGATGGCGTGGGCCTCGTTCATGTGGTAGATTTCGGGTTCGATGCCGAGCTCCTCGAAGAGACGGGCGCCACCCTGACCCAGCACGATGTACTGCGAGATGCGGGTCATGGGGTTGGAATCATACAGACGCTGGGTGATGGATCGGGAAATGTCGTCATTCTCCGGCAGGTCGGTGGTCAGGAAGAACATGGGAGCCGTGCCGAAGGTATCCGGGTGCAGGAAGTAGGCCTTGACCCACACGGGGGCGCCGCAGATGCGGATGAGGAATTTGATGTTGTGGTCCTCGAGGAAGCTGTAGGTCTTGCGGAGATACTGCACGGCCATGGAGCCGTCCTCGGCACGGACCTGGTTGTAGTAGCCATAGGACCACAGGATGCCTACACCCACCAGATTCTGGCGGAGTGCGCCTGCGGAGCGCATGTGGGAGCCGGCCAGGTAGCCCAGGCCGCCGGAATAGATCTTGAACACGTTGTCGATGGCGTATTCCATGCAGAAATAGGCCACAGACTTGCTGTATTTCTCGTCAATCTCATACGGGTGCGCATACTGCGCCGGCAGGAAGGATTTGCTCATAGTGTTTGCTTGTATTGGGTTAAGAAAATCTCACGGGTCGGGCCGGGTATGCGGACAGCGACCAACTCTCGATGTTATACACCGAAAAGTCCATGCTGGAAAGAAAAAAATGGCCGCATTGACGCGGAAAATCGGGCGCTACGCCTGGTCTCTGAAAGGCGGCCCGCTGCCCTGCGAATCGATATCGCGCACGAGGGCAAAAAGGTCGAGATTCCGGATGTGTTCCTGGTCGGCATAGGCGAGGAAGTCAAGCAGGGCGGTGGTGATAAGTTCGGTGCGGGTAAGGCCGGCGCCGCGCAGGCTTTCGTTGAGCCGCCGGTGCTGCGGGGCAGAGCATCTGAAGGTGATGGATTTCTGGTTCATGGCGGGCTTATCGTATAGCGCAGGCGGGCTGGCTGGCGAGCATTGTTAGGTGTGGTGCTGCTAATGGTTGCGCATCCCCTAACCATTGGCACGTCCTGCGTCCAATATGAATAGCATGCAGCGGCGGGTTGTTATACGATGATGCCGCATGAAAACAATACGCAACATTACGAGATTTACGTACGAGTTCACCTCGTTCCAGGGCTGGCGTGTCACCATCTGCCGCAACCAGGTGCATTTCACCCGCTATTTCTCCGATAAGCAGTATGGCAGCGAGGAAGCTGCCCTGGAGGCGGCACTGGCCACGCGGAACCTGGTGCTGGAGCGCCTGCGCGAGAATCCCGGCGACCCGGAGAAGATTTTCGACCAGTGCCGCGCGGAGCAGCAGGAGACCTGCTACCCCCGCGGCCTGCGTCCGCGCCGGAATGCCTTGGTGTGAACCGGGCATTCCGGCGGGGCGGGTGGTGCATCAGGTGTGCTTGAAGGTCATGCCGTCGCTCTCCTTCATGGGAGGTGCGCTGCGGTACTTCTTCAGGTGGCAGATGGCGCGCTTCATATCCTCCACGAGCAGGGTGGCCATATCCATGGTGAAGCCCTGGCGCACCATCACGCGCATGACCACAATGTCCTGCACATTGGCCGGCAGTGAGAAGGCAGGCACCTGCCAGCCACGCATGCGGAGGCGGTCGGACAGCTCGTAGAGGTTGAAATCCGCCTTTTCGGGATGCTTGAAGTGGAAGCACACGGCGGGGATGTCCTTTTCCGGGTTGCCGGAGGCGATGAACTCGAAGTCGCCCATCTTGGCAATCTCCTTGGCGAGGTAGCCGGCCACCTGATATGCAGCCATGTGGATGGCGCGGTAGCCCTCCATGCCCAGGCGCACGAAGTCATAGTACTGGGCAATAATCTGGCCGGCGGGGCGGGAGAAGTTGATGGCAATGGTGGGAATGCTGCCGCCCAGGTAGTTCACGGCAAAGGTGAGGTCCTTGGGCAGGTCGGCTTCGGTACGCCAGATAACCCAGCCGCAGCCCAGGGGGGCCAGACCATACTTATGGCCGCTGGAGCTGATGCTCTTGACTCGCTTGAGGCGGAAATCGAAGGGAATCTTCGGTGCGCAGAAGGGAGCAAGGAAGCCGCCGCTGGCGCCATCCACATGCACATCGACATCCGGGCCACCACTGGCGGCCAGCTTGTCGAGCACGCGGCACACGTCTTCGGGGAACTCGTACTGCCCCGTGTAGGTCACGCCGAAAGTGGGCACCACGCAGATGGTGTTCTCATCCACGCGCTTGAGCACTTCCTCCTCGTTCATGCAGTACTGGCCCGGGTTCATCGGTATTTCGCGGATCTCCACATCCCAGTAGCGGCAGAACTTGTGCCAGCAGATCTGCACCGGGCCGCAGACGAGGTTCGGTTTGTCGGCAGGTTTGCCGGCTGCTTTACGGCGTGCACGCCAGCGCCAGAGGGCGGCCATGCCGCCGAGCATGCACGCTTCGCTGCTGCCGATGGTGGAGCAACCGATGGGCTTACCCTCGGCAGGGGCATGCCAGAGGTTGGCAATCATGCGCACGCAGCGCATTTCCAGCTCGGCGCACTGGGGGTATTCGTCCTTGTCAATCATGTTCTTGCTGATGCTCAGGTCCATGAGCTGGTGCACCTGCTCATCGTCCCAGGTCTGGCAGAAGGTCGCCAGATTCTGGCGTGCGTTGCCATCGAGCAGGAGCTCGGCCTTGATGAGTTCGTAAGCATCCTGCGGGCGCATGGAGCGTTCCGGCATGGTATCGGTGGGCAGGGGACGTGATACGTCGGTTGCCCCATACAGACTGGTTGTGATGTTGTCGCAATGGGTATTCATGGCGATGGTGATGACGCCGGGCGTGGTGCATTCTGCGCAAAAACAGGCGGTCATGGGGCTTGCAATCAACGGGCCGGCGCGTTATAATCAGCGGCGTATGAAACGCCTACTGCTTCTGCTGCCTCTCCTGCTGTGCGCAGCCTGCCAGAAAGATGATGCTGACCAGCCGACCAGCCCCCAGGCCATGTACGACAAGGCTCAGGCGCTGCTCAAGCCGAATGTGGAGAATGCCAAATCGGATTTTGCGGGGGCTCTGCAGTGGCTTCGCAAGTCTGCCGAGGGTGGGCTGCTGCGTGCCCAGCTGGACCTGGGCGGCATCTGCTTTGCCGGTGGCGAGGGGCAGGCGGTGGATATTCCGCAGGCTTTTGAATGGTTTACGAAAGCTGCTGCCCAGGGCAGCAAGGAAGCCGAGGTGTTCCTGGGCATTATCCAGTACGAGGGTCTGAAGGGCACCAGGAATGTGTCCGCCGCCATGACCCACTGGCGCAATGCTGCCAATGCCGGCATAGCCGATGCCCAGTACCGCCTCGGGCGTGTGTTGGCGCAGTCTGCCGAGACCCGTAAGGAAGGCGTGGAGTGGTTGTCGAAGGCATCCTCCGCCGTGCCGCAGGCAGCTACGGCGCTGGGAAACCTGTATTACCAGTACCTTGACGATACCGCCACGGCGGCATCCTGGTTTGAGAAGGGGGCTATGGCTGGTGACCCGCTGGCGCAGCATATCTTTGCCGAGATGCTCCTGCTGGGTGACCCCGTGGTCAAGGATGTGGAGCGAGGCCTGGCCATGCTGCGGATGGCTGCGGGGCAGGATTACAAGCCCGCCATGGCCCGTCTCATCAATGTGCTGCGCAATGCACCCAATGCCGCAGAGTGGGAAAAAGAGGCTGCCGCCTGGGACGCCCGTCTGCAGGAACTCATGAAATCCGCCCCTGCGCAGCCGCAAAAGTAGGCTAACTTTCCCCGTTGTACCTGCTTTAGTGTTGACTTGTCATGGTATAATTGGTATAAAATCTGCACCGCGTTATGTTACAGGAATACTTTTCAGCCCTCATTCAGTTGATTGCCGGTTTTGGTTTTGCCGGTCTGATTATCGTTCTGAGCATTGTTTTCGGTCGCCGCTCCAAGATGCGCTCGGCCATGGATGTGCCCTACGAATGCGGTAACGTGCCCGAGGGTGATGGTTCTCCTTCCTTCTTCTCCGTTAAGTTCTACCTGGTGGCCATCCTCTTCCTGGTGTTCGACCTCGAGGTGATTTTCCTGTACCCCTGGGCCCTTGGTTTCCAGGATGTGGTGATGAACAACGGTGAGGCTTTCGCTGCTATGACCGCCTTCATCGGCGTGCTGATGGTGGCTTACCTCTATGCCGTGGGCAAGGGCGCCATTGTGTGGCACCGCAACCCGGCACCCCGCCGCTGATTCCGGCCTGTGTGATAGTTTTTATACATGACTGCCGCCCGGCCATGCGCTCCGGCGGCAGTTTTATTTTCCCTGAAATACAATTTTATGAAGACAACAGCTGCTGAACGCCGAGAGTTCCTGCTTCGTGCGCTGAATGAGCGTATCCTTATTCTGGATGGTGCCTGCGGTACCATGGTGCAGAAATACAAACTGACCGAGGCTGATTACCGCGGCGAGCGATTTGCGTCCTTTCCCCGCGAGCTGAAGAACAACAACGATATCCTGGTGCTCACCCAGCCCGGAATTGTGCGTGAGATTCATGCGGCCTATACTGCCGCCGGTGCCGATATCATCACGACCTGCAGTTTCTCTGCCACGCCGCTGGGGCAGCACGAGTTCTTCCACCAGTCTGAGGCAGCCGAGCGCGGCCAGGAATATTACGACGGCGTGCTGGCTGATAAGGCTCTGGCCGAGCTGACCCGCGAGATGAATCTGGCAGCCTGTGCGCTGGCCCGTGAGGCTGCGGATGAGGCTGAAGCCCGTGAGAACCGTCCCGTGCTGGTGGCGGGCTCCATCGGCCCCATGGCGGTGACAGCTTCGCTTTCTCCCAAGGTGACCGACCCGGCGTACCGCGCCATCAATTTCGAGCAGCTGCGCCGCGCCTACCGCGAGCAGGTGGTTGCTCTGGCAGATGGCGGGGTGGATGTGCTGCTGCTGGAAACCATATTCGATACGCTGAATGCCAAGGCCTGTCTGTATGCCATTGACGAGCTGCGCGAGGAACGCGAGCTGCCGCCTGTCATTATCAGCTTCACCATCACCGACCGCGCAGGCCGCACCCTTTCCGGACAGACCGTGGAGGCTTTCTGGAACAGCGTGCGCCACGCCAGACCGCTGGCTATCAGTATCAACTGCGCTCTGGGGGCTGACCTCATGCGCCCCTTTGCCGAGAAACTGGCCGGGCTGGCGGATTGCGCCGTGTGCCTCTACCCGAATGCAGGCTTGCCGAATCCGCTCAGCCCGAATGGCTACGAGCATACAGAGGAACACATGGCCGGCATTCTGCGTGAGTATGCCGAGGCTGGTCTGCTCAACATTGTAGGTGGTTGCTGCGGCACGACTCCCAGGTACATTGCTGCTATCCGCGAGGCCGTGCAGGGCTTTGCGCCGCGCGCCATCCCCACCTATGTGCAGGATGGCACCCTGCGCCTGAGTGGTCTGGAGGCCTACAACCACCACCGCCGCGATAACCTGCTGTATGTGGGCGAGCGTTGCAATGTGGCCGGTTCCCCCAAGTTTGCCCGCCTTATCCGCGAGGGTAAGCTCGAGGAAGCGCTTGAGATTGCCCGTGCCCAAGTGCAGAAAGGCGCCCGCGTGCTGGATTTCTGCTTCGACGATGGCATGATTGATGGCCCCGCCACCATGACCCGCTTCCTGAACCTGGTGGCGGCCGAGCCGGATATCGCCTGTGTGCCCTGCATGATTGACTCCTCCAAGTGGGACGTGATTGAGGCCGGCCTGCGCTGTGTGCAGGGCAAGGCAATCGTCAACTCCATTTCGCTGAAGAATGGCGAGGGTGAGTTCCTGCGCCAGGCCCGCATCATCCGCCGCTTTGGCGCTGCCGTGGTGGTGATGGGCTTCGATGAGCAGGGGCAGGCCAGCGGCTATGAGGACCGCCTGCGCATTGCCCACCGTGCATACGATTTGCTTACCCGAGAGGTTGGTTTCCCGGACGAGGATATCATTTTCGACCCCAATGTGCTGACCGTGGGCACCGGTTTGCCCGAGCATGCGGATTATGCAAGCAACTTCTTCCGCGCTGTGGCTGAAATCCACCGCTGCCACCCTCTTTGCCATCTGTCGGGCGGTATTTCCAACGTGAGCTTTGCCTTCCGCGGCAATAACCCCATCCGCGAGGCGATGCACAGTGCCTTCCTGCACCACGCCTGGGAGGGTGGCCTGGACCTCTGCATTGTAAACGCTGCGCTCATGACGCCGTATGAGTCGCTTTCTGCCCACCGCCGCAAGCTGGTGGAGGACGTGCTGCTCAATACCTGCGAGGATGCAACCGAATGCCTTATTTCCTATGCTCAGGAATTGGCCGAGGCCCGCGAGGCGCTCAAGAACGCCGGTGCCGGTGCACCTGCCGCTGCTCCCCGCAAACAGGCAGACTGGCGTACCCTGAGCGTGCAGGAGCGACTGGCGCATGCGCTGGTCAACGGCATTACCGAGCATATTGAGGCCGATACCCGCGAGGCTCTCGAGGTCTGCGGCACGCCGCTGCAGGTGATTGAAGGTCCGCTCATGGATGGCATGAAGCAGGTCGGTGAGCTTTTCGGTTCGGGCAAGATGTTCCTGCCGCAGGTGGTGAAGAGCGCCCGCGTGATGAAGCAGAGCGTGGCCGTGCTCACGCCCCTGCTGGAAGCCGAGCAGGCCGGGCAGACGGCTGCCGCCACGGTGGTGCTGGCCACGGTGAAGGGCGATGTGCACGATATCGGCAAGAATATCGTGGGCGTGGTGCTTTCCTGCAATGGGTTCCGCGTGGTGGACCTCGGTGTGATGGTGCCGCCGCAGGATATCATAGCGGCTGCCCGCCGTGAAAATGCCTCACTGGTGGCGCTTTCCGGCCTGATTACACCTTCTCTGGACGAAATGGCCACGGTGGCGGATATGCTGCAGGAATCCGGCCTGCGTATTCCCCTGCTGGTGGGTGGTGCTACGACCAGCCCCCTGCATACGGCGCTGAAACTGGCACCGCATTATCCTGATGGTGTGGTGATTCAGACGGCCGATGCCTCTACCATTGTGCCTGTGGCGTCGGCTCTTGTCGGCAGCGATCGCGAAGAGTTCATTGCCGCGCATCGTGAGGAGCAGGCAAGGCTTTGTGCAACACACCAGCAGAAGGAGGTGCGCGTGCTGCCTCTGGCAGAGGCCCGTGCCCGTAAGTTGCCCGCAGGGCAGGACGCTCAGCCGGTTCCGCAGCGCATAGGCGTGTTCACCGTGGGGGTGCCCACCGGCTGCACCTGCCATACGCCGCAGCCGGATTACCCGCTGGCCTGGCAGCAGCTGCTGGATAAGGCCGATTGGAACATCACACTGCATACCTTCGGCATGCTCGGCGGTGATGAGGAGAAGAAGCGCGAAGCCGCTCTCCTGCGTGAGGATGCCGAGGCGCTGCTGCAGCGTGCGCTGAGCGAGCATCGCCTGCAGGCCCGCGCCTGTTTCGGTATCTGGCCGGTTGCTCACCAGGGCGATGAAGACCTGCTGCTGCCCGGTGGCGAGGTGCTCTATACCTTGCGCCAGCAGAAGGAAAAAGCCCGCCATTGCCTGGCGCTTTCCGATTTCGTGGATGCAGAAAACGGCTATGCGGGTGCCATGCAGGTGGCTATCACGGGTGCTGAGGAATGGGCTGCCGAACTGAATGCCGCCAATGATCCCTACAGCGCCCTGCTGATTGCGGCTCTGGCCAACATGCTGGCCGAGGCTCTGGCAGAATGCACACAGGATGTGATTGAGCAAATCTGGCAGCCTGCCGGTGAGCAGCGCATGATTCGCCCGGCCTGCGGTTATCCCAGCCAGCCGGACCATGTGGAGAAGCGCACCGTGTTTGCGCTGCTCGGCGCCACAGAACACACCGGCACCACGCTGACGGAAACCTGCATGATGCAGCCCGCCTCAGCCGTGTGCGCCCTGGTGTTCAACCACAGCGCCGCAAAATACTTCTCCGTAGGCGATATCGGCGATGACCAGCGCGCTGATTACGAACAGCGCAGTGGCCACAAGCTGCCCTGATGGAGTCGGAGCACGGGACTTCAGTCCCGATTAAACAACAAAGGCCGCCAGAAAAAGGCGACCTTTGTTGTTTGCTGTGGTTGGCGCGGTATTAACCGCGGAACTTGGCTTTCTGGTGCTGCCAGATGGCGTAGGCGGCACAGATGACATTCGGAATCCACAGCACGATGTAGGGAGTGATGCCGCTGGATTTGCGGGAAAGCTCGCAGAATACCAGAGCCATGAAGTAGACAGCGGCCACGAGAATACCGATGGCAAAGCCGGTGGAGGTGTCCTTTCGGCGGGCGGTGATGGCCAGAGGCACACCGATGAGCGAGAACACGATGCAGGCGCAGGCGAAGGAGGCGCGTTGCACACCTTCAGTCTGGAAGGCCAGATAGGTCTTCTTGTTGCCAAGGCCGCTGTTGTAGTAGTTCACGTCCTTGCGTACTTCGGCCCAGAGCTTGTCGGCACAGGGGAAGGTGGGGCGTGCGGAGGCAATGGCCTCGTAGTTGCCCAGCTGGGCATCATCCAGCAGAAGCGTGTACTCGCAATGCTCGAGCACGTAGGCAATCTCTCCATTGGTGAAGCGGTTCGGCTTCAGCTTGCGCTGGGTGCGGATGGGGATGTGCACACGCAGCGGCATGACGCCGATGGCGGGCATATCGGTGAGGGGACCGCCGCTGCGCTCGATGCGGGCGTTCTTGAGGGTGAGCGTCAGGATACGCGTCTTGAAATCGAAATCGCCGATGGTGGCACTCTCGGCGTGGATGGCATCGAAGTCGGAGCCCATGCCGGCACCTCTGTCGATGGGGTACACATGCAGTCCCTTCAGGTCGTCGCCCTCGCGGTGTTCGATGTAAAGCTGCACCTTGTCGAGCTTGGTCATGCTCTGGCTGGCGTTGAGCAGGTTGCGGGGGTTATCCATGGCGGCCTTCATGACCAGTTCGCTCATGGCGTTCTTACCTTTGGGGGCCACCTCGATGTTGATGTAGTAGCAGAGGGCGGAGAGCGCAATGCCCATGCCGATGGCAGGCATGCTCAGGCGCCACAGGCTCAGGCCTGCCATACGCATGGAGGTGAGCTCGTTGTCTGCGGCCAGGCGTCCGTACACCAGCAGCACAGCGGTGAGGAAGCCCCACGGCACGGAGAAGGTGAGAGAGAAGGGGATAACCTGCAGAATGAAGTCAATCACGATGGTGGGCGGCGCGCCGCTTTCCACCAGCAGGGTATGCAACTCCTTGAAGAGCTGGCCAAGCAGCAGAAGCATGGTCAGCGAGAGCACCCCGAGAAAGGTTACGGAAATAAGTTGCTTGAGGATGTATCGGTCAATGGTTTTCATTGCAACTCCCACATTCTAGCATATTTGCCCGACCTTGCAAACATGAAAATCAATTTTTGCTGTATTTTCGTACGAAAAGGCGGTGTCAGCCTCACCGTTTCCGCTTGCCATGAGGCTTTTGTCATAGTAAGATACGGCTATGACCTTTCTTGAGATACTCAGAGCCCTGTTTGAGATTCTGGTGCTCTGGGCCTTGTTCTACCAGCTGTACCGCGCGGTGAAGGATTCGCGCGCGGCGGCCATTCTTGCGGGCCTCATTGCCACGGTGATTCTGGGTTACTTCCTGCTCGAAGTCACGCACGCCGTGGTGCTCAAGCAGTTGGCTGCGCTCATCATCGGCCCCGGTACACTGCTCGTCATTCTCTTCCAGCCGGAAATCCGCACGGCGCTGGCCCGTTTCGGCTCCAACAAGCTGATTGCCCGCCTGCTGAGCAACCAGCAGGAAAACCAGGACTTTGTGACGCTGGTGCGCGAGTCTGTTTCTTATCTGGTATCAAAGCGTTATGGCGCCCTTATCGCCATCTGCCGCTCCAACAAACTGCAGGAGTACGCCAAGACCGGCACAGAGCTGGACGCCCACTACACTCGTGAGCTGATTGGTACCATCTTCATGCCGAAGACCCTGCTGCACGACGGCGCGGTTATCGTGAACAACGAGCGAATCGTGGCTGCTGCGGCTATTCTGCCAGTGTCGAACCGCGAGCTGAAGGACCGCAGCATGGGTCTGCGTCACCGCGCAGGTATCGGCCTTGCTGAGGCTTCGGATGCAGTGGTCATCATTGTGTCTGAGGAAACGGGCTCTGTTTCCCTGGCTGTGGGTAATGTGGTGCAGCGCGATATCAATCTGGACCTTCTTTCCGAACGTTTAACTCAACTTCTTTATTCTCATGCGACGCAGGATTCGATTGCGGAAATTGGTGACAACTAACTGGCAGGCCAAGCTGATATGTCTGGCGGCAGCTGTGGTGGTGTGGCTCATGGTGAACCACCTGCTGGTGCGCGGCGGCAGCGCAGAATGGAATATCGATGACATCCGCCTGTCCATGCCTGAATAATTAGTTCCAGAATCATGAATGCTTATTTTGTAACCGGTACGGGCGTAGGCGTGGGCAAGACCCATGTCATCTGTGCCTTGCTGCGCGACCTGGTGAAGCGTGGGTGCACTCCCATGGGCTGCAAGCCTGTTTCCTGCGGCGACCGTCAGGAACTGCGTGCCATGCGTGAAGCCGCGGGGACTCCTGCCACGCCGCTCGATTCCATCAATCCCCTTTATCTGCGCACGGCGGCAGATCCCCGCATGGGCGCGGAGTTTGAACGTCGCTCGGTTTCCATTTCTGAGCTGGCAGCACATTGCGCTGAGCTGTCCGGTGCCTATTCCCACCTGCTGGTGGAAGGTGTGGGCGGCTGGGAGACTCCGCTTGCACCCGGCGCTACCATGGCCGACCTGGCGGCAGAACTTCGTCTGCCGGTGCTGCTGGTGGTGAGCAACTGCCAGGGTGCCGTGAGTCAGACCCTGCTCACCCTGCGAGCCATCCGAGAGAAAGGGCTTGAGTGCCGCGGCATCATTCTCAACCAGCAGAGCGAGGAGTGGGATACCGCCGCTGTGACCAACCGCGCCATGATTGAGGAATACACTGGCCTGCCCGTCCTGGCCGAGCTGATTAACGGCGAGGATGAGCTGGATTCCGCCGCTATTTTTGGCTGAGTGACGGAGCGGACAGCTCTGCAATGCAGGTGGTTGCAAACACGGTGCGTGCAGCCTGTCTCGGCGTAGCCCCCAGGACGAAGACGGAAAGCCCGCAGGAACTTCTTACAAGTTTATTGCTGCTCATGTAGAGCAGCATCGAAATCTGCCTGCAGCAGAGGAAATTGCCTCTATCGAGGCATCTAAATCCACTTTGCAAGTGGTCTAAATTGCCGCGTTAACACGCGGCAAAGAAAAAACACCCCGGTTTCATCTGAAACCGGGGTGTTCTGCTAATTAGCAAAAGGATTCGATTAGCCCTTCAGAGCGGAGGAGGCCTTGAAGGTCACCACCTTGCTGGCGGCGATGGTCATAGCCTCGCCGGTGCGGGGGTTGCGACCGGTGCGGGCGGGGCGCTCCTTGGTTTCAAAGGTGCCGAAACCTACGAGCTGAACCTTCTCCGTGGCAACAGCCTTGGAGATAGCGGCAAGGGTGGCGTTCAGGGCATCAGCGGCGCACTTCTTGGTGGCGTCCGGGCCGAGCTCCTTCTGGATGGCGTCGATAAGCTGAGTCTTGTTCATGATGTTAAGATGTGGTAACGCGTGCAATATATCATCCTAACACCCTCAACTCAAGCACGAAATAGCAATCTTTCAAAAAAAGTTGTCAGTTTTTATGCAAAATGCCCAGCTGCGCGGCATTTTTGTAGGAAATGAACTCAGCGTTTTTCATATCAACAACATACGGCGTTGCATGGCGGAACCAGGCTCCCGTGTTCAGGAGCGTGCGCTTTCCGTACTTCCAGTGGCCGGAGCGGTGGAAATGCCCGAAAATCACGCATTCCGCCTCGGGGAAGAAGGTGCGGGCAAAGCGCTCGGCGCGGCGTCCGCAGGTGAGCCAGCCCCACACGATGCCCAGCGGGCGCTGGGGCGGCCAGAAGCAGTGCATGAAGCCACGGAGCAGGGGATTTCTGATGCCTTCGCGGCGCATGATGGGCGGCACCAGCTGGCACATTTCGCGCGACAACTCCACGCGGCTTTCCAGATTCTCATCGGCATCCGGGTGGGTGGCGATGAGGGCGTGGCATTCCTCCTTATGAAGCAGGTATTCCCAGCTCCAGGGGGCGGCCTCCTTGTAGATGGCGTGGCCGTGCATGGCCACAACTCTGCCGCCCCAGAACTTCGCAACGAGAGCAGGGGTATCGGGGTCGTGGTTGCCGGAAATCTCTACGAGCTGCACGCCGTGCACGCTGCAGAGCCGGCGCAGCTCCTCACGCGCGGCTATGCCGCGCTCCTGCCAGGGGCTTTTGCGGGTTTCCGCCATATCGCCCACAACCACCAGCATGCCGATGCCCTGCAGCAGCGGTGCCAGGCCTGCCACAGCAGGTGCCTCGCAGCGCTCGTGCCCCAGATGCAGGTCAGAGATGAAGCGCACGATGCAGTCGCGCGGCGGCTCGATGTCGACGATGCAGCTCATGAAGGGCAGGGGCTTACAGATTGCGCTGGCGCACTGCTTCGTAGAGGCACACGCCCGTGGCCACCGATACATTCAGGCAGGGAACCTTGCCTGCCATGGGGATGCGCACGAGGAAGTCGCAGTTTTCCTCGGTGAGTCGGCGCATGCCGTCACCTTCGGCACCCATCACTAGGGCAATGCCGCCCTTGAAATCGATATCGTACACCGAGCGGTCGCCGTGGTCGGAGGTGCCCACGAACCAGATGCCGGCATCCTTCATCTGCTTCATGGTGCGGGCCAGGTTGGTCACCTGCACAAAGGGCACATTCTCAGCGGCGCCCACGGAAACACGCAGCACGGTTTCTGTGATTCCCACGGACTTGTCCTTGGGGGCAATGACGGCTGCCACGCCGGCGCCATCGGCGGTGCGGAGAATGGCGCCGAGATTGTGCGGGTCCTGCACGCAGTCCAGCACAAGGTAGAGCCCCTGCGGCTGCTCCTCCAGTATGTCGAGCAGCTCGCCTTCCGGGCGGGGTTTCACCACGATGGTGGCGGCGGGTTTCTTTTCGAATTTGGCTTCGCTCTTGGCGGTGTGTTTGTTGGCGCGGGCTGTGCGGTCGTTGAATTTCATGCGGGGTCTTGTGTTAGAATGTTCAGGGCTTCTCCGGCCATCATGAAGCCGAAGGTGCCGGTAATGTGGGTGGCGGAGCCGAAGCCGCTGGCGCAGCCTATGCCGCCTTTCTGGTGGGCTTCGCGCTCGCAGCTCACGGTGCCATCGCACTTCGGGAAGCGCGGGCGCTCGGGCGAATAGACGCAGCGGATGCCGATTTCGGGGCATTTGTCCTGCAGCGGCAGTTCGTATTCGCGGCGCAGGGTCTTGCGCAGCTGGGAGAGCATGTTGTCGCCGCAGCTGCGGGCCAGGTCGGCCACGGCGATGCTGCCGGCATCGATACGCCCGCCCGCGCCGCCACAGGTCACCAGCGGAACGCGGCGCTTCCAGCATTCGGCGATGAGGTGGGCCTTCGGGCGCATGCTGTCGATGGCGTCAATCACCACATCCGGCTGGGTATCGAAAAGTCGCTCCGGTTTCGAGACGGTGTAGAAAGCCATGACTTCCTCCACCTGCACAGCGGGGTTGATGGCGCGCAGGCGCTCGCCCATGGCTTCCACCTTGGCGCGGCCGTAGTTGCCGTCCAGCGCGTGAATCTGGCGGTTTGTGTTGGTGATGCAGAGGTCATCCATATCCAGCAGGATGATGGTGCCCACACCGCTGCGTGCCAGGGCTTCTGCCGCCCAGGAACCTACGCCGCCTATACCAACCACCGCCACGCGCGCCCGGGCAAGGCGCTCGGCAGGTTTCACTCCATACAGGCGGGCTATGCCGCCGAAACGTTCCACATCCATCATTTTTCGTCGTAAGCGCGGGTTATGCGTTCAATGCGCGTGGCCTTGCCGGTGGAGGTGTCCACATCGACCAGCACGCCGTTCACCATAGCGGGGAATCCGGCTATGGGGAAGCGGTTGGGCAGGTTGGTGATGAGCCCCTGAAGCACGCTCTCGGCATCGCGGCCGATGACGCCGTCGCGGCTGCCGCACATGCCGGCATCTGTCAGGTAGGCGGTGCCGCCGGGCAGGATGCGTTCATCGCCGGTCTGCACATGGGTGTGGGTGCCGATGACGGCACTGGCTATGCCATCCATGCGGTAGCCCATGGCTATCTTCTCGCTGGTGGTTTCTCCGTGGAAATCCACCAATATGGCCTCGGCGCCGGCTTCGCGCAGGCGCAGTGCTTCATCGTAGCCCTGTGTATAGGGGTTCTCTGCGCCGGGGCGCATGAAGGTGCGACCCTGGAGGCAGAGCACGCCGAGCTTGCCGGCGGGGGTATCGATGATGCAGCTGCCGTGACCGGGTGTGCCGGGTTGCAGGTTGAAGGGCCGCAGCACGGTCGGGGCTTCGGGCAGCCAGGGAATCAGGTCAGATTGATCCCACACATGGTCGCCCAGGGTGATGACATCCACCCCGTTTTCCATGAACTCGCGTGCCAGCCGGGGAATGATACCCTTGCCGCCTGCAGCATTTTCGCCGTTGACAACGACAACATCCACCTTGCGCTCGGCCTTCAGCTCAGGCAGAGCCTTGTACAGGGCGATTCGTCCCGGTTCGCCCACCACGTCTCCCAGAAACAGGATACGCATCAGTGCTTGGTGTTGGGACCACAGGGCACCACCGTCACGGGGATGCTGGCGGCGCGCACCAGTTTTTCTGCGGTGTTACCCAGCAGAATAGAGGTGAGCAGGGAGTGGTGGCGGTTGCCGATGACCAGCTGAGTGATATTGTGGCGGCGGCAGAACTGGTGCACGCAGTCCACAATGTCATCACTTTCCTCGGCCTTGGCATAGATGGGAATACCCCACTTCTTGCTGATCTGCTCGCCCAGCTGTTTGGCGCGTGCATCGGCAATGGCGAGCACAGCCTGGCAGGCGTCCAGTCGCTGGTAATCCATATTCGGCAGGTTGCCGGGAATGTCGCCCGCGCCCATGCAGGTGCCGCCGGAAAGACTGCCCGCGGCATCGATGATGCAGGGCTCCACGGCGTGCAGCAGGTACATCTTACCACCTGTCTTGCACACCATTTCAGCGGCAAAGTCGAGCACAGCCTGCCCTTCTTCTGTAAAATCGGTTGCTGCTAATATTCTGACCATGACCACATATTAACACGCTTTGCGAATATAGCCAAGAATAATCTGCCTGCGGAGTGGCAGGGAATTGAAAATTCTTGACTTCAGGTGGTGCATGTACTATGACTGGAGCTTATGAGAATGCGCGCAATTTTTTCGATGCTGGCTGCCATGCTGTGCCTGCATGCCCCTGCTGCCGAAGTGCCGGGTCTGGGGGTGGATGTGTTCCGTCAGGTGGTTAAGGAGCAGAAGGGGAATGTGGTGTTTTCCCCCGCCAGTATGGAAGGTGTGCTGCGTCTGCTGGAGCAGGGCGCGCGCGGCGAAACGCTCAAGGAGTTACATCTCCTCAGCATGCCGGAGCGACTGGCTCCTTCTGCCATGTCGCCCGCAGAGGCAAATGCTCTTTTTGTGGATGATGCGCTGAAACTTAAACCGGGTATCAAGGTGGATGAAGTTATCCCCGCGCCGCTCTTGTCTGATGCGGTTCGGAGCGCAGGAATGGTGAATGGCTGGGCAAAGGAGAAAACGCGCGGGATGATTCCCAGTATTATCAAGTCTTCAGATTTGCAGGGAAATCCCTGCATGATGATTGCGGCCAATGCCATTGCTTTTGAGGAGAAATGGCGGATTCCCTTTGAGCCGGAATCCACAGAGCCTGCTACTTTTCACTGTGCGGATGGTTCGGAGCGCGAAGTGCCCATGATGTTCCGGACAGGCCGTTATACCTACGCCGAGGGACTGGACTGGGAGGCGCTTGCGCTGTTCTTCCGCCCGCAGAAGAAGGAAGGTGTGCCCGGTTGCTTCCTTGCCATTCTGCCGCAGGGGAATGCCCGCGATTTTGCTGCTGCTCTCAGCCCGGAGAAGTTCGATTCCATCTGCAAGGCGCTTGCCGCGGCAGCTCCCCGCCAGGTGCGCGTGGGAATGCCCCGTTTCGAGCAGCGCACTGCCACTTTCCCGCTGACCAATGCGCTCAAGGCCTGCGGCCTCCGGAAGATTTTCACCCCGCAGGCCGATTTGTCCGACTTTGCGGATGCTCCGCTCTACCTCAGCGAGGTGCTGCAGCGTTGCTATGTGAAGGCTGACGAGCAGGGTGCCAAGGCCGCTGCCGTCACGGTGGGGGTGATACTTTCCTGGTCGGCCCGTCCCCGCTCCGTGATTCCTTTCATCATGGACCGCCCCTTCATCTGGGCCATTACCGACCTGGAGAACAGCACCTCCCCCTTGTTCATGGGGCTCTTTGAGTCTCCCTGAGGCGTTTTGCTGTGTCAAAATGCTTGAAAATAAGGCGGAAATGTGATATGATGCCGCGCGTGGGAGAAGCGGATAAACAAGCTGTGCGATACACCTCATACTACGAGCATTATCTCTGTGCAGAAGAACCCGATGTCACGGAGCGTGCTATTACCTGGGACGTTGCAATAGGCCTGCAGTCTGTTGATTCATTGCAGGTTTCTGATTACCTCCGTTCCGTTGCTGATGAGCATATCAATGGCTATATCAGCATGGCTGAGGTGCAGAGCCGCGTAGCCGGGTATTATGAACTTCATCCTGCTGCCAATGATACCGATGAAGCAGATAAGGTTGCGGCGAATATTGCAGCCATTCTCCATGAACCTGCTTTTGTATTCAGCCCCGCCGGATTAATATCCATTCACAAGCGCCTCTTCCACAACGTATTCAAGTTCGCCGGTAAAATCCGCGAGTATAATATCACCAAGAAAGAGTGGGTGCTGGATGGTGATACCGTGCGGTATGCTCACGCTGCAGAAATCCTCATGGCTCTGGATTATGATATGCAGCACGAGAAGCGGTTTTCGTTCAAGGGAATTTCACAGGACAAGCTGGTGGAGCATATCGCGCACTTCATTTCAGGTATCTGGCAGATTCATCCATTCCCCGAAGGGAACACCCGGACAACCGCTGTGTTCTGCATCAAGTATCTGCGCGCTATCGGGTTCCGCGTGAGTAATCTCCCCTTTGCGTTCAATGCCAGATATTTCCGCAATGCTCTGGTCCGGGCTAATTATTCGAATGTACCAGCCGGCGTCTCTGCAGATTATTCGTTCCTGATTAAGTTTTTCAGTAATCTCCTTCTGGGGGAGAATCATTTGCTGAAAAGCAGGTTCCTGCATATTCATGCCACGCCGACAGGACAAGCTACAGGACAAGTAGCAGGACAAGTAAAAGGGCAAGGTTCTTCTCATCCCGGTGCTGCTGTAAG
Organism: Akkermansia sp.; assembly: GCA_045644745.1. Lineage (GTDB taxonomy): Bacteria > Verrucomicrobiota > Verrucomicrobiia > Verrucomicrobiales > Akkermansiaceae > Akkermansia. The sequence goes on from JAZRHL010000064.1 coordinate 70,525, forward strand.
TCTGTTTATTGCCCAGTTGCTTGATGTGATGGGTGGGGAATACATGTCTGTGCGGGAGATGATGTCACACCTCGGCCTGAAGGGGCGCGATAATTTCCTGAAAAATTATCTGAACCCGGCTGTGGAAGAAGGCTACGTCTGCATGTTGTACCCGGAATCACCCCGGCATCCGCGGCAGAAATACCGCCTTACGCCCAAAGGGCAGCTTGCGTGGCAGAAAGTGCAATATTGATTGCGACAAAATGCCGCATGTTCAGGGTGCGGCAAAATGTTCATATGCGGCATATTGCCGCATGGTGTGCATGCCGGGGCGAGGTTGGTAAATTTTTATGACGGGGTGCTAATGCTGTAAATATAAGCATTTATGGCTATTTTGTCTTTCTTTTCTGCAAAGTTGGCACGCAATTTGCAATAGGTGTAGGTAAGAGATGCCTGCAAGCACGCAGGCCGATCGATTTCAAAACAACAAAAACAAAAATAGAAAGACAACAACCATGAGCAAGATACTCGGTATTGACCTTGGTACGACAAACTCCTGCATGGCCGTCATGGAAGGCGGTCAGGCTACTGTTCTTGAGAACAGCGAGGGCGCACGTACCACCCCCTCCATCGTCGCTTTCACCAAGAACGGCGAGCGTATCGTAGGCCAGGCCGCCAAGCGCCAGGCCGTGACCAATCCCCGCAACACGGTGTTCTCCGCCAAGCGTCTCATCGGCCGCAAGTATGCCGAGCTGACCGCCGACGATAAGAAGGTTCCCTACACCATCGTGGAAGCCCCCAACGGCGATGCCCACATTCAGGTGGAAGTGGGTGGCGAGACCAAGGTGTACTCCCCCCAGGAAATCAGCGCCATGATTCTCGGCAAGCTGAAGGCCGACGCCGAGGCCAAGCTGGGCGAAACCATCACCGAGGCTGTGATTACCGTGCCCGCTTACTTCAATGACGCCCAGCGCAACGCCACCAAGGCTGCCGGTGAAATCGCCGGTCTGAAGGTGCGCCGCATCATCAACGAACCCACCGCCGCCGCTCTGGCCTACGGCCTGGACAAGGGCAGCAACGAGCAGATTGCCGTGTATGACCTTGGTGGTGGTACCTTCGATATCTCCGTGCTGGAAATCGGCGACGGCGTGTTCGAAGTGAAGGCTTCCGATGGTGATACCCACCTGGGTGGTGACGACTGGGACAACGCCGTCATCAACTGGATTCTGGCTGAATTCAAGAGCAGCGAGGGTATGGACATCTCCAAGCAGACGGACGCCCTGCAGCGCATCAAGGAAGAGGCAGAGAAGGCCAAGATTGCCCTCTCCTCCACCCAGAGCTACGATATCTCCCTGCCGTTCATCACCATGGACGCTACCGGTCCCAAGCACATCCAGCTCACGCTGACCCGCAGCAAGCTCGAGCAGCTCACCGAAACCCTGCTGGAGCGCACCGCCCGCCCCGTGCGTGAGTGCATCGCCGCTGCCGGTCTGAGCACCAGCGACATCAACGAGCTCGTGCTCGTGGGTGGTATGACCCGTATGCCCGCCGTGCAGGAGATGGCCAAGCGCCTCGCCGGCAAGGAACCCCACAAGGGTGTGAACCCCGACGAAGTGGTGGCCGTGGGTGCTGCCATTCAGGGTGGCGTGCTTACCGGCGCTGTGAACGACGTGCTCCTGCTCGACGTGACTCCGCTGACCCTTTCCATCGAGACCATGGGCGGCATTGCCACCCCGATGATTGACCGCAACACCACCATCCCCGTGCGCAAGAGCCAGGTGTTCTCCACCGCTGCTGATAACCAGCCCGCTGTAGACATCCGCATCTGCCAGGGCGAGCGCAAGATGTTCAACGACAACAAGCTGCTCGGCAACTTCAAGCTCGACGGCATCCAGCCCGCTCCCCGTGGTGTACCTCAGATTGAAGTGACCTTCGACATGGACGCCAACGGTATCCTCAAGGTGACCGCCAAGGACAAGAACACCGGCAAGGAGCAGAACATCTCCATCCAGGGTTCCTCCGGTCTCTCCAAGGAAGAGATTGAGCGCGCCAAGAAGGAAGCCGAGGCCCACGCCGAGGAAGACCGCCGCAAGGCCGAGGATATCGAGGTCATCAACAAGGCCGATTCCCTGGCCCACAACGTGGAGCGCCAGATCAAGGACATGGGCGACAAGGCCCCCGCTGAGGTGGTGAAGCCCATCCAGGACAAGGTGGACGCCCTCAAGAAGGCCGCCGAAGCCAAGGACGTGGCCAAGGCCAAGCAGCTCACCGAGGAGCTTGAGAAGACCCTCTCCGAGCTGAATGCCGCCGCTCAGGCTGCTGCCCAGCAGGGCGGTTGCTCCGGCGCCGGTTGCGATGCCGGCTGCGATACCACCGCCGACAATGGTCCCCGCAAGACCAAGAGCAAGGTGGTGGACGCCGAAGTCGTCGATGAGTAAAGCTTAAAACCTCCGGGGCAGGGGAGCAGATCTTTCCGCCCCGGAGAACTTCCCATATTCGTAAATCTTAAATCATAAATAAAAATACACTACTATGATCAAACCATTAGGAAATCGTGTGCTCGTGGAGCGCGTTGAAGCCGAGACCAAGACTGCAGGTGGCCTGTTCCTGCCCGACACCGCCAAGGAGAAGCCCCAGGAAGCCATCGTGCGTGCCATCGGCACGGGCGGCCGCGACAAGGACGGCAACATCATCCCCTTCAACGTGGCTGTTAACGACAAGGTGCTCATCACCAAGTACGGCGGCACCGAGGTGACCTTCAACGGCGTGACCTACACCATCCTGAGCGAGTCCGACATCCTCGCCGTCATCGACTAATTACACTATTCACTATTAATTATTCACTATTCCCTTAAATTATGGCTAAGCAACTTTCTTTCGACGAATCCGCACGCCAGAGCCTGCTGGCCGGTGTGACCAAGATCGCCAAGGCTGTGAAGAGCACCCTGGGCCCGGCCGGCCGCAATGTCGTTATCGACAAGAAGTTCGGTTCCCCCAACATCACCAAGGACGGTGTGACCGTGGCTAAGGAAATCGAGCTCGAGGATGCCTACGAGAACATGGGCGCCCAGCTTGTGCGCGAGGTTTCCAGCAAGACCAACGACATCGCCGGCGACGGCACCACCACCGCCACCGTGCTGGCCGAGGCCATCTATCGCGAAGGCCTGCGCAACGTGACCGCCGGTGCCAACCCCATCTCCCTGCAGCGCGGTATCAACAAGGCCGCTGCCGCCATCGTGGAGGGGCTCAAGAACATCTCCAAGCCCGTCGACTCCACCAAGGAAATCGCTCAGGTGGCCACCGTTTCCGCCAACTGGGACTCCGAAATCGGTGACATCATCGCCGAGGCCATGGACAAGGTAGGCAAGGACGGCACCATCACCGTGGAAGAAGCCAAGGGCATCGACACCTCTCTGGACGTGGTGGAAGGTATGCAGTTCGACAAGGGCTACCTCTCCCCCTACTTCGTGACCAACGCCGACACCATGGAGGCTGTGCTCGAGAACCCCTACATCCTCATCTTCGAGAAGAAGATCGGCAACCTCAAGGATTTCCTCCCCCTGCTGGAGAAGGTGGCCAAGAGCGGCAAGCCTTTCCTCATCATCGCTGAGGACGTGGAGGGCGAGGCTCTCGCCGCCCTCGTGGTGAACCGCCTGCGCGGCACCCTCAACGTGGCCGCCGTGAAGGCCCCCGGCTTCGGCGACCGCCGCAAGGCCATGCTCCAGGATATCGCCATCCTTACCGGTGGTCAGTGCATCTCCGAGGACCTCGGCCTCAAGCTCGAGAACGTGGACGTGGATATGCTCGGCCTTGCCAAGCGCGTGGTCATCACCAAGGACACCACCGTCATCATCGAAGGCGCCGGCAAGTCCTCCGACATCTCCGCCCGCGTGTCCCAGATTCGTCACCAGATTCAGGAAACCACTTCCGACTACGACCGCGAGAAGCTCCAGGAGCGCCTCGCCAAGCTCGCCGGCGGTGTGGCCGTCATCAAGGTGGGTGCTGCCACCGAGACCGAGATGAAGGAGAAGAAGGACCGCGTGGACGACGCTCTGCACGCCACCCGCGCTGCTGTGGAGGAAGGTATCGTTCCCGGCGGTGGTGTGGCCCTCATCCGCGCCCAGAAGGCTGTGTGCGGCCTCAACCTCGCTGGCGATGAAGCCACCGGCGCTGCCATCGTGTACCGCGCTGTGGAGGCTCCCCTCCGCCAGCTCGTGGCCAACGCCGGCCGCGAAGCCGCCCTCATCGTAGAGAAGGTGAAGAACCTCGAGGCTCCCACCATGGGCTACAACGTCGTGTCCGATGAGTACGAGGACCTCCTCGTTTCCGGTGTGGTGGATCCCACCAAGGTGACCCGTTCCGCCCTGCAGAACGCCGCCTCCATCGCCGGCCTCATGCTCACCACCGAGTGCCTCATCACCGACCTCCCCGAACCCAAGTCCTGCTCCTGCGGCGGCCACGGCGGCGCCGGTGACATGGGCGGTATGGGTGGCATGGGCGGCATGATGTAAGCCCCCCATCCACTGAGGACGCAGTCCGAAATTTCACTGAGCAAGCCCCGGCGAACGAAGTTTCACTGATAAGCAACGCTTAGCAATTTCACCGACCGCAGGGAGATTTCACTTCGCACCTTGTGCGAAATAAATCCCAACCTCAGATACCAACCTTAAGACTCCCAACAACCCAAGTCAGAGTAATTTTACTCATAACACTGCCCAACAACCCAGCGGCGGGTTCCCCACCAGGAACCCTCCCCTTTTTTAGCTCGCCTCTACTCCATTACGGCTGCGATTTCTACTCGGAAACGCATGCCGGTCTTAATTTTTTTAGATTTTCGGGTTGACTTTGGAATTTTCTCGTGCTTGAATACGTGTAGCAAGGTGATTCTTGTTGTATTTACACAATAGGCGCGACGGTTACGTGCGAATAAAGTCACAATTTATTTATTTCAACCCGTCTGGCTAAACCGGGCGGGTTGTTGCTTTTCTTTCTCTCATGACCACATCGTTGCAAGTAATTTCATGAGGCTTTTTCTAATTAGTCCGCTTTTGCGAAAAAGCCTCTTTTATCATGTAAAACATTGAATTTCCAATATCTTTGTTCATGTTTTGAAGCGCTGTTAAAACATTGGGGATAGCCTTTGCTTCATGATCATCAATCGCCACATAACCATCGTTACCTGATATATCTAAATAAAATAACAACAATGAATTGGAGGCCTCGAATTTAGAGTGTCTATATTTGTATTCCGTTTGAGTCAATTCATCTACTTTAGATTTGTCAATACTTTTGTAGGTATACGCCTCATGAACAAAGAATACACTTTTAATATCGGATTCATTTAGTATCCTCTGAGAAACTTCGTAAATTTTCCTATAAGTAGTGGTTCTTATAGTAGAATTAAACATAATACAATCCATTGTTTCATCTTGATTCAAAATCCAAAATGTTGGGAAAATAGCTTTTTGAAATGAGTATGCCAGCGAATGAAATATTGTAAATAGCCAAAATTGCTTCATTGAAGTTTCTTCATGTGAAGGCAAAAAACAAATTGGGATTTTTAATATATCTGCTAACCGATTTATTCGTAGGCGCTCGCAAAAAGGCATACATATTAAAGTACCCTTTCCTTTCTCAAACTCTTTTTCTCTCGCAAAGTACACATAATCATCTATATGAAATAATTCAATCGGTGCAATAAGAAAAGAATGGCTTTTTATTGTTTCTAACAATCGATTAACCAAATCCGAGTCATCTTTAATTTCATTTTTTAATTCGATAAGAAAGTTCCACATATTTGTTATACCTTTTGAAATATAATCAAATATTTTTTCCTGTTTGCCAATTTCTCGATATATAAATTGTACAGAGAAATGGACCTCCAACTCATTAAAAGACAACAAAAATAATTTTAGGGAACTTAAAACCGATTGATAAGACGCATCATTTTCCACAGTAAACACACGCTTGCTCTTAAAGACGCCTGTCATAGAGAATACTGTAACAACTATTGACTTTTCCAATTCAAAAGGTTGTTCTTTTAATACTTCATTTCTTTTTTTGACAAGCCACTTAGAAACATCATCGTCGAAATACTTATCTCTTAACTTTTCATATATTTTCAGATTTTCAGTGTGTGCAAGAGATTTTTGAATGACAAATGTTACATTTCTGAATTCAGAGAAAAAACTATCTAATGATGAAATATTGCAAAAGAAATCATTTTCTTTCTTAAAGCGTTCCAAATTCAGTATAGCAGAATAAAATTTTTGAAATGCCGGATAAAGCATACCTATACACAGTTAGGGTTAATCCTTCACTACTCTAGAGAAAATTACACGTTACCTGTAGAATAGTATACCTATTCTCAGTGGTGACAGAGCATTATTGTTTCCTTTCGCTTGGCAGTATCTCATCCAAGACCTTCCCTATTCTGGTAATCATGGGAACAACCAGAGCATTACCCATGCAGAAGTAGCGCATGCGTTCGGGCATGCCGGTTGCAGTCCAGTCGTCATCGAAGCCTTGAAGCCGTTCGGCTTCTCGGGGGGTGAGGAGACGCTTGCGGAGGGTGCCGGGGTCTTCGACAACGTGGGTGCTGCGGTTGAGTGAGGTTTCGCTGGTCAGCATGGTGCGACCGGGTCTGTCCCAGGGGTCAGGGAAGGCGACGGGGCCTTCTGAGAAGAAGTATTCATGCCCGTTGGCAGCCACGCGGGGGATACGCTTCGCTCCCTTCATGTATTCCCACTTGGGCAGCTTTTCCTCGCTGATGTAGTACTGCTCATGAACATTGCTCTCAAGAATCTGTCCAAGGAGTATGGGCTGTTCTTCAATTTCCGTTACCTTGGCGGTGTGGATTTCGGAATTAATCATGTATCCCGCGTTGCAGAAATCGAATGCGAATTTGTCTGATACTGCGGTTATATCATTGCCCAGATAGCCGCAGTCAGGTGTTGTCATTTGGCTGATGGGGAAAGCCTTGGCAAAGAATCCTTTTTTCGAAATGATAGCCTGGCCGGACAAATTCTGCTGCTTTTTGAAATATGCTGTGTCGTTGCGGTAGGCGAAGATAAACACACGGCGGCGGCGCTGAGCTGCACCATAGGTGGCTGCATTGACAACGCGCCATTCCACGGCATAACCCTGCTCGCTCAGGCATGCAAGCATCACGCCAAAGTCGCGTCCACGTTGCTTGGATGGTGATTTGAGCAATCGGTCAACGTTTTCGAACAAGCAGAAAGGGGGCTTTTTAGCTTTGATTGTTTCGTAAATCTGCCACCAGAGTACACCTTTCTGGCCTTGTATGCCTTGTTCGGTAGAAAGACTGTGTGCTACAGAGTAATCCTGACAAGGGAAGCCACCAACGAGAAGCGTATGGTCGGGAATATCATCCTTGTTTACAGTTGCTATGTCAAGACAGGTTGTGTATTCGCCTTTTTTATCTGCACAGGTGCCAAAATGGCTCACATAGCATTCATGTGCCCATTGGCGTGATGCTTTTGGTTCCCATTGGCTGAACCAGACAGTTTCCCAACCGGAATTGAGCCGTTCCAGTCCTAATCTGAAACCGCCAACACCTGCAAAAAGTTCGCAAACAGTCTTGTCCATAGTTGTTGTGTGGCGGGATTATAGCAGCACACTCAGAAAAGATCAACCTTTTTTTCTGTACTAAATGTAATTACCGCTACGAAGTGCATAGATTGTAACAGCTCGTGCCAGCCAGAGATTTTGCGCTAGCATGCGGATTCCGTTTATTTCAAGAGGCTTATTTGTGGCATCTTTGCCGGATCCACGGACAAATACTAAGCCATCGGATGATTTGGGGAAGTTCGGAGCGCTTCGGATGACTCCAGATTTTTTGTTGACAATCGGGTTTCCTTGCTTGTCATGTTCAACGATATCACGGAGTTCATTGTTAAAAATTAATTTTCGGATTTTCTCCCAGACAGGGCGTACTTCTTGATTAATGAAATCATCATCAAACGTGAATCTCTTAAAGCCTTGGAATTTAACATCTCCAAGGTGCGCGTTGGCGGTATCTTCGGTAAAGACGATGAAAAGGAACTGGTGATTAGCAAAGAATTCGTAGAACGAAGAATCTTCAAACGTCAGGTCTTTGTTCTGAATTTCCTCGAAATCGATGGAAAACAACTTCATATCTTCCGTAGGCCGCCCGGTAGGTGAAAGTACTACACTTTTGCCCAGCATACCAATTTTGCTGAACAGTTCAATTTGTTGCATTTTGGAAGCTTTGCCGCCAAACATGCGGATAACCAGCTGCTCAACAATAGATTTGTTGTATTTTGCTTGGGATACATTTAAGCGGCAGGCAATTTCGTTAATCGTTTTTCCCTTATATTTGGCTGTCAGTATGCGGCATTGGGCGTCCAGCTCCTCATAGGAAGTATATGATTGAGGAAGCTGTTCCAGACGATTGCCAAAATGTTCTTGTACAATGGTTGTAACGAGACTACGTTTTAATCGGAATCGAGGGCGGTTTGGCCATTTGGGGGCAGTGTCGATGTAGAGTAATTTGTCTCTGAGTTCGGAGGAAAGTCTTGGATATTGGCTGGTGTAGTCAGAGAAATCTCTCTGCAAACTGCGGATGAATTCCCGAACTATTGACCAGTCGCGTTCCAGAATGCAACGGTCTTCTTCTGAGAACTCGTGAAATTGATATCCTTTGATGGGGAAATGCGCGTATTCTGCAGCCGTAACTGTGGTTTCGGAATCGTAGAGATAATACACGAGGAGCATTTTCGCCAGTTTGTGCCAGAAATTAGAATCAGGGAAAACTTCATCCACTATTTTTTCCGGTGTGACTGCGGTGATAGACATGGGCTCCTTTGCCTCATAGGCGTGGCCTCCTTTCTTTTTACTGTACCGGATGCCGGTTGTTTTCAGTTCTACATGTTCATTGTCGACGAGTAAATCCGGCTCTTGCCTGATATCCGGAGGATAGTCCAGAACTGACTGCTCAATGATCATGCCTGCGATGCCGGTGATTTTGGGATTCGAAATTGTTTTGTCGAATACCCTGTTTTTGTCGACTTCTCCTAGCGTTTTGTTGAGGCAAGCATCGAATATTTGAATCAGTTGCTTGCGGGTGAAAGCGTGCGCTTTTGAGACGTTCGTTGTGGTGGTTGACTGTGCGGACATGGAGAGGCTGGAACGCTACTATGCTAACATCTTCTCCGGTGTTGTTCAAGTTGGAATATCGCTGATTGGGGTAATTGAATGTTTTTATTTGTTTCATTATATTCGTTAATGCTGTTTTTTGCTTGCCCTGAGCTTTTGGCTTGGGTAAGGTAGGGGCATGGCTAAGAAGCGTAACACGATAGAGGATTATCTGAATGAGTTGTACCGCCGGGGGATGGCGGGGGATGAGGAGGCTCAGCTGGAGCTGATTCAGTTTTATGTGACGGAGACGGAGCTGCCGCTGCCGGATGAGGCGAAGGTGTGGCTGGTGACGCTGGCGGAGAAGGGGGATGCACAGGCGCGGCGTTGCTATTTTGCCTGGGCGATGAGCGGGGATGAAGGCAATTTTGACTGGCTGAAGCTGGAGCAGTGGGCGCTGGCGCTGGCGGAGACGGCGCCGGGTGATGCCTACTGCATGCTGGGTATGCTGTATGAGGCTGGGTTGCCCGGTTTTGAGGATGATAAGGTGGCCGAGGGGCACTACCGCAAGGCGATTGAAGCCGGCAATGAGGGGTGTGCGTTCTATCTGGCGCGTGTGCTGCTGGGGAGTGAGGAGGAAGATGTTTCCTACGAGGAGATGCGTGAACTGCTGGAGCGCGCGGAGCGGGTGAATCCGAGTGCGCCGGTGTATGATCTGCTGGGTACGGTGTGCCAGGAGCTGGGCGATGATGCTGCGGCCGTAAAATGTTTCCAGAAGCTGCATCGCCTGGCCCCGGCGGATTCAGAGTGCTGCATTGACCTGGCGCGCCATTATGCCCTGGGTGCCGGGGTGCGGCAGGATGATGAGATTGCGCTGCGCTATTTCCAGAAAGCCGCCAATCTGGGGGATTCGTATGGAACGTTCATGGTGGGCCTGCATTATTATGAAGGTCTGGGGACGCGCCGCAATTTCAAGCGTGCGGTGGATTATTTCAAGCGTGCCCTGGAGATGGGCGATACCCGCGCGCTTTATCATCTGGGCATTTGCTGTTCCCGAGGTGAGGGCGTGCGGCAGGATGCTGCCGCTGCGGCCGGGTACTGGCAGCGGGGCGCTGAGCTGAATGATGCCCCGTGCTGCGTGGCGCTGGCCTTGCACTGCGTGGAGGGCGGTGAGCTGCAGCGCGCTGAGGAACTGCTGGCCCAGGCCCGTGAGCATATGGTGGAGGGTGATGAGGAATTACTGCGCCAGATGGAAATAGTGCAGCTGTGCATGGATACCATTCGAGGCGAGTCGGCAAACTGAGCCGCCAGTGAGATTTTGCTGAAATAAAGCATGCAATTTTGCCATTGGGTTGCTGGTCACATGTGTCCCAAAGATTATGGGAAAAGAGTCCTAAACAACATCAAGGCATAGTGTTTTGTGTGAAAAATCGTAGTGGGGTATCACTTGTCTCACTATCGACAGTAAGCGTTCATTTGTGGTTCTATCGGCGTAATCCGCTAACTTTCAAATCGTCAATCGTAAATTGTCAATCGTAAATTCACGTGTGCCAAATCTTTGGGACACGTATGGTTGCTGGTGAATTGTTGGGTTTCTGAATTGACGGTGAAGAAGCGGCGTGATATCTCTTACAGGAGAGGCTGGACTTCAATAATAAACAGAACTTGCAGTTATGAATCAGGAAGAGAATGCGATGCGTGAGGTGGAACTGCTTCTGAAGCGGGTTCCGCAGGAGGATTTGTCTTCGTTTGTCCTGACCCAGGGGCGGGAGAATGAGGAGTTCGGGGATGAGTTGCGAAGCTGGCTGAAGCGGAAGTATACATTACCTCAAGAGAGGGATGCTACGTACTATCTGGACCTGGTCAATGATGTGTTCAATAGAACATTAGTACGCACCACAAGTCGCGCATTCCGCCGGAACAAAGAGGCTATGGAAAAGCCCTTGCCTATGCCGATGTTGCTGGATGAGGTGGAGCAGGAGTTCCGGCATGGCAATGGCGCCGGAGTGGTTTACGTGGCGCTGGCTTTTTTTCGGAATCTGGTGGAGGATTACGATTGGAACTACTATACCACGGCTTTTTTCTGTTTTAACCGCGACTTTGACCGCGCCGCAGAACTGCTGCTCGAGGTGCTGCGCAGCGCCGATATTCCGGACAATGTCCGCGATTCCGTCCTTCCCGAGTTGACGCGTCTCAGGAAGAGGAGTTTTTATAAGAAAAATCGGACTTTCGCGCTGGTTCCTTTGCTGGAACAGGTTGCGGAACTAGCCAAATCGTAAGCCCGAGCAGAGAAGTGGGAACTGCTGCGTTAGGGGCTGTTTCAGATTTGCCGGTCCACGCAATAAATTAAGCGTTGGCGAGCCATAGGCGAGCGGAATTCAAAGCCCGAAAGGGCGTCACGTTCAGTAGCCCAAGGCGTAAGCCTTGGGTATCAAGAATAATAATGAACGGAACCCCGAACAACGTGAGTGGGTGGCAGATTAGTAAGGCGGGATGTTGATAAAATCAACGGTTAGAACTAAAGAGTAGGTCTTTCGTGGACTGCCACCCTCTCGCTCCGCTCGGGGTTCTGATGTTTTTTCTATATAATCCCAGGGCTGACGCCCTGGGCTACTAAAAGTACCGCCCTTCGGGCTCAAAATTCCGCTCCGCTGACGCTTCGCAAATTGCTCAACAATCTCGGACTTTGTCGCTGCTGCTTAATGGTGCCAATGCGTAATCTTTGCCCTTTAATCACGTTAGGTGGTTCTGGGGCTGATATCCACCAGTAAATCTGAAACAGCCCACGGCGTTATATCTCCGTAGTCAAATATATTGACACTGCACGGCTTTTGTGGTAAGTTGCTCGCGCAACGTACTGAACCCGAGATGCGAAACTTAACGAAGAAACTCATCCTTCTGCTTCTGCTGGTGGTGGCCGTTTTTGCCATGCAGAGCTTTGGTTCCACTGATGCTCCGGCTGCCGAGGCGGCTGAGGCAGTGGCAAAATCTCCTTTCTGTGGCACGATGTGGTCGCTGGTGCCGGCCTTGTTCGCCATTGTGCTGGCTCTGATTTTCAAGGAAGTTTATTCTGCTCTGTTTGCGGGTGTGGTGCTGGGTGCCTGTTTTGTGACCCAGTTCTCATTGCTGGACACGGTGGACTTTGTGGTGAACAAGGGGCTCATCGAGGGCATGAAGGACACCACGGGTGTGTTCATCTTCCTGGTGATCCTCGGTGCCTTCGTCTGCATGATTAACAAGACGGGCGCTGCCCGTGCATTCGGCCTGTGGGCTCAGACTCACATCAAGACCCGCATCGGCAGCCAGCTTGCCTCCTTCTTCCTGGGTGTCCTGATTTTCATTGATGACTATTTCAACTGTCTGGCCGTGGGCAGCGTGATGCGCCCGGTGACGGATACCAAGCGTGTTTCGCGCGCCAAGCTGGCCTTCATCATCGATGCCACGGCAGCCCCCGTGTGCATGATTGCTCCGATTTCCAGCTGGGCAGCAGCGGTTTCCCAGTATGCCGAGGGCACGGGCTACAATGGTCTGGAACTCTTCATTCAGGCGATTCCGTTCAATTTCTACTCACTGCTGGCGCTCTGCTTTGTCATCATGCTGATTCTGATGCGCTTCGACTACGGCCCCATGGTGCGCTTTGAGCGCAACGCCATCCGCCATGGCGATGTGCACACGGTGATTCCCGAGCAGGTGATGCAGGAGCTGGAGGAGAAAGGCCCGTACCGCGGCAAGCTGGCCGACCTGGTGGTGCCGGTAATCATGCTCATTGCGCTGGAGACCTTTGCGCTGGTGTATGTGGGCGGCATTTTCGAGGGCAAGTCCTTTGCTGATGCGCTGAGTGCCACCGATGCCACGGTGGGGCTTCCCTGGGGCGCAATCATTGCGCTGGTGCTGGCTGTGGTATTCTACCGCATCCGCGGCGTGCTGAGCTTCCGTGCGGCCATGCGCTGCATTCCCGAGGGTTTCATCGCCATGGTGCCTGCCATCCTCATCCTGACACTGGCCACGGCGCTCAAGAATGTGACCTCTGCGCTGGAGGCCCGCGAGTTCATCGCTTTCCACATGGAGCATTCCGCCGCGGGACTGGTGAACTTCCTGCCGGCAGTGATTTTCGTGGTGGCCGCCATTCTGGCCTTCTCCACGGGTACCTCCTGGGCCACCTTCGGTATACTCATCCCGATTGTGGTGAGCACCTTCGACCCGAGCAGCCCGCTCATGTTCATTGGTATGTCTGCCTGCCTTGCCGGTGCTGTGGCAGGTGACCACTGCTCCCCCATTTCCGATACGACCATCATGTCCAGTGCCGGTGCGCAGTGCGACCACCTGAGCCACGTGTCGACCCAGCTGCCGTATGTGCTGACGGTCTCGGCTGTGTCCTTTGCCGCCTTCCTGCTGGCCGGCTTTGTGCACAATTGGTTCATCGTGTTCCCGCTTGCTCTGGCAGCGCAGTTTATCACTCTGCAGGTGATTAAGAAGCGCACAGCCAGAGCGCAGATGAACGAATCCTGATTTCCGGAAAAATGAAGGCGGTGTTTTCCCTCCTTGCCGGTGTTTTCTGCTGCTGCGCCGCTCTGGCGCAGGAGGAAGCACCGCAGGGTGTGCCGCACTGCCATATCCTCAACAGTGATGGCTGCCCTGTGCTGCTGGTGGAGGAAACGCTCTTCCGCGGCGATGGCTTTTTCCGCAACGATGGCGAGTGCGGTACCTGGCTGGTGGTGGGGAAGGTGCTGGGCAGCATAGGCGTGGACGTCAAGCCCGGCACTGTGGTGCTGCTGGAAAAGCAGGGTGCCCCTGAGCTTCAACCTGCCCGGTGCTGCCGCCCCCAGCTGTTCATTGCCCAATATAACCGTGAACTGGCTACTCCGCTGAATGCTGAGCGCAGCGTCATTTATGTGGACGGGGTGGATTTCACCTGCATAGGCGCCGCCCCTTTGTTGCGCTATCCCCGCGAAATGCTGAAAGCCGGCTGGGCTGAGTTGCAGCGTATTGTGTACGAACGCCTGAACCCGGAGATTCCGCTGGCTGAGAAGATGCCCGATTTCCAGCCCGGAAGCACGGAGCTTTCCCAGCAGCTCTTTGTCGCGGCCGGGCAGGTGCAGAGCAAGCCCGATTACGGCTCGCTCGCGACCAGGGTGGCACCTCTTGTGGTGAGCCTGATTGATGCCGGAGCCGAGGTGAATGCCCGTTGCAATAAGGAGGGCATGACCCCGCTCATGAATGCGGCTCGGCACAACAATGCCGCGGCCTGCCGGCTGTTGCTCCGCGCCGGGGCTGATGCCAACATGCGCGACATTTATGGCCGCACGGCCTTGCACTACGCCTTGCATTCTCTGCCCGCTCCCATCCGGCACCCTGATGCGCTCTCTGCGCTGCTTGCATGGGGCGGAACCAGGGCTGATATCCCGTGCAGTACACCCGCAGAGTATGCCGCCAGGTTCGGTCTGGCGGATACGGCGCTGCACTACGCTGTGCTCCTCAACAAGGAGGATGCTGTGCGCCTTCTGCTGCGCTATGGCGCTGACCCTGCCGCCAGGGACCACGCCGGGCGGGCACCCGCCGAGCTAGCCCGCCAGAGTGGGGCATCGCCCGTCATCATCAAGATGCTGCAGGAAGCGCAATCTTCCGCCTCTGGGAAGTGATACCCAGATGCCGACCCTCCAGGGAATGGACTCTGTGGCCGGGGTGGTGAACAGGTGGTTCAGCACCATCAGCATGTAGAATCCACAGCCGCGGCCTTCGTGCGGAAAGTTGAAAAACGGCCATAGCGGAGTCGTGAGCGCCAGGAAGCCCAAGCGTTTCCATTACTTTGTCCGCGGGTATGGCTCTGCAGAGCTGTGCTATACCGTGCCGTATTGTACCATGCTTAAGAACAGCTTCTGGAATGTCTCACTGGTAACGATGAGGTATACAAAGATTGCTATCAGCAGGAGGGTGATGCCGATGAAGATACCGGCGGAGGCCCAGGCCTGCTTGTTGCTCTGCTGCAGCATGCGGCGGCCCATCTGGTACACCATGACTGCGGTGATGGGGATGGCGACGCTGCTGGACGCGCCTGCGATTCCGACGAGAATACCGGCCAGAATGCTGAAGCCTGTGACCAGGAGCGAGGTCTTGTGCATCTGCCACTGGGTGACAGCCTTGCGTGATATGGGCAGGTAGGCCAGGTAGACCGTCAGGTACTGAAAGGAGACAGCGGCAATGATGAAGATGATGGGAATGAGTATATTCATGGAATCTGGTCAGATATTAGCAGCCAGGTTCCCGGAAATCAATGCAAAACGCCCGCCTTTCCGGAGAAAGACGGGCGTTGCGGTAAACGGAATCTGGAAGATTACTTGAGAATCATCTTGAAGTCCACCACCACGGCGCGGTCGGCGGTGACAAGCACCGGATTGCCGTCGATAGCGGTGATTTCGGGAATCTCGAGCACGAGCTTCTGCACCTTGGCCAGCGTGTCGGCCAGCGGGCCCACAGCCTTGGGAGCTTCGCCACGCACACCGTTCAGGATGGTGCCTACCTTGGTCTCCTTGATCATGTCGGAGAAGTCATCGGTGGGCAGGATGCGCATGGTGGTGTCGCGCATCACCTCGGTGTACACACCGCCGGTACCGAACACCATGACGCGGCCGAAGTTCTTGTCGGTGTTCACGCCGATGATGGTCTCGGTGGCCTTGGTGATCATCTCCTGGATGAGCACGGAAGCGCCCTTGAGCTGGAACTTGGTGATGGAGCCCCACAGGCCTTCCCAAGCCTCGTTGAAGGAGGCCTCGTCATTGATGTTGAGGTAGATACCCTTCATTTCGGTCTTGTGCAGAGCATCGGGAGCGGAGAGCTTGAGCACCACAGCGTTCGGGAAGATGGTCTTGCAGAAGGCAAGGGCCTCTTCCTTATCGGTGAAGTTGCCGCACTTCGGGTAATCGATGCCGTAGTGGTCCATGAGCATGTTCACGGTTTCCTGGGGCAGGGAGGCAAGGCCTGCTTCCTTGGCGGAGGTCACGGCAGCCTTGATTTCGGCGGGAACTTCGCCGGTCTCGCAGGTGGCGAGCTTCTTGCCGCGGAAAGCCATCTGGGCCTTCAGCAGGCCGAGCAGACGCACGATGTCGGCGGGGTACTCGTAGTTGAGAATCTTGGCCTCGTTGAGCAGCACGCGGCCTTCGTCCACGCGGGCACCACCCACGAAGGAGCAGTAGATGTTCACGTTGGGGTACTGGGGAGCCAGCTTGATGACGGCCTGAGCGGTCTCGGGGCATTCGGTCACGCGCTGGGGAGTGAGGAGAACGAGGATGTTCTTGTACTCACCGCTCTCGCAGAGCACCTTGAGGGCAGCCTCGTAGCGGTCGGCCTTGGCGTCGCCCACCACGTCGATGGGGTTGCCCAGGGAAGCCTCGGGGGTAAGCACGGCGCGCAGGGCAGCCTTGGTCTCATCGCTGGGGGGAGCCAGGTCGAGACCGGCTTCTTCGCAGAGGTCAGAAGTAAGCACGCCCACGCCACCGGCGTTGGTCAGCACGGCCACCTTGCCGTCGAACTGGTTGTGGTTGCAGTACTGCAGCACCTCAAGCAGGCCGAAGAGCTCGCGGTCGTTGTAGGCCTGGATAGCGCCTGCACCCTGCAGAGCCATCTCGAGCACGCGGTAGTTCGGGGCCAGAGAACCGGTGTGGGAAAGGGAAGCGGCCTGGGCCTTGGCGCTCTTGCCGGGCTCCATGATCACGCAGGGCTTGGTGTCGGAAACTTCCTTAATCACCTTGAGGAATTCCTTACCGTTCTTGAGGGACTCAAGGTAGAACACGAAGGCGTTGGTGTTGGGGTCGTCCTTCAGAGCGGCCAGCAGCTTGTCTTCGCCCATCACGGCCTTGTTGCCGATGGAGATGAAGTGGGAGAAGCCGATGCCCTTGCCGGCGGCCCAGTCCATGATGGCGGAGCAGTATGCACCGGACTGAGACACGAAAGCCACGTTACCGCGTGCGGGGAAACCGTCGGCGAAGGAGGCGTTCACGTTGTCGAAGGTGGAGATGTGGCCAAGGCAGTTCGGGCCAAGCAGGTTGATGCCGTTGTCCAGGCACTTCTGGGCGATGCGCTGCTCGAGCTCCTTCTCACCCACTTCGCCGAAACCTGCGGTGATGATGGAGATGTTCTTCGTGCCGTTGGCGATGCAGGCGTCAATCACACCCTCGGTGAAACGGGCGGGAACGAGCACAACCACCAGATCCATGGGCTCAGGCAGAGCGTCCACGCTGGCATAGCAGGGCTTGCCGCAGAGTTCCTGACCGGCCATCTTGGGGTTGATGCCATAGAGGTTGCCCTTGTAATCAGCGGAGATGATGTTGTTGAATACAACGGCGCCCAGCTTGGTGGGGTCGGCAGACACGCCGACTACAGCAATGCTCTTCGGATTGAAGAATGATTTGAGTGACATGGTTGATTAGTATTGGTTGAAAATTCAAAAGCCGGTATACGGCTCCGCAGTCAATTGTAACACTCTGCCCCGCCATTTGCAAGTATCTTTGACCGATTTTGTTGAAGTTTTGCAGGAATTTGCATAATTAACATGCATATGCAGCGCTATTTTGATAGATTATACTGGGCTGCTTATCCGTTGTGTCCGATGATAACGCCTGTATCACAAAGCTGGAGTTTACTCTATATCCGCGACAGGAGGAAGGGACATTAATCGTAAAAATCCAGGAATTTGTTTTTCTCGAGGCACGGGACTTCAGTCCCGTAAATCATGGCGTTTTTTATCGGGACTGAAGTCCCGTGCCTCGATGGCGTGCCGCGCCAAATTTCAACTTTGGCGTGTTGCATACTGATTATGCCGATGCGTCAGCTTGCTTCCAGGCAGAATAATGCGCCTAAAAACAGGACTGCTTCCAGCAGGAAGAAAACCAAGCTCACCATGCCTGCCTTGAGTACCTGCCGCCAAGGCAGGCCCCATGAGATGCGCGTCGCATAGAATGGCGCAATGAGCGCGGAGCAGAGCATGATGCTGCAGGAAAAGGCGATATCAACCTCCGTATTCCAGATGAAAAGGATAAGAGGCGCGAGAATGAGGCCGCTCCACAGGAAATTAAGCGCGATTTCCATCCAGATGGGGCGTTTTCTGTCGGTGACCGGTACGGTGCGCAAGCCCAGCCATGGCGGCAGGCAGAGTGCCAGCAAGAGCAGAATGCCGGCCAGGGAATGGAAATCTGATACCATGGCAGGTTAAAACTCCTCGAGCATGGGAGCCTGTGAATCCAGCCAGTTGTTCAGGATTTCCACGGCAGCGGCCTGGTCGATGATGGGCTTGAAGCTCTTTGCCTTCTTGCCGGCCTGGTGTAGCTTTTCCTGCGCTACGGTGGTGGTCAGGTATTCATCTACATAGATGAGCGGCAGCTCGGGCAGGCGGGCGTGCAGCTTGTCGCCGAAGGCGCGCACCTTGGCGCAGGCGGTGCCTTCGGTGCCATCCATGCGGAGCGGCAGCCCCAGCACCAGGGTGCGGATGCCGCGCTCCTTCACCAGGGTGGCGATGCGCTCCAGGGGCTCCGTGCGCTGCAGGTGAATGCTTTCCACGGGGTGAGCCAGGATGCCGCAGGCATCCGTGGCGGCTATGCCGATGCGGGCTTCGCCGTAATCTATGCCGAGGGCAGGATGCATCAGACCAGGTTTTCCGGCAGGCCGGAGACGATGTTCTTAATCTTGTCGGCCTCGCTGCGGCGGGCCACGAGCAGGGCATCGCCCGTATCGACCACGATGAGGTCATCCACTCCCACCAGTGCCACGCGCTTGCCGGAATCGGTGAAGACGATGTTGTTGCCTGCCTGCACCTGGCTCAGCGGGCTGTTGCTCACGTTGCCGCCCTCCTGCTGGGGCAGGTACTTGCCCACGGAAATCCAGGAACCCACGTCGTCCCAGTCGAAGGTGGCTTCGAAGTTGAGTACGCGGTCAGCCTTCTCCAGCAGGGCGAAGTCGATGGAAATGGGGGTGAGCTGTGGGAACTCATCGGTGATGAACTGTGGCAGGTCGGTGGCGGCGGTCAGGCGGTCGATGAAAGCGGCCAGCTCGGGGCTGTGGGTGGCCAGCTGGCTGCGCACATGAGCCACATTCCAGATGAACATGCCGGCATTCCACGAGAAATTGCCGCTTGCGAGGTATTCGGCGGCGGTGGCGGCATCGGGCTTTTCGCGGAAGCGCAGCACTTCGTAGCAGTTGTGGCTCAGGGCGGCATCTTCCAGCTTGCCGGCGCGTTCGATATAGCCATAGCTGGGGCAAGCCCAGGTGGGTTTGATGCCGATGGTGATGAGAGCGGCCTCGCGGCCAGCCAGGGAAAGGGCATCCTCCGCCAGAGCGCGGAAAGCGTTGTCATCCAGAATCAGCGAATCGCTGGGGATGATAATCATGTTGGCCTGCGGGTCGCGGGCGGCAATGAGGCCTACGCCGAGGGCCACGGCGGGTGCGGTGTCGCGGCGGGCGGGCTCGGCCACGATATTGGCAG
>JAZRHL010000065.1:0-34576 GCA_045644745.1 Akkermansia sp.
CGGAGATTGGTTCATTTTTTTAGCACCGCCAGTTTAGTAGCTGGCACCCCAGAACTCAATCTCCATTTTTGTTTTCTTTTTTTCTTAGTTTTGCTTCTCTGCCCTCCGCTTTCTTTAGAATGCTTTTTGGACAGCTATGAACATGAGGTTCTGGAGCGGCCTTTTTTGCTTGCGTGTGCGGAATTGAAGGAGTAGAATAGCCCGATAATAGCTTGAATGAAGATGCTGGATGCCACAGGAGCAGATGGAATGCGGCGGCGTGTGAAACGCGCGGCGCTGCAGGTGCTGCTGCTGGCGGTGCTGGTGCCGGCCGGGATTGTGGGCGGGTGGTATGCCGTGAGCCCCTCGGCCGGTGAGCTGGCTGCCCGCGCTGCGCAGGGGGATGACCCGCTGGCCCTGCTCGAGCTGGTGCAGCGCTCGGAGTGGGATGGTGTGTCGGCTCAGGAATTGCACCGACTGGTGGGGACGGACGCCTCTGCCATGCATGATCTTGCCTCCCTGGCGACGGGGCATGAGGAGGCCATGGATTACCTGATTTCCGTGGCTCGTTACCAGCCAGAGGCGCTGGTCTTTCTCTCGGAGCTGGAAATGAGCTATGCCTTTGCGCTTGGTGTGCTGCAGCGCATGAAGCCTACGGGGATTCCGACGCTGGAGAAATATGCCGCAACCTGCCCGAATGCCTGCTTTGCACTGGGTGTTGCCTATGAGAATGGCTGCCATGTGCCGCAGGACTGGGTGCAGGCTGCCAAGTGGTATGGCCTGGCTCATGAGGCCGGTTATGAGCCCGCCTGTGCCCACTATGCCCCCGCTGCCTATATGGCCGGGCTTGCTTCAGATGACATGAACGCTGCCGCCTTCTGGTTTCAGAAGGCAGCGGAGTGCGGGCATGCTGCAGCGCAGTGTGCGCTGGGCGTATGCTATGCCGAGGCGGGAGAACTGACGAATGCCGTGCACTGGTACATGCTGGCTGCAGAGCAGGGGATGAGCGATGCCCAGTATAACCTGGGCTGGTGCTATCTCTATGGCGAGGGGGTGGCGGCAGATGCTGTGGAATCGCTGCGCTGGTTCCGCCTGGCGGCAGAGCAGGGCGATGACCTGGCTCAGTACTACGTGGGGCGCGCCTATGAACTGGGCGAAGGCGTGCCTCAGGATTATGCCGAGGCCGTGCGCTGGTACCGCTGGGCGGTGGAGCACGGAAATGCCGCAGCGCAGTGTGCCCTGGGCCACTGCTATGCCCAGGGCAGGGGCGTCGAGCAGGATTGGAACCGCGCCGCATATTATTACCAACTTTCTGCAGGGCAGGAGCGCACCGAAGCGATGCTGGCATTGTCTCACTGCTATGAACAGGGGCTCGGGGTGCCGCAGGATGCCACCCTGGCTCAGCAATGGCGCCAACGCGCCGATGATATTTTACAACAACAAACGAATCCATCATGAAAGCCATTTGTTTACTTCTGCCGTTGCTTTTTGTTTCGTGCTCGATGCTGCGCCCCGTTTCCAAACCGTATTTCAATGATGACTGCGGCGAAGGTCGAATCGGCTTCTGTATCAATGGCCGCGATGACCGCCGCTGGTCTGCCGCTGTGGCCGCCGCCCATGATATGCAGCTGCAGGCTGCCACCAAGGCCGCGGTGGAGCGTGATTTCGGCGCCATGCACCTCACGCTGCATGGCACGGCCGGAGCAGAATCCTTTGTGTATTTCTACTTCGACCACCCGAAGAACACCCCCACCGAGACCCACGCCCTGCGCTTTGATTTCACCGCCTCCGGCCGCGTCTCCCGCGCCGAGGTCATCCTCATGAGCGACCCCTCACTGGTGGAACCCCAATAAGGGGGGCAATGAAAGCCCACGCGCCGGCATAATTAAGCAGTAGCGACCAATCTGAGGTTCTTGTTGTCGGCGCACGGGACTTCAGTCCCGTAAATTATGGCGCGTTTATACCAACGCAAAAAAGCCTGAGAAAATCTCAGGCTTTTTTGTTCAGCTGAACTGAAATCTGCTTTTTACCAGCATTCCAGGTCGTCGGCGATGTCGGGCATCTTGTCCTTGGTGAAGACGGGGTCAACAACACCCTGGCGCTTCTGGGCGCGGTAGTCTTCGAGCAGGCGGAAGGCATACTTGCCGAGCAGCACGATGGCGATGAGGTTGCAGATGGTCATGAGCCCCATGAAGAGGTCAGCCAGGTTCCATACGAGGTTGAGGCTGGCTACGGAACCGAAGAGCACCATGGCGGCCACGATGACGCGGTAGGTGGTGAGCACCCAGGGTTTCTTGGAGAGGTACTGCACGTTGGCCTCGCCGTAGTAGTAGTTGCCCAGCACGCTGCTGTAGGCAAAGAAGAAAATGGCGATGGCTACGGCAATGTTGCCCCAGGGACCGATCTGCTGGCTGAGTGCCATCTGGGTGAGCTTGATGCCGCTGGCATCGGACCCGGCGGGGATGCCGCCCACCAGGATGATGAAGGCAGTGCAGGAGCAGATGATGAGGGTATCGCTGAATACGCTGATGGCCTGCACCTTGCCCTGCTTCACGGGGTGGGAGACATCGGCCGTGGCAGCCACGTTGGGGGCGGAGCCCATGCCGGCCTCGTTGCTGTAGAGTCCGCGGCGGATACCCTGCTGGATGGCTGCACCAAGACCACCGGCCAGACCCTGTTCCCAGCCGAAGGCGTGGGAGATGATGAGGCTGAATACCTCGGGGATGGCGGTGATGTTCATGATGATGATGACAAGGGCCAGGAGAATGTAGCCCAGCGCCATGAAGGGAACCATGATGCTGCTGACCTTTGCAATGCTCTGGATGCCACCGAAGATGATGACCACGGTGAGCAGGGTGAGCACGGTGCCCATGTACGACGGGGGAATGGCGAAGGCTTCCTCGAATGCCTGGCAGATGGTGTTGCTCTGCAGCGAGTTGAAGGCAAAACCGAAGGTGAGGATGAGGAGTACGGAGAACAGGGCGCCCATCCACGGCTTCTTGAGACCCTTGCTCATATAATAGGCGGGGCCGCCGATGAAGGAGGATTCGCCCTTGATCTTGTACAGCTGGGCCAGGGTGGATTCCACAAAGGCGCTGCTGGCGCCGAGGAAGGCGATGAGCCACATCCAGAACACGGCGCCGGGGCCGCCCAGCACGATGGCTACGGCCACACCTGCCAGATTGCCCGTGCCTACGCGGCTGGCAATGGAGATGGCAAATGCCTGGAAGGAGGAGATGCGTTCCACTCCCTCTTCACGCTCCTCGTGCGTGCAGTTGCGGAACATGACAGGGAGATCCCGCAGCATGGTGAGCTGCACCAGCTTGCAGCGGAAGGTGAACCAGAGAGCGCAGCCAATGAGCATGGCTACCAGCAGGTAGGTCCACAGGATGCCGTTGGCCCAGTCGATGATGTTAGTAAGTAATTCCATGGTATTCAGGAGAAAAGCCGCGGAGAGTATAGCAGAAATTTTGCGGATGACAAGTAAATTGTTGCGCACACGCGAGAGATGAAAAAATGCGATTATGTCGCAAATGATATTGTCATGCCCGATTCTGCTCTTGCATTTTGTGAATCTATGCAGTAGAATGCGCGCGCGTTTTTTACAGTTTTTTTCTAACTCCGCATCATTATGGATATCAAGATCGACAAGACAAGTGATTGCCAGGCAACACTTACTGCTATCGCCACCCCCGCTGAGGTGACCGCCATCAAGGACGCCGCTATCAATGCTTTCGCCAAGAATGCCCGCATTCCCGGCTTCCGCCCCGGCAAGGCTCCCAAGAGCGTGATTGCCAAGCGTTTCGCCGAGGGTATTGCCGATGAACTCGACGCCCGCATCAAGGCCGACGTGCAGGACAAGGCTCTGGAGGAGAACCCCGAGCTCAAGGTGCTCGACTTCGGCACCCCCACCACTTCCCAGGAGGAAGATGGTTCCTACAAGCTGGTGTCTACGCTGACCATCGTTCCTGAGTTCGAGCTGCCCGAGTACATGGGCATCGAGGTGAGCATCCCCTCCGATGAGGTGAGCGACGACGAGGTGCAGGAGACCCTGCAGAAGTACGCCGAGTCCTCCGCCGAGCACGTGGTGGTGGAGCGCGCCAGCGCCAAGGGCGACATCGTGGTCATCGACTTCAAGACCAGCGTGGAGGGCAAGCCCACGGCTGAGTACTGCGGCAAGCCCGTTGGTTTCATGGAAGGCCGCGAGGGTCACTGGGTAGCTATCGAGGAGGATTCCTTCATGCCCGGTCTGCCCCAGGGGCTGGAAGGTGTTTCCGCCGGTGAGGAGAAGGAGCTTGTGCTCACCATGAAGGAGGACTTCCCCATCAGCGACCTGGCTGGTAAGGACGTGACCTTCAGCTGCACGGTGAAGGAAGTGCGCGAGAAGCGCGTGCCCGAGATTACCCCCGAGCTGTTCGCCGGTGCTCTGCCCGAGAAGAGCATGGACGAAATCAAGGAAATCGTTCGCGAGAACCTGAAGGCTTCCAAGACCCGCGCCAATGACGAGGCCAAGGCTGACCAGATTTCCGAGAAGCTGGCCGACCAGCTCACCTTCGCTCTGCCCCAGGACCTTGTGGAGCGCGAGAACCAGAACACGGTGCAGCGCAAGATGTACGCCGCTATCCAGGCCGGTAACTACGAGGTGGCCAAGGATATGGAGGCTCTCACCGCCGAGGCCATGAAGGAGACCGAGCGCAACCTGCGCGTCTACTTCGCTCTGCAGGAGATTGCCCGCAAGGAGAACATCATCGCCACCGAGCAGGAACTTCTCGAGGCTATGGCCAACATGGCCCAGCAGGCCAAGGAGAAGAACCTCAAGAACTTCATCCGCAAGATGTACCGCGAGAACCGCGTGCAGGGCATCCGCCTGAGCGTCATCACCTCCAAGGTGATTGACCTGCTGGCCCGCAACGCCAAGGTCACCGTGAAGGAGGCCTGAGCTCCCGCGCTGCAAAGCATTTAACAGAAAGCCCGGTGCTGCAACGAGCAGTCCGGGCTTTTTGGTTGGGTAATGGGTTAAAAAAATGTCGGAGCGAAGGACTCTTTTTCTCTCCATCAATTCCCGTTGTGGATGACGGTGCGGATGGGGAAGGGGATATTGATGTTCTCGCGGGAGAAGGCATCGAGAATGGCCTTGCCGAAGGCAAAGCGGGCCTTGTGGTAGTCCTCGGTCTTACACCAGGCACCGATGTGGAGGTTGAGCGATGAATCGCCGAAGCCGATGAATTGCACGGCAGGCGCAGGATTGGTGGCAAGAAGGGGCTGGTCCTCGATGATTTTCAGAATGACCTGGCGCACGTGCTCGAGGTCACAGGTGTAGTCTACGCCAAGGTCGAAATCGCAGCGGCGCAGGGTGTCGCCCGTCATGTTGACTACGGGAGATTTCACCAGTGTTTCACAGGGGATGCGTACGGTGGAGTTATCGACCTGACGCAGGGTGACTGAGAGAAGATTAATGCTCTCGACCGTGCCGCTCATGCCTCCGGCGGTCACGTAATCACCCAGGCGGATGCTGCGCTCGCTCATGATGAAGATGCCGCTGATGAGGTTGCTGAGGACAGTCTGCGCGGCGAAGCCGATGGCGATACCGGCCACACCGGCTGCGCCCAGCACGCTGATGAGATCCACCCCCACGGCGCGCAGGGCATGCACGATGATGAACATCCACAGCAGCGCAAGTATGGCTTTCTCGATGAGTATGCCCACCTGGTGGGGCAGGCGTCTGTTCAGCGGACGGAAGATGCGCTTGGTGACGATGCTGAGCAGAATACCCACGGCCAGAGTAATGCCGCAGCGGAACCAGCCAAACTGCCAGAGTTCACTCAAGGTAGGAAAATCTGAAACGAGGGTTTCTTCCATAGCGTGCAGGGTATCATATTACGCGCGTACGCGCGAGTTGATGATTCCAATTATTATTCGGGGTTGCTACCCATGACCAAGCGGTAGAAGTTGCAGCCAACAAAGTTGCCGACCACGATGACGCCGTAAAACGGCAGGATGCTGCCGAGGTTGGCGCACCAGTAATCCAGCGGGGCGCAGGAGTAGAAATAGGCGTCGGCAATGCAGTGCGGGAAGCCGCACACGATGAAGAGAGGCACGCCGAAGAGCATGGGGAGGTTGTTGCCCTTGCGGGCGAAGGTGACGGCGGTGGTCATGATGAATCCGCAACCGATGGCGAGCAGACCTCCGTTCACCAGCCCCAGGTCAAGACGACTTTGCAGCAGCGCCTGGGCGGTTTCCTGCAGGGGCATGGGGCTGAGGCGTGTGAAGATACCCATGGTGGCGCAGCCGATGATGTTGCCCAGCAGCACCAGCAGCATGAGCCCTACCTCATTTTTGGCGATGAAGCCGGCCGTGCCGGTATAAAGGCGGAGCTTGTAGCAGATAACAGAAATGAGCGCGAAGGCAAAGATAACGCAGCCGGCCAGAAAATCGCCCGACGATTTAAGCGCCAGAAACCCGAAACCTGCAATGCCGATGCAGATGCCGGACATGAAGGCGGAGCGGAGGATATTGAAAGTTGACATATTTTTACCTATACTAACAGAATCTCTACGAGAGCAAAGAAAATTCCGCGTCAGGAATGCAAAATCCCGCGCGCGATGAATAAAACGTGGCATTATGTCTAAGCTTAATCTCGACAAACGGGTGGGGATGTGATTTAGTATTGCCACGTTTATCTTCCCCGTACGAATATGAAGTCCTACACCATTTTCCAGAAGTCTGACGACGAGACCGTCAACACTTTCCTTGAGTGGATGCGCAACCAGGAGCGCAACGTGTACCGCGCCGCTCTGCGCGAGCTGGGTGCCCTCAAGAAGCTTCGTCCCCAGTACATGCAGCAGAAGCCTGTGGCTGAGCAGTTTGCATGGATTAAGAAGATGCTTTCCTGGAAGCCCGCTGAGACGATTGCCGACCACCTGCTGCAGGTGTGGCTGATTCGTAAGCACGAGGGTATGCTGGTGAGCTTCATCGAGAAGCTGGGCATTGAGCACAACGGCCACGGTGTGGTGGACGTGCTGCCCGAGACTCTGGATGCCGACAAGCTGAAGGAAGCTGTGGACTCCCTGTTCGAGAACTATCCCGCCGGCGCCGTTTCCGTGTACCTGCACATGTTCCAGAACCAGACCGAAGCCGGCTGGCCCGAGCTGCAGGCTATTCTGGACAACGATGAGCGTGTCACCATCAAGTAATTTCTGAAACCGCAAAGCGGTCGGCCTGGGCGGGGAACTGCCCGCCGGCCGCTTTTCTTTTTGATGCCACCATGACTGAGGACGAACATTTCATGCTCATGGCTATGCGCGAGGCTGAGAAGGCCCGCGAAGCCAACGAGGTGCCCTGCGGCTGCGTGGTGGTGAAGGATGGCCGCGTGATTGCCCGCGGCTGGAATCAGGTGGAATCGCTCAAGGATGCCACCGCCCATGCAGAAATGCTGGCCCTGACAGCTGCCGAGGCTGCTGTGGGGGACTGGCGCCTGGAAGGCTGCACGGTGTATGTGACCAAGGAGCCTTGCCCCATGTGTGCAGGGGCTCTGGTGCACTGCCGCCCGGACCGTGTGGTGTTCGGCATACCCGATCCGAAGGGTGGCGCCTGCGGCGGGTGGATTAACCTGCTGGATTCCAATCCCCCGCTCAACCATAAATGCGCAGTGCAGGGTGGGGTGCTGGGCGATGCCTGTCTGGAGCAGTTCCAGTCCTTTTTCCGCGCTGCCCGCGCAGCAGCCAAGGAACGCAAACGCCGCGAACGAGAGGAACAAGCCGATGATTCCGCAAATTGAAATCTATGTGAACGTGGAGAATGACTGGGTGGATGAGGCGCTGGCTGCGCGATTCCGCGAGGCGCTGCAGGATCTGCTGCCTGAGCTGCTGTCTGTTCCCGAGGGCCCTGACCACGTGCTGAGTGGCCTGGATGTGGTGGAAATCTCCATCGTGGATGACCCCACGATTGCCGAGGTCCACGCCGAGTTCCTGAATGACCCCACGGCGACGGATGCCATCACGTTCCCGTATGGTGAGGTGCTGGTGAGCTGTGATACGGCGGCCTCCTACGCCGCCACCCACGGTTTGCCCCGGGAGCAGGAGCTTTTCCGCTACATGGTGCATGGTCTCACGCACCTGCACGGGTATCTGGACTATGAGCCGGCTGACCGCGATGCTCTCTTTGCCGTGCAGGAGCCCCTGGTGTCCCGCTATTTCCCGGGTTGAACAATTTTAATAGCCCCAATCAGCATAACAGGTGATTCGGGTTGACTTGTATCTTAAATAATAGTATAGAAAGCTTCGTTATGAGTTTGATTCCATGGATGGTAATGGGTGCCGCCTCGGTGGCGGTGGATTATATGGAATGGGTGCCTCAGCCCGGTGAATCCGGTTATACGAATGCCCCGAAACACCACCTGCGCTGGTTGATGGAGAACGACTCCGCCATGGTGAGCGACCGCAACTATAGCCACGGCACGCGTTTTGACTACCTGCAGGACCTGCCGAAGAATCCGAACCATGCCATCGGCTACAGCCTGACTCAGAATATCTATACACCCCGCACGCATACGGACGGCGCAGTGCAGGGCGAGCATCCTTATGCCGGGTATCTGGCACTGGGCATAGGCCACCTGTACCGTGGCGAGGATGTTGGCAGCTCCATTGAGTTCCAGGTGGGTACTACGGGTAAGGCATCCGGAGCTCGCGAGACTCAGGATTTTATTCACCAATCGATGGGACTTGAACGCTGGGATGGCTGGGCAGACGAGATCCCCGCGGAAATCACCTTCCAGCTTTCGGCTCAGCAGGACTACCGCCTTGCCTGGGTTGAAACCATCCAGGACAACGGCATACAGACCGATGGTGTGTTCTACACCCGCGAAGAACTGGGTACCGTATCCATTGCCGGTGGGGCAGGTGTGAACTTCCGTATTGGTTATAATCTGCCCTGCGCCATGCAGATGACCCGCAACCTGTCGGCAACTTATGGAAGCGGCACCATCCGCAAGCATGGTTACAACCCGGAGGCAGCCTCGTATTTCATCGTGGCCGGAGCTTCGGTGGACTACATTGCGCGTGATATGTTCATTGATGGCGGCGTGTTCCATGATTTTGAACGCACCTGCGGGGTAAGGCCCTGGCAGGTGGAGGGGCGCCTGGGCCTGGGTGTGCGCCGCAAGGGTGTGGACTATTATGCCGGTGCCTTCATTCGCTCCCGTGGATACCGTTCGCAGCCTGAGAATACGGCGATGGGTACCTTCTCCATGACCTTCAACTGGTAATGACGGCTTTACTTAAGGGCGGAATCATGGCATTGGGCGCAGCCTGTGTGCTACTGCTGGCCGGAGCATTTCCGCTGATGGGCGCGCCGGATGTGTACCGCAGCGGCGCCATGCTTCTGCTCGGTGGACTGACGGTGCTGCTCTGCCTCTGGGGTGGCTGGCGTCTGGCTGCAGGGGCTCGTGGGCGTCTGTTGTTTGGCCTGGTGTGCCTCTTTTTCACCATTGCCGGGCTCAACATGATTTTCCTTTATGGCGCCAAGGCATTTGAATATGCCGCCATCGGTGGCGCCATGTGGGCCGGCTTTGTGGGCATGGGCTGCATTGCGCTCACAGGTGTGGTATTCATGGCTGTATTTGGCTTTTTCTGCTACCGCGTCATGAACCGCCGCATCCTCTGGCTGGCCGGTGCTCACTGGGCGCTGGCTCTGCTGGGTATAGGTGCCTTTGTGGATGCCGCATACGAGGTGCGGGTGCCTGTCACTCTGCCGGCAGATGCTAAGACGGAGCTGACGGAACTCATTCTGGATGACGGTCGACAGATTCCTCTGGGCTTCCGTTTGCGGGTGGATGGTTTTGATGTGCAGCACTACGATGATGCCACGTATACAGTGTATACTTTTGAAAACGGTCGGCCCGGGGCTGCTCAGCAGGTTGAGCGCAGGGGGGATACCCTGCATATGGGGGCAGAAAGCTGGCCGGTGGACTCGCTGAAGAGCGCGCCGGGCATGCCGCACCCCTTCCGCATGCTGCCCGGCACACCGGCACGCGTGCTGGTGCAGAACCCCGGCACGGTGCGTGATTACTGTGCCCACCTCGTGGCTTTTACTGATTACCGGGGGCGCCCCGAAACCCACAAGGCCGAGCTGCGGGTGAACTCACCCTTTGCCTGTAAGGACTGGCGCTTCTCGCTTTCCTCGTACCGCGAGCAGGGCGGCAAGACAGAGGTGCTTCTCCAGGCTCGCCGTGCCCCGGGGCGTTTTGCTGCTCTTTGTGGTATGGTGGGCATCATTATCTGCACCGCTGCGTGGTGCTGGTGGCGAAAGGAGGAACAGGCATGACTGTGCTGGTATACACGCTCACGATTTTTGCGCTGCTGCTCTGCTGCGGCAGTGTGCTGGCTGCGCTCATGATGCGGGGCGGGGATGCCCGCCGCATCTTTGATGCTGCCTGGGTGGTGGCTTTGCTGCTCTTTGTGGCTGACTGGGTGCTGGCGCAGGCTCCGCCTTTTGGTAACATGCGCCACGTGCTGGCCTTTTTCCCGTTGGTCATGGTGCCAGCTGCCCATTATCTGCGCCGTTTCCGCGGCCTGGAGCTTACTTCCTGGCTGGCTGCAGCATCGGCCCTGGCGCTGGTGGGGGCTCTCTGCATGCCGCTTCAGGCCACCTGGAGGCAGATGCCTGCGCTGCAATCCCCCTGGTTTGCTCCGCACGTCATTGCCTATGTCGTTTCCTACGGCCTCATGACCGTGGCAGCCTTGCTCACGCTGGCCTCGTTCCGTAGCGAAGAGAAACTGGCCGCTGCCGGTGAGGTGGTGCGTCTCTCGCTTCCCTTCATGACCTTCGGCCTGTGGAGCGGCGCCATCTGGGCGGATGCTGCCTGGGGAGGCTACTGGGCCTGGGATATCAAGGAAGCCTGGTCACTGATTACCTGGTGCCTGTACCTCATCTATCTGCATGTCGAGCGCTATCCCGCTTTTGCTTCGTGGCGTCGCCCGCTGCTGCTGCTTGGTTTTGCTGCGGTAGTCGTCACTTTCCTGGTAGTGAACCTGCTCCCCCGCATCGAGTCCATGCACTCGTATGCGCAGTGATTACTGGCAAGTACGTATACAATAACGCGTTGGTATCATTAGCCACTCCACGACAAATCGGCAATTGGCGAGCCAAAGGCGAGCGGAATTTGGAGTCCCGAAGGGACGTCAGAGAGCAGGCAGGGGTAAGCCCGCAGCGCGGGCGCAGCCCCTGCTAACAAACAAAAGATAACGGAGCCCCGACGAAAGGAGTGGGCGGCAGAGGGTTTAGCTTCAATGTGTAACCGCAGCCTCTACCACCCACTCACTCCGTTCGGGGTTCAGATTATTTTTATGGTTAGCAGGGGTTCGGTCGCTTCGCGACTCCACCCCTGCCTCCCCTCTTACGTCCCTGACGGGACTCAAGTTCCGCGGTCGTGCCGACCGCAAATGGCTCGATAATCGCGGGTTTGTCGCTGCTGCTTAATTATGACAACGCGTAATCTTCGTTCTTTAATCATGTTAGCTGGCTCTGGCTTGACTTGAGAGTGGCGCTTTGTTATGATGCGCGCGCGTGAATTACTTCCAGCTCATCGTTATTGCCCTTATTCTCGCGGTGGATGCCACCGTGTATGCATTCTCGTATGGGCTGGTGCTCCGGCAGCAGCGCGCGCGTGCGGCTTTCTGGCTGGCTCTCACGGTGGGTGTGTTCCAGGCGGGCATGCCGCTGCTGGGATACTGGGGGGGCGATGCCATGCGCTCGGTGGTGGATTCCTGGGCCCCGTGGATTGTGCTGGTTGTCTTCGGCGTGCTGGGTGGCAATATCATTTTTCAGGCCTGGAAAGGGGGAGAAGAGGAGACTGCCCCGCCCACGCCGCTGGGGCTCATGGGGCTCACGCTGGTGGGCATTGCGACCAGTATCGATGCCCTGGCCGTAGGCGCATGCATGGCTCTTGGTGATATCGGCGGCGCGCAGCACCACCTTGGCCTGGCTGTTACTATCATTGGTGTAGTTACCTTCGGCTGCGCCATGCTGGCCTTTCATTCTGCACGTCTTCTTCTCCAGCTGCCCACCCGCTGGCTTGAAACCGCTGCAGGCGTGCTGCTCATTGCGCTCGGCCTGCAGGGTGTGCTGTGAGCGAACTCTATGTAGGAATGCGGAATATCAGGATGCGTGTTGTCGATTCTGTCTCAGTGATATGCGAAGCGTGGCAGGTCTTGGTAAACCAGGAAGACGGTGCGATAAGGAATGATTCTGATGAGGCTTGCATCTATCACCGCATTTGCTCCGTGTGTCTCTGCCGTGTGCGTGATGATTTGTGGTTTTTTAATTCTACTAAACTTGCAGGTTATTGATATTTTGCGTTTTATAAACTTTTATCTGTACAAATCGCTTCAAATGAGATAAGGTAACGCGCGGGAGCGCGCGTTGGCGTTTCCCTATGCATCTCTCTAAACATAGAAACAACCAACATGAAAATGAAATTACCCAAAGCGCTGCTTTGCGCAGTGCTTGCAAGTCTACTGGTAGGTCACGCTGATGCGACTATATCAGTGGAGACTAATGCTCCGGATCGTCCTGATGTAATTAAGGTGGTTACCTCTGGCACTGAGGACATCAAGGCAGATTATGCCAGTTATAATGGCAAGGTTAACCCTGAGGAACATACGCAGAAATTGGCTCTTATTTACCTCAAGGATGGAGAAGGTTCGGCCACAATCACGGGTGTCACGAATGAGGAAACTGGTGAGCAGGAAACTCTGCAGTCTGATGTCAGATTGTATGTGCGCGAGGGTGCGGTAGAGGTAAAGGATATTGCCATTACTCAGAAGTGCTACAGCGAATACGACTTTGTTGTTGTTGCCGGCGGAAGTAAAGAAGTTGGTGAAGATGGAAAGGTTGTTAAAGATACCACTGCCAAGATGGTACTGGATAATGCCAGTATCATTCAGACGGATGAAGGCGGCTATAGTGGCTTCATGAAAACTGTTTCCGTGGGTAACAAGGATGGCGAAGGTTCTCTGCTTTTGACGAATAATTCGGTTATCAAGTCCGGTCAGCTTTTCCATGTGGGTAATTACTCATACAGCAATGCCTGCCATGGTACTTATAAAGGTACAGAGGGCGATGCACTCTACAATACAAGTGGTGAGACCAAACAGGGCTATGTAAGAGTCGAACAAGGCTCTAAGATATATGCCGGGCAGGGGCTTTACGGTGGGAAAATGCTCATGGAAATTGATGGTGAGAATTCCGCGGTCATTGTCGGAACTCGTAATATTGATAACTCTAACTCCATCAATTCCACCATGCTTGGCTCCATCGCGGGATGTACATCGGAAGTTCACATTAAAAATGGTGGGTCTATGGAGAATTACAACCAGCTCTTCATGTCTACCTTTGCCGCCGCAGATAGCATCGTGAAGGTTGACGGCAAGAACTCTCTATTTGCCGGATATTCAGTATCGTACCTGGGATATAATGATGGCGCAAACGCCAGTATATCCGCTACGAACCAGTCCATGATTCACCTTACGGATGCCATGATGGGCCGTAAAGATGGAACTGGGGCAGCTACAATCGAAATTGATGCTACAAGTTCCTACACTGGTTCCGCTCTGTATATGTATGATGGTGCCGCGGTTGAAAACAACGGTAAGTTTACCCTTGCTGATGGTTCATACATAACGAAATGGAGGGATGATGCTAACGTTGGTGTCAATGCCAGCTCTATCATGCCCGAAAGTACGGAACAAGTTAGCTCTAGGCTTTACATTAATGGTGGCGTGTTCGCTAACAATGGAACGCTTAAGGCAACGACAATCGACTTATACAAAGGTGTGCTGACTAACAGTGGCACTATTGAAGCTGGGCTTAATGTAGACGGCGGTATGTTCGAGATGGTGGACGGCGCTGTGGCTGCTGGTCTTACAGCAACGGCCGGTACCATCAACCTGTCCGGCGATGTGACCTTCACGGGTAAAGTGATGCTGGGTGCCGATATGATGGCAGCCGCAGAGGGCGACGCTGCTTCTCCGCTCACCATTAACATTACCCAGGGTACCACCCTCATCTTCGAGAATCAGGTGGAGCTGAGCAATGCAGTGATTAACGTTCTGCTGTCTGATGAGGCATACGAGGGTGAGCAGCTGTTCACCATCGCTTCTGTGGATGGACTGGCATTTGATGAACTGGCTGGCGTGGATCTGCAGCTTAAATACAATGGTGTCGACAAGGGCATCGTGGGTGCTGCTGGTTATGTGACCAACACTATCATCCCCGAGCCGACTACGGCAACGCTGAGCCTGCTGGCTCTCATGGGCCTTGCCGCCCGTCGCCGCCGCAAGTAATCGGCTGATTGCAAGGCAAGATATTTCCTGCCCGGGTTGGTTTTTGCCAGCCCGGGCGGATTTTTTATGCACGGGCATGTCCTTTTTGCTGATGTTCGAGAAACGCCATTCATAGGGGGGGAATCTTTACACGTTGGCATAATAAGCCAATCATCGACAAATCGGGAATTGACGAAGCGTTGGCGAGCCGTAGGCGTGCGGAATTTTGAGCCCACGCAGTGGGCGGTAGCCGGTAGCCCAGCGTGCAGCCGCGTTAGCGGCGGAACGCTGGGTAATACACAAAAAAGAACAGGAACCCCGAGCGAAGCGAGAGGGTGGCAGAGGCTTTGGCCTTAGTATATTGCGTCGATTTCTGCCGCCCTCTCACTGCGTTCGGGGCTCCAGTAATTTTTATACTAACCCCGGGTTCCGCAGCTATTGCTGCTCCACCCGGGGCTATTGGCTATCACCCGCTAAAGCGGGTTTCGAATTCCGGGAGCCAGAGGCTCGCCAATGCATCGACAAACTCAGATTTGTCGGGCAGAATAACCGGGGCTGTAAATCGGTTTTTTACCGTGCGTTCCGGTTCCTCTATTGTGGAAGCTGTTCCCCACAAAAATGCCCGCATCCCATGTGGGATGCGGGTATGAGAAGTGGTATTCTCCTATGCTTCTCTTTACCAGAAGAGAATGTAGAGAGCGATGGTGGCGGCGATGACGGCCCAGCCGAATGCCTTGGCGCGGCCGGAGGTCTTCATCTCGATGATGCCCTTGTCCTCAAGCACCACAGCTTCGCCACCCTTGAGGTGGTTCACGATGGTGAGGATGAGACCCACCACGCATACCACGATGAGGGAGTAGCCCATGCGGTTGAGGAAGGAGGAATCGGTGCAGCCGAGGAAGGCCACCCACTTGAAGGAGGCGTAGGCTACAGCGCCGATGATGATACCCAGCCAACCGAACACGCGGGGGCACTTGGGCACGAAGAAGCCGAACAGGAACACGGCCAGCACACCGGGGCTCAGGAAGCCCTGGAACTCCTGAATGAAGGTGAAGATACCACCGAAGGCAGGGTTGTCCAGGAAGGGAGCCACCACCGTAGCGATGACGGCGCACACAAGCACGGCTACCTTACCTACGGCCACGAGCTGCTTGTCGGAAGCAGGCTTGCCGGTGGCCACTTCCTTGGACTTGTTGTACAGGTCCATGGTGAAGAGGGTAGAGGCGGAGTTGAGCATGGAGGCCAGGGAGCTCACCACAGCGCCGAACAGGGCGGCCAGCACGAACCAGGCCCAGCCGGTGCCGGGAAGGAGCTCGCGCAGCAGGGTGGCGAAGGCGTAGTCGTACTGGTAGGCGGCCAGCGTGGTGGTCACGGTGTACTCGGCAGTGTTGGCGCGGGCAGCGGCCGTGGCAGCCTTGTCGATGTCAAGAATCTCACCGGCCTTGGCGGTGCGGCCGGCGATGTCCTTGGCGGGAATGGCGGCGAGCTCGGCAGCCTTGGCATCCACAGCGGCAATCTGGTCAGCAGCGCCGGCGGAGGCCAGGTTCTTCTTGATGTAGTCCACGGAGGAGGCGGCGGAGTCCTCGCGCACCAGGCGGCTGGCGGCGATGTCGTAAATCACCTTCTTACCGGTGGCTTCAGCAGCCTGTACGATGGCGGCAGAGTTGGAGTCGGCCTTGGCAGCGAGCTTGTCGCTGTACAGGTTGTAGGCCAGGATGCCGGGGATAATCACCACGAAGGGAATGAGGAGCTTCAGGAATGCGGCGAACACGATACCCAGCTGGCCTTCTTCGAGGCTCTTGGAAGCCAGGGTGCGCTGCATGATGTACTGGTTGAGACCCCAGTAGAAGAAGTTGGGAATCCACAGACCCAGGAGGTATACGGTCCAGGGCATCACGGGGTCGGACTGCTCGCGCATCATGTGCAGCTTGCCGCCGATACCGTTGGTGGCGCCTTCCACATCACCGGCGTTCAGGTTTGCCATGCGGCTGAGGCCGTCGCAGAACTGGGAACCGGTGGAGGCCAGAGCCTCGGCAGTAGTGTTGGCGGAGGTAGTGGCGGTGGCTACCACGCTCTCGGGCAGGGTCGGGTAGGCACCCAGGGCCATGATGGCGAAGTAGGCCACCACGCCGCCACCCACGATGAGGGCAGCACCCCAGATGAGGTCGGTCCAGGCGCAGGCCTTCAGACCACCCACGTATACGTATACCGTGGCGGCACCGGCGATGATGAGGCAGCCGGTGGGCACGGACAGGTCAAAGTAGACGGATACCACGCTGGCGCCGGCGTAAATCACGGCGGCGGTGGGCACACCCACGAGAATGAGCAGGTTCACCAGAGCCATGATCACGCGGGCTACGCCGTTGTAGCGCTCCTCGAGGAACTGGGGAATGGTGAACACGCCACGCTTGAGCAGCATGGGCAGGAAGGTGAAGGCCACAATCACCAGCACGATGGCGGCAAGCCACTCATAACCGGCGATGGCGAGACCCAGCCAGTCGGCAGACTGGCCGCTCATGCCTACGAACTGCTCCGTGGAGATGTTGGCAGCGAGCAGGGAGAAGCCCACGAGCCACCAGCTCAGGCCACGACCGGCCAGGAAGTAATCGGCTGCGCCTTTCTCTTCCTTCTTCTCGGCGGATTCGGCGGGGTCGCTGGCTTTCCAGATACCCAGACCGATAACACCCACCACAACCACGCAGAAGACAATCATTTCCCAGAGGGGAAGCACGTCCTGTGCGGGGGCGGTAGCAGCGGCGTCCTGAGCCAGGGCGCTGCCGCTCATGAGCGCAAGGGCGCCCAGCATTGTCAGTATGTGTTTCATAAGATATTCAGTTGATTAAGCCTTGTAGAGAACGCGGGCACCTTCGCCCGGGCGGGTGATGAGATAGTCTGTCTCAATGCCCAGGGTATTGCGATAGGCCTCAATCATTTCCTCGGCCACCTGCTGCACGGCGTCGCTCTTCACCAGAGCCACGATGCAGCCGCCGAAACCGCCACCCGTCATGCGGGCACCGTATACAGCTGCGGCAGAGGGAATCGTATCAGCCAGGGAGACGAGGGTGTCCACCTCGGCGCAGGATACCTCGAAGTCATCCTTGAGGGAGGCGTGGGAGGCACGCATGGCAACACCGGCGGCGTCCCAGTCGGCTTTCTGCACGGCCTCGGCAAAGGTGGCTACTCGCAGGTTCTCGCCGATGACGTGGCGGGAGCGGCGGTAGCAGAGGTCGCCGAGCTCGGCCTTCTTCTCCTCAAGCATTTCGAGAGTGGCCTCACGCAGGGAAGGCACGCCGAGAATGGCGCAGGCATCCTCGCAGTTCTTGCGGCGGGCGGCATAGCCGCCATCAGCCAGGGAGTGCTTCACGGCGGAGTCAATCACGAGCACGCTCACGGCGGGGTCGGTCATGGGGATGAGCTTGTAGGACAGGTCCTTGCAGTCGAGCATCAGGGCGTGGTCCTTGCGGCCGTTGGCGGAGATGAACTGGTCCATGATGCCGCAGGGCACGTTCACAAATTCGTGCTCGGTGGCCTGGCCGATAAGGGCGCGTTCCGTGGGGGTGATTTCCACACCGCAGAGAGCGGCCAGAGCCGTGCAGGCAGATACCTCGAAGGCGGCGCTGGAGGAAAGGCCACCACCACGCGGCACGTTGGAATCAATCAGCATATCCACCGCGGGCACTTCAATGCCACGACGGCCCAGCATGCAGATAACGCCGCGCACGTAGTTGCTCCAGAAGGGATCGCCCGGCTTGGAAGCGTCTGCCGGATCAATCTCAATCATATCTTCGCCCAGGGCGCCGATCCAGCGGTGCTTGCCGGTGGGGGAGGGGGCGACAGCAATGACGTTGATATTGTTGAGCGCCATCGGCAGCACGAAGCCGTTGTTGTAGTCGGTGTGTTCACCGATGAGGTTCACGCGACCGGGGGACGCGGCTACAACTGTGGGCTTGTGACCGAAGTACTGCTCAAAGTACGGGGAAATCGTTTCTGCACTTATTTCGCGTTGCTCTAAGTCCATAGCGCAATATGTTTACCATATTACGCACGCGATGTAAATCCAAAAGTCCCGGCCGGACTACCTTGCCCGGAAAAAATTATAAAATAACACGCTGGTTGATGCCCCCTTTCGCGCGATAATCTGGGATTTGGCGAATGCAGAGGTCAGAATGCAAAATGCAGAATAACTAGTTCGTGCGCCGCCTACCGGCAGCGCAAAAAAAGGAAAACCACCTGAGAAAATCTCAGGTGGTTTTGTTTACTGGTGAGGCGAAAGCCGAATGTAAAATCATTATTCTGCATTCTGACTTCTGCATTTCTACAAATCCCAAATAATCAGCCGTAGATACGAAAAAAAACTTTCCGGCCCGGAGAGACAGCAGGCGGGCCGGAAAGCTGATACACTCGTATAAATCGAAATTACTTCTTCTTGCAGCCGCCCTTCTTGCAAGTCTTCTTGGCGGGAACCGCAGACTTGAATACGGAAGAGGGTTTGAAAGAAAGAGTCTGAGAGGCTGAAATCTCCATGGCGGCGCCGGTCTGCGGGTTGCGACCCGTGCGGGCGGCACGCGTCTTCATCTCGAAGGTACCGAAGCCCACGAGCTGGACTTTATCGGTGCGAACTGCATCCTTGATGGCATCGAGCACGGCGTTGAGGGCCGTCTCTGCGCACTTCTTGGTTGCACCTTCACCGAGTTTTGCCTGAATGCAGTCAACGAGTTGAGTCTTATTCATAGGCCTTCATATTAGCATGCCTGCAATTCATTGCAAGATAAAAATCATTGCATTACTTAAAAAATCCGGCCGGAGATATCTCCGGCCGGATTCAGGGGAATAGTTTTTGTCCGATAACTTACCAGTTGTAGCCCCCGATGGCGGTTTTCATCTCGCGCACGGCCTCGGTGAGGCCGGTGAAAATGGCGCGGCAGATGAGGGTGTGGCCGATGTTGAGCTCGGTGAGGTGGGGCACAGCGGCCAGATCGGCCAGGTTGGCAATCTGGATGCCGTGGCCGGCGTGTACCTCGATGCCCAGGGAATGGGCCAGCTCGGCGGCCTCAATCAGGCGGGCGGTTTCGGCTGCTCGCTCTTCGCCCAGGGTGTTGGCGAAGCGGCCGGTGTGCAGCTCAATCATGGGGGCGCCTACGGCAGCGCTGGCGCGCACCTGCCCGGCATCGGGGTCAATGAACATGCTTACCTTGCTGCCGTTGGCCAGCAGGGCGGCCACCAGCGGGCGCAGCTCCTCCAGGTGGCCGGCTACATCGAGCCCGCCTTCGGTAGTGATTTCCTCGCGGCGCTCGGGAACCAGGCACACGAAATCCGGCTTGAGCTGCAGGGCAAACTCGAGCATGGCCTGGGTGGCACCC
Source organism: Akkermansia sp. (assembly GCA_045644745.1). Lineage (GTDB taxonomy): Bacteria > Verrucomicrobiota > Verrucomicrobiia > Verrucomicrobiales > Akkermansiaceae > Akkermansia. The sequence goes on from JAZRHL010000065.1 coordinate 19,658, forward strand.
ATTTCCAGATTCAGCGGCAGGTCTACCTCGCGGCGCACGGCGAAGGCATCGGCATCCTGCATGTGGCGGCGGTCCTCGCGCACGTGCAGGGTGATGGAATCTGCTCCGCCGGCCTGGGCGGCGCGGGCTGCAGCCACGATATCAGGCTCCACATTGTGGGAATCCAGCATGGTGGCGTAGCGCGCCTGGCGCAGAGTGGCCACGTGGTCGATGTTGACACCAAGATGCATGATACAGGTGAGAGTGGGTTGGTGGATTTTTCGTTGAAAAAAAGAACCCCGGCCCTGCCGCGCAGAACCGGGGTTCTGAAAGATTGTGCTTTAGTGCAGGAAGTGACGGGCACCCGTGAACACCATGGCGATACCGGCGGCATCAGCAGCGGCAATCACCTCTTCGTCGCGGATGGAGCCACCCGGCTGGATGCAGGCGGTGGCGCCGGCGTCGATGGCGGTCTGCAGGCCGTCGGCGAAGGGGAACAGACCATCGGAAGCGATGACGCTGCCCTTCAGGTCGAGACCGGCCTGGCCAGCCTTCCACACGGCAATCTTGGCGGAGTCTACGCGGCTCATCTGGCCGGCGCCGATGCCGAGGGTGCCGTTCTTGTTGGTGAAGACGATGGCGTTGGAGTGCACCTGCTTGCAGACGCGCCAGGCAAAGCGCATGGCTTCGAGCTCCTCAGCGGTGGGCACGCGCTTGGTCACCACCTTGGCTTCCAGGTTGTCAAGGCCCATCACCTCGTCGTCGCGCTTCACGGACATGAGGCCGCCGGGAGCGGTGCGGACCATGGGCACCTTGCAGAACTCGCGCCAGGCATCCATATCGATACGCATGATGCGGCAGTTCTTCTTCTTGGTGAGGATGGCGCGGGCCTCGGGCTCATAATCCGGAGCGATGATCACATCGGTGAAGATGGCGCCCACGATGCGGGCGAGGGCTTCGGTCATGGGGCGGTTCATCACGATGACGCCGCCGAAGGGGGCCTGCGTATCGGTCTGGTAGGCGCGCTTCCAGGCTTCCACCAGGTCTTCGTCGTCCTGACCCACACCGCAGGGGTTGGTGTGCTTCAGGATACCCACCGTGGGGCGGCGGAAGTTCATGATGAGGGAAGCGGCGGCATCCAGGTCGAGGATGTTGGTGTAGGAAAGCTCCTTGCCCTGAAGCTGGGTGAAGATGGAGTCGAAGTTGCCGTACAGTACGCTGGGCTGGTGGGGGTTGTCACCATAGCGCAGGGTCTGGTTGAAGGGCAGGGAGAGCGTGAAGTTGTTCTTGGTGCTGTCCTCGGCGCGGTGGCCCAGGTAGTTGGAGATGGCGGTATCGTAGGCAGAAGTGCGCATGAACACCTTTACGGCCAGCTTCTCGCGGGTCTTCAGGGTGGTGTTGCCCTGGTGGTTCTCCATTTCCTCGAGCACGGTGTCGTAGTCGGCGGGGTCGGAAACGACGGTCACAGAGGAGTAGTTCTTGGCAGCGGAGCGCAGCATGGAGGGTCCACCGATGTCAATCTTCTCGATAGCCTCGGCGAGGGTTACGCCTTCCTTAGCTACGGTTTCCTCGAAGGGATAAAGGTTTACGCACACCAGGTCAATGGTGGGGATGTTGTTGTCCTTGGCCTGCTGCTGGTGTTCCTCGAGGTCGCGGCGCTGGAGCAGACCGCCGTGTACCTTGGGGTGCAGGGTCTTCACGCGGCCATCGAAGAGCTCGGGAGCGCCCGTGTAGTCAGAAATCTCGGTTACCGGCAGGCCCAGTTCCTGGAGGTAGCGGCAGGTGCCACCTGTGGAAATAAGCTGAACATTCTGGGCCACAAGACCCTTGGCAAACTTATCAAGCCCGGTCTTGTCCGATACGGAAAGCAGGGCGCGCTGAATTCGTGTTGTTTCCATGATAATTGCAGGTTGCTCCGCGAACGCGGCGGCGTAAGTTACTATGTTCCCCGGTAAAATGCAAGCCCAAAATCGCTCTGACAGGTAGAAACCCGCACTTTTACGCGGTATCTGTCACGAATCTCATTGACTTAACGGGGGGCTTGGGGCATAATGTACACATCGAAACAACTTTTACCATGTCTTTCAATATTCAGAACGTCGTTATCGGTGGGCAGGACCCCTTCTTCCTGCTCGGTCCCTGCTCTCTGGAAAATGAAGCCTTTGCCTGGGAAATGGCTACGGCTATCAAGGAAATCTGCACCCGCCTGGGTGTGCAGTTCATCTTCAAGGCCTCCTATGACAAGGCCAACCGCACCAGCGTGAAGAGCTTCCGCGGCCCGGGCATTGAGGAAGGCTGCCGCATCCTGGCTGAAATCGGTAAGGAACTGCAGTGCCCCGTGGTGACCGACGTGCACACTGAGCAGCAGGCTGAATATGCCGCCCAGTATGTGGACCTGCTCCAGGTGCCCGCATTCCTGAGCCGCCAGAGCGACCTGCTGGAAGCCTGCGCCAAGACCGGCCGCCCCGTGAACATCAAGAAGGGCCAGTTCCTTGCTCCCTGGGACTGCAAGAACATCTGCGAGAAGATGGAAGCCTTCGGCTGCGACAAGTACATGCTCTGCGAGCGCGGTACCTCCTTCGGCTACAACAACCTCATCGTGGACATGCGCGGCATGTACTGGATGAAGAAGTTCGGCTGCCCTGTGGTGTTCGACGCCACGCACTCCGTGCAGCGCCCGGGTGGTCTGGGTGGTGCTACCGGTGGTGACCGCGAGCTGGCTCCCGTGCTGGCCAATGCTGCCATGACCATGGGTATCGACGGTGTGTTCATGGAAGTGCACAAGGATCCCGACCACGCCATGAGCGACGGCCCCAACCAGGTGTACCTCAAGGACCTCGAAAAGATTCTCAGCAACCTCATGCTGGTGCGCAAGGCCTGCCAGCAGATGGCTACCATCTGATGAGATACGCACTGACACTCCTTGCTGCTGCTTTGCTGCTGCCCCTGCATGTTCACGGGCAGCAGCAGGCCGCTGATGCCGTGGTGGAGGACGAGTTCCCCGCTTTGCAGTTCCTGCCTGTGGGCAGCGTGGTGGAGGATATCTCCATTCCCCGCTATGAAAATCACCGGGTAACGGCGCTGATGCTTGCCAAATCGCTCAAGGTCAAGAGCCGTAAGGTTGTGGAGCTTGGTAAGCTCGAAGCTTCGCTCTATGGCGAGGATGGTAACCAGACCGACGTCTCGACAGGGAGTGTCACCTACAATTTTGCGACCAAGATGGCCCGCACCACGGGTGAGGCCCGGGTGAATGACCCGCGTTTCAGCGCCCGGGGCAAGGGGGTTATCTTCAGTACTTCCAGCAGAAAGGGATTCCTGCACGGCCCGGTGACTACGACCGTTTCTGCTTCTCTGTTCAATACGAAGAAAGACCGGAAGAAATGATGAAAGCTGCTGCCATTGCCGCACTGGTTATTCCCGTATTCTGCGCTGCCGGTGCTGATTACAGCGCCGATTTGCAGTCTGCGCGCGAGCGCGCGGACCAGATGACTGAGCAGATTGCCCAGGTGGAATCTGAGCTGAAGGCTTTCGGCGTGGAACTGCCTTCTGCCGGGCAGCCTGCTGCGCAGGAGACGGTGAAGGAAGGGGAAGATACCCAGGTGACATCTGAGCTGGGGATGTTCTTTGATGCGGCTGACTCCCGCCTGATATACCTGGGCAACGCGACTGTGCGCGACCCCCGCATCAACATTCTTGCCCACGAACAGCTGCATATCTATCTGCAGAGCTTCTCCTCGGATAAGAAGGAGAAAGAACCCGCAGAGGAGGAAGTTGCTGCTCCTGAGCCTGAGGAGGTAGAGGAGGTGGCGGCTGTGAAGCCTGCGGCAGTAGAAGAGCCCGCTGCCGAGGAAGAGGACGCAGCCCCCGTGGAAGAAGTGACAGAGGCTACGCCCGCCCAGTCTGCAAGCGTGGTGGCGCACAGCGTCATTGCTGATACCATCAGCAACGCCATCTATGTGTATACCCCGGCAGATGGCGGTACGGTTTCCCTGAAATCCGGGCAGAATGAGGTGCTCATCCATTCGGATGAATCCAGCGTGGCCCGCATCCTGGCCGACCCGGACGGGAATATCCTGCTCGAAGGTGCCACAGTGGTGCTGACCGGTGTGGATAAGGATGGTGGCGTGACCCGCCTCACCACCACGGGAGGCCATGCCTACTACCACGCCGCTACGCATACCCTGCATGTGCCCGGCAAGAGTGAGCTGGTGCACCCGGATGGCTCCCTGAATTGCACGGAGATGCTCTGTGTGGTGCTCAACCCGGCAGAGGGTGCAGCCCGGCCGAAGAAGGACAGTTTCATGGCGCAGTTTACCAGCCTGCGCTTCGAGGGTATCTCGACCGCAACTGCCAGCGGCCAGGTTGTGGCCACAGGCAAGGCTGTGGAGGGTCGGGCCGCTACGCGCGCCGAGGGCGAAGAGATGGTTTATAATGGCCGCACGGGTGAGTGCTCGCTTACCGGCAGCGCCTGCCGCCTGGTGTATGGTAACTATGAGGTGTATGCCGACCAGGGGCTGCATCTGCTGGCCAATGGCGATATCGAACTTCGTGGCAATGATATCCACGGTAATTACGAACGCGAATCCAGCCAGCCCGGCCAGATGCTCCGCGGCACATTCAAGGCTAATGCCCATGTCATTTTCCGCGCTGACCTGGGCACGGTGACCACGGAGAAGGGCATAACCATGGCCGACGACGAGGCTGATTTCAGCTGCTCCGGTCCGGTGCACATGGTGCTGGCTCCCAAGGAAGGCGCCAAGGTGCCTGAGCAGAAGCCCGGCATGCCGAACCTGGCCATTGCCCGCTATGGTGAAGTATCCCGCGCCCGCGCCGCCGGCAATGTGGTCGCTCACCGCTACGAGGCAGGTACCCGCCGCTGCATCGGTGAGCTGAAGGCTGAGACCGTGGACGCCGACCTGATTACCGGCGAAACGCTGCTGACCGGTGCTCCCGGTGTGCCGCTGGTGGCACACTACAATGGCAGCAATATCGAAGCTGTTCCTGCAGAGGGTGAATCTGCCACCATGGAAATGCGCGCCAATGGGGATCTGAAGCTCAATGGTGCACAGATTTCTGCTGTGATGCAGAGTGAGGATGGCGAGACAACAGCCAGCTGCCGCGACTATGTGCTGCTGGTTCGCGCCGAGGAACGACTGGAAACGGGTTCCAGCACCGTGCTGAAATCTCCCAAGGCCATTCTCACTACTAATGGCAGCCTGCACGCCCGACTTGCCTCTAACGGCAAACCCGAGAACAGCAAGAAGAAGTTCCCCGGCTTCAGCTTCAACTTTACCGGTATCCGTGAAGCCACTACCAACGAGGGCTGCACCGTGCGCACCGAAAAGGGCTCTATGCAGTGCACAGGCCCCGTGCATCTGGTGATGGATACCGAGAACAAGGGCGCTGATAAGATGATGGGCGGCCTGAAGTTTGCCACGGCCCGTGGTGAGGTGGCTGTGGCCGGGCGTGATAGCACCGGCCGCCTGCTGCGCGCCTCCGGCGACCTGCTGGAGATTGACTCCGCCACAGGCATGAAGGTGCTCAGCGGACGTACCGTCATGCTGGGAGACGCCTACAATACCCATATTGCCAGTGGCCCCGGTGCCTGCATCCGCATCGACGCGGACAATAACGCCAGCATTCATGGCAAGAAGCATACCACGAATGCCACCCGCATTCGTGAGCAGATGGAAAAAGAAAAGTCTAAGAAACAACCCAAGAAGTAATTATGGAAGTTCTTCTCAAGGCCAATGGCCTTTGTAAATCATACGGCGAGCGCCAGGTGGTGAGCAATGTGAATATCACAGTGCATGCGGGTGAGATTGTCGGCCTGCTGGGTCCCAACGGCGCAGGTAAGACCACCTCGTTCTACATGGTGGCCGGTCTGGTGCGCCCGGATACGGGTTCCGTGGATTTCTGCGGCAAGGATGTTTCCGGTCTGCCTATGCACCTGCGCGCCCGCCTGGGCATGGGCTATCTGCCGCAGGAAGAGTCCATTTTCCGTAAGCTCACGGTGAATGAGAACCTGATGGCCATTCTCGAAACCCGCAGCGACCTCACCCGCAAGCAGCAGCGTGAGAAGTGCGACGAGCTGCTCGAGCGCTTCAACATCACCCGCCTGCGCAAGAGCCAGTCCATTCAGCTTTCCGGTGGTGAGAAACGCCGCCTCACGATTGCCCGTGCTCTGGCCGCCAACCCCAAGCTGCTCATGCTCGACGAACCCTTTGCCGGTGTGGACCCCATCGCCGTGCAGGATATCCAGCACATCGTGGCTTCTCTGCGTGAGACGGATGGCCTCTCCATCCTCATCACTGACCACAACGTGCGCGAAACCCTGGGTATCGTGGACCGCGCATACATCCTCTTCGAGGGTAAGGTCATCAAGGAAGGCAATGCCGATGAGATTGCCAATGACCCCAAGACCCGCAAGATTTATCTGGGCGAGCAGTTCAAGATGTAATCAGCGGCGCTAAAATAGCGCAAAGCTCTTCATATGAGGCCACTCGCGAAAGCTGTGGCCTCATTGGCTTGGTGCCGGGTATCCCCTTGCCATAGGCCAGCAGGCGGGAACGCATGGCGCGCATGGTCACGAGCTCATCGCCGTAGTGGTGGCTCTCCAGCGCCATGCGGGTGTGGCGCAGCATGAACTCGATGCGCTCCTGCGGGGTAGGGGGCTCGGGCACGATGCCGCTGTTCAGGTATTCCCTGGCCTGGCGGAAAATCCACGGTGCATTCATGGCGGCGCGGCCAATCATGACGGCGGATACCGCCGTAGTCTCGCGGGCGCGCTGCACATCCTGCGGGGTGCAGATATCGCCATTGCCGATGACGGGGATGCTCACCAGTCGGGCGCAGTGGTCAATCATGTCCCAGTCGGCCTTGCCGCCATATTGCTGGGAGCGGGTGCGGCCGTGAATGGCAATGGCCTGCACGCCGGCGTCCTCGAGCCGCTTCACGGCTTCCGGGGCGCAGATGTGCTCCATATCCCAGCCGATGCGGATTTTGGTGGTCACGGGGCAGTCTGCCCCCAGCTCCTGCACCACGGCGGAGGCAATGTGCTGCAGCAGCGGCAGGTCTTTCAGCAGCGAGGAACCACCATTCTTGCCCACCACCTTGGGCACGGGGCAACCGGCGTTGATATCCAGGAAATCCGGGTGCATGGCATCCACGATGATGCGTGCAGCGGCAGCGCAGTGTTCGGGCACGGAGCCGAAAATCTGGATGCCGAGCGGGCGGTGCGCATCCTCGAACTCCACATAGCGGCGGTTGCGGCTCCAGGCTTGCAGCACCCCCTCAGCCGAGACAAACTCGGTCACCATCACATCAGCCCCCTCTTCCTTGCACAGCGTACGGAAGATAGGGTCGGTCACCCCAGCCATGGGGGCCAGATAAAGGGGGAAGTTGCTGAAATCGGGGAGTGCCATAGTGTTACCAGAAAAGGTTTTCTACCCAGCCCAGATAGGCGGAGACGAGTTCGGTGCCGTAGAAGAGCCAGATGAGAGCCGCAGCAATGAGCGCCGGACCGAAGGGCATGGGTGTGCCGCGGCCGATGCGGGCCGCCAGGGCGGCACCGATGCCGATGATGCTGCCGCCCACCAGGGCGAAGACTACGCCTTGCCAGCCGCAGAGGGCGCCGATTGCCAGCGCCAGCCAGGCATCGCCGCTGCCCATGGCTTCCTTGCGGGCGGCATAGCCGCGGCAGGTTCCGCTGAGCTCGTCGTGCTCCTCGAGCATGAGCCTGGTGCCATCTGGCAGAGTGAGGGAATCCACGGTGAATACCAGCTCACCCGTTTCCGGTGCATGCTCTGCCACGGTGGCGGCCTGCAGGGTGAAGCGGTTGCTGGTTTCCATGAATAAATCGCTCCAGAGCAGGCGCTCGCTGCCGATGAGCAGCTCCACGTCCTCTCCATCTGCCGCCTGGTGCAGCACCCAGTTCTGAGGCGCGTCAAAAGTCTGCTGTCTGCGGCCGAACATGAGCTTGCCTGCCAGTGCCACGAGGCGGAACAGCAGGAAACCGCCGAACGCACCGGAGGCGCTGCTCATGAGCCCCTGCAACGGCTCGATGCCCTCGCCGCTGAACCAGGGGGAAAGCAGGGAAATGCCCACACCGGCCAGCGCGGCCAGTATGGTGAGCATAGGCAGCACCACCATCTGCTCCCAGTCGATGCAGAAGCAGGCCAGCATGAGGGCGACCCACGCGCAGAGCAGTACCTGGGTGATGATGTCATCTGTGCAGAAATACCAGGCCACTGCGGCAAAGAGCAGGGCACAGGCCAGCTCTACGATGCAGTAGCGGGCGGTGTAGGAGCGCTTGCAGCAGGCGGTGCGCCCGCGCAGCATGAGATAGCTGATGACGGGCAGGTTCAGGTACCAGGGAATGGGGGCCTTGCACTGCGGGCAGAAGGAGCGGCGGGGTTCATTCACGCTCAGCCCGCGGGGCAGGCGGTAGATGACTACGTTCAGGAATGAGCCTACGCAGGCTCCGAATAATCCGAAAAACAGCGGCAGCAGCCACGGGGTGGTGGCGGTCACGTCCTGGGTGAATGTATAGAGCAACTCCATATAGCCTGTATGGCTTAGAAGATAGCACACCCCGCGCCAATGTCAAACCAAAAGCCGCGGCCTTGCGGCCGCGGCTTTCAGCATCAGAACTTGTGTGCCGGGTTATCAGCAGCAGAAGGTGTCGCCGCAGGGGCATTCGGCCATGGTCCACTTGGCCTTGCCGGATTCGGCGATGTGCACCAGGGCGTGGTAGGTGTCCTCCACGTCCGTGTCCAGCTTGGCGGCGATGTCGCCGGCGGTTGCAGGAGTGGTGGAAAGGGCCCCCTCGGCAGCGGCCAGGAGCTTCAGGAACACGTTGGCCGCCAGCTTACCTGCCTGCACACCGGGCTGGTGGTAGGCATTGATGTGGATGAGGCTGGCGTAGAAGCTCACGGTGCGCTCGAAGAGGGCGATGAGCATGCCCAGCGTGTAGGCGTTCACCACGGGAATGGAGATGGTGATGCTCTTGCGGCCGCTCTCGGAAAGTGCCTTGCGGGTGCCGCGCAGGAAGCCCTGCAGGTAGTCGCCGGCGGTGAAGTTGTCTTCCACCTTCACGGTGTCGGTCGGGGCCTGGCGCACCTCGATGAAGGTCACGAAGAAGTTGTTGATACCGTCGCGCAGCTGCTGCACATAGGCGTGCTGGTCGGTGGAGCCCTTGTTGCCGTACACGGAGATACCCTGGTTCACTGTCTTGCCGTCGAGGTCAAGCTCCTTGCCCAGAGATTCCATGATGAGCTGCTGCAGGTACTTGGAGAAGAGCACGAGGCTGTCCTTGTAGGGCAGCACCACCATGTCCTTCTTGCCCTTGCCTTCGCCGGCCTCATACCAGGCCAGAGCGAGCTTCATGGCCATGTTGGTGGCGGTGTCGGCCACGCGGGTGTGGGCGTCCATGGCGGCAGCGCCGGCCAGCAGGCTGTCGATATCCACGCCCTGCAGGGCTGCGGGAACCAGACCCACCACGGAGGTCTCGGAGGTGCGGCCGCCTACCCAGTCTTCCATGGGGAAGCGCTTCACCCAGCCTTCGGAAACTGCCACCTTGTCCAGAGTGGAGTCCACGCCGGTCACGGCCACGGCCTGCTTGGCGAAGTTGAGGCCCTTGCCGGCAAAGTAGGCCTGGGCGCAGACCATGCCGTTGCGGGTTTCGGGGGTGCCACCGCTCTTGGAGATGACCACGGCGAGCGTCTCGCTCAGGGGCAGGGTGTTGAGCACCTTGTACATGCCATCGGGGTCGGTGTTATCAAGGAAAGCCATGTTCAGGCCGTCGGCGGGCAGGGCATCGGCCACCAGCTCGGGACCAAGGGCGGAACCACCGATGCCGATGACGAGGCAGGTGGTGTACTTCTTGCCGTTCGGGGCAAGGATGGTGCCGTTGAGCACATCGGCAGCAAAGGCCTTCAGGTCAGCGAGGGGCTCATCAATCTTGGCGCGCAGCTCAGCCGTGGGGGCAATGGCGCTGTTGCGCAGCCAGTAGTGGCCCACCATGCGGTTTTCGTCCGGGTTGGCAATCACGCCGCTTTCCAGAGCCGCGATGTCCGCATAGGCGCGGTCGATGAGCGGCTGCATGCCGGAAAGGAACTCCGGGCTGAGGGGCAGCTTGGAAAGGTCAAGGGAAATCCCCATTTCGGGGTAACGCAGAAGCTGTGAGGCGTACTGTTTCATAACGCGCGGCATTATACTACCGAATTTGTTTTTCGGCAAGCTCAATCCTTATGTGCAGCCGCCTATTTGTCAGCAATATGGGGAATTATCCTCATGCTCCACCATCCGTAAAGCCTGTATTTATGCGGACTGCGGCGGCTCCGGGCGCATAATATTGCGGGGTGGTTGTTATTATCGGCTTGCTTTTCAGCGGGCTATGTGGTAGCATGCCGCGCGTTCATGATTACTGATTCCGAAGCATTGTTCCAGTGGAAAGTCCGCGCTACGGCCCAGCCGCAGGGGCGCACTGTGCTGGATCTGGAGGCCGACAGCCTGCACCGCCACCGCGAGAAGCTCTGTCTCATCCAGTATGCTGATGCTGAGGGCGTGGTCATCATTGACCCGCTGGCGCTGGAGGATATGCGCCTCTTCACGCTCTGGCTCGAACAGGCCGATGTGTGGATGCACGGGGCTGATTACGACATGAGCCTGCTGCAGAATGCCTTCGGCACGCTGCCGCATATGATTCTCGATACGCAGATTGCTGCACGCCTGCTGGGCTTCCAGCAGTTCGGCCTGGCGGCTCTGGTGGAGCACTACTACGGCGTGGTGCTCAGCAAGAAGAACCAGCGTGCCAACTGGGGCCTGCGCCCCATGCCGGACGACATGAAGGAATACGCCCAGGGCGATGTGAAGTACATGCTTGAAATGGCCGATAAGCTGGTGGCCGAGCTGCACCAGACCGGCCGCTACGACTGGTTCATCGAAAGCTGCGAGTGCAACCTGCAGCATGGCCGCGACCGCCACGCCAGCAGCGGACAGGACCCCTGGCGTATCAAGGGCAGTGGCCGCCTCACCCGCCGCGGTCTGGCCGCTCTGCGCACGCTGTGGACCTGGCGTGACCAGGAGGCTGCTGCGGTGGATCGCCCCGCCTTTGTGGTTTGCTCCAATGATGATTTGCTGCGCTGGAGTACTGCGCTGCAGGAGTTCCGCTATGTGTCGCCCCTGCACAGCATGCACTCCCACCGTGCCAACCGCTTCCGCAAGGCCGTGGAGCGTTTCCACCTCATGGATGAGGAGGAGTACCCCTCTGTCCTCAAGCGCACCCACCACGAGACCGACGCCAATTTTGATTTCCGCGTCGATAAGTGGGCTGCCCGCCGCAATGCCCAGGCTGAGCTGCTGGCGCTGGATCCCTCGCTCATTGCCACGCGCAGCCAGATTGAAGCCATTGCCTCCAACGAGGACAAGGGGCTTTCGCAGCTGATGAACTGGCAGCGCAACCTGCTCACCAGGTAATTTTCAACCCTGCATCTGCCGGAGCACGGGAGTTCTGTCCCGAAATATGCCCTGTATGCTTTAAAGGGTGATGCCGGCTTCTGCCAGAATCTGCTCTATCTGCTCTTTGGGACGGGCGGGCCAGAACTTGTTGGCCACGGGGCTGGCGGGGCTGGGGTGCAGCATGGTGCCCAGGGTGAACTTCTTTTCCGGCAGGGCAGAGGCGGCGATTTCGAGCTGCTTGAGGGCATAGCCGCCCACGCCGATGAGCACCCGGGGGTCCAGAATCTCGAGTAGGCGCACCAGATGGCGCTGGCAGGCGGCGTCGAGCGCCTCTACCTGGCTTTTGGGAAGCTGGGTGGGGGTGATGTTGGCACCGGTCTCGCCCATCCAGATAAGCGGGCAGTAGTTGGCCACATAGGCGTGACGGAAGAAGTTCTCAGCCGTGCCGTACATCTCCTCGAACAGCCCCCACAGGCGGCGGCCGCTTACCTCGGAGCGGGGGCAGGAGAAGCCCTGCACGGGGCGCTTCGGGTGGGTTTTCTCAGGCTGACCCACAGAGGCGGTGATGCCCATCCACAGGGTTACCGCAGGAATCTCGCCGAAAGGCACGCCTGTCTGCGCCATGCCGAAGGGACCGGGGTTCATGCCGAGGTAGAGCACATCCTTCTGCCCCGCGCCGAACTTGCGGATGTAGGCCTCGTGGCCATCCCACGCGTACTCCAGCGGGTTGTAGGTGTAGGCTACAGGTGCCTCGAACTTCAGGGCGCTTACTTCGCGGCTCAGTTCACGTGCGGCGGCTATCAGCTGTTCTCTCTGCATGTGTCCACCATATCATACTCGCCGGCAAATTGCAAAACGCAGAATGCAGAATGACGTGTATTATCTGATTTCCAGAATATTGAGCTCCGGGTTGCAGAAGAAGCGCATGTTATAGATTGAGCCCACTCCGCGGGTGACAAATACGCGGCGCCCGTTCTCAAACGGGAAGAGCCCGGCGGGCATGGAGGAGCGGAAGGAGACGAAGTCGCCCGTGAACGGGTTGCCAATCTGCCCGCCGTGAGTGTGGCCGGACAGCATGAGGTCCCAGTCATAGCGGCGCAGCAGCCAGCGGCTCTCGGGGTCGTGCGAGATGAGCAGCACGGGGTGCTTTTCCTGCCCTGCGGGGAGCATGCAGTCTGCGGGGGCTTCATCGCCCTCGTTCCAGTCACCCAGCCCGATGATGCGCAAGGTGGCGCCGCTGGGGGTGACCCAGTCTACCGCCTGGTTGCGGAGCAGGGGGACACCTGCCGTGGCAAAGATGCGCTGCACGGAATCGAGGTTTTCATAGTCCTGGTTGCCGAGTACCCCGAAGGTGGGGGCAATGTTGCGGAGCTTGCGGAGCCCCTCTATCGCCCAGCGGGTGCGGGAGAATCGCTGGCTGATGAGCACAAAATCGCCACCGAAGATGATGAGGTCTGGCTTGGCGGCAGATATTTTTTCAATGCAGGTCTCGAAGAGCTCCTTGTTGTTGTGTATATCTGACATGAACGCGATGCGGAGCGGCCCCGCACCGGGCAGGGAATCCGCTGGCAGCTGCACCTGGTTGCACTCCAGGCGCGATGCCCCCCAGTGGCCAAAGACTCGTGCCACCTGATACCCTACAATGAGCATGAGAGCCAATGTGAGCAGGATGCGGATTTTTCTGCCGATGCGAATCATTTACTCTGCGTTGAAAATGGAAAGTTTCGGGTCGAGGAAGCGGCCATCCTTGCGGATGAGGGTATCATCGAACCAGATTTCGCCGCCGCCGTATTCAGGTCGCTGGATGCAGACGAGATCCCAGTGAACGGAGGAGTGGTTGCCGTTCGGGGCTTCGTCGTATGCCTGCCCGGGGGTGAGGTGGAAGGAACCGGCGATTTTCTCGTCGAAGAGGATATCGCGCATGGGGCGGAGGATGTGCGGGTTGAGCCCCAGGGCAAACTCGCCGATGTAGCGGGCGCCGGCGTCGGAGTCGAGAATCTTGAGCAGGGCAGCCTCATTGCCGTTGCAGTGGGCTTCTACAATCTTGCCGTTCTCGAAGCGGAAGCGCACACCATCGAAGGGCACACCGTGGTAGATGCTGGGGGCGTTGTAGCTGATGGTGCCGTTGATACTGTCCTTCACGGGGGCGGTGTAGACCTCGCCGTCGGGCACGTTGCAATCGCCGCAGCAGGGGATGGCGGGAATGCCCTTGATGGAGAAGCTCAGGTCGGTGCCCGGGCCGGTGATGCGGACGCGGTCGGTCTGCTCCATGAGAGCCTTGAGGTGCAGCATGCCTTCCTTCATGGCGGCATAGTCTGCCAGGCAGCAGCGGAAGTAGAAGTCCTCGAAATCCTCGGTGCTCATGCCTGCGGCCTGCGCCATGCTGGGGGTAGGCCAGGCCAGAATGGTCCACTTGCGGCGGTTGCAGGTCACATCGCTGGCGGGCTTGAGGTGGCGGCTCACAATCTGCATGCGCTCGCCGGGGACATCGGCGTTTTCGAAGCTGTTGTAGTCGGCATAGAAGCAGATGTGCACCTGCATATCCTCGGCGCGCTGCAGGCGGTAGCGGCCGTCGAGCTCGTACTGCTCATCGGTGGCACCTGCGGCCAGCTCCTTGGAAATGGAGGCGTGGGAAATATCCACATGCGGCACACCGCCTGCGCGGCGCACAGCGCGGATAAGCTCCACCACCATGGCGTCGGGAATATCCTGCATGCGCAGGTTCACATGCTCGCCCGGCTGCACGCGAACAGAGTAGTTGACCACCTGGTCTGCAAGCTGCGTGTATCGTGGATCCTTCATAGGAAATCAGTCGTTTGTTTTCGGATTGAGGATAGACAGCTCGGGGTTGGTGAAGATTCCGTCCTTGCGGATGAGTTCGTCGTCGAACCAGATTTCGCCGCCGCCGTAGTCGGTGCGCTGGATGCAGACCATATCCCAGTGCACCTGGGAGCGGTTGCCGTTGTCGCAGTTTTCGTAGGCCTGGCCGGGGGTGAAGTGGAAGGAACCGCCAATCTTCTCGTCGAAGAGGATGTCGCGCATGGGCTGGAGGATGAAGGGATTCACGCCGAGGGCGAACTCGCCGATGAAGCGGGAGCCTTCGTCGGTGTCGAGAATCTTGTTGAGGGCTCCCTCGTTGCCGTTGCAGTGGGCCTCCACAATCTTGCCGTCCTTGAAAGTCAGGCGAATGCCGTCGAAGGGAATACCCTGGAACAGGGTGGGAGCCGTGTAGTGGATGGTGCCGTTCACGCTGTCTTTAATCGGAGCGGTGAAGACCTCGCCGTCGGGAATGTTCATCTCACCGGCGCAGGGAATGGCGGGCATGCCCTTAATGCTGAATGTCAGGTCGGTGCCGGGGCCGACAATGTGCACCACGTCAGTCTTCATCATCCGCTCGGCCAACTTGTCCATAGCAGCCTTCAGTGCATCGTAATCGGCCAGACAACAGCGGAAGTAGAAGTCCTCGAAGGCCTCGGTGCT
>JAZRHL010000066.1:0-85599 GCA_045644745.1 Akkermansia sp.
ATCCGTATAAAAGCATACATGCAAAGCCCCCTGATTTGCATCAGGGGGATCTATTTGCCAAAAATAGCTGATGATTTTCGCTATTCTTTGATATAGGTACACTCTACTTTAGGATGTTTACCTATTTTGGACAGCTATGGAGCCCCGCAACGTACCTGGGCGCAGCACGGGTATTTCGTGCAGGCGCAGAGTGTAATATTGGGATAAGCACCGTTGAGGTATAGTAAACGCATGATGTACCCCAATGAAAGGCATGTCATCAGCCTTGGTAAAGTGGAAGTTCCGCTGCTGATGCAGCGGAAACTAGTCGGGCTTTCAGACCTCAATGAATTACACGGGTAAGCCCGCGTATGAAAATCCGCCCTGCGGGCGTATGAAAGCGCGGCTATTGCCGCGCATGAAATACCGCCATAGGTGGTACGAAAGCGGCACGTTGTGCCGCATGTTCAGCTTAGTGCTGAATTGGCGCTGGATTTGAACAGGATGACCTGTCGCTGGGGCAGGGTGAGGCTCTGCCGGCTGCCGGGGAGCAGGAGTCGGCGGGGGGCGCGCCGGCTCACTTTGAAGGTGCCGAATTTAGCCAGTTTCACCTCGCCATCGCGTGCCAGCCCCTGGCCTATGGCCTGCAACACGGCATCCAGCGCCAGCTGAGCGGCCATGGGAGTGGCCGTGCCGCCCAGCTGCTGGCGTACCAGCTCCTGCAGGTCATTGCGGTTCATGAGATTAATCTCGGTTGCTGTTCATGCGGCTGAGGATGATGAGCGCATAGTAGAGCAGCATGGCCAGAGAGGAAAGGGCTGCGGCCACGTAGGTCATGGCAGCCCAGCGCAGGGCAGTGCCGGCCTGGCCGTGCATGGCTCGGCTGGCCCAGCCGCTCTGCTCAATCCAGGCGAGTGCGCGGCGCGAGGCATCGAACTCCACGGGGAGGGTGACCAGGGCAAATACAGTGGTGGCGGCGTAAAGCGCCAGCCCAATCCACGCCACCGTGGTGCCGCTGCCGGCAGCCAGAAGCGCCAGACCGATGAAGAGCACCACCTGACCCAGACGCGAACCGATGTTCACCATGGGCACCAGCGAGGAACGCAGCCCCAGCCAGGGATAAGCCTGTGCATGCTGCACCGCGTGGCCGCATTCATGCGCTGCCACGGCCATGGCGGCCACAGTGGCTTCGTTGTACACGCTTTCGCTGAGGTTCACAGTGCGATCCAGCGGGTTGTAGTGGTCGGTGAGCTGGCCACGGGTGCTGATAATCTGCACATCGTGGAGCCCGTATTGGTCGAGCATACGGCGGGCCACCTCGGCACCTGTGAGCGGGGCAGCTTCTTCCGAATAGCGGGCAAAGGCATTCTTGAGCCCGGCCTGCACCGCTCCGCCGATAATCATGGTGAGGACAATAAGCCCCAGACCAATGAGGGTGACGCCGCTGTACATGTTGCCCATCGCGCCGGAGTTTGCATAATAATCACTGGCTCCGCCGTAGTAATACTGAGCCTGTGCAAGAGTGTGTGTAAGGAAGGCAATCATCATAATTTATCTGTTTTGTGAGATGTGGAAATGAGGGGATTTGTTCAAAAACAACTGCTGCTGTCGATGTTATTCCGCAGGTGCTCCACGCCGATGCGGCGAATCGGACTGCCGGCCATCAGCTGCTGGAAATCGGTGTCGCTCAGCGAGTGGAGCCTGCTGGTGCTAGCCGCGGCCAGCGGGGCAGGCATGAGCAGGTGCGGGTCGATGCGCTGCTCTTTCTGCCCGGGGCGGGGCTGGTTCCAGGGGCAGGCCTCCTGGCAGGCATCGCAGCCGTAGATGCGCTCGCCCTGGGCGGTGGCTATATCGGGGGGAATGGGGCTCTTCGATTCAATGGTCCAGAACGAGAGACAGCGGCGGGCATCGCACACGCCGCCCTGCAGGGCGCCGGTGGGGCAGGCCTGCTCGCAGCGGTGGCAGTTGCCGCAGCGGTTCGGTATGGGGGAGTCCAGTGGCAGCTCCAGCGTGGTGAGGATGCAGGAAAGGAAGCAGTATGAACCCCGGCAGGGGCGCACGAGCAGGCCGTTGCGGCCAATCCAGCCCAGCCCTGCCTGGGCGGCAAAGAAGCGCTCGCTCACGGGGCCGCTGTCGGAAAAGCAGCGCTGCTGCCCGCCGTACATCTGCAGGGTTTCATCCAGGTCATTCAGCTTGGCTGCCAGCAGCTTGTGGTAGTCTTCGCCCTGGGCGTAGCGGGCTATGCTGCCGCTGCCTTGGCGGGCATCGCTGCGCGGGTATTCATAGGTGAGCATGATGACGCGGCGCACCCCGGGCAGCACCAGCTCCGGGTTCATGCGCGCGGGCAGGTGGCGCTCCATCCATGCCATGTCGGCGTGCTTGCCTGCTGCTATGAAATCGGCCAGCTGGTTGCCTTGCGCCGCGTGGGCATCGGCCACACCCGTGGCAGAGAATCCGAGGGCGGCTGCGGCGTAGTCGAGCGCCTGGCGTGCGGGGTGGGGGCTCATCAGTTTTCGTCCGGGTCGGGGGTGATGAGCAGCCAGTCGCCCAGCCGCTGGCGCGATTCCTCGGTGACGGGCAGGGCGCGGAGCAGGTGGCGCGTGGCGTTGTCGATGCGCTGGGAGGCGGGGGTAGCGCTGAGATTGTTGGCGCGGATGCCTTCCTTGAACGCCAGCCGCTGCATGTTGGCCGAGGCTTCGCGGTTGCCGAGATTGGCGGCCTTGCGGTAGAGTCGCAGGGCGGTCTCGGGGTCACGCGGGGTGGGATTCCCCCTCTCGAACATGGCGCCCAGGTTGTTGAGGCAGCGCGAATCATTCAGCTTGGCGCCGAGGCGGTAAAGCTCGAAGGCATTCCGCAGGTTGCGGCGGGTGCCTCTGCCGCGTTCGCACATGTGCCCCATGTAGAAAAAGACATTCGGTGTGCGGGGATTGCTCAGCGCCTGCTCATGCAGCAGCTCCCAGGCTCGCGACGGATCGGGGGCGGTGCCCGTGCCGTTCATCAGGTAGCGCGCCAGCTCCACCTTGGCCTGTGGCATACCGCGCCGGGCGGCCTGCTCCATCCATTTGCAGGCTTCCTGCTTGTCTTCGGGGCATCCCAGGCCGTCCTCAAGGTAAAGCGCCAGGCGGTACATGGACTCCGTGCGCACCCCGCGCCCACCGTTCACCTTGAAATCCAGCGAAGGAGATTCGGCCAGCGAGCGTGCCTGGTGCGCGGCTTTTTCGCGGTTGGCATCAAGACCCTTGAAACGGCCTTCGTAAACATCCATCAGCAGGCGCATGGCCTCTGCATGGCCTTCGCGTGCACAGGTTTCCAGCAGCATGGGAACACCCTCCACGTTCTGGATGGAGCGATCCTCCAGCATGGCGCGGGCCTGCACATACATGCCTTCCACGTCCCAGCTGCTCAGTCCATCGGCCCACGCAGCACCCGGCAGCACCAGCCCGGCAAGGGCGGCTGCCTGTATCATTCTTCTGCGGAGCCATTGCATGTCCATGGTATAGCATGCACGCCCGTGTTTGTCCATGTTTTTCCTATTTTGTGTAGATTTTGCTTGACTTTGCGCCCCTCCACCTGTATCATCCGCTCGCCCTTCTGGGCAGTAGTGCGCGAATAGCTCAGTTGGTAGAGCAGTAGACTTTTAATCTATTGGTCTCGGGTTCGAGTCCCGATTCGCGTATCTAGTAATTCCCCAGTGGATGTTGAAAAAGAGAGAGTTGCGACGAAAATCGCAACTCTCTTTTTTTGCCATTATTTTGGCAAAAGTTGTGTCATAATGGGTAAAAAAGCCCTAAATCGTCAAAACGCTTGTCAATTTTTGTCACTTTGCATAAGTGTTGATAATTATGCAGTTATGCAGTTAGATTGCTCATCATGTTGAGCAGTTTGTTTTTGATGACTTGTCCTTACAAGGGGCATCTCCTAATCAGACCCTTTTTATACCGAGTAGCGTTTTCATAATACGCTCTAATAGAAAATGCTTCTAATCTCAAACTGACCTCCATTCCTAAAAAATTCCATAAAAAAATTCGCAAAAATTTTACAATACATTGGTGTCATGAGGATTAGAGTATGTGTGTGTGATAAAAGAGAGGAGTGACAAGCATTCAGTCACTCCTTTTCTACAATTACAGGGTCAAACCAGCATCTACTCACGAGCCATCACAGATATCTATCCACCATTTCCTTGAAAGTTCTCTGTCGTGGGTTCTTGTAGTCCTCTGCAATCTTCCGCTCAAAGTCACGCTGTCTTGCTCCCTCGTAGGCTTCCTTACCTTGGCTCATCAGTTTGGCATCTTCTGTCAGAACTTTCCTGACAGCCTTACTCATACGCTCCACACTATTGACTGCACCACCCTTGGCAACCTGCTTATCTAGTATCTCCGACATCTGTTCAATCTTCATACAGGTATTTATGAGGTCAATACCCATGCAGGGAGCATGGATGAGACATCTCCGTGGAATTATCACCAAGTCGGATTTTTTTATAGAACATGCGTATAATATTCTTATGCAATATTACACAGATAAATTAATGAATTGTGTCGTTGGTGATAATGGTAACATCAACTGCTTTTGGTAGATTTCTACGCTGGAAGACTTACAATCGTTCTACTATGATGTGATTGAACCTGAACTCATACATTAGATGGATGATTACTTGAAGTCTGACTATAAGTTGTGGGTTGAGGATAAGATTGAACACCTACCTACTCACCTACGCTCACGCTTATCATCAAGTGATTTCTCAAACTCAACGATGGAGGAGATGCACGACTATCTTGAAGATGTAGGGTATAGCCGTATCTCTGACCTTCCTCTACCAATCAATGAGATGACTGTTATGATTGGAGATGATATACATAAGGTTTCTGTCTTGTTGAAGTTCCATACCATCACTACGAAGAACTATCTTGATTATGATACAGACTGTGAGGGATTTCGTGAAAGAATGATGGATATCATGGACAGGGTTCTACCATCTAGGTATGAGTATGATAAGGTGCGGATTGAGATTGCAGGTTTGAGCGAATTACATCAGGGAGCATGACTGCTCCCTCTTTTTGTTTTGTAGTGCTGCACTGCTACACGATGACTGAACCACTAAATGCAGGTCTGTTCTGTTATCTTCTCTCAATTAGCAGAACAGTTTGATTAGTGGTGTTGCTCTGATAATGCGAGTTCCCACATTTAGTATCGTATCTGGGGGTATTGTATCTCTATTGTGGTTACAGTGTGATGAGTGTAACGAAGTGGAACGGTGACACGGTAAGTATTGAAGTATCATGTAGTGTTTGTAATGACATTAGACATGAGAGTATCATTGAACATTCATCAGACATTGGCACACCATTGGCAGGGACTGCCATTCACCTCATTGCCAACTACTGATGACGAGGACTGTGGGCAATCCTAATAACGCATTAGAATGCTTTGTATGATGTGTTAGGTGGTCAAGGAGGGTAAAGATACCAGAGATACATGTAACCCTTTTCATTGATAGTAAAGAATGCGATTGTGAGGTGTCTCCCTGTTGCCCTATCCTGAACACATAATCACTCACTCATACTGACCTCAATCATAATAAAATTATTTTCAACAATTTTCATCAGAACGG
Organism: Akkermansia sp.; assembly: GCA_045644745.1. Lineage (GTDB taxonomy): Bacteria > Verrucomicrobiota > Verrucomicrobiia > Verrucomicrobiales > Akkermansiaceae > Akkermansia. The sequence continues at coordinate 5,594 of JAZRHL010000066.1, forward strand.
TGCAATTAGAGGCAAAAACAAAAAGAACATCGTTATAATAGTATCAGAGCAGATGACATGCAAGTAAGCAGCCGATACTAACAGAAGAAAAGAAGTTATGATAAGCAATTTAGATGCAATTATTGAAGCAGGTAATGGGCACACTCTTACGAGTGATTACACCACTAAACAGAAGCGACAGGTAAGAGAAAACTCATACAGTAATGTCATCAGACAGCATGTGCAGTCTCTCAATGTAGCCAAGGAGGAGCAGCAGCGTTATTACAGCGTGGTGCATACCATCATGGCAGAGGCAGGGATTATTGACAGTCAGAAAACGAAAGATGCTAATGAGAAAGACAAGCGATACAAACCTTTTGACAACTCCCCTTATGGAGAGTTCGTGAATTATGAGCCTGTGGAGGGTGGAAGAAAGCGAGTGAATTCTTACTTGCTTAATGAGGTAGGGATGTCAAAGGTTAATGAGATACTGACCAAGCATGTGACTGACCGATGCCTGACCAAGGATACAATTCAATCAGCCAGGGATTACAGAGATTTCTTGAAGTCCCAGATGAACATTGAACTGTTGCAGTCCTACTTGGAGTATCAGGGTATTGAGTTTGATGGTAAGAGACAGGACAGGATTGTGTTCCGAGCACCATCTGTGGAGAATGGTCATGACATCATACCCTACACTTGCTACTTCAACAATCCGACCAAGGTTCAGTATAAGAGCAGCAAGAGGGAAAAGGACTTTACGAGTGTATTCTACCTCATCCACAGTCTTGAAGTTCCTGTTTTGTGTAACGATGCACAGGAAAAGGCTATCAGAGCAGCACGAATTTTCCGTGAATACTGGAACTTGCAGTTCAATGGTAAGACCGAGTGGGGAGAAAAGTCTGACACCAAGACTGCCACCGAGCCTGTTCAATCTGCACCTGGATCTGAACCTTCCACTCAATCTGTGAATGCCGATGAGTTGTATGAGCGAGTGGTTAGGATTGAGGAGATGCTGACCGTGATAATGAAGCAACTCAACTGTGATGTGCCTACCTCTAATGTCACCACTACATCCAGCAATGGTAAGGGTAAGGTTGGAGACAAAGCAACCATCCTCAATAAGATTATGGCACTTGCTCAACCACTGGCAGAGCAGAAGCGATACAAGACCATCAGCAGGGATGAGATTACGAAAGAGAAGAAGCCTGAACGAAAGAAGTTACTCCAAGATGCTTACGATTACCTTGACAACAGGAGATTGCTCACAGCCAAGTATAAGCCACAGGACGGCTGGAAGTTTGATTTCAAGAGAAAGAGCATTGAACTCCTTTACCGAATTGATACAAGAAAGTCCGCAGTGTATAACACCAGACACAGACCACTCACACCACAAGTGATGGATGGTAAGGTTCTCAAAGAGGTAGCAACAGCAGGGGAGAAATACACCTTACCCTACGGATTGGAGAAGTTGGACTACTCATACAAGACCATCTTTGTAACAGAGGGTATTTTTGATAGTTGCTTCTTGAAGAACTGTCTTGCTTACTCCAACTGGACATGTCCGACAGGGATGAATAAGGTTATTCAGATGTTCCGAGACCACGGATACCAGATTATCCACATCCTTGATAACTTTCAGGAAGGTGATAAGGGCGGTCGTAGAGGTCTGGATACAATGGTTAGAAGTCACGATTGGTTGCAGCAGGGTGACAGAGTGTTTGACTGGACACCTTTCACAGGATGTAAAGACCTCAACGATGTAGCCATGAAGTATGAGTTGGACGAGATTGACCCCCAGACCATCATTAAGAACTCTTGGAATGAGGAGGAGGTGTTGAACTACTACAATGAAACCGTGCCATCGGTAGATGAGATTGAGGAAGCCGAGCCATCAATCACCAGCAATCAGGATGTTTCAACCTCATGCCAGTGCTGCGATACTCAAACCACATCCAATGATAGCACCGAGAGTATTTACATTGAGGATGACAAGTTGGCTGACTACTTGTCTGAACTGGAAGCAGAGCAGCAGGAGATGAAGCGTGAGCAAGAGCAGCGGATGAATGAGTATAAGCAACTCCAAGAGCAGGAGAGTGAGGACTGGGACGCTCTGATTGAGGAACTTTACAATCCTAAACCCTTTATCTACCAGCCCCCAGGTATTACGATAGCAGTACCTCATCCCTAACGAGTGATACAACACAGGAATTCTCATTACCACGGCAAGGTAATGAGAATTCTTGTCACATCAGTTCAACATTCCCCTGACCACACCACAGAAGAATCCAAGAGCAAATTCCCTCACATCTGCAATAGAAGACCAGCCATCAGGAGAGTCAGGATAATCATTGACAACATGTTCAACCGTCATCGTGGCGAGTGATAATGCGTCCCTAACCTCAAATTCCTTACCACAGATGTAGAACTTGGCATCAAGAGAGGGTAAGGGAAGTCCATCAAAGGAATGATTACCTACCTCATCCAATGCAGCCAATTCATGCTCGTTAGATGTAATACGACTAACAGTCTTCACCACATCGCCATACCAGCACCAGAATTCGGATAAGACCTTGTAAGCCACTTGCTTGGTCATCCAATCGGCAAAGTCCGTGCCGTTGTTCCAGTTCCATTTGTAAGTAATCTCTTCTCTCATCATAAAGTATTTACTTTTTTGCAAGGGGTGAGGAGAGAGGAGAATAAAAAGAAACCGCCCTTGGCATAACACCAAGGGCGGGCGTACGATGCAGGGCTTGGTTACCCCACTTGAACTTGTAGTTGCTCCTTACTTGCGGCGGCGGCGTGCAGCCAGACCTGCGAGAGCCAGCAGGGAAAGTGTGGCTGTGGTCGGTTCAGGAATCATCTCACTAATCTGAGCCTGGGTAAGAGCCTCGTTATAGTATGAAACCTGTGAAACGACAGCAGCGACACCAGGCTTACCAAATCCTGTAAGTAGATTTGCAGAAACACTATCAGTGGTTCGCCATGGCGACTTCATCTCTGCACTGGTGGCAAGTATGTCATCAAGATAAACGCTTACGAGTGCGTTATTAGAGCCTTCAACATTGCCGAAAGTCAGCGTAATAGTCTGTGCTTCTGTTGTGCCCCCGTTCAGTGCGATGTTGTTGCAGACTTCATTTACTTCTGCGGCACCCAAATCCAGAGTAATTATACCAGTCTGACTATGTGCGAGCACAGAGAAAGTGTAACCGTCGGCCTTTTTCAAGGCGACCAGAGTGAGTTGATTCGCTCCTGTATTAAAATTGGTCGTGACCGATGTTAGCGTCATCGTGAGGGAGAACTCAGCCTGAAGTGTTTGCAACTGACTGTTAAGAGCAATACCCGAACCATCGGCAGCAGAACCCGAGGTTTGCACCCCTGAGCCTTGAATGAAATTTGATGAGCAGTAAGTTAAAGCGAGAGGTGAGTCGCCTGTAAGCATTGAATACTGGCCATTTGTGCAATCTACCGACCAAGTGGGGGTTACATCCTCACCGAATGCTATACAACTAGAGCAGAGTAAAGCAATGATTGTTTTCTTCATGTTAGTAAGAATTGATTATTAAAAGTTTAGATTGAATTGCATAAGTTGTTCAAACCCTTGGCCATTGAAACAGAGACAAACTTGCTACAATCCAACGAACCTACATTACAGCATTGCCGACGCTGATGCAAGCATAAAATTCGTAAAAGATTAGAATTTTACGAGTTAGGGTATCACCAAGAATGATAAGCAGTGCGTGTGAGAGATACTCAATCACACCTAACTAGCAGAGTTTCAATGCAAAGATAAAGCATCAGCATCGGCAATGCTGATGTCTCCTTATCTAACTCATCCTCACACTGTATCAGGGCAGATGTTGTAATAATCCTCGGCTTCCGTCTTGGTAATGGCTCGGCGATAGTGTTTCAACAGCATGCCGATGTCATGTCCCAACTGATTAGCAGTCTCGGTGTATCCTTGGCTCTCTGCCATGAATGAAGCAGCCGTGTGACGAATGCAGTTCTTCGGAAGTTTGATGCCAGTTTCCATTGCCAGTGCTTTGAGGAAAGAACTGTGAGCCGTCTTACGCTGTTTCAGAGTATCACCTTGAATAAGCGTATCAGTAGCATTCATACTTACACCGTTCTCCTTGGCAAAGTCCATCCAAGCCTTCACATTCTCGGTGGGGTAGATGAAGCGTGCAATACGGTTCTTAGCAACAGCAGCGGAAACAAAGATTTCATTACGACCACCTACGAAGATGTCACCGTAGGTCAGTTTGGCTCTCTCCTCAACACGAGCACCGCAGAAGAACCCAACAGCCAGCACAGGGATGAATGAGTGATACTTGGGATTGTTCTTCACGAATGAGAAGATGGTCTTCACTTCATCCACTGCCAGAATTTCAGGTTCGGCATCCTTACGCTTCTTAGCAGGTTTTAGATTAGCCACAGGATTGAACTCCTTGGTGATACTACCTTGCTCCACAGCGAACTTGAACACCGATTTGAGGAGATTGAGATACTGTGTGCGAGTAACGAGTGAAGCCTTACCACCATTTTGACCTTTCAGACCATCCAAGAAGTCCAGAACATCGCTCTCGGAGATGGTATGAGAAGGTTTGTTGCCGAAGTAGGGGCAGATGATGTTGAACAGACGCTGGCGAACCGTCTCTGTGTGTTCCGTGAGTTCTCCATCAGTCTTACGCATGAGTCCCTTGTCAAAGTAGTAGCGAGCCAGGGTCTTGAAATCAGGAGTAGTGGTGTTCAGTCCATCAATACCACGCTTCATCACCTCATAAGCGGATGAGAACTTGAAACCGTTACCCATCGCTTCCTTGACATAGGCTCTCCATAAGTCCAAGGCTTGCTTCTCATCATCAGAGATTGTTCCGAATTCCTGACCGAAGCGTCTCAACTCCTGTTTCTTGGTAGCATTGAGAGTCTTGGCATCCTCAACACCCTCCAAAGAGTAGTCAAAATACTTCCTGCGAACCTTACCATGCTCTGACCAAGTTACCGTGACCTTACGGATGCCGTTCTTCATCTCCACAGATACACCCTTGGGGAGAGATACACGCTTACCTTCCACTTCGTAGAACTTGGTCTTGGCTTTGGACTTCTTCATCTGCGAAAATCTTACCAAAGGGCCCTGGTTTGTAAAGACTTTTTCTCACTAATTACTCACTTATTATAAATTTCTTATAAATTTCATACACCTTACTAGTTTCGTTATCTAGTAAGGTGAAAAATGGGAGAGGTAGTCCTTCCCATTGAGTTGCCCTGATTGGCTGGATTTTATACAGTCTCTGGAGAAATCGCAAAGTAGGCTTCCGCTTCGGTTCTCGTCAGAGGAAGGCGGTAGTGTCTGCGTAAAATCCGTTCCTCGTGACCAAGTTGTGATGCTGCTTCGGTAAAACCATGTATCACACACATGTTTGATGCTGCTGTGTGTCGAATGGCATTTTTAGGTATGGTAAAGCCAGCCTTATGAAGTGACTTAATCATTCTGGAATGGGCATCCACTCTGTGGATTTCAGTTGCTCCTGGGATTATGTAGTTATCAGGAGTCATTTCAACTCCCTTACTCTCGGCGAAGATGAGCCATTGCTTGAAGCATGCTGGTGGGTAGATGTATCGTGCAAAATCGTTCTTTGTGATGGCTGCGGAGAGGTAAATCTCATTGCGACCTCCAACAAAGATGTCTTTGTATTGCATGCGTGTTCTTTCTGCTACTCGCACACCACAGAACAGTCCTACAGCAAGGGCTGGGATGAAGTGGTGCAGAGCGGGGGTGTTCTTAACATGTTTCCACAGTTTTTCAATCTCTTTCAGCGGTATGATTTCAACCTCTTTCTTTTCAATAGTAGGGGTATCAATAGCCAAGGTGGGATTATCCTTTTCGTCAAGATGTTTCTTCTTCACCGCAAAGGAGAACACTGACTTGATGAGTTGTATGTATTGTCTTTTCGTAGCAGGTTGAGCGGGTGCTCCTGACCGAGGCACTGTCAGATTGCCAACGAATGTCCTTATCAAATCCTCCGACATCTTGTGCATGGGCATCTTGTCAAAGTGTGCAGAAATCCTAGCAATCCTGCTCTTGACCTTAACGATGTGAGAGGTTTCAACTCCGTTTTCTTGGTAGAGCAGATTGTCAAGATACAGTTTCCCCTCCTGCTGGAAGGTTGGAGAGGTTGTGTTACAAGTTTCCAGTCCTCGCTGCATCACCTCAAATGCAGTAAAGTGTGAGAAGCCTGACGCTTGACAGTTATCCCTGTATTGTCTCCACAGACTGATTGTTCGTTTCTCATCCTCGGAGATGTTTCCGAATGATGCTCCCAACCTTGTGCGCTCATGAATGCTCATCTGGCAATCCTCGTATGCTTTCTTGTAGCCTTCAAGAGTGGCGGGGTAGTATGTCCTGACTCGCTTCCCATTTTCGTGACGAGAAACGCTTATACGGTAACTGTCAGAATACTTTTCAATAGACATACCTCTTAAAAAGGTCAATCTTTTCCCTTCGATGACTTTTTTTCTTTACTCATGGGGTGTTTTGTAGTAATCTCTGCACGTGCGCTGGCACACGAAGCCGAGTTTAGCAGATTAAAAAGGACCGTCAAGTGGGTTGTCAATCCTGTTCAGCGGACTGCATAACACCTTGATAAATCGAGATTATGCGTGACCTTTTAATCTATTGGTCTCGGGTTCGAGTCCCGATTCGCGTATTTAACGTCCCCATCGTCTAGGGGTTAGGACATATGATTCTCAGTCATAGAACCGCGGTTCGAATCCGCGTGGGGATGCTCCATAAAAAAGCCCGAGGTTAGCGCCTCGGGCTTTTTGCTTACAATCTTTAGCCCACTACGTGGGCTAAAAAATCCGCTCGCCCTTGGCCGCCAAATTCGGATTTAGCGAGATGAATAACTGGATACCCGCCAATTACGCCAACGCGGGATTACTTATAATACATGATAGCACCAATGGCTGTTGCCGGAATGGTCCAGACCCCGTTGACCAGAGTGAGCGGAACATCTACGGCCAGAAACAGAGCGCCGGCCAGCGGATACGCGTACAGCGCATGCGCATCTGCTGAAATGTGGTCGGATGGTCGTCCGTATCCGTCTCTCTCCCAGTCCCAATTCTTCCCTGCGGATAACCCGTCCTGAACGGCCAGACTCACGCGCCTTGTCCGAGGAACCGCTAAGCGGGCAGCATGGGAGGGCAACTCTGTAAGCGCGTCGCGACTTGTTACGCGCAAGCTGATATAATCCGACGTGAATCGGGTTTCGCCCGTCCGGAAATAACGTTGGGCATCGCTCCAGTTCATATCTGACAAGCGCAACCAGACCTTTTCAGCCTTATTGGTATGGGGAGTCACCTCATACACCGCTTCTTCAGGGTACATCCAGATCCCTCCATAACAATTATCCACGCCCATGGTGACATCTCCGCTGCTGCGGTAGCCCTGAACATAGAGTTCCTTCCCGACGCGGTACAGGCAATCAGTCTCCCCCTCCAACTCATTCACCCAGTAAACTTCATCTGCACTCTGTCCCCAGGTTTTGACAACCCGGTGTGTAGCGCTGATGCAAGAGCTCAACCCCACCGCCGCAAGACACAGGACAGTGGTGGTCAGGATTCTGGGGATGAGGGGCATGGTCATTTTCTTATTTTCTTGCTCTGTTGTTTCCAATCAGCCAAGCAACGTTTCATGATACGCTTGGCTCTTTCATCTATCGCTTCACTTATCCCGCATCGTTCAACTTTAAGATGTTGACCGTGAACTAGAAGCTTTTGGTTATGTGTCCACTCATCAGAAAAGGCGCTCTGTGTGGATATCCGGCAGGCTGCGGCAGCGAAATCGCCGGACTCATCAAAAAGGTACCTGATGCATACGGCTACCATACTTGTCGAAAAACTTTCTTCTATGTACGCTATTTTACTATCGGCTGCAAAATAAGAATAAAGCACACTCGATTCATCTAAATCGGCGGTTATTTGCGAGGAGACGCCTTGAATAACAACTGCTTCTTCCGGATAATGGTTTTTCCATTCTGACGCAGTTAACGTGCCCGACCCCGCTGCAAGGCACAGGGCTGTAGTGGCAAGGATTTTGTGGATGGTGGACATGGTCATTGAAAAATTGATAATATGAATTATTTGAAATCCCGATGCCCTATATTTTTGCGGTAATGTGTTTCTTCCTCGGTGGCACCAGCCTCCTTCACAATAAGACCAATAATGTGATTTTGCTCATCTCTTTTGAATGATATGCTATAGGGGCCTTTTTTGCCGATGACATTGTCGGCTGGCCGTTCAGGAACTGTGATAACACCATTTTTAAGTTCGCAGTTGAGATGGCAGGTCATTTCCGGATCATCAAGATTATGTCCTTGGAAGATGTGGAAAATTGTGACGCCGTATCGGTATTCCCCATGCGCTTGTGGGGTCAGAACCAGAACATCCGGGGTTCCATGGTCCAGCTCATCGTCAGGCGTGACAAAATCAAAACTGTAAACTCCTTGGATTTCGTACATTTCATCCCATGGTGGACAAGGTTGCTCTCTTTCCGTGTTTTCGCAGGCTTGGGAAGCTATACTGCTGGGAAGCGCAATCATGGGTGAAATGCTGCAGCTACTCACCCCCACCGCCGCAAGGCACAGGGCTGTGGTGGCAAGGATTCGGGGGATGGTGGGCATGGTCAAAAAGTTTTCTTCTGAACTTGGTTAAGATGTGTATTGGGCGGTAAAGGCTCGACTCTGAAAGGTACAGACAGGCCGACCTTGTGACGCCTGAGCGAAAAATGATGTTTAGTAATGAGCGTAGCTGTACCTGCAGATGCTGTATTAAATTGGAGTTTCCATCGAGAGTAACCGTAACCGTCTCGTACCATTCCAGATGTTGAGTTTATGCGATTTTCTTCGTAAAATTCGGCTGTTTCCGGCGAATAAACGTAATAAGATTCTTTCCATACTTGCCGATTTGTCCCCTCTGTAAAAGAACTGAGAGGGAAAGTCTTGCGGACAACATGAGAATCCGAAAACGCGTAACGCTGTTCGGCATCTTTGATTTTCAGCACCAGCACTTTGCCAACGAGAGACGGAGACGCTGGTTCAGCTGCACATAACGGACATGCTCCCATCGCCGCAAGGCACAGGGCTGTGGTGGCAAGGATTCGGGGGATGGTGGGCATGGTCAATTTTTGTTCGGTTGTTTGGGGGCATTTCGTTCTACAATGGAGAGTAGTTCCTTCAGCAAATTCTCCTCCAGCAGCCATCGTTTGTTGTCTTCTTTCGTAGCAGTGATGGCGTAGATGTTAACCTCTCTCCATTCTCCGTTAAATGACAAGAATAGTTTAGGCGCGGAATATCTTATCCACCTACCGACTCGTTTGTACCCGCCTGTTCGGCGCACATAATCTGGATTGAGGCGTACCTGTTGCAGGATGTATGCAATCCTCTGCGTATCTTCTGCGGGTATGGTTTGTGAAGAATGTAGAGTCATCTGTTCTACCTTTGCTGTGCGAATCTGCATCTTCATGATGCGTACCTCACCTGCGGAGGGGAAGAATTTTTGCAGAGCATCCAGCTCCCGTCGGGCCTGCTCACGGTCTTCTATGGCAGTTTCTCGGTGAACACGCACCTTTGCCTGTGTCTTACCGCACATGAAACACAGCAGGCATATTGCTGCTAAAAAGAATTTGGGCATGCTCTATCTCCTTCTACATATAATAATACTTCCCGGCACCGAATCCGCAACAAAAAATTGCAGAAAGCTCGGATTTTCTAATATATAGACGCTTGTGGCGGGCATTTTGTTGCGAGGTCCCTCCATTTTTGTTGCAGAGGGAGGAAAAACAGAACTTCGCTCCTAGTGGTGCTCTTGGCATGGCGGGTGGCGTGTTCTCACTTATTTAGTCATCGCGTTTTCCAGTAGGGGGATGAGTTTGGTGCGGTTGAGTTCGCGGGCCAGGTCGAGCGGGGTGCGCCCGGCATCGTCCTTGGCGGTGGTATCGGCTCCGCATCGCAGCAGATTCCAAATGTCGTTGCCGCTATTGACCAACACAGCATGGTGCAAGGGGGTAGCTCCCTTGTATGCTGCTCCCTGCGGCGGTGTGCAGCGCATGTCAATACGCGAACCCCAGGGCAGAAGCGTACGGAACGCATCGAGCTGATTGGTCGGAAGGTCTTTGCCGATGAGGGCGTAATTCAGCGCGGTCATACCGTTGACATCGCGCAGATTGGGGTCGGCTCCGGCGTTGAGCAGCAGGCGGCAGGCTACGCTGTCGTTGTGCAGGGCTGCCTGCATGAGCGGAGTCATGCCCTGAGCATTGCATCGGGCATTCACATCGGCCCCGGAAGCAATGAGCGCGTATACCTCGGGGCTGAGCCTGTGGCCGGGCATACCTAATTGACCATCGGTCCCCTTTCTTCTGGAGCAGGCGGCAAAGAGCCGCTGTTCCGGACTGTCGGGGACGGGCAGTCGGCTCAGCTCCGCAGCTGTAGGAATAGCGGGATTTCGCAGGGAGTCCACCAGATGGAACAGTTGTTTCCACTCGGGCTTCAGCTCTTCCGGATTCATTTTCAGCAGCCAGACGGCACCAAAACAAGTGAAGTCTACCCCATCAATATAATAGGTGCTGCCGCTGGGGTGCAGCGGGCGGGCGAGAGACTCATTCACCTGAGCAATATACAGGCGGCGGCCATTACGGTGTCGGACCGGTTCCTCATCCTTGCCCTGAATGGCGAGCAACACCACCGAGCCCGGGGCGATATTCGTGCCGATACTGCCCAAGGCTTTACCCACTACCAGGGTGGAGCCAACCTCGCCATCGTCATGGCAATAGGGGGTAGAATGGAACTCAGTCTCCTGCACCAATACCACGGGTCTATCCCCGTTGAAAAGGTGCGGCACATATTGTCTGCCGGCGTGGTGGTCACGAGTCGCACTCCCGCCCATGGCGTGCAGGGGGAGCAGGAAAGCGGAAATAAGGGCGGTATATACCAATGATTTCATAAGCAGAGAATGGGGAAGGGGTGATGTTGTCAGAAGCAGGATGGGGGATTCAGTTGCCCTGGGCTGTGGCAGGGGGATAGGGTGCCCATGTGTCGCTCACCAGCTCCAGGGAACGGAAGTCATATACCTTGGTGCGCGTGCCTTCGTATGCGCCGGTTTGCGGATTAAACTGTTCGATGTGGAAGATGATATCGAAGGATTTGTGCTCCACGAAGACAAAGGGTTTCACCATGGGGAGCTGGTAAGCCGTGGGGCGGCCGACACTCTTCCACGGCCCGCTGATTTCAAGCGTTTTGGTGGCGATGCGGCAGCTGGTGCCATCCTCAGCCACCCGCTTGATAGTACCATTGAGCGCATAGGCTCCCCGGCTGCCGGCTTTGCCCTTGGCGGAATAAAGCACTCTCCGCTCAGCATCCCAGGTCGGAGGCGTGTGGCGCAGTTTGTGTGAGGGGAAACAGGTGTCGAAAAGAGACTTTTCTTCCTCGGTCAAATCGCTCTTCATGGAGCTGAAATCGCGCCTTGCCCAATGCTTGCTCTCGCTTCCCTCTATCCGGCGGGTCTGCGGATTAAAATGCACCCAGTCCACATACAGCGTTTCATCGAGATAATCCACGATGCTCACCAGGTTGCAGGCAAACACAAAGGGGACAATGGCGCTATATTTCTGCTCCTTGAAATTAACTCGTCTGGCGGGATTTGACTCAAAGCGTTCGCAGAATAGTTTGCGCATGCTGCTGCCATCCTCTGCCAGAATCATCAGGCTCTCGCGGAGTACCCGTTTTCCTGCCTTGTTTTTTTCCCTGGAGGAAGAGTACTGTACCAGATTCTCCGAATCCCAGCCCTTTGCCACCGCTTCGGCAGAGTCGCCGAAGTAGTGCTCGAACAGCGCGGCATCCCCGGGCGCAACATCGGAGCAAAGCAGCGTTTCGGTATAGGCGCGTTCCCTGGCTTCCTCTCCGAAAACCAGAGGTGCAGCAAATGCCATGGCAACAAGCGTGGAAGTTAGAAATGTCTTCAGATTCATGGAGCAGGAAAGGGGAATATCTGTTACGGTGTCATGATAGCAGAATCAGGATACAGCCGCAAGAAGTTAGTTCGGCGTGAGATGGATTAAGCGGAGTAGTTTCAGATTAGCTGGTCCAAGCAATAAAGATTATGCATTGGTATCATTAGAAAAATTGCTATTCAGCTCGAAGTTCGGACATTGGCGATGATCTGGCGAGCCAAAGGCGAGCAGAATTTTGAGCCCGCTGCGTGGGCGGCAGCCAGTAGCCCAGCATGAAGCCGCGATAGCGGCGGAATGCTGGGTAATACACAAAAAAGAAACCGAACCCCGAGCGCAGCGAGAGGGTGACAGCCTGCCACGGCGTAGAGCTAAGCCCGGAGATGGGAAGCTGCGGCTTTAGCATATTGCGTCGATTTCTGCCGCCCTCTCACTACGTTCGGGGCTCCGATAATTTTTTATCTAACCCCGGGTTCCGCCGCAAACGCGGCTCCACCCGGGGCTATTGGCTATCACCCGCTAAAGCGGGTTCCGAATTCCGCTCGCCCGCGGCTCGCCAATTCGTCGCTAATCTCGGATTTTTTCACTACTGCTTAATTACGTCAACGGGCGGAAAAAGGCTTGCGGGGAAGGGGGTGGGTGTGCTAGTGTAGGCGCAGATGACACCCCCGGTAACCAGCAACGCCATGATGCATAGCCCCGTCGCTATGTATTATTACTATATGCTGTAATTCGACACCGGGAAGCTCATCTCCGTGCCGCGCACGGGCACATATACAAGAAGAACAACGACGTCCAGGCTTCCCAGAAAGCCCGGGCGTTTTTATTTTATCCCCCCATCACAAAAAAATGAATACCGATATGAACTGCACCAACCGTAACCGCCGTCGTCCCTTTGTAAAAGTCTGCGGCCAGACCTATACTGGCTCCGTGGACTGTGCCGTAGCTTATGGTGCTTCCTATATCGGGTTCAACTTCTGCCTGGGCAGCCCGCGCTATGTGAGCCCCAGCCATGCCGCCGGCATGCGTTCGGTGAATGTGAAGCGTGTGGGAGTGTTCCAGCAGCAGGAGCCTGCCGAAATCTGCCGCATTATGCGCCAGGCGGGGCTGCACCTTGCCCAGCTGCAGGGTGGGCACACGCCGCAGGATGCCGAGGAAATCGGCACGCACCGAGTTATCCGGCGTCTGAGAGTGGATTCCGGCCGCAGCGCCGCTGCGGTGCAGGAGGAAATCCTCCGCTGGGCGCCCCACTGCCGGGCATTCCTGGTGGAGGCCGATAACGCCGGGCTGCTGGCGAATCTGGAATTCCCTCGTCCGTGGATTCTCTCTGCCCGCATGGATGAGGCGCAGCTGGAACAGGTCCTCGAACGCTGCCGCCCCGATGGGGTGGATTTCGACAGCTGCGTGGAAGCTGCCCCCGGCATCAAGAGCCCCCGCCGCCTCCTGCAGGCCATGCGTACTGTGTGCGAGTAAGAGACCTTGTCGAGTGAATACAGACTATAAAAAAGAGCCCGGGCAATAGGCCCGGGCTCTGTGAAAATATGGGTTTGCGGCTGGATTACATGCCGACGATTTCGTAACCGCCGTCCACATAGAGGATCTGACCGGTCATGGAGGCTGCGCCGTCGCTGGCCAGGTAGGTGGCAGTGGCGCCGAGTTCCTCCAGCGTGCAGGAGCGCTGCAGCGGGGCCTTCTCCTCATATACCTTGAACATGCCGGTGAAGCCGGAAACACCGCGGGCAGCCAGAGTCTGCACGGGGCCGGCGGAGATGCAGTTCACGCGGATGGGGGCTTCGCGGCGGCCCAGGTCGTAGGCCAGGTATTTGCAGCAGGTTTCGAGTGCAGCCTTGGAAACGGCCATGAGGTTGTAGTTCGGCACTACCTTCTGGCTGGCGTAGTAGGTGAGGGCGGTGATGGAGCCACCGTTCACCATGAGCGGAGCCACAGCGCGGGAAAGGGCAATGAGCGAGTAGGCGGAAACCTGCAGGGAGAGGTTCCAGGCGTCGCGGGGAATATCAGAGAAGTGGCCTTCCAGAGTACCGGGAGCCTTGGGAGCGAAGGCGACGGCATGCAGCAGCATGTCGACGTGGTCGGTGTGCTGGGAAACGAAAGTGAAGAAGTCCTCGATGGATTTGTCATCGGACACATCAAGCGAGCAGACGGGAGTATCCTCGCCGAAGTTCTCCTTGACCAGCTTGATGACGCCGTCCTTGAGGCGTTCGCCCTGGTAGTTGAAGATGAGCTTGGCGCCGGCCTCATGCCAGGCCTTGGCAATGCCGAATGCGATACTGCGGTGATTTGCAACGCCGGTGACGATGCCGACCTTGCCCTCTAAGGGTTTTGCCAGTGACATATATGTATATGGGTGGTTTCTGGTGTTTTCTTAATACATGGGGAACTCCTGCATGATGATGCGGGGGTAGGTGTGGGCCATGCTGATGCCCACGTTCTCCATGTGCTTGATTTGCTTGCGTATGTCCTCCTCGCTGATGGCGAGGTCGGTGACCACAAACTTGAGACGATAGTATACGAGCCCGCTCTCCATATCAATCAGGAGCTGCCCCTCCGGCAGGTTGGCGTTCAGCGTGAGCAGAAGCATGCTCACCTCTGCGCGGTCGGCGGGGGCAATGCGATAGGCAAAATTGACATCAAATACCAGGCTGGACGGATCCTTCAGCTCGGTGAACATGAAGGAGCAGGGGATGTCGCTGTCGGTCACAGGCAGGTAGGCCAGACCGATTTTCTCGCTATCCGGCCCCATGGTGACCCACTGGTATGATTCGCCAAGGTCGATGAGGTGCTTGCGGACCTGGGCAAGAAGATTAGGTGAAGTCTGCATAAATGGAAAAGGTGTATACTCAGGCTCGGGATGCAGAATGCTCATCCCCGTGTTCGGATACCATACTACACTTAATCTTGCGCTGCGTCAAGAATTTGTGTGCAAAAAACGCTGTTGTGCTACTCGCTGCGTCAGTGTACCAGTTTTTCGACAATCCGGGAGAACGCCTCGAGCTCTTCCTCGGTGAGCACCTCTGCTCGGCGGTCTATCTCATCGTGGAATCTTGCGTAGATGTCGTTGAATAACTCGTTTCCTTTGTCCGTAAGCTTGATGCACACTGCGCGGCGGTCATTGGGATTGGGAGTTCTCTCCATATAGCCACGGGTTACCAGTGCATCCACCATGATGGAGGTAGCCGGCACCGTCATCTGCATGCGAGATGCTAAATCCTTGAGCGCTATTCCCATAGGTTTATCTTCAAGCATGAGCCTGAGCTGGGATATCGCCGAGCCCTGCCGCACGGTAAGGCCATAAAGTTTTTTCTTGGAGGGAGCATTGATGGCCTTGATACTCTCGCGGCGGAATTCGTCAAGAATATCAAGTAGACGCCTGAATAGTAAGTGTGGCGTTTTAGAGTTTTTCATGAGCATATACTACATATCCTATTTTCTTTTGTCCAGCATAAAATAGGCGTTCCGGGGCTTTTTTGTTAGAAAAATAACGTAGTAATTACAATGATTAATAAAATGTAACTAAAAATTTTTAAGATGATATGTTGAGTAACAAATGATATGATATAGCTTCTTGTGTTCTGCTGATAGCGGAATGATCCATTCACTGACCAATGAGCCCAGCGCGGAGGGCTCATCAGGCGATCTGGGAGGGGATGGTGCATAGTAAAAACTCTGTTCGTACATTCTCGTTGCATTCTTGACATCTTTATGGGGGAATGCCATACTGACTGCATGGCAAAGAAGGGGGAGAAGAAGAATGGGCGCAGATTCGGGCTTGAAAAGCTTGAGGCAAGCCCCGAGGCAAAAGCAGAGGCTGCTGCGTTTCTCTCGAAGGTGGAGTCGCGCCGCCGCGCGCTTCACCCCTCCAGGGATGAACTGACGCCCCTGAAGGCCAGGATGGCCGAGCAGATTGAAAAGGCTTTTGCCGGGGTGACCTGTCACCACGAGTCTCGCTTGTTGCTGGGCGGCGAGGCGGAGGATGATTATGTGAGCAAGGAAGCCCAGGCCGTGCTGTCCCGGTACGAGGAGCGAGATGACTGGCACGCCATTCCCGATAATCTGCTCGCGTCCTGTTCCTTTGCCTTGTGCTATGTCGGCCCGGAGGCGTATCGATTCCTTATCCCGCGGTTCATGCTGGGTGCTCTGCACGGGGTGGTGGAGGTCTATTTCGGTGAAAAGCCGAACGGCAAGTTCGTTTCCCACATGCGGGAGCAGATGCAGTTGCTGACTCCCGCGCAGCAACAGTGCCTGAGCGATTTCCTGAACCTTGACCGCGTGGATGAAGAGGAGCAGACCTGCTTCGGGCGTAACGTCTTCCTGCCTTGGGAACTCGATGAGTACGATGCGCATTTTGCCGACAAAATGTCCCATCGGGAGTATGGTGCCATGCTGGTGAAGCAGTATTTCGATAAATCATTTAACCCTGCATTATAAAGGTGTCTAAAAAGAATAAGAAGCATACGCCTCAGAATCCGGTTTCAGTGCTGGAAATGTTCAGCAGGTCGGCGGTGGAAGAGGCTGAGGAGTTTCTGCGGAGTCAGGCCGAATGGCGAGTTTCCTATACGCCGGAACCTATTGAGATGACGCCGCTCCGCGAGGAACTGGTGGAGCGAATCAGACGTGCTTTTGCAGGGGTGACATGCTACCGCGAAGTGCGCGTGCTGCTGGGTGGTGAGGCGGAGGATGATTACATGAGCCCGCAGGCTCAGGCGCTTCTGGCTCCGCTGGAGGAGCGCGATGACTGGCAGCGTATTCCCGATGACTTGCTGGTTTCCTGCTCCTGCGCGCTGAGCTATGTCGGGCCGCACGCATACCGGTTCCTGCTGCCCCGTTTCATGATAGCTGATTTACAGGGACTGGTTGAGATTTACCCCGGCAGCGGACCAAGCAACGACCCGGAAATCTACAAGCGCAACCAGATGCTGAACCTCACCGAAGAACAGCGCATCTGCCTGGAGGATTTCCTCAATATCCAATGCGTGGAATATAATGATGCTCGCGACAGCTTCCTCCCCTGGGAGCACGATGAATACCGCGCCCACTATGCCGACCACATGGATTACACAGAGTACGGCGAGCTGCTCCTGCAACGCTTCCGCGAGAAGATGAAATTGTGAAAGTTAGCAGATTTTGGAGTCTGTTTCAGATTTGCAGGCCTACGTAATAAATAATGCGTTGGCAAAGTACGTCAAACATCGACAAATCGGCAATTGGCGAGCCAACGGCGAGCGGAATTCAGAGCCCACGACAGTGGACGGCATAATCGTAGCGAGGGCCGTCAGGCCCTCGTTATCAACAAAATATGACCTGAGCCCGTGCAGCGGGCGGCATAATGCGTGGCTAAGAGGAATATCTCGGCAACGCAAATAACTGTTAATTCAATACCGGTATACATTGGAATCGAAATGGTTCCGTATTTCGACTCTTTATGCCGCCCGTTGAAACGGGCTCCTATATTTCTTTGCTGTAATCGAGGGGTTACGCACGCCCCGCCTCAGCGGGGCGGCTCCACCCCATCGCTACGATTATACCGCCCTTCGGGCTCAAAATTCCGCAGGCTGCGCCTGCTCGACAAACTCGCATTTTTCGCTGCTGCTTAATTATGCCAATGCGCAATCTTTGCCCTTTAATCACGTTAGCTGGTTCCGGAGCTGATATCTACCGGCAAATCTGAAACAGCTCCGCACTTTCAACATCCGCCTGCCATATCATTGACATTCTGTGGCCTCGGTGGTAGACTCGGGGCATGGAGGAAGTGCCGGAAAACACTACAGTCAATCAGAAGGCTCTGCGCTGGGTGACGATACTGTGCCCCTGTGCCATGGTGGGCGTGTGGTTGGTGGGTGTTGCTATCCATTTGCTATGGATAGAGCTGAGGATAGTCAGCGTCGGGGTGGTTAAGCCTTGCGGAGAAATTATGCTGAACTGCCTGTATTTCGGCTTTGGCCTGTGCTCGGCCTTGTACCTGCCCGGGGATAAGAAAAATGGTCGCCATCGTCTGGGGGCGTGGTTTACGCTGCAAGTTGTCGGCGCCTGGTTTTTCGCGATGACGGCTGCAACTCTGGCCCATTTGAATGATGGAGTGGGCATAGGGGTGGTATTCCTTGCACCGCTGGTTACTTTGCCCTCATTTCTGGTGGGCCTGGTTGCCTATTTTGCCTTACGGGGTGAGGTGGGCGACCGTTTCTGTCTGCGAGCCCGCAGCCTGTGTCTGCTTATCCTGCTGGGTATTATGGGCGCGATGGTCTGGAAATACAGCTACGGGCTGTACTGTGAATGGACTGAGCGCAACAGCCCGCCTGCCGTGCAGCGCTACTGACGGGCGACGCCACGAATTTTGCATGCGGAATGTGGGTTTTGTTTGAACAAATCCGCCCAGTCTTGTATATACTGCAACTGTAGATTAAAATGATTCCAGGTAACAATTGCTGACTTGGTGATTGACCTGGGGAAAGGAGGAGCGTATAAATGAAGACGACCATGGATGCCCGCATTCAAGACCAGCCGATTTCGCGATTGTGGACGGCGAACTATACCCGCGCCTGGGTGGCGAATTTCCTGCTTTTCTTCTCCTTCATGCTCATGACACCGCTTTTTCCGGTGTATCTGAGCAGCGAGTTCGGGGCGGATAAGGACACCATCGGCTGGGTGATGGCGGGATACAGCATCACTGCGGTGCTGGCGCGCTTTGTGAGCGGGTATCTGGTGGATAGTTTTCCGCGCATGGTAGTGCTGGTGGTGAGTTACCTGCTGTTCACGGTGTGCACAGGGGCTTATCTGCTGGCGGGCAGCCTGCTGGCTTTTGCCGTGTTGCGCACGCTGCATGGCGCGCCTTTCGGCGCTACTACGGTGGCCAACAGCACCGTGGCGGTGGATTCGCTGCCCTTCAGCCGCCGCGCTGAGGGTATCGGTTACTACGGCCTGAGCAATAATGTGGCCTCGGCTCTGGCGCCCAGCGTGGGGCTGGCCATCTACGGCGCGTGGGCGGATTTCGATGCGCTCATGTGGCTGGCGGTGGTGCTGGCCCTGGCGGGGCTGCTGGTCACTTACTCGACCCGCCTGCCGCGGCGTCCTCGTCCGCTGCCTCGCAAGCCCTTCAGTTTCCGCGGGCTGTTGCTCTGGAAGGGGTGGAGCCAGGGGCTTTCCACAGTGTGCTTTGCCTTTGCGTATGGTGTCATCTCCACCTATGTGGCGCTGTACAGCATTCAGGAACTGGGCATCACGCACGGCATGGGGTTGTTCTTCCTGCTGTTCTCCGTGGGCCTCATCACCTCGCGCCTCATCGGCAGCCGTACCCTGCGGCAGGGCAAGATAGTGCAGAATGCCGTGGTGGGAACGAGCCTGGGTCTGGTGGGGTATATGCTCTTTGCGGGAGTGCATGCCGAGTGGGCTCTGTATGTTTCCGCCCTCATCTGTGGCCTGGGCAATGGGCATTTCTTCCCCGCCGTGCAGAATATGTTCATCAACATGTGCTCGAAGGAGGAACGCGGCACGGCGAACTCAACCCTCTTTGTCTCATGGGATATCGGCGCGGGGCTCGGCACGCTGCTCGGTGGTGTGCTCTCCGAGGCCTTTGGCTTCGGCCCGGCCTTCTGGGTAGCCGCCCTAGTGAATCTTGCGGGTGCCGTACTGTTTCTGATGTACGGCTGCTACGCGTACCGCCGCGCGGTGCGCTGAAGCTGGTGGGGCAGGGCTTATTCTTCCTCTTCTTCCTCGTCCTTCGGGCGGTGGATGAGTTTATCCACCGCGTATCCTATGCCCCAGGCGGCAGCAATCCAGCCGAGTGAGAGAAATAGCAGGATGGAGAAAGAGGAGCGGGGTTGCAGCAAGCCTGCGCGGCGGTAGTAGTGGGTGCGGATAAGCTCCATGGGATCCACCTGCCACACATGCAGGGCAAACAGAATCAGAATCCCCAGCACCAGGGCAGCTGCCAGCACATAGTATCCGCGACGGCGGGCATCCGCATCATCCAGCCAGGCGTTGTAGCACAGCATGGCCAGCAGAAATATCACCATGATAACACCCCACAGACCATAGGGCGATTCCGAAAGGTAACTGGTATCAGCAAGTAAGGTAGTCACGCCCGGCATTATGTCATGGGGTGGTGGAAAAGTCAATGATAACGCAGGAAACATCGTCAAATTCGAGTTTTCCGAGCCGTTTGCTGTCGGTACGACCGCGAAACTTGAGTCCCGTCAGGGACGTAAGAGGGCAGGCAGGGGTAAGCCCGCCCAGCGGGCGCAGCCCCTGCTAACAAACAAAAGATAATGGAGCCCCGACGAAAGGAGTGGGCGGTAGAGGGGGCGGATTCAATGCATCACCAGAGCCTCTACCACCCACTCACTACGTTCGGGGTTCGGATTCATTCTATGGTTAGCAGGGGTTCCGCGCCTACGCCGCTCCACCCCTGCCTTTGCTCTAACGTCCCTGTCGGGACTCAAAATTCCGCTCGCCTTCCGTCATCGTCCTGTGGTCTACGCCGAGACAGGTTGGTTCGCTAATTACCGATTACGGTTCATGGGCGTTCTCTTTTCGTCTGCTCCCAGGTTGAGAACAGGGGCCACTATGGCGTAGCACTATGTTCGTGCAACTGCGGGCCTCTTATATCCGCGTCTATCTCTGTAATCGTTGTGATGAGGTAGTACACGGGGAATACGGTGGCCAATATGACCAGCATGAGAGCGATGATTTCCTTCCTGCGGCCGGGATTCCGTTTTGACAGAATGCCCCATAGGAGGCTGATGGCCGCAATGATGCCGACTCCTGCCCAGAGGAACATGAAGGCCATGATGCAGATGAGCTCGAACATGGGCTTAGCCGAGGTAGTTGCGGATATCGTCCAGCCGTTTCTCTGCTGTGGCGCGGCCTATGTTGTAGGTGGCTCGGAGAACGGCGGGGTCTTTGGTAAGCCGCTTGACGGGCAGGGGCTCGGTGGGGCGGATGACCAGGGCCTTGCCGGCGGCTTCCTGGCGGTTCACATAGTCCCGCTGGGCGTTGTACATGAGGTGGCGCACCTCCATGGCCTGAATCAGCGCCGGATATTTGCGATACAGGAGGCGGATGAAGGGCATGGCCACGCTTTCCTTCTTGTCGTACTCAGCATGCTGGGTCAGGATGACCAGGTTGCGCGAGTAACCGATGCTCTCGAAATACTGCAGCGGAATGGCATCGGAAATGCCGCCATCCAGCAGCTTCTTGCCTTCGATTTCGACGATTTCCGATACCAGAGGCATGGAGGCTGAGGCCCGGATCCAGTCGAACTCGTGGTCATCGCGGCCTTTGAACACATGGTAGAGCGGTTTGCCGGTGACAATATCGGTGCAGACGATGTGGAACTCCATCGGGTTGGCCTCATAGGCCTCAAAATCGAACGGGTCATGCACGAGCGGCACCTCGCCGTAGCAGAAATCCTTGCTGTACAGGTTGCCATCGCGGAAGAGGTTGCGGATGCTGCAATAGCGCTTGTCATTGCAGAAGCGTTCATTGTAGCGGATGGCGCGGCCAATCTGGTGGGATTTGTAATTCACCCCGAAGGCTGCACCGGCAGAGACACCCACAATGCCATCGAAGGTGATGCCGTGCTCCATCATCACATCCATGATACCGGCGGTGAACATGCCGCGCATGGCTCCGCCTTCCAGAACAAGTCCTCGCTTCATTTTGTGTCGAATAATAATGGCTTCAATGCCGGTATGGCCGTGAAAAAGGGCTCCAGTGCCTGCATGCGCGCCGGGGTGCGGCGCTTTTTCGGCAGTATGGGGCGGGGGAAGGGGCTTTCGTCCCCCATGGTGTCCAGTGCTTCCTCGAATGCGGATACCAGTGCATTCACCCTCAGCAGCTCCATTTCGCCGCCCTTGCGGAAATATTCCAGCACCTCTGCCTGCTCTGCCAGCTTACGGAGACACACCGCCTCGTTTTGCTCCGTTGTTGCCGCGCAGAACTCCTTGTAGAAGGTGAGGGCTGTCTTGTAATCCTTTGCCCAGCGCTCCTGCAGGAGTTTGTCCGGCAACTCCAGAACTGCTTCACCACCAAGCTCCTGAATCAGCTCATACCAGGCGGATTTTTCTTCTGCAGTTGCTGTGGGACAGTCCAATCTTTTTTTGACAAGTCCTGCACAGGTTCCCAATTCCTCAAATCCCCAGTCCAGCCATTCAAATGCGATATCGGGCACTACCTCTGAGCAGTAATCTGTGACAATCCAGTCACTTTGCCACAGAATGGCATCTGCCAGCATGCAGACCTGCTTCAGTTGCTCCGGGGGAAGCTGTCGCAGCCGGGCACAATAGGGGCGGACTTTCTGTGTTATCTGGCGAATCTGCTCCGGAACCGGCAACTCATCATCATCCCTGAGCTCGGGGTATTTTATACGGCAATACAGCGGATTCACGTGGCTGAGAATGTGGTATGCGGCCGTGGCATCCTTCAGGGCATCCTGAGTGGAATAGGTCTCCTGCACCTGTGGAGCTGGAGCTTGCGCGGGCAAATCGGCGGAGCAGGGGAGCAGCCCGAGGCAGAGCAGGAGAAGGAAAAGCGTTTTCATGGTGCGTTATTTGCTCTGATTCATTTCGTCTAACTTCCGTTGAGCGCGGACATGATTTTTTTCGGCGGCCATTTTGAACCACTTGGCGGCCTTCTCCCTGTTCGGTTTACACCCACGGCCTTCCAGCAGCATGAGCCCGAGTCGGTAGCAGGCTTCCTTGTTTTCCATGCGGGCGGCTTGCCAGTACCAGTCGAAAGCGGTGTCGGCATTGGCCTCGACCCCGTTGCCGGTCTCGTAGCAACGCCCCAGCTGCACGGCTGCAGAGGAGCTCAGGCCATCCGCCGCGCGCCGGAGCAGCTCGATGGCTTCCTGCGCGTTGCGTTCCACCCCGATGCCGTGCAGTTTGCAGAAGCCGAGCCAGAAGGTGGCATTGGCGTGGCCTTTTTCAGCAGCCTTGTTGAACAATGTGGCGGCTTCGGCAAAGTTCTGAGTGCCCCCAACGCCCTGCAGACGGCAGAAGCCCAGGCTGCACTGGGCCTCGGTGTGGTCGGCGGCAGCGGTGCGCTCCAGCCAGGCGATGCCGAGAATATCGCTTTTCTTGACCCCTTCGCCGCTGAGGTGTGCCATGCCGAGGCGGTACATGGCTTCGAGATTATGCTGTTTGGCGGCCTTGACCCACCAGCTGCAGGCTTCCTTGGGGTCGCGTTCAACTCCCTGTCCGTTGAAATAGCGCTCGGCCAGGTGGCACTGGGCGTCGGCATATCCCTGTTCGGCGGCTTTTTTCAGCCAGTACATACCCTTGGAGTTCGACTGGGGAACGCCGCTGCCGGTGAAATAGCAGCGTGCCAGATGGTGCTGCGCCGCCGCGTCTCCCGCCTCGGCAGCCTGGCGGCTGGCGGCGGTCACCTGCGCGATGTCAACGGCCTCCTCAAGCTCCATGCCTTCAAAAGATTCCTGCGACTGGCCGGGAACGATACCCGCCAGCAGCACAATGCCGATGATTACTTTTCGAAACATAGGGAAATCCATGAACTCAGACACAATCTAGCATTTTTCTGCCCTTCTGGCAAGCGTATTGAATGCCCGGTGAGCAGGGGCGCTTGACAGCGCGGCGGCTAAGTGATAGAGTGTGATGCATGAGTAGTGAGAGTCCTGCACGCGCGTGGGCCTGTGTGAATCTTGAGGCCATTGCCCACAATCTGGATATTGCCCGCCAGGCATTACCGGATACGGAACTGATGCCGGTGGTGAAGGCCGGGGCCTATGGCCATGGGTTGGAGCCTGTGGCGCGCCGTCTGGATAATCACGGTATTTCCTTCTTCGGTGTGGCCAATGTGGGTGAGGCACGCCGCCTGCTCCGTGCCGGTGTGCGCACGACTCCGTTCATTCTGGGCCCCACGTTCCCCGAGGAACGCGAGGAGATTGTGCAGAATAACTGGTGCTGCACCATTTCCACGGTGGATGAGGCGGCTCATTTCCAGAGTCTGGCAGCCCTGCAGAACAAGGACTTTGCCCTGCATGTGGCGGTGGATACCGGCATGGGGCGCGAGGGCTTCCTGCCCGGTCAGCTGGGCGGGGCTGCCGTGCAGCTCAAGGGAATGCCGAACCTGCGGGTTGAGGGCGTCATGTCGCATTTCCCCTCGGCAGATGAGGATGTACCCTTCACCCAGGATGAGATAGGGCTTTTCGGAGATTGTGTGCGCACACTGCAGCAGCATTTTGACCTGCGTTACCGCCACATTGCCGCCAGCGCGGGCGAGCTGGGCTATGAAGTGCCTGTGGCCAATCTGGCTCGCCCCGGCCTGTTGCTCTATGGTGTGGCACCCATGGCCTCCATCTATGATGGCGTGCTGCGGCCCACGCTCAGCCTGCATGCCCGCGTGACGCTGGTGCGAGAGCTGCCTGCGGGGCACGGCGTGTCCTATGGCCGCACCCATATCACGAACCGCCCCACCCGCGTGGCGACCATCGGTATCGGCTATGCCGATGGCTGGAACCGCCAGATTTCCAACAAGGGAGCCCGCGTGTACATCAACGGCCACTATTGCCCCATGCTCGGCCGAGTGACCATGGACCAGATTATGGCCGATGTCACCGATCTGCCCGAAGTGATATCGGGCGATGAGGTGGAGCTCTTCGGCTCGCACATCCCCGTGAGCGAGGTGGCCGAGAAAGCCGGCACCATCGTGTGGGAGATTTTCACCGGCCTCGGTCCTCGTCTTCCTCGCGTGTATTAAGAATGTTGGATGTAGAAATCTGGATTTTGAATGCGTGAAAATTTCGCGGGTATTTGCCCGCCGAACTTTTTAATTGTCCATACGCGTTAGCATAATTGGAGGGTATCCAGTTATTCAGCTCGCTAAAGTCCGAGTTTGCGGGGCTATTTGCGGTCGGTACGACCGGGAAATTTTGAGTCCCGGAGGGACGTAAGAGAGCAGGCAGGGGTAAGCCCGCGTCAGCGGGCGCAGCCCCTGCTAACAAACAAAAGATAACGGAGCCCCGACGAAAGGAGTGGGCGGCAGAATCCTCGGCTTCAATGTGTTGCATTTGCCTCTAGCACCCTCTCGCTCCGCTCGGGGTTCAGATTGTTTTTTATGGTTAGCAGGGGTTCCGTCGCTACGCGACTCCACCCCTGCCTATGCTCTGACGTCCTTCGGGACTCCAAATTTCGCTCGCCGTTGGCTCGCCAATGGCCGATTTGTCGAGGAGTGGCTAATTATGCCAACGCGTAATTGTCAATAGTCATTTGTCAATCGTCAATTCAGCTTTTTCGCTGTTTCGTTGATGATTTCGCGGGCGCACTGTACATCCTGTGCATGGTCGTTGCCCTTGCTGCGGGCTACGGTGAAGATTTCCGCAAGGCGGGTATTCATCTCTTCAACAATGGCGGCGGCTTCGGCTGAGCGGGCGGCCTGCCGACGAAGCTGGTGAACTTTTTCGAACTCCTCGATGCCATCGCGCAGACGCTCGAAACGGATGGAACTGCGGTTGCCGGGGTAGACCAGGAAACAATCGCCCGAGGGCCAGTGCACGAAATCGGTGTGCTCGAAGGGATTCCGGTTCCACGAATTGTATGCCCAGCGCAGGAAACCATCCAGCTGGTTGGCGGCGGCAAAGAGCCCGAGCCACTCCGTTTCGGACGGGGGCGAGAAGGTGAAGCTGTTCGGCTTGCGCGGGTGCAGGCATACGTAGAAGGTGGTAATCTTGCCGGACTGGCGGCGCTCGCGGAGCAGATCGCCCAGCGCGGAACCCGCATGCGTGAGCACGGGGGAGATGTTGTAGACCTCGCGGGTGAGGTCGGAGGGCTTATCCACTGCCATGGAAACGCGGAAGTACGGTGCTTTCTCCCGCACCAGCTTCATGGCGGCGCGCACATAGGCATCCGGGCGCTCGTCGATGGCGATGCAGGTCTTGCCCGCCCAGCCCATTTCCTGCATGTGGCGGTGGAAATCTTCGAGGAACGGTGCCCAAAGCGCCTCGTACTCGCGTGTGCCGGGGGTGGCCTTGATGGAGTCGTATTTCCCCGCGGCTTCATCGAAGAACTGCACGCTGAGGTGCCAGGGAATCATGGTGTAGCAGCTTATCTGCTCGCGGATGCCGATGTCATCGTGCATGAAGCGTACCCATTTGTCCAGAATGCTGTAGTCGTAGCGCATGCGGCCATCCACCCCGCGAATCCAGCGCACCATGGACGGGAAAGTATCATAAGTCTGGCCGTTCCACGCTTCATCCAGCACCGTGCAGGTGATGCATTTCTGCCCCGCATCGGCCAGACGCTTCATGATGGGGCGGAGCAGGGCAAAATGCTCGTCCGACCAGGGCTCCACATCGTGCCAGCGGGCTACAGCCTGCGGGTGCTGCCACAAATCGAGGTGCATGGCCCATTGGGTGGGCGTGGACAGGGTGCCGGGCTGCACCTCGAGCTGCACCTGCTGCTGAGTCTTCAGCCCGCCCGCTGCGGTGATTTCGATGATGCCCCGATAAACTCCGGGGGCGGCTTGCTGCGGCACATCAATCTGCACCCACACGCCGCGGTCCACCCCCGAAGGGTTGTCGCAGCTGCGCTCGGTGCCGATGATGTCAGCCGTAGGCGTGCCGTGTGCCTTGGTGTAGCGCAGCATGCCCAGCTGCACGGGGATGTGGTTGCCGTCCTTGCTCAAGCCGCTGCAGCTTACCGAAAGCTGGCTGGCCGGACCGTTGGCACGGATAGCCAGCTGCGCGCTGCATCGCTCGCCGCGCCAGGCGTTCAGCTGCAGCTCCCTCGCTTCCATTGCCGGCTGTTTCCCGGCGGTGAGTCGCACTTCACCCGTGGGGAACACGCTCAGCTGCGTGGCTGCGGGCTCCTGCTGCGGAGCCGTGGGGCTGCAGGCATCATATGGTTGCTTTCGCTCCGCCGGCCACTGTGCTGTGGCAGTGGTGGCAAGTTGCAGCAGGGAGACAATGGTGAGTGCCAGGAAACGCTTCATGCGGGAAATACTAGCATTTATTTCGCCGCAGGTAAAGCCCGCGTTTATGCAGCGGGGTAAACAGAATTGTCGGAGAGTGGGACTTCGAGTCCCTCAAAAAAATTGCCCCGCCGGGCACACGACTTCCCGGCGGGGCTTTTGCTGCAATACACGTTTTTACAGCACGACAATTATCGCATCAGAAGGAGAACACCGTCTGCACGCCCCAGAGGCTTTCGTGGCTGGTGCTGCGGTAGGCGGGGTTCTTGATGAACTGGTAGTGGGGTACAATCTTGAAGTAATCGTTCACCTGCAGGCTGTACATCACTTCCACGACCTGTTCGTGTTTGTGCCCGGGTTCTTCGGTTTCCTCGTCGATGTAGGAGGGGGCTTCATCGTTGTTGGTGGCTCCCTTGAAGACACCGTACGAGATGCCGAGGAAGTCGTCTTCGCGGCTGGGGATGAGCTTCAGGTGGGTGCCCAGGCTCAGCTCAGCGGAGTTGCCCAGTTCGTCGTAGCGGGCGATGCCGGTGCGGGCGTAGACGGTGCAGGTATCGCACAGGGCGTATTCGATGCTGGCGGCTACGCCCCAGTTGCGGTCATTGCTTTCGCCCTTGTTATCGATGCTCTGGTAGAAGGGCGTGAGGCGGAAGGTGGCATCGCCATCGGCAAAGATATGGCCCCACTCCGCCACCGCGATGTAGCTGTGACCATCACCGAAGTTGAAGGGATTACTGCGGTAGGTGGAATCGGTGCGGGAGATGGCACCCATGAGGTAGTTGCTCTCGTTGAGCTCCTGCTGCAGAATTACGCCGAGGTTGGCATCGGTGAGCGGCACGATGGAGGTATTCACGAACGAGTAGTTCACGAAGCTGGAGAAGGAGTCATTGGCGATGCTCACGCAGTCGAAATAGTTGGTGAGATTCACCACGCCACCGATGACGCAGGACTTGCCGCCGTTGAAGTAATGCATGATGGAGAGCTCGGGCAGCACGGCATCGGCCGGGCCGTAGATATCCGTATGCACATAGGATACGTTGCCGAAACCATCGCTGAACAGGGAATCAGTCTTGGCGGAGCGTCTATCAAGACCCCAGGAGCCGGAGAACTCGGCGCGGAACCATGTGCCGCCGTTCACGCTGTCCTCGATGAGGCGCTGGTTGAGCACGGCGTGCACGAGGAAGAAGTTATTGTGGCGGTTGGTACCGGGAATGGCATTGTCGGCCTGCCAGTAGCCGTAGGCGGCATCGGCATACCACTGGGTACCGTATTTCTCATTGGCCGTAACCTTGTAGGCGGGGTCTCCTTCCTCCGGGGTGAACATGTTGATTCCCTGGAGAAGTTCTCCTGCCGTAGGCTTTGAGTCGTCTGCTGCAATTACGGGCAGGGCGGCGAGCCCGACCAGTGCCATTGCGATGATGTTCGTTTTTTTCATGTTGTTTTGTTTTTCGAGTTGGAATACTCCTTGTATTTTCTGGGGCGGGTAGGTTGGGTTAGGATTGTCTGTTGTGCTTGTGGCAGTGGCCACTGCAGCTTCCGCAGCCACCGGAGCAGCCTCCGTTCTTCCTGCCGCGCAGGCAGGAGCGCAGCGCGAGTGCGCCGAGCGCCACGAGAACCAGTATGATGATGAGGTCTGCCATGGTGAGGTGTGGGATTATTGCTTCAACTTATGCGGATTCGGGCGCACGACCTGAATGATGACCATGGCTGCCAGCAGGCATGCGAGCATCTGGCCACCGCCTATGGTGCCTGTGGTGAAGTAGAGCCCGAGCTGGTAGGTCATGAAGGACACCGCGTAGGCCCAGAGGGTCATGTAACCGATGGCAAACCAGGTCCAGAGTGTGCTGTTCATTTCTCGGCGGATGGCACCGCAGGCTGCAAAGCACGGGGCACACAGGATATTGAAGAGCATGAAGGAAAGCGCACTGAGGGCAGAGAATGAGCCGGAGGCATTCACATCTGCTGCCACGCCGGTGCTTTCATCGTCTTCCTCCACCTCCGGGAAGAGGACCGCCACGGCGTAGTTGATGTGGTCGAGCAGGTTCTTTTCTCCTGTTTCGGAGGATGCTGCGGCTTCTTCTGCGGCTTCTGCTTCATCTGCCGGCTCTGCAGCCCGTGTAGTACGGACGGAGGAGTCGCACTGCCACATGGCCATGGTGAGAGCGCTCAGGGCATTGACCTTGCACAGATCGTGGCTTCGGGGGAGCTCATCCTCAGCAGCGGCGGCTTCTGCCCCGGCTTCTGCAGTGTCATCATGGGACGCATAGAGCACACCGAAGGTGCCGACCACGTTTTCCTTGGCGATGAGGCCGGTGACTGTAGCCACGGTGGGTTTCCAGTCGCCCCAGCCCAGCGGGGTGAAGAGGGGGGCAAAGAGGTTACCCGTTTCGGCCAGCATACTCTGATTCACCGCTGCTTCATTTTCTGCCGTGTTCAGGTATTCAAACTTCCAGCTATAGTTGGAAAGTGTCCAGATGAGGGCAGAGGCCAGGAAAATCACGGTGCCGGCTTTCTGCACAAAGGATTTGCAGCGCTCCATGGCACGCAGGTTGATATTGGCCCCCTGCGGCATGTGGTAGGCGGGCATCTCCATCACAAAGGGATTGTAGCCACCGGCGAACATATGCATCTTGCGCAGCATCATGCCGCCCAGAATCACCGAGCCGAAGCCTGTGAAGTAGGCGATGGTGGCTACCGTGGCGGTTTGGCCTATCATGGCACCGATGAGCGCCAGAATGGGCAGCTTGGCACCACAGGGCACGAAGGTGGTGAGCATGATGGTCATGCGGCGGTCTTTCTCATTCTCGATGGTGCGGGTGGCCATGACGCCGGGCACACCGCAGCCCATGGAGACCATGAGCGGAATCACGGATTTACCGCTCAGCCCGATGGCGCGGAAGAGGCGGTCGAGCATGAAGGCCACGCGGGCCATGTAGCCGCAGTCCTCCAGGAAGGACATGAGCAGGAAGAGCACTGCCATCTGCGGCAGGAAACCCAGCACTGCGCCTACGCCTGCCACAATGCCATCCGCAATGATGGCCTTCAGCTGCGGGCTGCATTCCAGCGTGCAGCGGCCGAGCATGCCCACGCCCATGGCGACCAGACTGAGCACCACGAACCAGGTGGAGAACTCGCAGCGGCCGGCGCGGCCGGAGAGTTTCATGGGGCGGTAGCTGAAGCGGTGTGTGCGGCTGCCGTAGCTATTGGCCCCTGCGGTACCGGGCTTGAACAGAGCCATGAGCAGCAGGGCGATGTTGCCCGCCCAGAGCAGCCACATGACGGCTGTGTGCAGCAGCCCGGGCAGATGCGGGCACACGTATTCCAGAAGGAAGGGCGCCACCATCACATACAGCCAGGCGCCGTTCATGTTCATATCGTGCAGGCGGCGCAGCATGCTGGGGAACACGAGAATCATGGCCAGGATGGCGCTGAACATGGTGAGTGCCTCCACCCCCGCAGGTTCGCTGCCGATGAATCCGGCCAGCCAGCCACCTACCACCGGCCCGAAGAGTACATCGTTGGCCCAGTCAGTGCCCCATGTTCCCACAGTATTGATGGCAATGTAGTAAATGGCGTACATGACGGCCACAAAGATGATGGGGCCGGCCACACGGTGCGTGAGCACGGCATCGAGCCGCTGGGATACGCTCTCCTTCATGCCCCGCTGCACGAGCACCTGCGGAATGAAGGCGCAGATGGCATCGTAGCGGCCTCCGGCAACGATGGAGGGTACATCGTCATCCATGGCGGCTTCCAGCTCCATGCGCACGTCTTCCAGCGCGTGGGCCTTTACCTTGCTCACGCCTTTCTGCAGGAGTTCCTCGCCCTCGAGCATCTTGATGGCCTCGAAGCGGTTGGCGCCGTATTCTTCCATCACCTTGGCAATGGCGTTTTCCACGGGGGCGGCGTAGCTCAGGGTGCGGGGGGCAGGCGGGGCAGGGGCAAGCATGAGCTTCACCAGCTCGGCGATACCGGTCTGCTTGAGCGCGCTCACGGCCACCACGGGGCAGCCCAGCTGCTCGCTCAGGGCACGGGTGTCAATCTTGATTCCCTGCTGCTCCAGCAGGTCGCACATGTTCAGCGCCACCACCATGGGCAGACCCGTCTCCATGAGCTGTGAGCTCAGGTACAGGTTGCGCTCCAGGTTTGTGGCATCCACCACGTTCACGATGAGGTCGGGCTTGTCTTCCAGCAGATAGCGGCGAGATACCACCTCCTCGGGCGAATAGGGGGAAAGTGAATAGATGCCCGGCAGGTCATGCAGCTCGATTTCCTCGTGCTCGGTCAGCTGGCCGCCCTTGCGGTCCACGGTTACGCCGGGCCAGTTGCCCACATACTGGTTAGCTCCGGTGAGCTCGTTGAACAGCGTGGTCTTGCCGCAGTTCGGATTGCCGGCCAGTGCGATGTTCTTTCTCATGTGTATGCCTTGTATAAAATTACTTTCTTACTTCACTTCGATGCAGGCGGCCTCTGCCTTGCGCAGGGATAACTGGAATCCCCGCACGGTCACCTCCAGCGGGTCGCCGAAGGGCGCCATCTTCAGAACCTTGATTTCCGTGCCCTTGGTCACGCCCATGTCCAGAATACGCTGGCGCAGCGCGCCTTCGCCGTGCACCCGTACCACACATGCTGTGCGCCCGATGCGGACCTGGTCTAATCGAAGAGTCTCTGTTTCCATACTTGTGTTAGGTGAGGCTAATTTAAATGACGGGCGAAGTTTAGTTTAGACTAACACTTTTGTCAATATTTTTTTGTGAATACTCTCTAAAAAACTTGTCAGCTACGGCTTATGTAGAATTATTCTAATTTGTAGTAGCTACATAAAAGGAATCTGCAGTTGCTTCACCGCGCGTTGAGCAGCTTATGCCCTGAAAAGGACTTGAGGCGCTACAGGTGATTTGCTAGACTGTGGGGCATGATACGGAACCTGCACTGGGGATTACTGGGGGGCTGCGCGGTTGCGGCTATGGCGGCGCCTGTTTTGGCGGCGGAGGGGTGGATGACCGACTTGCCGGCTGCTCTACAGCAGGCGGAGAAGGAAGGAAAGCTGGTGCTGGTGGATTTTACTGGCTCAGACTGGTGCAGCGCGTGTATTGTGCTGCGCCGCACGGTGCTTGATACACCTGAGTTCCGCGAGTTTACCGCAGATAAGTTTGTGCTTATGGAGGTGGATCTGCCGCTGGATGAGGGGATGAATCCCGAACTGCGCCGCCGGAACGAGGAGATAGCAAAGCGCTACGGCGTAGGCGGATTTCCCACGGTGATGGTGCTCGACCCGCAGGGACGGGTGATGGGAGGATTCCAGGGAAGTCTTTCGCCGGATGCAGCGCGCGCGCAACTGAAGTCTGCCTGCGAAGCAGCGGTGCTTTTCCGCCGCGCCGCGGGGCAGGTGGGCGAGGCCAAAGCCCGCACGTTGAACGAGGCGTACCGCAACTTCCCCGAGGGAAAATCCTTTGCCGCTGCGCGCGAGGCGCTGGTGCAGGAGATTCTGCTGGCTGATGAGAAGAATGTGACCGGTATTCACGATGTGGCCGCAGTGGGCGCTCAGGCACGGCGCTTTGCGGAACAGCGCGAGGCCCTGCCGACCGGCAGCGCTGAGATGGGGAGACTGCTCGAATCCCAGCTGGCTGAGGCTCTGCCTGCCAACCGTGCCGAGGTGATGATGGCCCGCTGCCAGCACGCTATGGCCACAGCCGAGACGGTGGAGGATGTGCAGGCCACGCGCCGCATGTTTGAGGCGCTGCTGCCGCTGCTGCCGGCCGACGAGGCAAAGGAGCTGCAGCATTTCCTCAATGTCTACTTCCGCGACCCCGCCGCGCTGCTGCAGGTGCTTAAGGCCAACAGACCGAAGTGATGATGAAACGCCTTTTTCAATGCTGGGCTGCGCTGGTGATGCTGCTGGTGTGTGTGTGCCGCGCGGGGGATCTGCCCTGGCGTGGGCTGCATGTGGATGTATCGCGCCACTTTTTTGAGCCTGCGGTGCTGCAGCAGGTGATGAACCGCATGGCGGAGCTGAACTTCAACCGCCTGCACCTGCACCTGACCGATGGTCCCGGTTGGCGACTCGAAATAAAGCGCTACCCGCGGCTCACTTCCGTGGGCGCCTGGCGTAAAAAGCTGCCCGAGGGCCCATGGGACTGGCGCGAGCACGAAATCGGCACCCATTTTCCGGAGCTGTACGGAGGATTCTACACCCAGGAGCAGATGCGGCAGCTCATTGCCTATGGAGCGGAGCGCGGTATTGTGATTGTGCCCGAGGTGGATTTGCCCGGCCACGCCTACGCCATGCTGGTGGCATACCCTGAGCTGGCTCTGGAACCGCCGCCCGGCTGCAAGCTGGGGCGCGATGTGCTGGCCGTGCAGCGGCCGGAGGTGCGCCGCTTTGCCCGCGAGGTGCTGGATGAGGTGATGGCGCTTTTCCCGCCCGGTACACCCATTCACCTGGGCGGCGACGAGGTGGAGACCGAGCTGCTGAGCCGTGAGCTGCAGCGTGATTTCATGCAGGAAATGGTGGATTATGTGCAGGCGCACGGCCACCCCGCCATTACCTGGGATGAAGCCGCCTGCAACGGTGTGCGCGGCCAGTGGGTGATGCTGTGGCGCGCCGAGATGCAGGCAGAGGTGCTGGCGCTGGGGATGCCCGTCATCCTGTGCCCGAACTCGCATTTCTACTTCGATTACCCCCAGACTCCCGAGACGGCAAAATCCTGGGAGCATGTCATCACCGTGGATACGGTGCGTTCCTACCGCCTGCCGGCTTCGCCCCTGGTGCTGGGGGTGCAGGCTAATGTGTGGACCGAGCACATCAACACCCCCAAACAGCTGTTCCATATGGCCTTCCCCCGCGCCCGCGCCATGGCCGAGACTTTTTTCGGGGTAAAAAGCAAGGAGTGAGAGTCTGCGGTGTTAACCGTCCCGTTTGATATGGTCTTTCTCGCGGGGTGAAACAGCTCGAACTACCTCGTGTAAACGCGGCAATTTAGACCACTTGTACAGTGGATTTAGATGCCTCTCAAAATTTCGATTTGGTGAGCCGAAGGCGAGCGGAATGTTGAGTCCCGCAATTGGGGACGTCAGAGGGAAGGCAGGGGCAATCCCGCGCAGCGGGCGACCTGTGAGGGCGAAGCAAGCGAGCGTAGCGAAGACGCGAAGCCCCTGCTTGCATACCAAAAATATAACCGAGCCCCGACGAAAGGAGTGGGCGGCAGCCTGCCACGGCGGAGGGCGTAAGCCCGGAGACGGGGGGGCCCGGCTTTAATATGTAGCATGCGCCTCTGCCACCACTCCGCTATGCTCCGGGGTTCTGATTTTATTATTGAGTTAGCAGGGATTCCGTCGCTTGCGCGACTCCATCCCTGCCTGAGCTCTACCGCCCTCCGGGCTCAAAGTTCCGCAGGCGCAGCCTGCAAGACAAATCCCAATTTGGCGAGTTATCATAAAATCTGACGCAGTGCCAAAAAAAATCCCGCGCAGCCGCCCGGGGTGGGACTGGCTGCGCGGGAAAAGTTGGCAATCCGCTTTAGAACAGCAGGTGAGCCTGCAGGCCTGTGGCGCTCACGGTGCTCACATCGCGGTAGGCGGGGTCGATGTAGAGCTGGTAGAACGGAGCCACGGACAGGTAATCATTCAGCTGCACACGGTAGGTGAGCTCCATCACCTTTTCGTAGGCGTTCACGAGGCGGCAGCCGTACTTATCAGCACCCTTGTAGGCACCGATGCAGGCGCCGAAGTAGTCCTGCGGGCGGGAGGCCACAAGGCGCAGCGTGGTGCCGAGCATGGCTTCCTTGCGGGCACGCTGGTAGCCGGTGGTGGCGCAGGCCAGGCGTGCGTATACCTTCACCTGGTCGTTCACGTCGTATTCCACGCCGGTCATGATACCGCCATCATTGTGGTTGCTTTCGCGGCCGCTCAGGTCGGGGGCGTCCATGCTGCAGAAGAAGGGAGCCACGCGCCAGGTGCCCTTGCCCTCGTGGAAACGGTGGCCGTATTCCACCACCACGGCGTAGCCGTTGGTGTTGTTCCAGTTCAGGAAGTTGTCGCCCAGGCCCAGACCCGTGCCGATGAAGGCTGCGGTGACGAAGTTGCTCTGGTCAATCTCGTGCTGCAGCACAGCACCGGGGGTGCCGTAGTACATGGGAAGCACGGGGGATTTCTCGAAAGCGTCGTTGGCAAAGCGGGCATGGTTGATGCGGTCGAAGTACATGCTCATCCAGATGCCACCCACGCTGAGGGCGGTGCGCTTGTTGTTGAAGTACTGGCGCACGGTGGCGTTCATGATGTACAGACCGGCGGGGCCCACGCTGTCCGTGTGCTGGCCGGTGCAGATGCCGAGGCCGCCGTCATAGAAGGCTTCCTTGCTGGCGGAGTCATGGTCCAGACCCCAGGAGCCGGCCACGGCAAAGTTGAACCAGGTGCCGCCGTTCACCTCATTCTTGATGAGGCGCTGGTCAGCCTGGGCAAAGAGCAGGGCAAGGTAGTTCGTGGTGCTGTAGCCCGGAGCCTGGTTGTCGATGCCCCAGTAGCCACCGAAGATTTCGACAAGGGCGCCGGTGCCGGTGGCGTTGTACAGAGCCTTCTTGTAGGCAGGGTCATTTTCGCCGGGGATAAGCAGCGAATCATAGAACATGTGCGAGGTAGCGCTGGCCGTGGTGGCCGTGAGCGCTGCGAGCGACAGGAGGAGTTTCTTGAAGAACTTCATGGTATGCGAATAACGTTTGCGCGCCGACAATAACAGTTATCGCGCTGCATTGCAAGCAAAAACGCCGCCGGAGTATGGTCCGGCGGCGGATTTGTGAAAAAACAGTGCTTTCTCTCCCAGAATCAGAACGAGAAGTGGGCCTGCACACCCGTGGCGCTCACCGTGCTCACATTGCGGTAAGCCGGGTCGAAATACGCCTGGTAGTACGGAGCAAAGGAGAGGTTATCGTTCACCTTCACGCGGTAGGTGCACTCCAGCACCTTTTCAAACTCGTTCACCAGTTTCTTCGTGTCCGTGTCGGCGCCCTTGTAGATACCGAAGCCCACGCCCAGGTAATCCTGCGGGCGGCGGGGATTCACGCGAAGCGTGGTGCCCACCATGGCCTCCTTGCGGCAGCGCTGGTATTCGCTGCTGGCCCAGGCCAGGCGCGCGTACACCTTGGCGGTGTTGTTCACCTGGTATTCCACACCGGTCATGATACCCACGGCGTTGCGCTCGCGCTCGCCGCCATCGGCTGTGGCTGCATCCTCGCTGGTGAAGAAGGGAGCCACACGCCAGATGCCCTTGTCCTCGGCAAACTCATGCCCCCATTCGCCCACCACGGCATAGCCGATGGTGTTGTCGAAATTGAAGGGATTCTGACCACCCGGCACACCCGTGCCCACCAGGGCCAGCGTGGCGAAGTTGTCCTCATTCACCTCCACCTGCATCACCGCACCCGGGGCCTGCCACACCAGCGGCAGCACGGGGGATTTCTCGAAGGCATCGTTGGCAAAGCGGGCGTGGCTGATGCGGTCGAAATACTGGCTCATCCAGATGACACCGCCGTTGAAGCACACGCGCTTCTGGTAGAAATACTGCTTCAGCGTCAGGTTCAGGATGTAGCAGTCTGCCGGGCCGAACAGGTCGGTGTTGTGCCAGGTGGCAGAGCCGAAACCGCCGTCGAAGAAGTGCTGCTGGTCAGCTGTGTCATGGTCCAGCCCCCAGGAGCCCATCACATCTGCGCGCAGCCAGGTGCCGCCGTTCACATCGTCCTTGATGAGGCGCTGGTCCACACGGGCCCAGAGCAGACCCACGGCGTTGTTCGAGTTGTAGCCGGGAGCCTGGTTATCGATAGCCCACAGACCCACACCCAGCTCCACGCCGAATGCCGTGCCCGTGGCATCGTAGATAGCCTTCTTGTAGGCCGGGGCGTCCTCACCGGGAATCATGAGCCCGCCGTCATAGAACACATGGTAGCGCTGCGGCTCTGCCGCCGCCTCGCCTGCCACAGCGCTGCTGCCCACTCCGGCAGCAGCCAGCAGAGAGAAGAAAAGATGCTTGAATTTCATATAATGTCAGAATGTTAGGCGCGCAGCATACCACACATCCCCCCATCTGACAAGCCGAAATAAACAGGCAGCCCCGCGCGTAACATCCCGCATCCGGCGGGCGCGAGCTCGCGGAACTCAACACATTCAACATTCAAAATCCAACATTCAAAATCCAACATTCAACATCAAAATTCCATCCTCACGCCCACGCGCAGACTCAGGTTCACCTGCTCCTCAGTAGCATCGCTGAAAGCTGCGCTGTGGAATGGGGCGGTGCCGCCATTTACCCCGAGCGAGCCAAGAACCCGCACCGTGGGGGAAAGAGCATAGCTCGCGCCCGCTTCAATTCCGTAAACCACATTTGCCATATCATCCTTGCGGCTGATGGCATAATGCTTGTGCTGCATCCCCGGGTAATCCAGCATCGCCACGCCGATGCCGATGCCCGCGCCTGCGTAAGTGCTCCACTGCTCATTCAGCACCCACTCGTAGCGGTAGCCCGGCACCAGCGCAAACTGGTGCAGCTTGAAACCATCCTCTGCGCCATAGGCATAGCTGAACCGGCAGCTCACAAAATGCTGCCCCTGCACCCGGTAAAGCCCCGTCACATCCGCGCCCCACGTATCAATCCGCGGGGCAGGGGAATGCCGCCGTATATCCTTCAGCGCGCGGTTATACACCCCCACCACCTCCACTCCCCACCGGCTAGGCTCGCTCTGCGTGACCACCGAGTCACAATCACAACCCAACCCCACCGCCGAAAATGCCACTGCACCACACACCAACCCAATACCAAGATTCTTGTTCATCGTCATACTCATTTGGAGGAATATGACGCGTCTTCGTCTATCTACTTCAAAAACGATTAGCGCCAGTGCTATTTATAACAAACTGCCCGCCCCGGATTCTCCGGAACGGGCAGGAAAGGGGGGCTGATAAGACGGTTGGCTCTTGCCTCCTTTAGTGACGACGTCGACGGACCGCGAGCCCCGCAAGAGCCAGCAGACTCAGTGTTGCCGTGGTTGGTTCGGGGATGGTCTTGGTGGCCACATAGCCGGCGCTCATGGCTACCGTGTTAACAGTAGAATCATTGAATCTGAGCTGAAGGTCGATATTCTTCAAAGCATCAGGAATCAGTCCATCCACGGAAGCAATGGTGAACAGCTGCTCGCCTTCGTAGCTTTCATCATTCAGCAGCACATTGATGACGGCATTGCTCAGAGTCACTTCATCATAGAAGTGAATGGTTGACCCCTGCTCAATGTTGATGGTGAGAGCGTCAGAGGCCTTTTCAATGCTGCCGAGTTCCACAGTGCCGGTGAAAGCCACTTCACCGGAGAGGTTGATGGTGCCGGTTGTTGCCGTCAGTGCTGCGGCCACGGCGCCGTCCACCATGGTGAATACACCTCCGGCAACTTCTGTAAACACCTCAATCGCGCCCATGTTTTCTACGGTACCCATGGCGCCGACATACAGGCAGGCGAGGGATTCTCCGTTTTCATTCTTGTAGCCGAGGTCCTTAACTGCAGACGTGTCGTCGATGGTCAGTTTGGCGGTAGCATCATAACCAATGGCGAAGGTTTGGGCCACATTTACCGTGGAGCCCTCCTGCACATTGAATTCTGAGGTGCTGCCATTGTTGGCTTTATCCAGATAGGTGCCAAGGTATGCGCCTTTCTTGTAATTCAGATTCACTGTGGCGTCCTTGACATTGATGACCGTGCGGGAATTTGTGTAGCCGCCCGTAATCAGCTGGCCATTCACATTCCACACGGAATCGCTCTCAATATTCACAAGGGAAGTAGCTCCGATGCCGTAACCGATACACACGGGATGAGCGCTGGTATTGAAAGAGGAGTTATTCAGGATATTTACCTCGCCTTCACCCATGCAGAACTCGTAAATACCGGTAGCATCGAACTCAGAGTTGCCGGTCACGGTGACAACGCCTCGGCCGAACTCTGTACCTCCCACACCCTTTGTGTATGTACCCTCATAGCGGTTGCTGAAATCGCGTTCGCCTTCTGCATCCACTCGACTATCACCCACATTATTGGTTGTGGCGTGGGAGATTTGCTGGTTCTGACCATTTCCGGAATAGTCTGGGGTTTCGCCTTCCAGACGGTAGGACTTGTAACCGACAAAGAAGTAGTACTGGTTTTTACCGTCATATTTGCCACCATTCTGGATAATGAGCGTGCCGTTACCATCCGGACCACCCACAGCCGAAGCTGTCTTATAATCGGTGGTCACCGTAGCGTTGTCAATCACCACCACGGCATCCTTGCCGGCCACGTTGAGCACGGTAGGAGTGCCGTTCTGGTATGCCAGCTGTCCGCCACCCACGGGATTAATCTTAATCGTGTTGTGTGTATCTGTGCCGCCGATGGTCAGTTTGCCGTCGCGCACAAACAGACCGGAAGTCGTGACAACGTCCTTGGTGACGGATGCTTCGGAGTCGCCGTCCTTCACGTCGATGGTGTAGCCTTCCACGTTGTCGGGGTTGGTTCCCAACTCCATTTCACCGCCTGCTGTCCAGATGGTGGTGGGGGATATATAGCCTGCCTGGGCAGTGCTTACCGCTGCAATAGTGAGGAATGTCAGAAGGGACTTGGTTAATTTTATTTTCATGATTGAGTTAGTTCTGATTAGAAAGAAAAGTAATTCACGAGGCGGGGTGGTGCCCGACCCATTCTATCGCATTTCTTATGCGAACCTTTGCGATATGCAGGATTCTCTTATTACGACTTTAACCTCCATGGGTATGGATGATGCATTTCAAAATCTTGCCTGCGGTGGGAAATACGCTTTTTATTCATACTTGGGCGCTTACGCAGTCAAAGCTATTTGCCCTGTCATGGAGCATCATTTCGCAGCTCATAAAGCGCGCCTTGCAAACCATCAGATAACATGTGCGCATAGTTGCAGGAAGTCCGAAATTATGGTGCTTCTAAGGTGTTAAAATTAGTTATTTTTCAATAAAAAAACTGTACATCGCATAAGAAATGCTGTATACTTCACACGTCCGCGGATATCCGGAAAATCATCCCCTTCATGCGGTTCCGTTAAGCTCCATCATTTCAACTATGTACACTACTGTTCGTAACTCCATCTTTGCCGCTCTCATGCTGGGCGTGGCCGGTCTTTTCACGTCCTGTGTCAACCCCCAGGAAGTCGTCTACATGCAGGGTATCGAGGCTGCGCCTGCCCAGCCCGTAAGCCAGAACTACGAGGTGAGCATCCAGTGCGATGACCAGCTCTACATCTCTGTGAGCAGCAAGCAGCCCGAACTGGTGGCTCCCTTTGCCCAGGCTGAAATCGGCCAGCAGAGCAGCGGCGGCTCCAGCACCCAGCGCCCGCAGGGCTACCTGGTGAACGCCAAGGGCGATATCGTGCTGCCCATCATCGGCAAGGTGCACGCCGCCGGCAAGACCTGCACCCAGCTCGGCAATGAAATCGCCGCCGCCCTGCGCTCCGGCGAATACATCTCCGATGCCTCGGTAAACGTGCAGATCACCAACTTCAAGTTCACCGTGCTGGGTGAAGTGAGCGGCAACGGCATAAAGACCATCCAGGGCCAGCGCGTCACCATTCTGGAAGCTGTTTCCATGGCCGGCGACCTCACCATCGACGGCAACCGCGACATCACCCTCATCCGCGAGAAGGACGGCAAGCGCGAGGTGGTGAAGCTCGACCTGCGCGACAAGGACATCATCAACTCCCCCTACTACTACCTGCAGCAGAATGATGTCATCTACGTGACCCCCTCCGAGCGCAAGATCAACACCCGCAGCGAGGAGATGCAGGTTCTGGGCTTTGCCATGTCCGGCCTGGGCCTCGTCACCGCCATCATCGCCATCTGCGCCATGTAACCCCTCTTCCGGCGCCCCGGCCTGTTACCCGCAGACCGGGGTGCCACACTACCTGCGAATCCGCACTCTTCCCCCACTCGTTTCTCCTATACCCCCTTACGTCTCATGACCACTCCCGCCGCTCCGCTCCCCGCCCTTGAAGAAGAAGAGGAAAGCAGCCTCTCGCTCGAGGCTGTGTTCACGGCCATCCGCCGCTTCTGGTTCCTCATCATCCTCTGCGCAGCACTCGGTGGCGCGGGGGCATACTACTTTGCCGGCCAGCAGAACTACATCTACAAGAAGACCGCCAGCGTCATGATGAAGGACGGCGCCAAGCAGGGCGCCTCGGCAGACCGCATCCTCACCGAGCTGGGTGCCGACCCCGGCGCCGCCAACCTGGCCAACGAAAGCTACATCCTCAAATCCACCGCCCTCATGCAGCGCGTGGTCGAGAAGCTCAACCTCAACACCACCTACTGGCAGCAGCAGAACCTGCGCCTCGTGGAGCTCTACACCGCCAGCCCGCTGCTCGTGCGCTTCGAGGCCATCGATGCCAACCGCGGCTGCAGCATCAGCATCACCCCCGTGGATGCCGAGCGCTACACCCTCACCTACACCAACAGCGTGGATCAGCCCGTGAGCCTGGAGGGCACCTTCGCCACGCCGCTTGAGCTCCCCTTCGCCACCATCACCGTGCACCCCACGGCGCACATGACCCCGCAGGCCCAGGGCTCCGCCATCGTGGTGGAGCGCACCCCCGTGCTCGCCACTGTGCGCGGCCTGCTCGCCGCCCTCAGCGTGACCCGCCCCGACCAGAAGGACGCCTCCATGCTCGAGATGACGCTCACCTCCACCAACCCGCAGAAGGCCGAGGACGTGCTCAACGAGCTCATCGTGGCCTATAACGACAACTCCCGCGAGGAGAAGAGCGAAGCCGCCCGCAAGACCGATGCCTTCATCCGCGGCCGCCTCGAGGAGATTGGCAACGCCCTCACCGAGGTGGACAAGCAGATAAGCGATTCCAAGGAAAGCGCCAACGTGATGCGCGACACCGAGGCCGCCTTCACCGCCGACTTCGGCAGCACCCAGGAAGCCCGCCGCCAGATTGAGCAGCTGGAGCTCCAGCAGAAGCTCGCCGCCACCCTGCAGGAGAATCTCGACGAATGCGAGAAGAAGGGCATGCTGCTCACCGTCAACACCGGCGTGAGCGACGACGCCATCGCCTCCAAGGTAGAGGCCTACAACGAAGCCTACCTCGAATACAGCAAGATTTCCAAGAGCGCCGGCGCAAAGAACCCCATCGCCGTGGCCCTGCGCGAGCAGATGGATGCTACCCTGCAGGCCGCCCGCAAGGCCCTGCAGAACTACCGCAGCACCCTCGACCTGCAGCTGCGCGACACCCGCAGCAAGCTCGAGGAACTCACCGCCCGCATGGCCGAGACTGTGGGCGCAGAAAAAGCCCTCGCTCCGCTCATCCGCGAGCACAAGGTGAAGGAGGAACTCTACATGCTGCTGCTCACCAAGGAGCAGGAAAACGCCCTCGCTCTCGCCGTCACCACCCCCGGTGCCCGCGTGCTCGAAACCGCCTATGGCAGCAATGCCCCCATCGCCCCGCGCACCCAGGTATTCATCGCTGCCGGCACCGTGGGCGGCGGTGCTGTTTGCCTGCTGGCCATCCTCGGCATCGGCATGCTCAATAACAAGGTGAACACCAAGCACGACCTCGGTGCCTACACCCGCCAGCCAGTGGTCGGCGAGCTCCCCGAGCTCACCCGCAAGGAGAAGCGCGCCCACCGCATCTTCGTGAAGGACGCCCACTCCACCATGGCCGAGTGCCTGCACATCCTGCGCAACAACGTGGATAACCTCCTGCCGCGCCCCGAGAAGGGCGGCCACGTCATCCTGCTCACCTCCACCATGCCGAACGAAGGCAAGACCCTCGTCTCGGCAAACCTGGCCGCCACCTTCGCCCAGGCCGGCCGCCGCGTGCTGCTCATCGATGCCGACCTGCGCAAGACCAGCCTCACCCGCGACCTCGGCGGCAAGGGTCGCAAGGGTCTCACCAACATCCTGCTCAACCACGTGCAGAACCCCGCCGAAGTCATCCACACCCTCACCGAGGTCACACCCGATGCCGGTGTGGAGCATGCCGGCACCGCAGATGTGCTCTATGCCGGCACCGGCGTGCCCAATCCCATCACCCTGCTCACCACCGCCCGCTTCGGCGAGCTGCTGCGTGAGCTGGCCGGGCAGTACGACGCCGTCATTGTCGACGCCCCGCCGCAGGGCATCCTGGCCGATACGGACATCATCGCCCGCCATGCAGATATCACCCTCTACCTCATCCGCGCCGGTCAGGTGGTGCGCAAGTACTTCACCCAGGTACAGAAACTGGCCGATAGCGGCAAACTGCCCAACGTAGCCTACGTGCTCAA
This sequence comes from Akkermansia sp., assembly GCA_045644745.1. GTDB lineage: Bacteria > Verrucomicrobiota > Verrucomicrobiia > Verrucomicrobiales > Akkermansiaceae > Akkermansia. The sequence continues at coordinate 48,808 of JAZRHL010000066.1, forward strand.
CGCCGTAGACTTCCGCGCCGGCAGCTACAACTACTACGGCTATGGCTACGCCTACGGCTACTACCGCTACGGCTACTCCAGCAAGGGTAAAAAGACGACTAAATAATCAATTGTCAATAGTCGTTCGTCAATAGTCAATTCAAAATGCTCCGCATTTTCCAGCGCTGCCTCTCCCTCCGCCCGCTGCTGCCGGGCGGGGTAGACGCGCACTGCCACCTCCTCCCCGGGGTGGACGACGGAGCCGACACGCCGGAAGAATCCCTCGCCATCATCCGCGGCCAGCAGGCTCTCGGCCTGCGTGGTGCCATCTGCACCCCGCACATCATGGCCCGCCTCCCGCAAAATACGCCGCAATACCTGCGCCAGGTCTTCGCGCAATTTGAATCAATAGTCAATAGTCAATCGTCAATTGTCAATTTCCAGCTGCATCTTGCCGCCGAATACATGCTCGACGAAGCCTTCCCCCGCCACCTCTCCTCCAGCGACCTCCTCACCATCCCCGCATCGTTAATCTGCCCGACTACGTCGGGGGAATCCTCCAATCGTCAATCGTCAATCGTCAATTGTCAATCGCCTCGGTTTCTTTTGGTCGAATTGCCACAATACTTGTTGCCTCCCGGCTGGCAGGATATGCTCGATGGCATCCTCGCTGCAGGCCTCACCCCGCTGCTCGCCCACCCGGAGCGCTACCTACGCATCCTGGATGAGCGCGACATCCGCGCCCTCGTGGACCGCGGCATCGCCCTCCAGGGCAACCTCGGCTCCCTCACCGGCTACTACGGCAGCCGCGTCAAGACCCTCGCCCAGTCCCTCCTCGCCGACAAACTCTACACAACGTTTGGCTCCGATTCGCACAGCTACGGAATGCTGCGTCAGCTCAAACTTACCGCTTGATTAACCAATGATCGTCTCTCTGCAACAATCTCCGCACATGCCACGTCACGCTGAAGCAGCTTCGCAGCGGCAGCGGATGAAGCAACTTAAGTTAGCCGCATAACTCTTTCACTATTCACTCGTCCCTATGGAAATAGAAAAAGAAATCGACCTTTTATACGAGTTGCCGCCGCCCCGCACCTTCTACAAGCGCGCGGGCAAGCGCGTCTGCGACTTCCTCTTCGCGCTCTTCCTGCTGCTGGCGCTCTCTCCTCTGCTGCTGCTCATCCTGATTCTGCTCGTGCTCTTCCAGGGCGGCAACCCCTTCTTCCTGCAGACCCGCATCGGCCGCCGCTGCCAGCCCTTCAGCATCGTCAAATTCCGCACCATGACCAACGCCCGCGATGCGGAAGGCAATCTCCTGCCGGATGAGGAACGCACTACCCTCGTGGGCAAGTTCCTGCGCGCCTCCTCGCTCGATGAACTCCCCGAGCTGCTCAACGTCCTCAAGGGCGATATGTCCTTCATCGGCCCCCGCCCATGGATACCCGAGCAGATGGACACCTTCGAGCGCGTCACCCGCACCCTGCGCATGCGCATCCGCCCCGGCATCTCCGGTCTGGCCCAGGTCCGCGGGCGCAACAACCTCACCTTCCGCCAGCGCGTCGCGTGGGATCTCCGCTACGCCCGCAAGCTCTCCATCTGGCTCGACGTGAAAATCCTCTTCCTCACCTTCTGGAAAGTCGCCTTGTCGGAGGGCATCGCCCAGCGAGTCGATGCCCTCGGCCCCGTTGTCCCCTCCGCCGCGCCCAAGGATATCGAAACCCGCGGCCTCCGCGGCAACAAACCCCGCCAGTATACACGTAAAATCGAACAAAACTAAGCGCTTCCCGAAGCTGATACAGGAACTTGACATTCCTCCAGTATACCCGTAAAATCGAATAAAACTAAGCAGAGCCATGAAAGGTATCGTACTCGCCGGTGGTTCCGGCACCCGCCTCTATCCCATCACGAAGGGCGTCAGCAAGCAGTTGCTGCCGGTCTTCGATAAGCCTATGGTGTATTATCCCATTTCCGTGCTCATGCTCGCGGGTATCAAGGATATCCTCATCATCTCCACACCTCAGGATCTTTCCGGCTTCCAGCGCCTGCTGGGCGATGGCTCCGACTATGGCGTGAACTTCAGCTATGCCGAGCAGCCCAGCCCCGATGGCCTCGCACAGGCCTTCATCATCGGCAAGGAATTCATCGGCGATGATACGGCCTGCCTTGTGCTTGGCGATAATATCTTCTTCGGCGCCGGATTCCGTAAGAAACTCGCCGCCGCCGTGCAGGATGCAGAGCAGGGTAAGGCTACCGTGTTCGGCTACCGCGTGGCTGACCCCGAGCGCTACGGAGTGGCTGAGTTCGACGAAGAGGGCAACTGTCTTTCCATCGAGGAAAAACCCGAGGAGCCCAAATCCAGCTACGCCGTGGTGGGCCTCTACTTCTACCCGAACAGCGTGGTGGATGTGGCCGCCACCATCAAGCCCTCCGCCCGTGGTGAGCTCGAAATCACCACCGTGAATCAGGAATACCTTGCCGCCGGCGATCTCAAGGTGCAGACCCTGGGCCGCGGCTTCGCCTGGCTCGACACCGGCACCCACGATTCCCTCTCCGAAGCCTCCACCTTCGTGGAAGTTATCGAAAAGCGCCAGGGCCTCAAGGTATCCTGCCTCGAGGCCATCGCTATGGAGAACGGCTGGATTGACGAAGACCGCCTCGAGCAGCTCGCCCAGCCTATGATTAAGAACCAGTACGGCCAGTACCTCATGCACCTCGTGCGCAAGGCCCGCAAGCAGAAAAACAAGAATTGATGTGCGCATAGACAGATTTCGTAAATCGAAAATCAAAAATCGTAAATCCAAAATCGCCCGTCTTGGCGTAGCAAGCAGCCCGTAGTGCTGACGCGAAGCCGGATAAATCCCAAATCGTAAATCGTAAATGGAAATCATCTCCACAGCCATTCCCGGCGTAGTCATCATCGAACCCCGCGTTTTCGGCGATGCTCGCGGCTATTTCTACGAATCCTTCTCCGACCGCGAGTTCAAGGAAAAGGTGTGCAACACCACCTTCGTGCAGGATAATCAGTCCATGTCCTGCTACGGCGTGCTGCGCGGCCTGCACTACCAGCGCGCCCCGCATTGCCAGAGTAAGCTCGTGCGCTGTGTCAAGGGCAGGGTGCTCGACGTAGCGGTGGATATCCGCCAGGGGTCCCCCACCTTCGGCCAGCACGTAGCCGTGGAGCTCAGTGCCGAGAATCACCGCCAGCTCTTCATCCCCCGCGGTTTTGCCCACGGTTTCGCCGTGTTGAGCGAGGAAGCTATCTTCCAGTACAAGTGCGATAACTACTACGCTCCCGACTGCGAAGGCGGCATCGCCTGGGATGACCCGACGCTCGGCATCGATTGGCAGCTGCCCGCTGCAGATGTCATCCTCTCCGCCAAGGACACCGGCCGTTGCACCCTGGCAGACGCTCCCCACGATTTCGATATCAACACTCCTCTCTACTAAATCATGAAAGTTCTCGTAACAGGATCCAACGGCCAGCTGGGCAATGAAATGCGCCGCGTGGCCACCGAGATGTGCAGCGGGCATGAGTTCATCTTCACCGATGTAGCCGAGCTCGATATCACCGATGCCGCCGCCGTGCTCGAAGCAGCCAAGGGTGTGGGCGCCATCGTCAACTGCGCCGCCTACACCAATGTAGACGCCGCAGAGGATAACGAAGACGTGGCCTACCTCATCAATGCCACCGCCGCCGCCAATCTGGCCGCCGCCGCTAAAGCTGAGGGTGCGCTGCTCGTGCACGTGAGCACCGACTACGTCTTCGGTGGCGATGGCAATACCCCCCGCACCGAAGACCTGCCCACCAACCCGCTCGGCGCCTATGGCCGCACCAAGCTGGCAGGCGAGCAGGCCATCATCGACAGCGCCTGCCGCAGCGTCATTATACGCACCGCCTGGCTCTACTCCATCCATGGCAAGAACTTCGTGAAAACCATGCTCAACCTCATGGCCAGCCGCCCCAGCCTCAATGTCGTGTTCGACCAGGTGGGCACCCCCACCTACGCCGGCGACCTTGCAGATGCCATCGGCACCATCCTGAACACCCCCGCACCCGCCGAAGGCGTATATCACTACAGCAACGAGGGCGTGTGCTCCTGGTACGACTTCGCCGTAGCCATCGGCCAGCTGGTCGGCAGCCCCTGTCAGGTGAATCCCTGCCACAGCAGCGAGTTCCCCAGTAAGGTGGAGCGCCCCGCCTTCTCCGTGCTCGATAAGACCAAGATTCGCACCGCCTTCAACCTCAATATCCCGCATTGGCATGCATCCCTCAAGCGCTGCGTAGCCATGCTTCAAAACTCGTAAATCGTAAATCAAAAATCGTAAATCATGAACATTCTCATCACCGGCGGCGCAGGCTTCATCGGCTCCCATGTCGTCCGCCTCTTCGTCAACAAGTACCCCGAGTACCGCATCGTCAACCTCGATGCACTCACCTATGCCGGTAACCTCGCCAACCTGAAGGATATCGAGGATAAGCCGAACTACACCTTTGTGAAGGCCGATATCTGCGACTTTGACCGCATGTGCGCCATCATGCAGGAGTACGATATCGACGGCGTTATCCACCTCGCTGCAGAGAGCCACGTGGACCGCTCCATCAAGGATCCCTTCACCTTCGCCCGCACCAACGTGATGGGCACCCTCAGCCTGCTGCAGGCCGCCCGCCAGCACTGGAACGGCAACTGGGAAGGTAAGCGCTTCTACCACATTTCGACGGATGAGGTGTACGGCGCTTTGGAGCTCGACAAGCCCGAAGGCTCCGCCCCCTATGGCAGCGAGTTCTTCCTCGAGACCACCAAGTACAACCCGCACAGCCCCTACAGCGCCTCCAAGGCCGGTAGCGACCACTTCGTGCGCGCCTATCACGATACCTACGGTATGCCCACGCTGGTGACCAACTGCTCCAACAACTACGGCCCTTACCAGTTCCCCGAGAAGCTTATTCCCCTCTTCATCAACAACATCCGCCACGGCAAGCCGCTTCCCGTCTACGGCAAGGGCGAGAACGTGCGCGACTGGCTCTATGTGGTTGACCACGCCCGCGCCATCGATGTCATCTTCCACCAGGGCAAGACCGGCGATACCTACAACATCGGCGGCTTCAATGAGTGGAAGAATATCGACATCGTGAAGGTCGTCATCAAGACCGTCGACCGCCTGCTCGGCAACCCCGAAGGCACCAGCGAGAAGCTCATCACCTACGTCACCGACCGCGCCGGCCACGACCTGCGCTACGCTATCGACTCCACCAAGCTCAAGAACGAGCTCGGCTGGGAACCCTCCCTCCAGTTCGAAGAAGGCATCGAAAAGACCGTCCGCTGGTACCTCGACAACCAGGAGTGGATGGATAACATCACCTCCGGCGAGTACGAGAAGTACTACGCAGAGATGTATCAGGGTAAGTAAGATATGGCCGGGCCACTGCAGAGAAAAGCCTTCTGGGGCATGATCTGGTCTGCTGCGGGAAACTTCTCGCTGCAGCTCATCGGCTTCGTTGTAGGCGTGCAGCTGGCCCGTATCCTTTCGCCGGATGACTATGGCCTGGTGGGCATGCTGACCATTTTCACCGCCATTGCCTCCTGCATGATTGACAGTGGCATGGGGAATGCCCTCGTGCGCAAGCCCGACCGTACCGAGGTGGATTGCTCCACTGTTTACTACTTCAGCATTGCCACGGCGCTGCTCATGTATGCCGTGCTGTTTGTGGCAGCTCCCTATATTGCCGATTTCTATAATCAACCGGCTCTGTGTGACCTCACCCGCGTGCTCTGCTTCACCCTGGTCATTGGCCCGTTGGCAGGAGTACATGGCACAAAACTGTACATCGACCTGCAGTTCAAAAAAAGCTCGGCTATCTCCGTCGCCGCAGCCATTGTGGGTGGCGTGGTGGGTGTAACCTGTGCCTATCTGGGCTGCGGTGTCTGGGCTCTGGTGTACATGCAGCTGGCGTCTTCCTCATTCCGAGTGTTACTTACTTGGTTGGTGGTGCGCTGGGTGCCGGCGCCGGTGTTTTCTCGGCAGTCCTTCCGCGAGCTTTTCGGCTTCGGCTCCAAGCTGCTTGCCTCTGCCATTCTTGACCAGACATACAATAACATCCGCCCTCTCCTTATCGGTAAGGTTTATTCCGGAGCCGATTTGGGCTACTACACCCGCGCCAATCAGTATGCCTCCCTCCCTGCCACCACGGCCACCGGGCTGCTGGGAGGTGTGACGTATCCGCTGCTTTGCAAGCTCCAACACGATGATGATATCCTGCGCGAGAAATATCGTCTTCTTATTCGTCTGTCTGCCTTTGTTGTCTTTCCCTTGGTTATTGGGCTGGCTGCCGTGGCGGAGCCCTGTATTGTGGTACTCATTACCGAGAAATGGTTGCCCTGTGTCCTGCTGCTGCAGATTCTCTGTTTCTCGCTCATGTGGTATCCCGTGCATGCCCTCAACCTCAATCTGCTGCAGGTTAAGGGGCGCTCCGATTTGTTCCTGAAATTGGAGATTATCAAGAAAATCATGGGTGTCACCATGCTAGTGATTACCGTTCCCATCAGCGTTACCGCTATGTGCTATGGTGCGGTAGTCACATCACTGCTCTGTCTCGGGGTGAATACATACTACACCGGCAAGCTCATCCAAGTTGGCTTTTTCCGGCAGATGGGTGATTTGCTGCCTATCTTCCTGCTTTCTTTGGCTATGGGGGCAGGGGTGTGGTGTCTTGTAACCTTCCTTCCTCTTTCTCCTGTCCTACAGTTGGCTGTGGGTATTCCTGCCGGTGTGCTCATTTATGTCGTTGGTGCCATCCTTTTCCGCATGCCCGAACTCACCGAGGCCTGCCAACTCATCCGCAACAACCTCCGTAAATCTTGAAATCGTCAATGGTCAATAGTCATTCGTCAATCACCATGTCTTCACCCATTACTGTTACATCCCCCTTGCTTCCCCCGCTGGAGGAATTTCAGGAGCTGCTGGCCGATATCTGGCAGCGCAAGTGGATAACCAACAACGGCCACTATCATAAGGAACTGGAAAAGGCGCTGGCCGAATATCTCGGTGTGCCCTACATCAGCCTGTTCACCAATGGCACCCTGCCGCTCATCACCGCCCTGCAGGCCCTGCGCATCACGGGCGAGGTTATCACCACCCCCTATAGCTTCGTGGCCACCACCCACTCCATCTGGTGGAATGGCATCAAGCCTGTCTTCGTGGATGTCGACCCCGTTACCGGTAACCTCGATCCGGATAAGATAGAGGCCGCCATTACTCCCCGCACCACGGCTATCATGCCCGTGCATGTTTACGGCACTCCTTGTGATACGGAGCGCATTCAAGCCATTGCTGATAAATACGGCCTCAAGGTCATCTACGATGCTGCCCATGCCTTCGGCGTGCGTGTAAATGGTGAGAGCATCCTGAAGGCCGGTGATATCAGCACTCTCTCTTTCCATGCCACAAAGACCTACAACACCGTGGAAGGCGGCGCTCTCGTCTGCCACGATGCAGCCATGAAGCAACGTATTGATTACCTCAAGAACTTCGGCTTCGCGGGCGAGACGGAGGTGGTAGCCCCCGGCATCAACAGCAAGATGGACGAAGTCCGCGCCGCCTACGGCCTCCTCAGCCTGCGCTATGTGGATGCCGCCATTGAAGCCCGTCGCAAGGTGGCAGAACAATATCGCGAAGCTCTGCGTGGCATCCCCGGCCTCCGCATCATGGAGGATGTCCCCGGCGTCACGCACAACTATTCCTACTTCCCCGTCTTTGTGAACGAAGCCGAATACGGTGAATCCCGCAATTCCCTCTACTTCCGCCTCAAGGAGCAGGGTATTCTTGGCCGTCGCTACTTCTACCCCCTCATTTCTTCCTTCTCTACCTACCGAGGCCTCGAAAGCGCGGCTCCTGCCAATCTTCCCATCGCCACCCGCCTGGCTGATGAGGTCATATGTCTGCCATTGCATCATGAATTGAGTGAGGTAGATACCAGAAGAATTCTGCAGTGTGTCGTAACTAGATGATGTTATGAAGTTTCTACCATATTCATGTACCCCTCTTACTCGAATGAATACAACATCGAGTAAGTTGGGCTGTGATATATATTGCAAGCGCGATGATTTGTTCGAGCGAGATGGCGGTGGTAGCAAAGCCCGAATGCTTCAGTATATATTGGCTGATGTTACCCCGCTGTCTTATGATGTCGTTTTGACCGCAGGCGGGCCATGTTCCAATTTTAATCGTGCATGTGCCATGGCATGTGCTCGTCTTGATGTTCCTATGCACTTGGTTGTCTATACTGACAATCAACAAGAGTTTAAGACATCAGTAAATTATAAAATTTGTAAAGCCTACAAGATAGTAACGACTGTTTGTCAGAAAAACGATGTACCTCAAACGATTCAGCAAGTGAAGGCAATGTACGAGGAACAGGGAAAACGTGTAAAACTAGTCTATGGTGGTGGAAAGTCTTTGGAAGGAACATATGCCTACTTCCGAGCTGTCGATGAGCTACAGCAGCAGCTGGCAGATGTTGACCATATTTTCGTTGCCTGTGGGACCGGTACTACTTTGGCTGGTCTAAGCACGGGTGCAGCTCTGTGGTTCCCTAAAGCGCAGGTACATGCGATTTCTGTCGCAAGGGCATGGTTACAGGAAGAAAGTGTTTTGAAAGAACTATTGAAAGAGTTGCGCGAATATTTGTCAAACAATACTGAAGCAAACTTGGATGATTCGCCTTCCAATATTAAGTATTATGAACAGTTCTTGTATGGCGGATATGCGAGGAGTTCTGTGATGCTGCATTCGGATATCGACGATTGTATGAGAAACGAAGGTATTCTGGTTGATCCGATATATGTCGGTAAAGCATGGCATGGTATGGTGAATATCATAAAACAAGAGCCTGCTTCATTCAAAGGTAAGAGGATTGTGTTCTGGAATACTGGAGGAGTATATACTTTGCTTTCTTCTCTACCTTCTGTTATAGGATGAATGAAATAGATATGATAGAAAGAAAGTGTATATGATAGAATATCAATTCCAGTGTTCTACGGATACATCTAAGGCGTTAACCCCATTCCGCCTTTATGAGTTCCTTGAAAATGTCGATTGCTTATTTACTCCTCGACTGAGTTCAAGAGTGAAATTGATTGATTATGCAAACAAACTTCATTCTAAATCTTGCTTATTTACAGCGTACAACCATGGCAATCTTGTAGGGGTCTTAGCAGTATATTTTAATGAAGCTAGAGAGGCTTATATACCTTTTCTGGGTGTTTCTCCTGTTTGTCAAAATATGGGAATTGCGAAAACTCTTTTGGAGAAATGTCTAGATTTTGTCACGTTGAAAAATGGAAGAATAATACAGTTAGAAGTGTCTACAAACAATAATGTTGCAATAAAGCTGTATAAAAAAATGGGGTTTGTTGAAATTGATGAATCCTACAATTTATCAGATGTAAAAAAGACAAAGATGCAATGCCGGCTTAAAAATATGAATATTCTTCTCACGTCAGTAGGCCGACGAGGATACATGGTGAAGTATTTTCAGGATGCTTTAGCTGGTTCCGGCAAGGTACATGCAGGTAACAGCATTCAGACTTATGCGTTGAGTCAGGCAGATGTGTCTGTTATCACTCCCGGAATATACGATGGTAACTATATTTCCTTTTTGGAAACATACTGCAAACAGCACGATATCAGCGCAATTATCCCGTTGTTTGATATAGATATTCCTATTCTGGCTAAACACGCTCGATTATTCGAAGCTGCCGGTGTGACGGTTATGGTTCCCTCAGAGGAATTCGCTGAAATATGTAACGATAAATGGAAAACATACTGTTTCCTTAGAGATAATGATATCGCGACCCCAAAGAGCTATCTGACCGAAGATGCTGCTTTGCTGGCGCTGTATCAGAATGAAATCTGTTATCCTTTGGTTGTGAAACCTCGTTGGGGAATGGGCAGTATAGGCGTGTTCATTGCTGATGATGAAGATGAATTAAGAGTATTCTGTAAGAAAGTCAGGAAAGCCATCGCCGGTTCGTATTTGAAGTATGAATCGGCAGCAGATATAGAACACTCTGTTCTAATTCAGGAAAAGATTAACGGCGATGAGTTCGGATTGGATGTTATCAATGACCTGAATGGAACAAACGTGACTGTTGTAACGAAACAGAAGCTGGCTATGCGAGCCGGCGAAACTGATATCGCAAAAGTGTATAAAAATTCAAGATTGGAAGAAGTCGGTAAGCAGCTTGGTAGGCTTTCCAGACATAAAGGAAATCTGGATGTAGACTGCTTCATTGCCGATAATCAGGTGTATGTTCTTGAGATGAATTGTCGCTTTGGTGGGCAGTATCCATTCTCTCATCTGGCAGGCGTTAATCTTCCTGCTCAGATTGTTCGTTGGTTGCAAGGTAAAGAAACTGAAGAAAACCTGATTTCTGCAAACTTGCCTTGTGTAGCATGCAAGGAACTTCAACCGGTCGTATTGGAAACTCTTTACTAGTTTATTTATATGTCTACATCGGAACGTCCAGAAACGAAAAATCTCAATATTGTCGATTTGTTGTACAAATTGAGAGGTGATTATCTTGTGGTAGGGATTACAGGAAAGATTGGTGCGGGGTGTAGCACCGCGTCCAAAGTTTTGGAAAAATCTCGACGTGAGCTTTCTCTGAATTTGCAAACATGTTGTATCAGCCGCGCTCAGCATGCTAAATCAGAAAATAACCAAAACCGAGCAGAAGAGAATCCAGTATCTGCATATTGGAAATATCGAGAAGCGCAAATTGTAAATAATTACCTTTCTTCTATATGGGAACCATTTCATGTTATTAAAATGAGTGACATGATTCTCTTCTTCTTTCTTCTGATCGATAAGTTTACGTTTGTCGGCTTGATTGACAAAAAGATAGATGGTCAAACTGATCAAATCTGGAACGAGTTCTCAACGCTGAGAGAGAAAGCAAAAGAATATTACGAGTATTTTACAACCCCTGGACAAACAGAACCTAACGGGAATTTGATTTCTTTTTTTGATGATATTCACAAATTCAAACAAGAAATACTCCTTGATAAATGCAACCTTTCCTCATGGGAGTTGAGCGAACTCATGCGAGGATGGGCAAACTCTATACGCCAATGTGGTTGGATATCAACTCCCTCAAACAATATTGACAAAGCTATTGGAAAAGAAGAACAACTAGATATTCATCCTAACCATAAACCCTGGAAGGATACCCCTGCTGTATTGGCATGGACAGCTAATCAGTTTATAAAAATGATTCATCGGCAAGCCAAGAAAGAAAATAAGCCAACTCGAGTTGCTATCGATGGGATTAAAAATCCCTATGAAGTGCTCTTCTTTCGAGAGCGTTATTCGTCATTCTTCCTTTTGGCTGTTCACATGGATGAAGCCCCCCGTCTGTCTCGATTGAAAGAACTAGGCTATTCTGACGAGTCTTTGGCCTCATTGGATGGTCCGGATAAGGTAGAGGGAAGAGAGTTTAATAGCAAAGGAATTGAACTGGAACGCGGTTTTGTACAGGTGTCGGCCAATATGTGCATAGAAATGGCTGATATTCACGTGGAAAATATTGTCGACAATCAGAATCATCTGGTGGAGCAGGTTGGCAGATATGCTGCGCTAATGCTCCATCCTGGATTATTGCAACCAACAGCTCACGAGAGAATCATGCAGATTGCTTTCACTGCAAAGATGAATTCTGGTTGCTTGTCTCGTCAGGTGGGAGCGGTTGTTACCGATAAGCATTACTCGGTTAAAGCAATTGGCTGGAATTCTGTTCCTGATGGTCAAATGCCTTGTACAATGAGATGCATGCAGAATCTGGAGAATGACGAGTTTGCTGAAGATTATAGTACATTTGAAAAAAATGGTGATTTTAAAGAGGTTGTAAATATGCTCCTGCGACAGTATAAGTGTTCGCAAGCGATGATATCTGGTTTGCCCTTGTATTTTTGCTTTAAGGACATATATACGTCTTCGAATAGGAAGCAAGAGGGTAATCAGGTTCATACTCGAAGTCTTCATGCAGAAGAAAATGCATTTCTTCAACTTGCCAAATATGGTTCCATGGGAATTGAAGGAGGCTGTTTATTCACCACCGATCAGTGTTGTGTGCTTTGTGCTAAAAAAGCATATCAGCTGGGCATTCGAAACATCTACTACGTGTCTTCTTACAAGGATATTTCCGAATCTCACATCCTTGGATGCGGTTGCACAGGAGTACAGAAGGCTCCAGTAATGAAACGTTTTTATGGCGTCGTAGGTAGCGCGTATTCTAAATTATTCACTACTTTTATTTCCCACAAAGACGAGATTACATATATAAGTAAAATTGATGTAAAGAACTCTTTGAAAGTAACGAAGTGTGAGACGTCTCTGCTGGACAATGGCGAGGATAAAGATTCTATAACCACATAAAAAACAGATATGGCGATTATTTTACAGTTAAATGACGCATCAACCAGAGAGACTTTCCTCAACAGGTTGACTGGTGATTTTAGTGATACATGGTCGGTCGATGAAGACGGAGATTTTACTCATACTCCGCAACAATGGAATGGCAAAGCGTGGTTCAGGATAAGGCCGACTGAAGATTCTTGCTCGAGTTGCATTAAGATTGGCATAATACAATCGCGACAATATAAGTTGACTCCTGCCATTTACGCAGTATATCATGGTCGATTTGTTGAAATGCTCTTGACTCATTTTGATAAACATATCATCGACATCCACATTACACCCTTGCTGGATTACAGTATTGACTACAGGCCTGAACCAACCGTACGGCAAATAATTAACAATTTTCCAAATTAATCTTATTGATGACTACACCTCTTGTCAGTATCTGCAGCATCACTTATAACCACGCACCGTTCATCCGGCAGTGCCTGGATGGATTCCTGATGCAGCAGTGCAATTTCCCCATCGAAATCATCATCAACGATGATTGCTCAACCGATGGCACCACGGAAATCATCCGCGAATATGCTGAAAAGTATCCCGATAAGATTTTCCCTATCTTCCATGAGGAAAATCTCTATTCCCAAGGTGTCCGTGGCATGTTCCAGAAGTTTGTCTTCCCCAAGGCACAGGGGAAATACATTGCCATCTGTGAAGGTGATGATTACTGGACAGATCCCCTCAAGCTCCAGAAGCAGGTAGACTTCCTCGAATCCCACCCGGATTATTCAATGTGTTGTCATGCTTCTACGATAAAGTTACATGATACAGAATGGATTAAGACTTATGGTGATAAAGAGGATTGTAATCTGGTGACAAAAGATGTCTTTTTGAAGGGGGGGGAGTTTATAGTAACAGCAAGTATCTGTTTTCGCTCTGATTTATTGAATGGGTTTTCTGAGTTTGCTGAGGGGTGCCCTGTTGGGGATTATCCCTTACAAATATGGTGTGCAATGCATGGAAAAATCCGTTGCTTAAAAGACGCGATGTCAGTGTACAGGCAAGGAAACCTAGGAAGCTGGACGAAACGAATAGAGGAAAATAGGTATGAACAAAGAACATTATTTAATTGCCATTTGGTGTGGTTGACTAAAGTCTTAGATAGAACGGAAAATAGGAATAAGTGCTATCTTAGAAGAGCAATACGACAGCATAAGGTGAATTGGGCATTGCAGTTGAGAGATTTACGATTGTTGGATTGTGATTTTTGTGGTTTGTTGTTATTTTTATATCGCGTTGCGAAAATTATAATATTCGCTATTACAAGAAAATAAATTATTTATGAGAAATCTGAATGTAGCAATCTTAGTGCAAAGGCCGATAAATCCACTAACTGGTGGGATTGAACGTATCTCATATGATTTGTCTCTAGAATGGAAACGATATGGGATAAAGACAGTTGCTGTTTCTTTAAATCATGACGATTTATTTCATGATGGGGCGGATATAGAACATTACTTTTTCCCTTTTCCATTTGATGTGTCGAATGAGTTAAATATATCTTTTTTTAATAAAGTTATTGTTGAAAATAAGATTAATATTATTCTTAATCAAAATGCAATGAATTATGAGTTTACTGCATGTTGTGCATCGGTTGCAAAGAATATAGGTGTAAAATTCATTTCAGTATTACATCATGATATATATCATACTCCTGATGTAGTTTCTACTTCGTTTTTTATCCGTGAGAGGTTGGGGCGTAATCCTTTCCGATGGATAAAAGATGCATTATTATGGATCCGCTATTGGGTATATAGGAGATATCAGTTGATTCGTTTATCGGAAAGCTTAATAACTAGCGTGGGCAAATTAAGTGACTCGATGGTTTTTTTGTCTAAAAAAGCAGCGAACAGGGCCAAAGAATGGCTGGATGAAAAAAAAGTTTTTTATATACCTAATGGGATTAATGTAATCGAAGATAGGCAAAGAAAGAACAAAGAAAAGTTGTTGCTTTGTGTTTCGCGTTTGGAATATGGACAGAAACGAATAGACAGATTCATACGGATATGGGCAAAAATTGAGAGAGATCACCCAGAATGGAGCGCTTCTATCGTGGGGGAAGGTCCATACCGTGATATGTATGAAAAATTAGCTAAGTCATTGAAATGTAAAAAATTGACTTTTGAAGGAATGCAAAATCCTGATGTTTTTTATGATAAATCTGCGATTTTATGCATGACTAGTTCTTCCGAAGGATTTGGGATTGTGATAGTGGAGGCTATGATGCGAGGTTGTGTCCCAGTGTTATTTGATAGCTTTTTTGCAGCGTCTGAAATCGTTGATAATGGAATAAATGGTATTCTTATAAAGCCGTATGATAAAATAGACTATGCAAATAAATTAAGTATGTTGATGAACTGCCAAAGTATGAGGGAGCGGATAGCTGCTTCTGCTCGAGAAAAGGCTAAACTATATGATATAAGCGGTATAGCTGCTGAATGGGTACAGATGTTTACTAATCTTATAACAAATAGCAGACAAGTTATATGAAAGTCTTTCAAATAAATCAAACTGACATGTTCAGCACGGGAAATATCATGCTGAATACTGCACGTGTTGCTCGTGAAAGAGGCCATTTGGCATATACTGCAAGTAAGCGAACTCGTATGAGCGAGAATCTGCATCGAGTAGATGAGTTTCACTACTACATTGGAACCAGAGTAGAGCACACCATACACCGCTATTTCTCCTGGATGACAGATTTGCAGGATTGTGGTAGCGTATTGGCAACGATTCTACTAATTCACAAGATTAAATCAATACAACCGGATATTATTCACTTGCACGATATTGTTGGTTGGTATGTTAATATTGATTTACTCTTCTCTTTTTTACGTAAGTATGATAAGCCGGTAATTTGGACATTTCATGATTGCTGGGCTTTTACCGGAAGATGTATAAATTTTGATTCTGTGGGATGTGAACGCTGGAAGGCTTCTTGTGGCAATTGCCCTCAGATTGGCTATATGCCACGCAGTTGGTGGTTTGATTTGTCTGCATGGAACCATCGCAGAAAGAAGAAGTTGTTTACAGGAATACGCAATCTGACCATTGTTACTCCTTCCGAGTGGCTGGCCAGACTCACAAAAGAAAGCTTTTTAGGAGAAAGAGATATACGGCTTATTAACAATGGTATCAATCTGGACGTATTCAAGCCCACAACTGGGCCTTTATATGAAGATCTTCGATCTACATGTAAGAGGATTGTATTGGGTGTGGCCGGAACGTGGTCTCTCCGTAAAGGTCTAGATACAATGCTACGTTTGGCGGAAGATTTGCCGGATGAGTATCTGGTGGTTGTCGTTGGAGAAGAAGGTGATTCTACCGCAAAATTGAAATATATTAAGAGGACAACGAACCAGATGGAGTTGGCGCAGGTATATACGGCTGCTGACGTCTTTGTGAATCCTACGCTTGAGGATAATTTTCCGACCGTGAATTTGGAAGCTCTTGCTTGCGGTACACCGATTGTGACATATGAAACGGGTGGCTCCCCGGAGAGCGTGACAGAACAGACTGGTTGTGTCGTTGCTCAAAAGGATTACGAGGCCTTGTTAAACTCAGTTAAACTGGTTTGCGATAATGGTAAAAAACATTATCAAGCAGCTTGTCTGGAGAATGCTAAAAAATACGATATGTCAGCAAGGTTCAATGATTATGTCGATTTATACGAACAAGTAGTAACAAATTGATTCTATTTTGTATGAAGTTACCGATTATCATTCTGAATTATAACACATCTGCGGATTGTCGTAAATGTGTGGGCTTCCTGCGCTCTCAGCAAGGCATAGAGCTGGAGATTATCATCGTGGATAATTGCTCGAGAGTAGAGGATAGAGCTGCGGTCGTGCAACTGTGTGACGAATGTGGTGCAACGTTCCTGCCTGTTTCGGAGAACAGAGGCTACAATGCCGGCAATAATGTGGGACTGCGTTATGCGGCAGAAAAGGGTTACCGATATGCGCTTATTGCCAATCCCGATATGGAGTTTCCTCAACCTGATTATCTTGCGAAATTGGTCGCACAGGCTAAAGACCAATCAGATGTTGTCGTCTGGGGAACCGATATTGTAACCCCTGAGGGCATTCACCAGAATCCCATGATGAGAGATGGTGATTGGCGCTCTTCTTTTGGGTGGATTCGTGAGTTGCTTTCCAGCAAAAAAGAAAAGAAAGAGGCATACGATTTTATTGATCGGTATTATGAAAGCCATTCTTGCACCAAGGTGAGCGGTTGTTGCTTGATGGTGCGCATGGAGTTTATCAAGGAAATAGGCTATTTCGATGAATATCCTTTCCTGTATTGCGAGGAAGCCATCCTTTCCCGTCAGGTGGAGAAGGCCAGAAAGCGTATGTATTACATGGCTGATTTGCAGGCTGTCCACCGACATATTCAATCGGCTAAGGGGAATCCAATTCCTCGTTTTCGGCATTGGCGGCGCAGCCGCCTGTACTTTATCCGCAAGTATAGCGGAGATTATTGTTTGGGCCGTATGTTAGCATCTCTTTCCATGTGGTTATACACGTCTCTGATGATAACTGTATATAGAATGAAACAGCAATGATAAATTTACCCTCAACCAAGCCAGCTCGCTCTCTTGCTATTGATCAGCTCAAGGGGCTGGCGATTGTCTGCATCACTCTGCTCCATTTTGAAGCTGGATTGATACCTTATGGGCCTAATACTTGGATAGGTTCATTCATGATTTCTGCTTTCTATTTTACCAGTGGCTGGCTGATGGGATTGAAGGGGAAAGAAAAGTTGCCAACAGTTCGGGAGCTTGCTTGTAAGCGCTGGCGCAGCTTAGGTTTACCCTATCTCTGGTTCTCTGCTGTCATTCTTATGTTTGATTTGATATGGATTCTTCTGGGCTTTGAGGAGTGGCGTACTTTGGGGCGTGATGTGTACAAGACGCTGACGCTGCGAGGTATCGGTACGTTGTGGTTCCTGCCGGCTCTTTTCTTTGGCGAATTAATCTTTATCTGGATGATTCGCAAAAAGCTATATTGGCAGCTGGTAGCTTTGGCTTTGACTTTAGTCTGGTATTGGGGGTATGGTAAGTGGTCGGCTCACTATGCATATCAGAATGATATCTTCCGTATTATAGATGCACCTTTCCGTACAGTACGCAATTTCATGGGGGGGTGGCCAATTATTTTATTCTCTTTCTATTTGTCTAGGCTCTTTGAGTATAAAATTCGAAAGATGTCAAAGGTTGTCGTTTTGGTAATCGGTGTAGTGCTAGCTTGCTTCAGTTATTTCTTTGCAAATTACTTGTTTTCTATGTTACCGAGTACTTGTAGCGTAGTGTGGGCTTGGCTTGCTCCGGTTTGGGGGCCTTTGGGCTTGTTCCTAATCTTTTCCTCTATTCAAAGTCTTCGTATCAATCAGTTTTTCTCATTCTGGGGAAAGAATTCACTCATTCTGATGGCGACCCATTATTCCATCTATCAGGTCATGTGCGAGACCTTTTGCGAGCGGTGGCTGCAGATATCAGAGTTTGTGGGGTGGGTAACAATAGTATGCTTTGTCGTAACGATGCTGGTGGAGTACCCAACTGTTTATCTTATCAATCACCATTTTCCCTTCCTGACAGGGAAGAGAAAGGAGTCGCATGCCTAAGGAAAAGCTATGCCTGAATACTAAGATTGCAACCTTTTATCTGGTGCTCATGTGTATTCACATGCACTATTTTGAAGGTGGCAACATTAGTCCAATCAAGGTTGTGTCGATGTGTGTGGCGCCTCTTATCATCTTCACTCGTTGTGCTTTTTTTTCCAAGGCTGTGTTGTTTGGGGGACTCTACTGGCTGAGTTGTTTCCTGTCGGCTTATCTGCATCCGGGCTTCCGTTTTTCGACGATTGCCTATTCCGGAATGTTTATAATGACCTTCATCTTGTTTTACAACTTGTTGTATAAAGGTGCCTTTACGTTGGAGTATTTCATTAAGCTTGTCCGTTGGCTGATACTTGCCTATGCGGGATGTCTGGTACTACAGCAATGCTGCATTTTAGTAGGTATACGCTTTATGCCCCTGATCAATTTGGATAATCAGTTCTATCTTTCCATACATAAGCTACCCTCTTTATCACACGAACCTTCTTCCTCTGCTCGTATTATGGGTGCATTGTTTTATACATACTTTAAATGTAATCAATATGCCCGAGGTTCTGATATACCCTTTAAACAATGGTTCAAAGGGGAACATAAGTGGGTGACCATTGGCTTCCTCTGGGCTATGCTGACCATGGGTAGCGGTACGGCGTATATTGTGTTGGGCATTCTTTCGTTGCTTTTTTTGCGTCGTAAGTATATCGCTGTAGCAATCCCTTTTTTTGTTGCCATCTTTTTTGCTGCCCCTTATATGGAGAATGAAAACCTGAATCGAGCAACATCTGTAGCTCAGGCTGCTATGACAGGCGATACTCAAAATGTGGTTGACGTTGATGGTAGCGCTGCTGTGCGTGTATTGCCGTTATTGAATACTATAAACAATTTTGATGTAACCAAATTAGAAACATGGTTCGGATCAGGAACTGATTCTGCATTAGAAGGTGGGCCTCTTTCAAATAAACGGATGTTGGGTTGTATTAATGATTACGGCTTAATTAGTTATATTTTTTCGTTATGTCTCGTTTTTTATTGTTCCATTAAAGTGACTTCGGTCCCATTTATTATATTTATAATAGTTCTCGGAGCCGGAATCGGGAATATTGCATACTCGTGGGCTGTTATAATGTTATTTGCTACACAATTCTATTTTGCTAGAAAATACACCAGAAGATGAATGCTGATTTGACAATAGCCATTTGTGCCTATAACAGCGAGCGTTACATCCGTGAGACTCTGGTTTGCCTGATGGCGCAGACCTGTCGAGATTTTGAGCTGCTTATAGTGAATGACTGCTCGACGGATAATTCTCGAGCTGTGATTACGCAGTTCTTTGAGGAGCATCCGTTTCCTCACCGTATTGTGGATTTTCCGGTCAATCAGGGTTTGGCGGGAGGGCGCAAGTATGTTGAGGAACATGTGCAGACGAAGTATGTTCTCTTTGTGGATGCTGATGACTGTCCGCGGCCGACGCTGGTCGAGAAGCTCTATTCGGCAATAAAGTCTGATGCTGATTTGATGGCGGTGGGCTGTTATCATCGCTTCATCAATTCTGCGGGTGAAAAGTTGCCTGGCGGTATCTTTATCGGCTGCAAGACGAAAGAAGAGTTCTACCATAAAGCTGAGCGCAAGAAGCTGATATTCATGCAGCCGACGGCAATTATTGATATGGAATTGCTTCGCCGTGCTGGTGGTCGAGCTGTACAGGGGTTCCCCGATGGGAAACCACGGTATCAGGATCTGTGCGAAGATCTTGATTTGTGGACACGCATGAGCGATTTCTATACCGAAGGGAAGGCCATTGTTGTGGTGCCGGAGGTGCTGTGTCATTATCGTAAGCACGAACAGGCACTCTCTGCTAACTCTCTGGGTATGCTCCTGCGGATGCGGCATGTGAAGACTAATTTGCTGCGCCGTCGGGCTGGGGAGAAGGAATTGACTTTTATAGAGTTCAAGGATTCTCTGAGTGCCGCCGAGATGCATCGTCTGGAAAAGGAATCGGCTGCGGCTGATGCACTGCGTCGTGGTTTCTTCCTGCTGAAACAGCGGAAATTCGTGCCGGCGGTTGGTAATATTTTGAAGTCGCTCTGGCTGCAGCCGGGCTATTTATGGCAGAAAGTTTTAAGTAATTCAGGAATATGGAAGAAAAAGTAACAGTTGCACAAAAGTTATACGAATGCGTATTTGCTCTGCTGAATGAAAAAGCCGAGTATGCGGTGCTGCGTAATTTTGATGGGTTTCCTAAGCTCAATACCAGCCGCGATATCGATATCATACTCTCCCGTAAAACATGGAAACGCATTCACCGAGAATTGCTCGACGTGATAACAGGGCTCGGCTGGCAGCTCATCACCCTTCTGCAGAGTGATAGAGTACATACATGGGTGGTGGCTCATGAAACAGAGGAGTATACTGAGTTGGTGCAATGGGACTTCTTCTTCGATACCTCGGTATTCGGCATTCGCCTGGCCTCGGCGGAGGAGTTGCTGCAGGGGCGTGTGTTCAACGGCTTCCTGTACCACGTGTGCAAGGAATGGGAATTCCTGGATAAATATCTGTATGATAGAGCCGTGGGCGTGGCGTATCCTGAAAAATACACTGTCACCCGCGCAGCTGCAGAGAATAGCGAGGTGGTGCAGCGCAAGCTGAAGAGCCTGTATGGCATGTCGAGTGCAGAGGCTTGTGATAAGGCAGGAAAACTGCATTTGCTGCTGCGCGCGCTGGGGTACAATATGCTGCGCCGTCCTTTCGGGCAGGCGTGGGGAATCCTGAACTTCCTGCGCACCTTTGTGGGGAATTACCTGTGCTCCCACACAGGCTTTACCGTGGGTTTCACGGGCCCGGACGGCAGTGGCAAGACCACGGTGATTGACCTTTGCATTGAGAAGTTGGGAGCAGTGTTTCGTACGGCACATGTCCTGTACCACTTCCGTCCCACACTCTTCGGCAATCTGGGTGAGGTGGCTCATGCTGCCGGGGTGAAGAAGGAAGTAGACCGGGACTACAGCAAGCCCCACCGCGGTGGCAAAACGGGTAAAATAAGTTCGCTCATTCGCCTGGCGTATTACGCACTGGACTATATTCTCGGCTATTTCCTTCGAGTGAAGACGCAGACCCGCATCACGCGTCTGGTCATTTTTGACCGCTACTACACGGATATCATGGCCGACAGCCGTCGCAGCCGCATTTATCTGCCTCTGCGTTTCCTGTATTGGTTCGGCAAGCTGTTCATCCCTTCGCTGGATTACAACATCCTGCTGACGGCAAGCGCGGAAAGCATTCTGGATCGCAAACAGGAGCTAGATGAGGCGGGAATTCGCTTCATCAACGAGAAGTTGGATTATCTGGCCGGCAAGCCGGGGTACAAGTTGTTCCTGAATGAAGGTACGCCGCAGCAGGCGGTGCATGCCATCCTGAGCTATCTCTTTGCTGAGCAGCACAAGAAGAACCTGAAACGATTGGGCTTGAAATGAATAAAAGTTTACACTGGGTCGATGCGGTAAAAGCCATTTGTATGATTTCCGTGTACCTGCTTCATAGTGAGGCCTACTATGGGACGGGTGGAGTTTCGTATGGATTTTTTCTGCAGCCGTTTTACGTGAATGCTTTCTTCTTCGTGAGTGGGTACCTGATGTTCCGTAAATATATGCCCATGCTTACAAGTGATGGGTGGTATTCTGTCGGGCTTGCTAATTTGTTTTTCCGGCTCGCTGTGCCCACTTTGGTGTTTTCGTCTGTGATATTTCTGCCTAAGATGATTTATCACGGGGAGGGTTGTTCGGCTGCAGATTATATCTGGCGAGTGCTCGGGGGAACATCGTATTGGTTCACTTCATGTCTGGTTGTCGCTCAGATAATACTGCTTTCTCTGTTCCTGAGCCGGTTCCGCAACGTGTGGCTGTATACAATAGCTACTGTTATTCTGGGATGTGTTGCTTTGTTACTTCGTATGCAGAGTGATTCGCATTTCCCGTGGTATTATAAGAGCGGCATGCTGGCGTGCTTTTTCATGGTGATGGGCGGTATGCTGTGGAATTACGAATCAAAGGTTCTGCTCTTCATGAAGAAGAATATATTCCTGATAATTGGCGCGAGTACTTTGGTCGTAGCTTTGGGTGCAGATTATACTCTGGGATTCGCTCTGAACACGGTGATGGGGTGTAGGATGAATATTCCCGGATTGTTGATTTCTTTACTCAGTATTGCTGTGCTGGTGTCAGTGTGTCTGCGTTTGCCCAGGACAAAGCTGCTCGAGTATGTTGGTCGCAATTCCATTGTTTTTTACTTTTTCTCCGGAGTGTGTCCTGCTTTGTTTGGTACACTTTTGAAGAAGTATTGTCCGTGGAGTGGCTATGGAATTACAGTGGCTTGCTGTCTGCTAAGTTTGCTGGCTGCGTATATTCTGTGCTTTGTTATCATGTCTTGGCTTCCTTGGCTCTTGGATGTTCGTAAATTGAAAATAGTGAAAAATCATGACAAGTAAACCGAAAATCTTTGTTTCTGCCTATGCCTGCGAGCCTGGGCTTGGCTCGGAGATTGGTGTGGGCTGGCACTGGGTGCTGGAGATGAGCCGACATTTCGAGCTTTGGGTGCTGACGCGCAAGAGCAATCAGCACACCATCGAGCCATGGATTGCGGAGCACCCCGAGTATGCGGGCATTCACTTCCTGTACTTTGACCTGCCGCAGTGGGCGAAGTGGTGGAAGCGCGGGCTTAGCGGGGTGCGCACCTACTATGTGCTGTGGCAGTGGTTTGCCAATGCTTTGGTACGGCGTACGATGAAGGAGAACGGCATTGAGCTGTTCCACCACCTGACATACGGCAATGCCCTGTGGCCGGTGAGCCGCTGGGGGCAGAAGCAGCGATTTGTGTGGGGACCCATCGGCGGGGCTGAAACCATACCGCAGGATTACTCCCGCTACTATGGTCGCAAGAGCCGATTGATTGAGGCCGTGCGTCGCTTGGCCGTCGGCGCCATGCGCTGGAACCTCGGCTTCCGTCGCCGTTGTCGCCGTGCCTCGCTCATCCTCTGCAAGACGGAGGATATGCGCGCTGCCATTCCCGAGAAATACCGCAGCAAGGCCATTCTTTTCACCGACGTGGCGGTGGAGGAACAGCCGGCCACGGAGGCTCCCGCCGCTGCCGGTGAGAAGGTGGAGTATCTGGCGGTGGGCCGTCTGGATGCCTGGCGTGGTTTCGACGTGATGCTGGAGGCCTTTGCCATTGCTGTACGGAAGAATCCGCAGCTGCACCTGACCCTGCTGGGGCAGGGTGGCGATGGCGCACGACTGAAAGATATCATTGCCCGCGAGGGACTGGCTGATGCGGTGAGCATGCCGGGTAAGGTGAGCATGGACGAATACCGCCACCACATGGCAGCTTGCGATGTGGTGGTGAACAGCAGCCTGCGCGAGGGTGCTGTGACGGTTTCCTTTGACTCCATGGCAGCCGGTAAGCCGCTGCTGTGCGTGGATACAGGCGGCTTCACCCGCTATTTCTCGGAGGAATATGCCATCGTTCTCCCCCGCAAGAGCCGTGCCGAGTTGGTACAGGAAATGGCGGATGCCATGTTGAAGTTGGCAGATGCTGCGGTTCGTGAGCGCATGGGCCGTGCGGCTCTGGCAGCCGGCAGCCGCTTTACCTGGGCGACCAAGGGACAGGAGATAGCCGAGGCTTTTAACAACCTGATAAAGAATGCTTGAGTTGGAACAGATTCTGGAGGAGAATGCTGAGGCTCCGCTGTACTACCGTTTTGCGAATGCGGACGGGAAGTGCTGGGTGATGCCCGCACGGTGTATGCGCACCGCCATGCACCTGTACCAACCGAGTGGGCCCAAGGGTAAGCTGCTCAAGCTGTTGTTCCCCCTGCTGCATGGGCTGGCTCCCGTGCGCCGTGTGCTGCGCGCGCAGACTTTCCGCTGCCGTCTGAGCTCTGACTTGCAGGTGCTGGCGGATTCGTTGTTCGGTGTGGGGGCGGAGTTTGCTCTGTTCGGCGGTACCCCCTGTGTGCATCAGAAGGCCACCCTGCAGTTCTGGCGCGAGGGGAAAATCCTGGGTTACCTGAAGCTGTGCAACCACCGCGAGGTGTACCGCTTGTTTGAGCATGAGCAGGCGGTGCTGGATGAGCTGAACTCAGCCGGTGTGAGTGGCATTCCCCGCTGCTTGGGCTGCGGGGAACTGCGCGAAGGACTCTGTTATTTTGCGCAGAGTACGACGAAAACGGATAAATCCATCTTGTTGCATAAGTGGTCTTCTTATCACTCTGAGTTTCTCTGTAAACTTGTAGAAAAAACAGAGAAAAAGGTACGCTGGTGTGACTCCGACGTGTATGTGCAAATTTTGGAATTAAGAAATTATGTGTCGGCAATGCGGACGCATGATAGTGAAATTGTTAAGTTTGCTTTGGATTATGTGGAAAATCAATGTGTTGATTCAGAAGCAATACTGTCGTATTATCACGGAGATTTTACTCCCTGGAATTGCTTTGTTGAAAACAATCACCTTTTTGTTTTTGATTTTGAATATTCCAGATGCTTTGCTCCATCATACATGGATGTGATTCATTATTTTGTTCAACAGGCAAGGTTGGAATTGAAGTTGGCTCCAGAAAAGATATTTGATTTTGTTTGTCGTTCGATAAGGGATAATTGTGAGTTTGTCAGAGTTGGGCGAATCCATAGTCTCCTTCTCTTTTATTCATTGTATCAACTTTCTTTCTATTATAAAATTAATAAGGGGAGATTCTCGTGTAGCGATAGTGGGTACGAGGTTCTGGTGTGTCTGATAAAGAAAAATTATAATTTGTTATATGTGTAAAATTAATATTGCATATTCTTTTGATGAAAATTATGCCCAACATGCATATTGTTCGCTCCTTTCATTGATTGTAACTTCAAAACAGGATGTCGACTACGACTTCTCTGTCGTTGCCGACAATCTTAAAGAAGGTACTATTAAATTGATAACTAATTTGGTTGAAAAACATGGGCATGTTGTCAATTTTATAAGTTTGGACGATGTTGTGCCTGATAAGACAATAGGTTCGCTTTTTAGCAGAAATGCCTATGCCAGATTGTTTCTATCTGAATATCTTCAGGATAAAGATAGGGTTCTGTACGTTGATAGTGATACGATTTTCCTGCGTGGTTTAGACGAGGTGTTTAATATTAACATGGAAGGGAGGCTGGTTGCAGGTGTACAGGATACGGTTAATCGGTATTACAAGTTGAATATAGGGCTGGGAGATGATGATTTATATATCAATGATGGAGGTATTATTCTATTGAATCTGAAATTGTGGCGGGAAATGAAGATTGTAGATAAATGTAGGAATTTCATTAATCTTCATCATGGTAATCCTCCGCACAATGACCAAGGAACGATTAATCATGTTTGCAAAGGGTATGTCAAACTATTGCCTCCGGAATATAACGTAATGAATCCAATGTTTGTGTTTTCTGCTGGTCAGATTAAGCGGTTATTCGGGATGTCATCATATTATAGCGATGCTGAATTGAAACGTGCAAAACATTCGCCAATAGTCGTGCATTATACGCAGGAATTTTTTAATCGTCCATGGTTCGCAAATTGCACGCATCCATTAAAACATAAATATCTGGATGTTTTAAAAAATACACCTTGGTATAATGGTGGATGTTTGCCTCGTAAACCTCTAAGCAGAAATTGCCGAATACAGAATATGGTGCTGCAATGGTGCCCTTTCTTTGTATATAAAATGATGTTGAAGGCCGTAGAATTACGACATCGATTGTTCTCGTAATGAAACACCTGGTTTGTTTTCACCTGTACAATGACTACAGCGGCAGCCCGAAGGTGCTGGCGCCGGTGCTGCGTGAGCTGGCTGCTCGTGGCTGGCTGGTGGATTTATATACATCGAGGGGCGGGGTGCTGGATGCTCTGACCGATGCCGGGGTGCGCCTGCACCATTATCCCTACCGCTATTCGGATAACGCCGTGGTGACTCTGCTGCGCTATGCTCTGGTGCAGCTGTGGACTTTTCTGCTGGCCTGGCGCTATCTGTTCTGTCGGGACGTGGTATTTTACATCAATACGCTGCTGCCGGCGGGACCTGCGCTGGCGGGGCGCCTGATGGGTAAACGGGTGGTGTATCATTACCACGAGAATGCCTTTGTGAAGGGTGGCTTTTACCGCATGCTCAGCCGGGTGATGCAGCGGTTGGCGCAGCGCATCATTTGTGTGTCGCGCTACCAGTGCGGCTTCCTGCAGCGACAGGAGAAGTGTACCGTGGTGCCGAATGCTCTGCCGGAAGAGTTCGTTCGACATTTTGAGGGACAACCACCTCGAAGCAAGGCCGAGGGCGATGTGCTCATGGTGGGCTCGCTCAAGGTATATAAGGGAACCTGTGAGTTTGTGCAGTTGGCGCGTATGCTGCCGGAGCTGCGCTTTGTGCTGGTGATAAATGATGAACAGTCGGCTATTGATACATTCTGGCAGGAGCAGGAAATGGAGCTGCCGCCGAACCTGACGGTATACCCTCGTCAGGCGGATGTGAAGCCCTTCTATGAGCGAGCGGCTGTGGTTCTGAATCTCTCGAATCCTCGTTTGTTCATCGAGACTTTCGGCATGACGGCGCTGGAGGCCATGACTGCGGGGCTTCCTGTCATTGTGCCGCCGGTGGGGGGCATCGCAGAGATGGTGGAGCTGGGCGTGACCGGCTACCATGCAGATGTGGAACAGCTTGATACGATAGCGGCGCACCTGCGGAACTTGTTTGAGGATAGCGCAGCGTATGCCCTCATGTCCGCTGCCGCGAAGTGCGCTGCGGCTCAATATAGCCTGCAGCGTCAGGTGAATAAGGTTGAAACTATTATAAAGAACGAAGCATGAAAAAACATGTAGCAATCATCGGCACGCAAGGTGTGCCGGCGCAGTATGGCGGCTTTGAGACTCTGGTGGAGAATATGATAGGGGGAAATGCCTCTCCGGAGGTGGAGTACACCGTGCTCTGCAGCAGCTGGGATTATAAGGAACGCCTGACGGAATACAAGGGCGCGAAGCTGGAGTATGTGCCGCTGCATGCCAACGGGGTGCAGAGCATTCCCTACGATATGCTCTCGCTGCTGCGGGTGCTGGGGCGTGGCTATGATGTGGTGCTGGTGCTGGGGGTGAGCGGCTGCGTGGTACTGCCGCTGTTCCGATGGCTGTACCGCGGGCGCCTGGTGGTGAATATCGATGGACTGGAACACCGCCGTGAGAAGTGGGGGCGCCTGGCGAAGTGGTTCCTGCGCTTGTCGGAGGCTTGTGCCGTGCACGCTGCAGATGTGGTGGTGGCCGATAACAAGGGCATTGCCGATTATGTGACCGAGACATATGGCCGCGAATCAGTGACGATTGCCTATGGCGGCGACCATGCGGTGCGCGAAGTGCCGCAGGAGCGACAGCTGGAAATGCTGGCTGCCCGCGGGCTCACGCCGGGGGGCTATGCGCTTTCCCTCTGCCGCATTGAGCCTGAGAACAACTGCCACGTGATTCTGGAAGCCGCTCGACTGAGCGGGCAGAAGCTCGTGTTCGTGGGCAACTGGAACCGCAGCGAATACGGCTGCCAACTGAAGGCCGACTACGCGGGAGACGATAACATCTGCCTGGTGGATGCGGTATACGATCTGGATGAGCTGTATACCCTGCGCCGCAACTGCCGCGTGTACATTCACGGCCACAGCGCAGGCGGCACGAACCCCAGCCTGGTGGAGGCCATGCACTGCGAGGTGCCGATTCTGGCCTATGATGTGGTTTACAACCGCGAGACGACAGGGCAGCAGGCTCATTACTGGAGCTCTGCGGAATCACTCGCCGAGCTCCTGCTGCAGCTTCCCGCAGAGGCTCTGCAGCAGAATGCCACCACGATGAAAGCGCTTGCCCGCCAACATTACTGCTGGAGCACCATCGCCCGCCGTTACGAGGAAACATACAGCTGATGGGGAAGTGAAAGAGTTTCAACGCGGTAGGAAAGGAGTACAAACAAATGTCGATTTTCTTGCAAAAAATATAAAAAAAGGCTTGCATTCGGTGAGTGATTCGTGTATTATTTCGCCGCACCCACTAAGGGGGCGAAACAAGAAAGCGAAGTTAGCTCAGTGGTAGAGCACATCCTTCACACGGATGGGGTCATAAGTTCGAATCTTATACTTCGTATTTCAATAAAAGCCTTGCAAATCCTTGATTTGCAAGGCTTTTTCGTGTTGTCGGAAGCCGAGGTGTCCTAGAATCTGCCCTAGCCCCCCGGCACGAGTCCTGCGACTGTGCCAACCCACCAGCTGTCCGCAAATAAACGCTAATCGCAAACTAGGTTACTCGCCCATTATACCCCCGCAACAACAACACCCCGACAACAAAAAACACGCCCCTGCCTAAATTTCTGCCCATTAGAACGATTCTAAGGTGAGCCATTTGCCCACAAATCTGCCCGCAGGCCGAGGAAATTTACACCTTCCGACTTGCCGGAGTTTCGGCGGCAAGTCACCTTAGGGAATCATGCAAGCCAGGGCTTGCATGAAACTTTCGGGCATACTTGCCCGAGGAACTTTATACATCCCAAATTAAAAATTCAACATCCAAAATCCCACCTTACATGGTCTGGAGCATGTGGAGGGCTTCGCGGAGTTTGTCGGCGGGTTTGATTTTCTGGAGGCGGGGGAAGCGCTTGTTGTCGAGGATGTAGTCGTTGTTGCGGGTGAGCATGAGTTTCTGCCCGCTGATTTCGACGTTGGAGATGTTGCGCCGGGTGGCGAGGATGCGGATTTTGTGGACGGTGAGCAGGTGGCTCACTTCGCGGGGCAGGGGGCCGAAGCGGTCGCGCCACTGGCGGTCGAGGTCATCCACGTCGTCGGTGGTGCAGGCGCGGGCGAGCTGGGTGTAGGACTCCATGCGGGCCTTGGTGGATTCCATGTAGGTGGCGGGAAGGTAGGCGCCGAGGAGTTTGTCGGCATCGGCTCGGGTGGCCATGCTGGCCTCGCTGAGGCAGATGAAGTCGGCCTTGAAGGTGGCCTCGGCCCGGATGGTGGGCACCTTGCCCTGCATGCGCTCGATGGACTGGCGGAGGAGCTGACAGTACAGCTCGAAGCCGATGGCGGCGATGTGGCCGCTCTGCTGGGTGCCTAAAAGGTTGCCCGCGCCGCGGATTTCGAGGTCGCGCATGGCGATTTTGAAGCCGCTGCCGAGCTCGGTGTACTGCTTGATGGCGGAGACGCGTTTGCGGGCGTCGCCGGTGCAGAGCGCCTGGCGGGGGAGCAGGAGGTAGGCATAGGCTCGGTGTCCGCCGCGCCCCACGCGGCCGCGCAGCTGGTAGAGGTCTGCCAGACCGAAGCGATCTGCGCGGTCGATGATGATGGTGTTGGCATTCGGGATGTCGATGCCGCTTTCGATGATGCTGGTGGCGAGCAGGATATCTGCCTTGCCATCCACAAAGTCGCGCATGATGAGCTCGAGCTCGCCCTTGTCCATCTGCCCGTGGCCCACGACGATGCGTGCCTTGGGCGCGAGGCGCTGGAGCTCGTCCTTCATCTTGAGGATGCTCTGCACGCGGTTGTGCAGGAAGAACACCTGGCCGCCGCGGGTGAGTTCGCGCTCGATGGCATCGGCGATGAGCTTTTCGTTGTACGGGCACACGGCGGTCTGCACGGGCAGGCGGTTGAGCGGCGGGGTTTCGATGGTGCTCATATCGCGCGCGCCCATGAGCGCCACATAGAGGGTGCGCGGGATGGGGGTGGCCGAGAGGGTGAGCATATCCACCATGCGGAACATGCGCTTGAACTGCTCCTTGTGCCGCACGCCGAAGCGCTGCTCCTCGTCGATGACGGCGAGGCCGAGATTCTTGAAGGTGATATCCTTGGAGATGACTCGGTGGGTGCCGATGACGATGTCAACCGAACCATCGGCTATGCCGGCCACGATTTCCTTTATCTTTTTGGCGGGGGTGAAGCGGCTGAGCAGCTCGATGCGCACGGGGTATTCGCTCATGCGTGCGCGGAAGGTGCGGTAGTGCTGCGCGGCGAGCACGGTGGTGGGCGCCAGGATGGCCGCCTGCCGCCCGCCGGTCACGCATTTGAAGGCGGCGCGTATGGCTACCTCGGTCTTGCCGAAGCCCACGTCGCCGCAGATGAGGCGGTCCATGGGGCGGCCGCTTTCCATGTCTGCCTTGGTCTGGGAGATGGCGCGGAGCTGGTCGGGCGTCTCGCGGTAGGGGAAGCTGGATTCGAACTGCCACATCCAGCCCGAGTCGGCAGGGTGGGCATAGCCGCTGTTGCTCTCGCGCTCGGCCTGCACCTCGAGCAGCTGCGCGGCGTAGTCCTGCACAGCCTTCTCTGCAGCCTGGCAGGCGCGGCGCCAGCGGGCATCGCCCAGCTTGCTCAGTTCGGGTGTTTTTGCACCCAGTCCGATGTATTTAGACACCAGGTGGCTTTGCTGCAGCGGAATGCGTAGCAGTACACCGTCTGCGTACTTGATGAGAATCTCCTCCTCGCCGCTCTGCTCATTGCGCACAATACCAACGAATTTGCCCAATCCGTGGGAGGCGTGGATGACGTAGTCTCCCTCCTCGATTTCGCGGAGCGGAGCCTGGGCTCGCTCGCGGCGCATGCGGTCGGTGCGGTCGTCCTGTTTGCGGCTGCGCGGGGTGGAGTAGCGGCCGAAGATTTCGGCGGCGGAGAGCACGGCGAGCTTGGCGCCGGGGATGGAGAAACCGAGTGGCAGGTCACCATCGCGGCTCTGCACACCGCTCCACGCATCGTCCTCGCCGCAGATTTCCTCGAAACGGCTTTTCTCGCCCTCGTGGGGGAAGTACATGACCACGCGCCACTTCTGCTCGCGCCACTTGCGCAGCTCCATGCCGGCGAGCTGGCGGCGGGCCTCCTGCATGACGAAATCGCCTGTTTCGAAGCTGCCCAGCGGGGTGCCGAAGATGGCGGTGTTGTCGCGCGCGTTCACGTTGTTGATATCGGGCAGCACATCGTCGCGGTCCGGTGGCAGCTCATACACCAGCACATGGCCCGGCACGCCGCAGCCCGGCAGGCTCACTACCCAGTCATCGCGCCCTATCCAGTCGCGCAGCGGTCGGTCGGCAGGCGGTTCCTCGAGCACCAGGTCGGCGGAATCGAGCTTCTTGAAGGAAAGCTGGGAGTCGATATCGAAGGCGCGGATGCTTTCCACCTCGTCGCCGAAGAATTCGATACGCAGCGGCCAGGCCGACTGCAGGGGGAAGACGTCGAGAATACCGCCGCGCAGGCTCCATTCGCCGCGGCCTGTCACCTGGTCCACGCGCTCGAAATCGTGGTCGGCCAGGGCGGTGCACATGTCATCCAGTAGGTATTCGCTCCCCACCTGCAGGGTGAGGGTGAAGCCGGCGCCTGCGGAAAAACTGGGGGCAGGCTGCTGCAGCGCTGCAGCGGTCACGATGACGGCCTGGGTGGCGCGTGGAGCCCCCGCTATGGCTCGCAGCGCTTCCAGACGCTCGGCGGCGAGGTCGGGGTCGGACACGCCGTGGTTGATGTGGATTTCCTGCTCGGGCACAAAGACGGCCTGCGGGCCATCCCACAGCGGCCACTCGGCGGCCAGGCGTTCCTGAATGGGCAGGGCATCGGCCACCACCCACACGCGCCTCGGTTTGTCGGAGGCGGCAGCCACCATGCTGGCCACAAAGGAATAGGCTGCGGGGCTCACGCGCTCCAGCACCACGGGCTCCTCTGCCGAAGCGGCTTGGCACAGGCGAGCCAGCTCCCCGGCAAAGGCAGGGGATTTCGCCACAATCTCTGTGAGCGGCTTGGCCACGTGCCCTTATCGTAGCAGCTGCCACGCCTCATGTCAAATAAAAGCTTGCCAAGGCGCGGGGTGGGTGGTAGGATAGGCGCGCATCACTGCTCCGGTAGCTCAGTTGGATAGAGCACGAGCCTTCTAAGCTTGGGGTCCCGCGTTCGAGCGGCGGCCGGAGCGGACGGAAAAAAGCCCTGCGTGTATCGGTACACGCAGGGCTTTCCGCTTCCTCGCGGGTGGGCGGGGACTTACTTGTCCCCACCTGTGGTGCAGCAGTGGTGGCGGCCTGCTTTGCGCAATTCGTTTACCCAGAGCAGGGTCAACCCGGCTGTGAGCCCTATGAGAATCACAGCGTTTGCCGCGTACATAGCCGCCTTGCAGCACCTGCGGTGCTGTTTGTCAGCCAGCCAATTCTTCACCTTCTCCTCCGTTTCCTGTATCTTTTCCTGGTCCATGCAGGTGTGACGCACCTCCTGCGCGGGAAAATCAATAACCTTTAGCGAAAAGAGAACTACGGGGGAATATGAAAGAGTTTATTTGCCGCCGAAGATGCTTTTTCTGCGGGCTGACGGGGGGAGGGATTCGTAGTGCCGCCGTCCGTCATCGCGCATGGTCATGATGCGGAGTGCGAGCTCTGCATCTGTTTCAGCAGAAGCTTGTGAGTATGCATTGCGGCGCTTGTTCCTGCGGCTTTTGCGGGAGAGGAAGAAGCTGGCAAGGCGGACGAGGGCCGCCACACTGCCCAGCCCCAGCAGAAGGGTAGCGGGCTTTTCCATCTGTTCGCCTCCGAAAAGCAGGAGCAGCACCCCTGCTGAAAGGCAGGCGAGAGCGAGAAGCCGGGTGGCTTTCTTTTCGTGCCGCGTCATGAGCTGCGCTTTCCTGAGTGACTTGGCGGGATTAATCTTCGCGTTCCTGACGGCGCTTTACCAGATTGTGCACAAAGTACAGGGGCAGACCGAAGACGAGGATGAGGAGCAAGGGAACGAAGACGAAGAGGTAGAGGCGGAGGTAGAGGGTGCAGGTGGAATCTCCCGCATCGGCGCCGGTTTTCCACCAGTGGTAGGTGGCAGTGGGATTCCAGGCCACGGGGGCGGTGGGATCGAGGTGGAGGAGACCGCGGCGGGCCATGGCGGCGGGGTAGCCCCTGTTGCTGGCGGCGATGTAGTATTCATCTGCAAGGGAGGGCTCGCCCACGCTGTCGTAGTAGCGGCCGAGCTCGTAGGGCGCAAAGGGGCTTTCGAGTGCAGAATCGGCATACTGGAGGATTTTGAGCCCCTCGGCGGAATCTGCCTCTACTCCTTCACCGAAGATGAGCATGGAGCCGGCTTTGACAGCGGCATCTGCATGCCCCTGCTGGGCAGCGGCCAGATAGGCATCGAGCGCTTCCTTGTGCTTGCCTTGTTCCTGCAGGAGCCAGGCGTGGTGGTAAAGGGCTGCGGGTACGCGTGCGGCCACGGCCTTGCTGAGGTACAGCATGCCCTTATCGGTATTCTGCGGGGTGCCCTTGCCTTTCAGGTGGGCATCGGCCACGACGTAGGCCATCTGGGCGTCCTGGCCCTGGTCTGCCAGCATGGTGGCATATTGCAGAGCCTTGGCTTCATCTGCCGGGGCAGAGCCGACTCCCTTGGTATAGATTTTGAACAACTGGTAGGCTGCGCGAAGTTCGCCGGCGGCAGCCGCCTGTTCGAGTTTGGCAATGCCCTGTGCTGGATTCGAGGCTACGCCCAGACCGTTGGCTTCCATGTAGCCCTGCCAGTACAGCGACTCGTTATCGCCGGTGGCGGCCATATCGCTGTAGAGCTTGTAAGCCTTGGCATAGGCTGAGGCGGCAGCTTCGGGGCTGTTCTGCTGGGTGTAGAGGTCGCCCAGCATAAAGGCGGCAGAGGGCTCGCCAGCGGCAGAAAGGCGGTTGAACCACTCGATGCTGCGCACCATATCCGCCGGGACAACGTTGTCGCCCTTCAGGAAGAGGCGGGCGAGCATCCACATGGCTTTCTGGTCGCCGGCCTGTGCTTTTTCGGTGAGATTGGCGATGAGCTTATCGGCCCAGGCTGCGGCCTGGATGTTGTGCCCCTTGAGCGAATAGCGCAGGTAGAGCTGACGCTGGGAGTAGGCATCGCCCTGTTCGGCTGCTTGTTTCAGGTCAGCCACGCTCAGCTCCAGCTTTTCATCGGGGCAGGAGAGTGGGGACGGTGCGGGGGTGGCGTCATCTGCCAGCAACGGCAGGGTGAGCAGGGCTGCGAGTAGCCAGGAGTTTTTCATCGTATTATGGTGAGGATGCTTGCCGAAGTGGGCCTGTTGAAAGAAAAACCGGTGCTGACATGCGGAATCAGCACCGGTGAAAAGGTGGATAGACGGTGCGAATTATTCGCCGCGGCGGAAGCCACCGTTGCGGTTGCCACCACCACGGTTGAAGGGCTTGCGTCCGCCGAAGGACGGCTTGCGGTCGCCAAAGGACTTGCGCTCACCAAACGATTTACGCTCACCGAAAGGCTTGCGGTCGCCGAAGGATTTACGCTCGCCATCGAAGGAACGGCGCTCGCCGAAAGACTTACGCTCACCAAAGGGCTTGCGGTCGCCGAAGGACTTACGCTCGCCATCGAAGGAACGGCGCTCGCCGAAAGACTTACGCTCACCAAAGGGCTTGCGGTCGCCGAAGGAACGACGCTCGCCATCGAAGGAGCGGCGTTCGCCGAAAGACTTGCGCTCACCGAAAGGCTTGCGGTCGCCGAAGGAACGACGCTCGCCATCGAAGGAGCGGCGTTCGCCGAAAGACTTGCGCTCACCAAAGGGCTTGCGGTCGCCGAAGGAACGACGCTCACCATTGAAGGAGCGGGAATCCTCGCGGCGGTTGCGGGGAGCGCGGCCGAAGGGGCGGCGGGAATCCTCGCGTTCGGGCTCGTAGGCCTCGCTATCGGTAAACTTGGTGGCAATGCCCAGGGCCTCCTCCTCGGTCTCGAAGTCGGCGGGGTTGAATACATAGTCCTCGTCCTCGTCATCCTGCACGGGCTTGCCGGCAGCGGGAGTGGGCCGCGGCTTGAACACCTGCTTGGCACCCATGAGCCCCTTGCGGCGGCGAGGGTTAGTGCCGGCATCAGCAATCTGCTCGGGGGTCATGAGCTGGCAGTGGCCGGGCTCGAGATCACCGCCCCAGAGGGAGCCGATACGCACGCGCACCAGCTTCTTGACGCGCAGACCGAGGCAGGCGAACATCTGGCGCACCTGGCGCTTCAGTCCCTGCTCGAGCACCACGCAGGCGCGGCGGGCAGAAAGGCGGGAAACATACTTGGCCTTGGCCTGGCCTTCGGGGATGCGCACACCCTTCAGCAGCTGGATGAGCACGCTGCTGTCGAAAGCCTGGTCGAGCGTCACCCAGTATTCCTTTTCCACGCCGCCACTGGGGTGGGCGAGGCTTTGGCCGATGCTGCCGTTGTTCGTGAAAATAATCAGGCCTTCGCTGTCGGCATCGAGGCGTCCCACATAGTTGGCGTAGCGGTACTTGGCGGGCAGCAGGTCATACACAGTGCCGATGGCGCCCTGGGCATCGCGGCTGCACACATAGCCGCGCGGCTTGTTGAGCAGGATAACCACTTCCTCCTGCGGCACGGCGCGGCGGCCGTCCACCTTGACAAAATCGGTGGGCATCACTCGCAGACCGGGGGTGTCCACAGCCTTGCCGTTCACTTCCACTCGGCCCTCAGCAATCAGACGGTCGGCGGCGCGGCGGCTCTCGTAACCACACGAGGCCAGAAACTTATTCAGGCGCACGCTGCCCTCCGGGGCTGCGGGGTAGCCATTATCTTCAGACATGGTAGATTTCTCTAAGAATTAAGGTGACAAAAGAAGCCCCGCGGTCGCCACAACCGGGGGCTCCAGAAAATGTGAGTACCCTCTCGTGAGGGGCGATTAGGCTTCGAACTTGGTCTTGGGCAGGCCGATGGGGCTCTGACCTTCCTTCCACTGACCGCGTTCCTTCATGAGCTTCACGCGCTCGAAACGCTTGAGAACAGAACGCTTGCCGCCGACGGTACCAGTAGCCTTGAGTGTGGAGTGCTTGGACATAATGATGTGTTGTGTAAAGGTTAGCTCCGCATCACTGCGGAATAGTGGTCGCCTCTTATACAGCAGAACCGCCCTAATTGCAAGCCAAATTTCTGACTTTTTTGCTTTTCTTTACGTCAACATAGCAGCTTGGTGCGCCTGTATGTTTGAGAAGAGTGTGTCTTGCAGCATTATCGCGCTTGACTCCTACTGGCATCGTGGGGTATACTCGCCTCGTATTCAAATTATTTCTAACTCTAAAATAATTGATAGCATTATGAAAAAGAACTACATCGTTACGGCTCTTGTGGCCGCTTGCGCTCTGCTGACCACCTCCTGCTCCACCATGGTGAACGGCAACAACGTTTCTCCCGACAAGGTTGGTTATGGTGCTCAGGCTTTCCCCGCCACGGTGGTAGCTGCCAAGAATGTGAACATTGAGACCACCAGCACCGCCAAGAACCTTGGCACGGGCGTGGGTGCTGTGCTCGGCGCAGCTTCCGGCTCCCTGCTGGGCGGTGGCACCGGTCAGCTCGTTTCCGCTGCCGGCTTCGGTGTGGCCGGTGCTCTTGCCGGTCGTTACCTGACCGACGCCATGGGCAACACCAAGGGCCAGACCATCACCGTGCAGATCGACGGCACCAGCCAGCTGTACTCTGTGACCCAGCCCGTAACCGAGCAGTACGGCTACATCCCCGTGGGCGCCCGCGGTATGTACTACCACGGCACCAACAACAGCCGCTTCGAGCCCTACGGCATGTAAGTTTTCTCCGTATAGAGAATCAGTTAAGCACCCCGCCGGTAAGTGGGGTGCTTTTTTTATCTAGGGAAAACACAAATTGTGATTTGGCGGGACTCTAATTTGTCGGAGCATGGGACTTCAGTCACGAAAACATAAACGG
>JAZRHL010000067.1:0-9251 GCA_045644745.1 Akkermansia sp.
TTCCAGGAATTGAACTTTTTGGCATTTCTGTCGGAATGATACGTTCTGACAATAGAAGAAAATGCGCTATGGCTTATCAAATCGTTGACAAGCTGCGCACATAATGGTAGGTTGCTGTACGGAGATTGGTTCATTTTTTTAGCACCGCCAGTTTAGTAGCTGGCACCCCAGAACTCAATCTCCATTTTTGTTTTCTTTTTTTCTTAGTTTTGCTTCTCTGCCCTCCGCTTTCTTTAGAATGCTTTTTGGACAGCTATGCAGAAAAATAACGAGGCATCTGCTTGTTATATTGACAAAAGCGTGTTGTGCTGTATAATTGACGTATGGCAACAACTCGTATTTACGGGGCGGAGGCGCGCCCCTCGCAGCCGTCGTTTTATATTCCCAACCGCGTGGATGAGGATTCCCTTGCCGCTATGGTCAAGGCAATGGGAGGTGCTGAGAATGTAGCCTTTATGGTGGAGGATGTGCTTATTCCCTCCGCCAAGGTGATGAAGTATATCCGCGGAACAGGTAGCCAGATTCTTTCCTTCAATTTCCGAAAGAGCAACAGCCGAGATCTGCGTGAAAAGCTCATGGATCTCATGCAGATGGGGCTGGATGTCATCTACGTGCCCGGTCGTCCGAACAGCATTATCGGCACCGTTTCGGATGTGCCCATGCCTTTCATGATGCAGCTGGGTGCTCTGCATATTGCCCCTGTGCCGGTGTTTGTGGGTACCTTCCGCAACAATATCTGGCGTGCCTTCACCTCTGGTCAGGATTATGATTGGCTCACGATTGATTTCCTGCCCAAGCTGCTGCCTGGTCCGCAGACGGGTGAACGCCTGCTGGAAGTCTGGCTGGAAGCCTGCTACAAGCGCTATGATGAAAGCCCGGCTTTTGAAAAATCCCTTGCCCGCGTACTGGTGGAGAGTATGCGAAAGAATGCCAAGGTACAGCTGGTGGACGGGCTTGATGGCTCAGGTCTGCCCTATGGCATGATGTTGGGTGTGGCCATGGCTCTTTCCCGTTGGCTGAAGAAGAATGTGACGGAGGAGCGCCTGGGTATTATTCTGCCCCCCGGCAAGGGTGGTGTCATTGCCAATATCGCCTGTATCCTGGCTGGTATTGTGCCGGTGAATATCAACTACACGTCCTCCGAAGGTGCATTCGAGAGCATTGTGCGCCAGAGTGGTCTCAAGCATTTCGTGACAGCCCGAGCCTTCATGAGCAAGCTGCCGCAGTTCCCCTGGCCCAAGGGCGAATCCATCATTCACCTCGATAAGACCCTCAAGGGCCTTGGCAAGGCAACGATTGCCAGCTGGGTGGCATTTGCCAAGTTTGCGCCCATGCCGCTGGTTGCTAAGACCTTTGAGCTGGATAAGCGCTGCAAGGGCGATGAGGCAGCTCTGCTGTTCACCTCCGGTTCTTCCGGTGAGCCCAAGGGCGTGCCGATTACGCACAAGATGATTCTTTCCAACACGGCCCAGCTGCTCAGTAAGGTGTGGATTCCGGAGGGTAGCCCGATTCTGTGCAGTCTTCCCATCTTCCACAGCCTTGGTCTGGCGTTCACCACTATCATGCCACTGATTTATGGTTTTGGTATGGTGACCTATCCCTCCCCTCTGGATGCCAAGAACCTCAATGACCTGATTGAGAAATACAAGTGTTCTGTGGTGATTTCCACGCCCACCTTTGCCCGCAGCATGCTGCGCCGCGCCAAGAAGGATACCTTCGCCAGCGTGAGGTACTTTGTGGTGGGTGCAGAGAAGCTGCAGCAGGCCTTGTATGATGAGTTTATGGAGAAGTGCGGTGTGCAGCTGCTTGAGGGCTACGGCCTCACGGAGACAACTCCGCTCTGCGGTGTGAACCTGGATAAGGTGGGACCCACGGAGGAGCAGCCGTACTATGTGCCCGGCGTGAAGGTGGGCACGATTGGCCAGCTGGTGCCCGGCCTGGCCGTGCGTATTACTGACCCGGATGATGACAACGTGCAACTGCCCATTTCGGAGCAGGGTATGATCTGGTTCAAGGGCCCGAATGTGTTTGGTGGCTACATTGGCCGTGATGACCTGAATGCTGAGATTCTGCGCGATGGCTGGTTCAAGACCGGTGACCTCGGTTTTGTGGATCTGAATGGATTCCTGACGCTGGGTGGCCGCCGCTCCCGCTTCTCGAAGGTGGGTGGCGAAATGGTACCGCATGAGGTGGTGGAGAACGCTATTGAAGCCTATGTAGAGCTGCCGGAAGGATTTACCGGACGCGCCGTGGCGGTGATGGGTGTGCCCGATGCAGCCAAGGGTGAGGCTCTGGTGCTGCTTTCTGCCGTGCACCAGGGGCAGCTGACCCAGGCGCTTGATGAAATCAAGAATCATCTGGTGGCCGAAGGCCTGCCGCGCCTGTGGTGCCCGCGTGAAATTATTCCGGTGGAAGCCATCCCTGCCTTGCCCACGGGTAAGATGGACCTGAAGGGATGTCAGATTCTGGCCTATGAGGCTCTGAATATTCCGCACTGATTATGGCAAACGAGAAAGTGAACAGGCCGGTGAATGTGCGCCGGCCTGAGGTGATGGCTCAGGTGGCTGAGGATTTGGCCCACTTCCAGAGTCCGCTGGTGGATTGTATCCGCAAGCAGGGAAACGAGCTGGAACTGCCTGGGGTACGCCTGTATCTGGCTGAGTCCTTCGGCTTCTGCGACGGTGTGCACCGTGCTATTGAAATAGCCTATGCTGCCTGCCGCTTGTTCAAGGACCGCCGTATCTGGCTTATTGGAGAAATCATCCACAACCCGGATGTGAATGCGAAGCTCGATTCACTGGGCTTACTGCATCTGCCGTGGAAGATGGATGATCCGGCCTATGACCAGCTTACTGCTGAGGATGTGGTTATCATGCCTGCATTCGGTGTGCCGGTGTCGCTTCGCCAGCGACTGGATGCCAAGGGGGTGACCCTGGTGGACAGCACCTGCGGCAATGTCATCAAGGTGTGGCAGCGCGTGCGTACGTACGCAGCAGCGGGGGTGACCAGCATCATTCACGGCAAGGCCAAGCACGAGGAAAGTATGGCCACGGCTTCCCAGTCTCTCGGTAAGGATGGGAAGGGACATTTCCTGGTGGTGTTCAATGCTGCAGATGCACGCATGGTGGCTGATTACATCAATGGCCGGGGCGACCGCGAGAGCTTCATGCAGCATTTTGCCGGGAGTTATTCCGAAGGATTTGACCCCGATGCGCATCTGGCGGAAATCGGTCTTGCGAATCAGACCACGATGCTGAAGTCTGAGACAGCCGAGATTCAGGATATACTCCGCGCTGCCATGGTGGAGCGCGATGGCGATGATGCCCGCTTCCACATGTTTGATACCATCTGCAGTGCCACGCAGGACAGGCAGAACGCCTTGTTCGCTCTGCTGGAGAAACCGCTGGATGCCATGTTCATCATCGGTGGGTACAACAGCTCCAATACAACCCACCTCGCCCATATTGCCGCCCGCAAGGTGCCTACCTTCTTTGTGTCCACGGCAGAGTGTCTGCTGCGTCCGCAGCGCATCCGCTGCTATGACCTGGAGCAGAAGAAAGAGGTGGTGCGCCCCCTGCCGGCCTGGTTCAAGAATCAGGAGCGTGAGCTGCAGATAGGTGTGACGGCTGGTGCATCCTGCCCCGCCAATGTGATTGAGGAGGTTATCTGCCGCATCGCAGAACTCTGCGGCTGCGCCGAAATCTGATTCTTGCGAGTTTGATTACTACAAAGAGAAGCCCGCGTCCTCGGTTGAGTGACGCGGGCTTCTGCGTTACAGTGTATTCTGAGAAGAATTACTTCTCGGGGCTGAGTACGAGGTAGCCATCAGCAGTGGAGCGGCCCTTCTTGGTCTCGGGGAAGAGGCTCTTGCCGGTGGGCAGGATGTACTTGGCTTCATCGTTCTCGTCTTCCTCGATGGTGCCTTCAAGGTCCTTCACAGAACCGTCGCAGGACAGCACGAAGGCGTGGCCGCGGAAGGAGGTGCCGTCGAACACAATCTGGTCACCGGTGTAGGGAGTCACGGAGGGGTAGATGCCGCAGACAGCGATGGGGGCGTTGGACTTGGTCACGCCGTCCTTGAGGGTGGGATCCTCATTGTTCTTGCGCATCACATAGGCCATGGCGTTTTCACCGCGGGAAAGGGCGGCACCATTAGCCAGCTTTTCGTCGCCTTCCTTGTTCACCACAAGGCCATTGCAGTTAATCTTGGCGAAGAAGGGCTTTTCGGAAACGTTAGAGGCGGAGTAGTACACCTGGCGGAAGTAGGCGTTGGAGGTGTCGCCGGTCAGGGAACCGAAGTTCAGGTCAGGCTTTTCTTCCTGAAGGCGCTCGGCGGTAGCATCGCAGGGGAAGCTGCCGTGGTCGGTCTTGAAGCCCTGGAGCACGGTGTGCAGGGACTTGAGGTTGGAGCTGGCCATCTGACGGTCACCGTCGTTCATGTGGTCGATGATGGGGCCGTAACCGATAGCGGCAAGGGCTGCCAGAATGGCGATCACCACCATAAGCTCAATAAGGGTGAAACCCTTGGTCTTCTTAAGTGCAGATACTTTCATGGTAATAAATATAGAGGTTGCGAACACCCTAGATATACCATGTTGAGCCCGCCGTGGCAAGCCGCAAATTGAGAATGAGCGAAAAAAAGCCCTGCCGGGTGGGGCAGGGCTTCGGGAAATCAGTTCAGATACGCCTTGAGATCGGATTCGTATAGCTCTGGTTCCAGCAGGAAGGAGTCGTGCCCCTTGACGGAGTGAATGCACTTGTAGCGCGAATCAACGCCGTTCTTGAGGAGCTTGCGATGGAAGCAGGAGATGTCGCGTGCGGTGAAGCAGCAGTCTGTGTTAATGGAGAAGAGCATGAAGCGGATACCGTGCTCTGCAAACAGACGGAATGCCTTATCCACGCTGCCCAGCCCCGAGAAGGTGGCCAGGTCATAGCCGGCCCAGAGGTTGATGATGCGGATGTAGGCGTTGGCATCGTAGCGCTTGGCGAACTTGGTGCCCTGGTGCAGCATGTAGCTTTCGGTGTTGCGCTGCGGGCTGTACCAGGTGAGCATGCCCTTGCGATCCGACACACCCTTGCGGGCTCGCTTCTCAAGGCCTCGCTGGTTGACGAAAAGCTTGTGGCTGATGATGCGGGCCAGAGCCAGGCCGCGGCGGGGCGGGTCGCTGAGCGGGTAGCGGCCCTCGCGGTAGGCGGGGTCGAGCTCTACGGCCATAATCTGCTCGAAGGCGTCCAGTTTATGTTCGATGGACGGCTTGTACCCGGCACCGATGATGATGATATTCTTGATGCGGGTGGGGTAGAGGCTGGCCAGGGAAAGCGAGAGCATGCCGCCCAGGCTGGGGCCGACTACGGTGAAACGGTCGATGCCGAAGTAATCCAGCACCTTGATCTGCGAGCGAGCCTGGTCATTGGCATTCACCAGCGGGAAGCGGCTGCCCCAGGGCTCGCCATCGGGCGCTGTGCTGGTGGGACCACTGGTGCCGTAGCAGCTGCCCAGGTAGTTGATGCAGATGATGAAGTACTTCTCCGTATCCAGCGGCTTGCCGGGGCCAATCATGCGGTCCCACCAGCCTTCGTAATTCTCCGGCTGCCAGAAATCTCCGGCCTCGGGCAGGGAATCATTGTACCCGTGGGCATGGTGGCTGCCGGTGAGCGCATGGAAAAGCAGGATGGCGTTGCTCTTATCAGCATTCAGCGTGCCGTAGGTTTCGTAGGCGAGCTCGATGCCCGGCAGTGTTTCACCGTTGTCGAAGGTGAAATCGCCGATGGGGAGGATGTGGGTGCGGATGTTCTGGCTCATGGCTGGCAGATGCACGAAAAAAGACCGGGGCGGATGACACCGGTCTTCTCTCAGTCTGTTATCCCCGACGAATAGCAGGGGATGGGGGTAAGATTTACTTCACGCCCTTCTTGCTCAGGCGGGTACCGGCCGTCGTGCCCTGACGAGCCTTGAACTTGGGGTTGCTCTTGCAGATCACGTAGAGCGTGCCCTTGCGCTTCACGATCTGGCAATCAGCGTGACGGCGCTTCATGGATGCGAGTGAGGAAAGAACTTTCATGATTTTGGTGATATGTTTGTGTTATATTGAGAAGCTGATGCGTCGGGACGCAGATTATAACGATATCTTGCCATTTGTAAAGACAAATTTGCGCGTGATGATGAATTTTACTCATCAATAGGGGCGCAATTTGCCGTAAAAGCCGTTGTGCAGGGCCCGGAACAGGTTGTAAACGCGGCGTATGCCGAGTTCGCGGCAGCGGAGCATGGAAAGAAGCGACAGCCCGATAAACAGGCCGCAGGCCACCAGCCGGCGTATGTAGCAGCGCTGGGCCCTTAGTCTCCGGAGCCAGGCCCAATTGCGGTTTTTGTAATACTGGCGGGAAATGGGCAACCCCGGTTCATAGATGAACGAGCGGTTCAGGAAGTGGTAATGCAGCGGCATGCGGGAGGCCGCCGGGGATTCGAGCTCGGAGTTCAGTACGGTAATGAACTTGTAGCCGGCGGCCTTTGCCTTCCATGGGTATTCTTCGTTTTCCCCGTTGATGAACAGCTTGTTATCGGGTATGCCGGCTCCT
This sequence comes from Akkermansia sp., assembly GCA_045644745.1. Classification (GTDB taxonomy): domain Bacteria; phylum Verrucomicrobiota; class Verrucomicrobiia; order Verrucomicrobiales; family Akkermansiaceae; genus Akkermansia. Next base: position 6,580 of record JAZRHL010000067.1, read on the forward strand.
TGAATGATGGAGCGGGGATAAAGCGCCCCCAGCCAGCGACCGCGGCAGGGAATAGCGTTGCCAGCCGGCAGGTCTGCCCGGTGGATGATGCCTTTCCTGCATTCCTCGCTTCCTTCCAGAACGATAAGCGGGCGGCTCAATTCGTCTTCAGCGGCAGGGTCGATAAAGGTGCTTATGCGCACGGTGTGGTCATCCGCTGCCTCTGCCAGCAGGTTTTCCAGAGCGCGAGGCCTCGGCAGGGTTGTGTTGCTGAGCACCCAGACAAAATCAGCATTCAGTGTTTCGATGGCGTAGAGAAAGCCCTGGGCGCTTTCTTCCGTGGCAGATTCCGCCTGAATGATGTGCACCTGACCCTCGGAGAATGTCTGCTTTGCAAGGTCCCTGATATCCTGCAGGGAAGGGGAATCAGCGGCACTGTAATTGACAATGACGACATGCTCCGGACGGCGGCTCTGCTGGGCCAGACGGCTCAGGCATGCGAGCGAGCGCTCCGTGTTGTCGGTGTGGTTGAATATAGCACAGATAGAGGACACGGTGCGGATTATGCCACTACGGGGGGCTGTTTTCAAGACAAAAGCTGTTATGTCGGCGGTATTTTATGAAATTTAGCACATTATGCTTGCAGTGCGGTGGGGCGTGTGCTATGTTCAGCTCACTATGGAATCTGATTCTCCTCACCTAAGAGGCTCATTGGTTGTTTTTGAAGGCATTGACGGCACGGGCAAGTCAACGCAGGTGGAATTGCTGGCCCGTTATCTGCGCTCCCGCGGTATTGAAGTAGTGACCGGGTTTGAACCCACCAGGGGACCTTGGGGGATGCGCGTGCGCGAGGCTGCTATGGCGGGTGACCGTCTGCCTATCGAAGAGGAGATTGCCTGCCTGCTGCAGGACCGTCGCGAACACGTGCGCGACGTGATTGAGCCTGCGCTGCAGGAGGGTAAGTGGGTGCTGCTTGACCGTTATTACCTTTCCATGATGGCCTATCAGGGTGCCAGCGGCGCCAATGTGGAGGAGATTCGCGAGTGGAACGAGGCTTTTGCCACGGTGCCCGATGTAGCTTTGTGGCTCGATATTCCGGTGGAGCTTTCGCAGGAGCGCATGCACGCCCGCGGTAATGGGCAGGATGCTTTCGAGAATGAGAAGTTCCTCAGCGATTGCGCGGCCATTTATTCTTCCATGGAGATGCCCTGGCTCCACCATGTGGAGGCCGATGGCTCTGTGCAGGAGGTGCATGACCGGGTTCTCGAGATTATTCAGGAGGAACTCGGAGTTTAATTTCTGTTTTTAAGATATAAAGAAAACCGCCTGATGTGACTCAGGCGGTTTTTCTGTGCTTTGAAGTGCAAGTTACGCTTCGTACTCAGCCCAGCTGCTGCTGGTCTCCCATACGCGCACGCGCTCAAGGCGCACGCAATCGCGCACGGGGAAAGTGCAGTTGCCGGCCTGGGCGTTTTTCAGCGCTGCAGCAGCATGCTCGAACACCACGCGGGCCATGGCTTCGCTGGTGGGGTCGCCCTGTTCGAAGGGGATGATGCGGTCGCCGTAGATTGCGCGGAACTTTTCGTAGTTCGGGTCATTGGCGTTCATGCAGAGAGCGTGGTCAAACTGCTCCAGGAACTCGCCCAGCATCTCCTTGATGGCTTTGAAATCCATCACCATCTCGTGAGAGTCCAGCGTTTCGGCGGCAAAGACCAGCTCCACGCTGCGGGTGTGGCCGTGCGGGAACTGGCAGTTGCCGGGGTGCTTGGAGAGCAGGTGGCCGCTTTCCAGCTCGATGCTTTTGCAGATGCGGTACATTTAGTCGCAGATGGGGGTGACGCCCTTCTTGATGATGATGTTGCCGTACTTGGCTGTCTCGCCGGAGATGACACAGGCGTAGGCCTGCTTGGCGCGCTCGTAGAAAGCATAGCGCTCCATGCGTTCGATAGTGCCCTCGTAGCCCATGGCGGTGCGGTACTTGGCCTCCACGGAGGGATCGAGGGTATCGCCGGGCACGGCTTCCATCATGATGACGGGAGTGGCGTAGCTGTCCAGCTCAAACAGGGGAATGATACCCTTGAGCAGAGCATCCACACCCAGGCCATCGGCGCGCACTACGGTGCTGTTGAAGGTGTGGGCGGGGAAGTGGGCATCGGAGAGCACGATTTCATCGCCATGTCCCATCTCAGCAAGAATCTTGAGCAGGGCAGGAGATACAACGGGAGAAATTCCTTTTAACATAGTGCCTGTATCATGCCACAGGCGCGCGCGTGAGTCAATCATAAATAAAAAAAGCATGCGGAGCAGGGGGGCTCCGCATGCTGGAAAAAGTGGTGGCAGACAGGCCGTTACTTTACCACATCGGGGGTAATCCGCACTCGCTTGCCGTTGAACTTGACAGTGACGGGGGCGGGGTTAGGCGTGGTTGTGGTGAGCTTGAAACTGGTCACCTGGCCATTCTTCCACTGCATGTCGACCGTGATATTGCCGCGGGCGCGGATGCCGCGCACGCTGCCGTCTTTCCAATCATAGGGAATGGCGGGCAGGAGGTCGATGACGCCGGCATGGCTCTGGATGAGCATTTCGCTCATGCCGCCGGTCATGCCGTAGGTGCCGTCCATCTGCATGGGCGGGTGGTCGCCGAAGAGGTTGTCGAGCACGTTGTAGCGGATGTAGTGCTGCACCATGCTGTA
>JAZRHL010000068.1:0-136431 GCA_045644745.1 Akkermansia sp.
GATGGATTTTGAAAATGGAAAAGTGTTCAAGCTGTCCCCGGTGGAGGCAGAATCGGTGATGGGGCGGGTTGCTCCCCTGTTGCTGGATGATGAGTGCATTGTGGCCGCCTATAAGGCGATACGCGATGCTGTGGTCTTTACCAACAAGCGTGTTATTGCCATGAATGTGCAGGGCATTACTGGCAAGAAGGTGGATTATACCTCGCTTCCCTACAGCAAGGTGCAGGCCTATTCCGTGGAAACGGCCGGTACGTTTGACCTGGATTGCGAGCTGGATTTGTTCTTCAGTTCCCTGGGGCATGTGCGCTTTGAGCTGCGTGGCGGTTGCGATGTCCGCGAACTCTGCCGCACCATCAGTGAATACATTCTGTGAAATGCAGAATGCAGAAGTCAGAATGCAGAATAGCTGGTTAGGACGCGGCTCCCGCCGCGCCGGGAATGGAGAAAAAGTCTGACCTTCGGATCAGACTTTTTCTTTGAGGCTTGCATTGCATGCCGTCATGTTGTAGCATGGCAACATGACGGAGGTCGATTATCGCAAACGCGGAGGAGAGCTGAGGCAACGTACGTATGACTTTTCCTTACGTATTATCAACTTGTGGAAATCGTTACCCAAGGGGACTGAATATGAGGTGATTGGCAAGCAATTGCTGAGATGTGGGACTTCCATCGGCGCCAATTACCGGGCAGCCACTGTCGGTAAAAGCGACCGGGATTTCTTGAATAAAATACGGATTTGTCAGGAAGAAGCCGATGAGAGTTGTTATTGGCTGGCTCTACTGGCAGATTCCGGGATGATACAAGCGAAGAAGCTTGAATCCATACGAGACGAGGCGAATCAGATAACTGCCATCATGACCGCTTCCGCGATTACGATACATAAGCGAATCCTGGCAGAAGAGCGTAATCAGAATATCCCTGAAAAAGTCTGACCAGCAGGTCAGGCTTTTTTCCTTCCCGGCGCGGCGTGAGACGCGCCCTGAATTCCCATTCTGCATTCTGCGTTCTGCATTCTGAAATCCTTTTGGGCTTGCAAATCACTTGTTTTATAGTAGAATAACCCGCGTTATGGCAGACCGTACACAGACTGATCCCGTCCGCATGGAGAAAATTGTCAGCCTTTGCAAGCGCAGAGGGTTTATTTTTCAGGCCGCTGAAATTTATGGTGGCTTGAACGGTTGCTGGGACTACGGTCCCCTGGGTGTTGAGCTCAAGCGCAATCTGAAGGATTACTGGTGGCGTGTCCACGTGCAGGAACGCCCCGATATCGTGGGTATGGATGGCTCCATCCTCACACACAACTCGGTGCTGGTGGCATCCGGTCACGTGGGTGGCTTCTGCGACCCGCTGTGCGACTGCCTGCTCACCAAGGAACGCCTGCGCGCCGACCAGATTCCCGCCCAGAGCGGCGTGGCCTACTGGTGGAAGGGCGCTGCCCGCAAGGATGGCTCCTGGAGCACGAAGAAGGAGTTCTCCATGCTGGTGGAAGGCACCGATGAGAAGAGCGCCAAAACTGCCCGCAAGGGAGCTCTGCAGTACTACAGCCAGATTGCCGGCAAGGGTACTCAGCCTGCAGACCTGGAGCTCATCGAGGAAAGCACTGAGGAGGTGACCGACTCCGTGCGCTACAACCCCGCCAATGGCTCCCTGGTGACGGAGGCTCGCTCCTTCAACCTGATGTTCAAGACCACCATCGGCGCCACCTCCGATGAGAACGACCCCTCCAGCACCGGCTGGCTGCGTCCCGAGACGGCACAGAGCATCTTCTGCCAGTACAAGAACATTCTTGATTCCTCCCGCAACAAGATTCCCTTCGGTATCGCCCAGATTGGTAAGTCTTTCCGCAACGAAATCAACCCGCGCAACTTCACCTTCCGCTCCCGCGAGTTCGAGCAGATGGAGGTGGAATACTTCTGCAAGGGCGAGGACGGCTTCCGCCTGACCGACGAATGGCTGGAGAAGAGCCTCCAGTTCTACGAGAACATCGGTATCGCCCGCGATAAGATTCACATCCTCGACGTGCCGGATGAAGAGCGCGCCTTCTACTCCAAGAAGACCTACGACCTGGAGTACGAGTTCCCCTTCGGCGTGCAGGAGCTCATGGGCATCGCCTACCGCACCGATTATGACCTGGGCCGCCACCAGGAAGGTTCCGGCAAGCCTATGGAGTACTTCGACGAGACCACCCGCGAGCGTTTCATCCCCCACGTGGTGGAGCCCTCTGCTGGTTGCGACCGCTCCGTGCTGGCCGTTATCTGCGAAGCCTTCGACGAAGAGGAACTGGGCAAGGACGGCAAGAGCGACATCCGCACCGTCATGCACTTCCACCCCCGCATGGCTCCCATCAAGGCCGCTATCTTCCCGCTGCTCAAGAAGAACGCCGAGCAGGTGCGCATCGCCCGCGAAATCGAGGCTGAGCTGCGTCCCTTCATGAACGTGTTCTACGATGAGGCCGGTGCTGTGGGCCGCCGCTACCGCCGCCAGGACGAAGTGGGCACTCCCTTCTGCATCACGGTCGACTTCGAGACCCTGGGCGAGGAAGGTGACCCCGCCCTCAAGGACACGGTGACCATCCGCCACCGCGATTCCATGGAGCAGGAGCGCGTCGCTATCAGCGAGCTGCTGCCCTGGCTTCTGAAGCGCATTCACTAATCGCTTTTCAACCGGCGCCACCCCCGTGGATTTCCCCTGCGGGGGTGGCTTTTTTGATGTTGAATGTTGGATTTTTGATTGTTGATTTAGACCACCTACCCCTATGGACCTTTGCGATACCAATCTTTCCCCCGCCTGCCGGCAGAAATTGCAGGAGCATCTGCCTGAAGACGAAAAATTGCTCTGGGTGGGGCAACCTGTGCCGGAGCCCTGGGCTTCGCCTGCTGGTTTCTTCGTGTTTTTCGGCGCGGTCTGGGTGAGTGCCTTGCTCTATGGCATCTGCCGTGGGGGAAGCCCGGCAATGGCTTTCGCTCTGATTCCTTTTATCGGGATGCTCCTTGCCCCGCTGTTCAACAAGTGGATGCAGAGGCGCACCGTCTACGCGCTTACCAACCAGCGCGCCCGCGTGTTGCGGTATACCGCTCTGGGCTATATTTCCCTGTCCTATGTGCCGGTACCGGATATGGTGAAATCGCGCGATGAACTTCCCGGCGGATTGGTGAATCTGGTGCTGGGCAAAAATCCGTATATCGCAACCGGGCGTGGCGGTCGGGGCAAACTGGCCCCCGAGGGCTTTCTGCGAATCTCGGCGGCAGATGCAGAGCAGGTGCTCCCCCTTATCCGGCAGCTTGAATCTTCCGCAATCCAATAACCGTTATGAAATTGTCTGATACTGAACTGGCAATGAGCGAGCGCCAGCTGATTGAAAATTCCCTGCTTCGTGGCGAAGAACTGCTGTGGGTCGGTAAGCCCTTGCCGCGCCTGTGGAACCCCGTGAGCATCATCATGACGGTGATGGGCGTTATCTTTCTGTGTATGGACAGTGTGATTGTCCTCGGTGTCATGGGTATGGGGGGCGTGGAGATGCTCTTGTCTCTTCCCTTCATGATTGCAGGGGCTCTTATGATTGCCTCTCCCTGGATTGGCATGAACTGGCAGAAGCGCTGTGTGTATGCCCTCACGAGCCGCCGGGCTCTGGTGTTCCGCTGCCTGTTCTGGAAGCTTAACCAGATGGCATTTCCTGTGGCTAAGGTGATGCTGATAGACCGTAAGGTGCCCGCCGCCGGGCTCGTGAGCCTGGTGCTGGGCAAGAGTACGATTGTTCGCACCAACGGTGTGCCGGACCCCGAGGGCTTCCTCAATCTCCCAGCAGAGGATGCCGCCGTGGTGGAATCCCTCATTATGCAGCTGGAAGAATCCTATACCAAATAAGTGCTATGAAACTCTCCGATACCGATTTGTCTCTCGCCGACCGCCAGATGGTGGAATGCAACCTGATGCAGAAAGAAGAAATCCTGTGGGTGGGTAAGCCCATACCCCGCTTGTTCAGTGCCGGCTCGCTGGGCTCGTTTATCTTTTCTCTGCCGTGGCTGGCATTTGTGGCCTTCTGGACCTGGGGAGCTTCGCAGGCCAGCGCGCTTTTCGCCTGTTTCTCCATTCCTTTCTGGTGTATAGGGCTGGGCTTGGCTTCGTCTCCCTGGTTGGGGCTGCGTAAACAGAAGCGCACCGTGCAGGTCATCACGAATCGCCGCGCCATGGAGCTGTATCCCGGCTTTTTTGGTGCCATGAAGTCCCACGTCTGGCCGCTGGAACCCGGCATGGTGAAATCATGCACCGTGCGTAAGGACGGCAGCGGTGACCTGATTTTAGGGTATGAGACCAGACATAGCAAGAACGGCACCCACACCGTGGCACAGGGCTTCATGAATGTACCTGAGGCGCGCCGCGTAGAGCAGTTCCTCTATGAGCTGACCGAGGAGCAATAATGCCGGTTGACCTCAGAGATTTCGGACTGTCCGCCAGGCATTCCGCCATGGTGCAGGCTAATCTGCACCCCGGCGAGCAGGTGCGCTGGGTGGGACAGCCCATGGCCTTCCGGAGCATCGACTGGGGAAACTGTGTCGGCGCGTGGCTTTTCACGGGGATGTTAGGCAGCCTGGGCGGGTTTGTCTTTTATCATCTGGTGACCGGGGAACCGGAAATCGGCGGTTTCGGCTTTCTGTTGGCTCTGGGCTTATCCCTCCTCTTCGTGTTGCTTTTCGTGGCAGCCGTGCTGACTCCGTTTGTCCGCCTGTGGCTCTTGCATAATACCTTCTATGTTATCACGAATTGCCGTGCCTTGATTGTCGGCTCCGGGGCAGATTCGTGGCCTCTGAGCCGCAGGATGGTGGCCAGTAATTTTCAGCGGAAGGATGGCAGCGGAAATCTCGTTTTTGCCACACGCTGGGAGGATGGCCCCAAGGGAATGGGGCGCACTGTTGAGTACGGTTTCATGAATCTCCGTGATGTGCGCCTGGTAGAGGAAATTCTGGAAAAAGCCATTGCGGAACGTAAAAAGGTATGAAGTCCCCAGACCCCAGAGATTTCGGATTGAACCGTTTTCAGTGTGTCAGGTTGCAGAAATACCTGCAACCTGGCGAGCGCTTGTACTGGGCGGGGGCTCCGGCATATCTTGGGGTTAACCTCCCTCTTTTGTACTGGTGTGTATGCTTCTGCATGGGGATGGCTGCCTTTGTGTGCTGGAGAGCCAGCCTGGAGGAGTCGCCGGGACTGTTTATTCTGGCCTCATTCCCTGTGATGCTGGGGTTGGGGCTGATGGTGCTGCCATATGTTATCCGGCGCGAAGCTCGCCGCACGGTGTATGCCATCACCAAGCGGCGTGTGCTGGTCTGCGCTAAAACGGATGAATCATGGCCGCTTGCTCCCGATATGGTAATCAGTAATCTCCAGAATGAAAAGGGTATCGGGAATCTGGTCTTTGCCCTGCGTCCCAGCACCGATCCTGACTGCAAACACCTCTTTGATGAGGTGGGCTTCATGAATCTCCGTGATGTACGCATGGTAGAGGAAATCCTGGAAAAGGCTATCGCAGAAAGGATGAAAGCATGAAATCCCCCGACCTCAGAGATTTCGGGCTGAGCCCCAGGATGTGTGGCAAGGTGCAGAAAATCCTGCAGCCCGGTGAACAGGTGCGCTGGGCGGGGCAGCCTGTTATCAGGCATTTTGAGACCGACAGGGTAAACCGCGTGGTGGGGGTGCTTTTTTTCTCGCTTTTCGGACTTTTCGGCGCAGTGATGCTGTATTTCCTCTGGCTGGATAGAGTGAACACGGACTCAATGATGGGCGAGATTCTCAGCTGGGTAATGGCCATTGTATTTTTCATGGCGCCCATCGTTGCGTGTATCATCGCTCCACGGATGCATGCCAGCAGACTTCGGAGTACGGTCTATGTGATTACCAATCGTCGGGCGATTGTATGCGGCTGGGAGGTCGAATCCTGGCCGCTGGAGCCGGATATGGTGTTCAGTAATGACCAGTCAAGGGACGGCTGCGGAAACCTGGTCTTTGGCCTGAGGGAGGATGAAAGTGTCGGTTTTATGGATATACGCGATGTGCGGCTGGTGGAGGAGATTCTGGAAAAAGCCATAGCTGAAAGAGAAAACTCATGATGACTCTGCCGGAACAGCAATATCTGCAGCAGGAGCTCCGCAGCAGCGAGGAAATACGCTGGCGGGGCCGCCCTGTGCCGGAGTTGTTCACCGTGGATACGGTCATGTCGATGCTGGGTGGTGTGCTGGCTCTGGCCATTTGTGTAGGCTGGGTATGGCTGGCGCAGGAGCTCGGTTGGGGCTTCGGCCTGTGTTCGCTGCCCGCCTGGTGGGGCACGTATCTGTTGTTGTCGGCTCCCTGGCGGCACAGGCGCAGGCTGCGCCGTACCCTGCTTCTGGTCACAACTGAGCGGGTGATGCTGCTGTATCCCGGCTGGACTGGTCGTGTGAAGATGGATGGCTGGAAGCTGCGCCCCGGTCTGCTGCAGCGCTATACGGTGCAGGAGGATGGCAGTGGGGATTTGATTTTCGGCTACAATATGCAGGTGGGAAGCACCCGCCACACCGGTCGCTCAGTGCCTTTCGGGCTGCAGTCTGTACCGGAGGTGGAGCATGTGGCCACGTTGATTCAGGAACTTTGTAAAAATGATGATGACTCCCGATGAACAGACCCGGCTGCAGGCAGAGCTGCTGCCCGGAGAAACACTGCTGTGGCATGGTCGACCGCAGCTGCCGGTGGTGAACAGTGCCACGCTGCCGCTTTTCCTGCTGGCTGTGTTGTGCCCGCTGCTTCTGCTGATTCCGCTTATGCAGCAGCGGCGGCTTCGCCGCACGCTGTATGTGGTGACTGACCGCCGTATTCTGGTGTACCGCGCCAACTGGTGGCGCGGGGTGCAGCGGCATGCCTGGCCGCTCGAGCCGGGTATCATCACTGCCCGCGTACAGCGCCCCGGGGGCAGGGGGGACCTGGTCATGGAATATACCTACGGCCGCCGCATTTCTCCCGATAAGGGATTCCTTAATGTGCCCGATGCCATGCGTGTCGCCCGCCTGATTGATGAAACTGAGAAAAAACTGAATTGCCCGTGATATGATGATGACCTTGGACAATCTCCCCACCCATGCGCGTGAACAGGTGCAGCAGGCCTTGCTTCCCGGCGAGGAAGTGCGTTATGTTTCGAAGCCCCGCGTCGGGCGTTTTGCTGCGTTGAGCGCAGGACAGATATTGGCGGTTTGCTTTGCGGTACTTTGGTGGTGCTTTTTGCTGGGAACCACGCTGGTGTTTCTCTATGCCTGCTTCCGCGATGGTGTGGATACGCTCGGGCTGGTGTCGTTGTACGGCTGGTCGGTGTTGTTCTTCCTGGTGGGGCGTCTGCTGAACTCCCTGGCCTTTGGTGTGCGAAAGCGTGTGTTGCAGTCTGTCTATCTGCTTACCACCCACCGCGCCATGATTCTGCGCCCCGGCGAGGTGCTGATGACATATCCCCTGCACCGGGAAATGCTGAGCCGCGTGGTGCTGCGGAACGATGGCACCGGGCATCTCTATATCCGCCGGACTGTGCGCGATGGCGATGAGGAAAGGGAACCCTCTCAGGATACAGACTGCCTCGCCTTTGTGCCCGAGCCCCAGCGGGTGGAATCCCTTCTGAATGAGCTGGCGGAGCAGGTGCCACCTCTGCCGGGGTTACCGGATTGCTGTGCGGCGCTCGATGCCATGCCGCCGGCCGCCCGAGACACGCTGCAGGAGAATCTTGAACCCGGTGAGCAAATGCTCTGGGCGGGCTGCCCTATCCCGATGAGCGAGATGCATACCTCGCGGGAGAGATTCAACTATATTCTGATATTGTTCCTCACGCTCTCGGCAACTGTCTGCTGCTGCATTTCGGCACTTGCGGGTGAGGGTAGCGGTGTGGGCTGGTGCATCGTGGCTGGCATATATATCCTCATAACCCTCCTGGTATTTCCGGTTTTCTTTGTGTCGGATAAATCCGTCTATGTCATCACCGACCGCCGCGTGTGCTATGTGAACTCCGGTGGCGTTCACACCTTTGAGCGTGGGCTGGAATCCATCGACCACTATCCTTGTGGTGCCGCCTCCCTCACCATGAACTCCGCCTCCCGTCCCGCCCAGCATATCCACGGGTTCCGCGGACTTCTCCCTATACGGCTCCTCTGGCCGGATAGAAAATGAGCGATGGCGCAAGATGCGCTCCCGAATTGAGCACCTCTAAAATCTCATAGTTTGCGATTTGGCGGGCGATATTCGAAAGCCCTCGTAGTGGGCACAAGATGGAAGGCAGGGGCCAGCCCGCGTAGCGGGGGCAGCCCCTGCTGACAAACAAAACATAATGGATCTCGTTTTACGAGTGACACAGCAGCCTCAATGAGTTAGGTCTCCGCTCTGTCACCCGCTCTCGCGGGCTCTGAAAACGTTTTATAGACCAGCCGGGGCTGCGAGCGCTGACGCGCTCTTACCCCGGCCTTCTTTCTTACGTCCACTTCCGTGGACTCAAAGTTACGCTCGCCTTCGGCTCGCCAAATTGTAATCGGATTTTTAGAGACTTCCGATTTTTACACGGTGTTCTCAAAGGAGCCTTAATCAGCAGCCGAGAGAGCCGTCGGGGATGAGCTCGAGGAGGACGAAGGCGTTGTCTTCCAGGGTGTCGAGGAGCTCGAGGTCGGCTTCGGAGTAGATGGCGTGGTATTCAGCGCCCCAGAGTCGGGCCACTTCCTGCATGCGGAAGGGCTGGGGCTGCACAAGCAGTCGCTCCAGTTCCGGGTCGTTCGAGGCGGCGTGCTGGGCAGCGGCGGCGCCTTCGTTGTTGAGCACAGCCACTACACGCTTGCCCGCCGGCAGCTGGGGAATGATGGCGGCGGCGTTGATATCGCGAAGCAGGGTGAGGTCGCCGATGAGGCAGCAGGCCAGAGAAGCATCGGCTGCATTGCCCAGGAAAGTGCTCAGCACACCATCTGTGCCTGTGGTGTGCAGGTCACGCAGGTAGAGGGTGGGCACCTGGTTCTGGGCGTAGCGGTTCCAGAGTCGGGTGGTAGTGGCGCTGCCCACGCAGATGACCTCCGAGAGGCAGGCGAAGCGCGAGAACGCGCGCACCATGGCCTCTGCGGATTCGGGGTAGCCCAGCAGCAGTTCCTCGATGCGGGCGGCGGTGTGGCGGCTGCGGGAGAGCAGACGCTCGGTGTCACCCACATGGGGCACATCGCCCAGCGCCTTCATGACCTGCTCCAGCTCGCCTTCCACCACGTTGCTCTTGCGGCTGAGGCCGGAGAAACCAGTGCGGGTGATGGAGAAAACCTCGGTCTGCGGCATGTCTTCGAGCGCTTTCCAGAACGGGCCGGTGGGCACATCGCCCACGCGCAGCACAAAGCGGGGCGGATTCTGGCGCAGCAGCTCATCGCCACCGTGCAGCAGGTAGGGTGCCAGCTCCTCGCGCAGGCCGCTGCTGGCTTCGGCCAGCACGGGAACGCGCAGGGTCTGGGCCAGCCAGAGCACGGGTTCCTGTTCATCCGGGTTCAGCCCGCCGATGAGCAGCACCAGCCCTTCCATGGAGCGGAAACGCAGCATCTGCGACACCGCCACCAGCGAACCACGGAAACGCGGGGCGGGCGGGGCCTCGCCTACTTCCACCGTGCTGAAATCGCAGCAGGGAGGCTCGGCATCCACATCGAGCCGCACATGCAGGTGCAGGGGGAAGCCTTCGCTCAGGGCTTCCACCAGGTTGGGCAGGTCGGATACGGGGCAGGGCAGGCTCACCTCGAGGGTGGGGGCATACATGCCGAAAAGTGCTTCCTGTTCCACGCTCTGCGGGGCGCCTGTGCCACCGCTGCCGGTGGGAGTGTCCATGGTGAGCACCACGAGCGGGCGGCGCTGGTAGTAGGCATCGACCACGGCGGGAGCCATGGCCGCAGCAGAGGAGCCGCTGCCGGCCACCACGACCACGGGGCGGGCAGTAGCCTGCACACGGCCCAGCGCAAAGAAGGCGGCGGCGCGGTCATCGGCCACGCTCCAGCGGTGCACCACGGGGCAATCGGCCAGGGCGCGGTAAAGGGGGACATTCAGTTCACCGGGGCAGCATACCCATTCGGCGATACCGGCCATGGCAGAGCATGAGATGAGGGAGAACATGGGGAAGAGAGCGGTAGAGAAGTTTCCGGGGTAAGTTCTTATTCGGGCAGGGCAACCTTTTCGCCCATGTGGCGCGGCTCGGTGCCGATGAGCAGGTCAAACATCATGGCAACACGGGCGGCACGCTCGCGAATGAACTGGCGCAGCAGTGTGGGGCGGTTGAAGGGGATACGGGGTGCGCAGTAGCCCTGGGCATCGATACCCAGGTGGCGGGCGGTGGCCACCGCGCGCTTCACGTGGAAGGTCTGGCTGATGATAGTCATCTTGTTCACGCCGAAGATGCGTTTGGCGCGCACCACGGAATCGTAGGTGCGCAGCCCGGCAAAGTCGCACACAATCTTGTCCTCCGGCACGCCGAGCTTCACCAGCGCGTCCTTCATATCGCGGGGCTCGTTGTAGTACTTCTCGCGGTTGTCGCCGGAAACGATGATGCAGCGCAGCTTGCCGCTTTTCCAGAGGCGGGCGGTGGCTTCCATGCGGCCTTCGAAGTAGAGGCTCGGCTTGCCCTTGCTGAAGAGCTTGCTGCAGCCCAGCACCACGGCCACATCGCCATCGCGGCAGTCGCTCACTTTCTTGTGGCAGTGGTCGTTGGCCAGGGCATTGGTGTAAACCTCTGCTGCGCAGACGATGATGAAGAGCGAAATCAGCACGAAGCAGGTAAGCTTCAGCACGGCCCAGCAGACTTTACGGAACTTGCGCATGGCTTCAGTTGACTCCGAATACCTGGATGCGGGTGGTCAGCTCGTGGGTCTCGCCACAGCGGAGCATGATGTTTTCTGCCGGTACCACCGTGGTTTCCACGGCCAGGAAGCCGCGCTCGTTGCCCTCGCCCAGGTCGCCCATGCCGGCGGCCAGTGCTGCACCCGGGTTCCACACCACGGCGGAACCGCTGCCGGCGCGGCAGATGCGGATGCTGCGCTCCCAGGCGGGGTCGTGGATGGTGATTTCGGCATTCTCGGGCACGGGGTGGTAGATGCGGTCGATGTGACCCAGGGAAATGAGGGGATCCTCGGGGTGGGGGATGGCGTCGTCGGCAAACTCGGTGAAGGCCAGCTCTTCCAGACCCGTCACGGCCACCTGTTCGTAGTCGCTCACGGCAAAGTAGGTGTGCATGGCGGCAGAGTAGGGCATGGCTCGGGGCACATCCAGCGTGATGAGGCTCATGGTCAGCTCGTTGCCGATTTCCATGGCCAGTGCGCCGCTGGGCATCATTTCATCGGTGGGCGGCAGAGCCAGCAGCAGGTTCACGCGGCCATCCTCGCCTTCCTCGCAGCGACCCACCTGCCAGGTGGAGATGCGGGCAATGCCATGGGCGGGCAGGGAGGCATCCTCCGTGTTCTTGCCGAACCACGGCCAGCACAGCGGAATACCGCCGCGCAGTGCTTTGCCCTTCTTGAATACGGCCTTGGGGCTCATGTAGATAACCGGCTTGTGGCCAGTGGGTGCCCAGCTCAGCACATGCCCGCCGTAAAGGGAAATTTCAGCCGTGCAGAGTGAGGTCTCGATCTTGAGAATAGGAAAATCTTCGCCGTAGGGGTATACTGTAGTGACCATGGTGCTTGTATGCGCGTAAGTCTACCAAAATAGGCTTGCCTTAGCAAGCCTATTATCTCGCAGTCGCCAGCCTGCGAAATTCACTCTGCGTCAGCAGAAATTAACTCGCCTTGCAAGGGCGAAATTATCTCCCGCAAAGCGGGAAATTAACTCTGCGCCTTGGCGCAGATGAGGGGTGAAAATGAGCTGCACCGCAGGTGCAGGGTAATTAAAACCTGCTTGAAATAGACTGAGGAAAGATGTTATAATCTGCACCATGTCGACTCAGAACTCTCCTTTAGCTGAAAAGTCTCTGCAATTTGCCATTGATATAGTGAGAATCATGCGGCCTGTGCGGGGCTGTGGTATCGTGAAAGATCAGATTCTTCGCGCTGCTACAAGTATAGGCGCGAATATACGGGAGGCTCAGTATGGATACAGCGATGATGATTTTATATTCAAGATGCAGACGTCCATGAAAGAATGCGCTGAAACAGGGTATTGGCTGGATGTCATAGAGGGTGCAGAAATCTTGCATCCTGATGTAGTGAAAGATTTGCGTTATAAGAGGAACCGCATTCACCGCATGTTGGTATCAACGCTGAATACCAAGAAAGCGAACATGCGAGTAAAATAATCCTGCGCCTGCGGCGCAGCAGGATGAGAGGGTATCATCTGCGTTGAGACGCAGAGTTAATTTCGCCCTTTGGGCGAGATAATTTCTGCTTTGCAGAGAGAATTTCCCGCTACGCGGGAGTTAATTTCCATGCTCAGATGAGCATGGAGATTCCTACAACTCGCCGAGGATAATCGACTCGTTGTAGAAGGGGAAATGATAGCTCTCGAAATCCACGCCCAGCTCGCCCCAGTAGGCGCGCATGCGGGAGGGCGGGAAAATCTCGTCCATGGTGGCAATCCAGGCGCGGGTCCACGGGAGATGCGGTTGCTCGGGAAGCGTCTGGCAGGCTTCGGCCAGGAAATCCAGTTCTTCCACCTGCTGGTCGGGACCGGGTTCCTCGAAATCGCCGGCGGGGGCGTATTTTTCGGGATGCGCCTCATCCTTGAACGGATTGCCACCCATGGCGGCTACGGAGCGGATGGTGCGCTGCAGCACCTTGAGGCGCAGGCCATACTGCTGGCTGGCGGGGTAGGGGGTGCCATTGATGGCCACGGCCTTATGCAGCGGTAGCGCCTGGCAGCTCTGTTCCGCCACCCACACGCCGAATGACCAGGCAAAGAGGTAGATGCGATCGTATCCGGCAAAATCCTCGGCGGCCAGCGGAACGAGCTGTCGGTGGTCATAGCAGCAGAGCACATCGTACCCCTCGGGGAAGGGAAGCCGCTGTACGGCGTTGGGCGTGGCGCCCCAGCCCAGCATGAAGAGAATGAGGCGGCGGTTGCCCGGGGATTGGATGAGCCAGACTTGTTTCATCTCGGATATCAGACTTTTTTACGTGCCCAGCGCAGCCCGAAGAGCATCTTGCGCAGAATCAGGTATTCCACGAGCATATCGCAGGCAATCAGCATCCAGATGCCCACCAGCGAGAGGGTTTCCGGCCAGAGCCAGTGCCACACCATGAGGCAGAGCACGCGGAAGAAGCCCATGCCGCCGTAGGATACCCACATCACGCGGCGGGTGTCGCCGGCGCCGCGCAGGCACATCTTGCAGATGAGCATGGCGGCATAGAAAGGCTCGATGATGAGGAATGCCTGCACCACGGGGCGCGTGGTGGCCATGAGCTCAGGCGAACCTGCGGCAAAAATCTCCACAAAGATATCCGGCCACATGGCAAACACCACGCCCATGCAGCCCATGAACAACACGCTGTAGAGCACGCACTTGCGCGCTGTCTCCAGCGCCAGACGCACACTGCGCGCGCCCAGATACTGGCCCACCAGCGTGGCACCCGCCATACCGATAGCGAAGCCGGGCAGGAAGCTCAGTGATTCGATACGGATGGCGATATTGTGCGCACCCACGGCGGCATCGCCCAGCGAGGAAATGATGCGCAGCACGTAAATCTGGATGAGCCAGATGCCGCCCACCTCGATGGCCTGCGGCACACCGATGCTCAGGATGCGGTACATCATCTTCCAGTCCGGCAGCAGGGACTTCTTATTCAGGAACAGCGGCGGGGCGTAGGTCTTGCCCTGTGCCTCGCAATAGGTGTCGAGGTCCTGCGTTCCCTTTTCGCGCTTCATGTCCAGCGTGCGCTTGAACAGAATGCCCATGAGCACTGCGGCTGCAGCGGCCATGCCGCCAATCATACCCAGAGCCAGGCCTTCCACAAACATGCCGCAGACATGCACCAGGAACAGACTGAAGACGATGTTTAGTCCATCCACCACCAGCATGATGATGAAGGGTGTGCGGGTGTCGCCCGAACCGCGCAGTGCGGCATTGATGGCAAACACCACACCGGAGAAAATGGCTACCCAGCAGCCTGTGTACATGTAGCGCAGGGCTACCTCGCGGGCAAAGTTGCTCAGATTCAGTACCTCTGATACCAGGAAATCCGCCGTGCCGTACATGAGCAGAGCCGAAAGTATGCCGGCGAAAAGCCCCAGCACGCCTGCCTGGTTGGCCGCATAGTTGGCATCGCCGAACTTGCGGGCACCCGTCATGCGGCTCACGATGGCGGTGGCACCCATGCCTACAGCACCCTGCATCACAAAGCCCAGCCACATCACGAAGGAAGTCACGCCGATGCCCGAGGCAATCTGGGCGGTTTTCTCGCCGTGGTCGCCCATGTGGGTGGCCAGCACCAGCGAGGTGGAAGCACAGATGAAACTCATGACCTGCTCCAGCAGCGGCCAGAGCGCAATGGACACAATCTGGCGGGGCAGGCTCATGCCTGCCAGCTTTCCGCCCAGCTTCCCTTTCGCCAAAGCCACGCGTATCTTACCTTCTCTACCGTCACCTGCACTCATGGCTGAGGGTATTCTAGCACGTTAATGCCTAGTTGAACAGAAAAAATATTTATTCTTTGGAATCTGTAGCAATGCAGAAGTCAGAATGCAGAATAATGATTTCACGTTCGGCTTTCGCCTCACCTGCAAACAAAACCACCTGAGATTTTCTCAGGTGGTTTTCCTTTTGTTGCGTTGGCGGTAGGCTGCGCACGAACTTGTTATTCTGCATTTTGCTTTCTGCGTTCTGCATTCGATAAATCGTAAATTATGGCTTTGATATTACTCCGTTTCTTTTTCAACCTTGATTCCCTGGAGCCTGTCCTGAATGACTCCGGCGAAGGGGACGAAGCGGTCGGTGTCGGCGAAGGATTCCTCCTGTGGCGGAGGGGCGGGTGGCAGGTGGTCGAGCTGGTGCAGCTTCTTTATCTGCTTGCGGATGAGGGTGACCACCCGCTTGCATTGCGGCAGGTCGAGGAAGCCCTCGGGGATGCGGTCGTCATCGTGGGAAGTTGCACCCCTGACTCCATCGTTGTAATCGAAAACGATATTGCCTATGCCGCCGCTGAATACCTCGTACTCCTTGATGCGGTTGGGCTCCAGGGGGTATGATTTACATTTCATGCCCGGCAGCAGTCTGGGTGTCAGGATGATGCAGCGGCGGTCGGTGACAAGATAAAGGGTGCGGCGTTTGTAGCATTTCCTGAACCAGGGGAGGAAGCAGAGCAGGAGGATAAACGGAAGAAGGAACGGCTCGGCCTCGCTTGTCATCAGGATGAATGCAGCTATCCCGAAATGAATGCACAGCTCCACCTTCAGGATGCTGGGATCCGGCCTCGTGACCAGCAGCAATTGCTCATTCATGCCTAGTGTACGGTCGATGATGCTCCGCTCCCGCTGCGTGAGGGATTCCCGCTGGTCAAGTCTGGGCGCGTAGTCGACCATGGTGAATCAACGCTTTTTCATGTGTCGGCGAATTTCTGCAATCAGCACGCAGGTGGCGATGAGGCAGAAAAATGCGCCACCACCGGCAATAATCAGCAGCAGGGTCATGCCCTGTGGTGGGATGATTTCAAATTGCTGTGGATTTTCCTCCAAGTGTGCAATCTGCACTTTTGAGCCACGTTCCCTGTAATCGTATTTTGTTGATTGAACTCGTAGAGTACGCCCTTGGGTATCTGTGAAACTCAGGTTCAGGTAATATTTTGCCTCCGAAACTCGGACACGAGTGCCGGATTTGTGCCGTTTTTTTGAGTTGCTAGCCTGCATGGCATCCATCACGATGGCTTCTGTTCTTACACCGTGGTCGATGATGTGCTTGCGGGAGCAGTATTCATTCAGACTGAAATATATGGCGGTTGCGCCTACGAGGATGAAAAGCATCGCAACCAGACATATGCCGAGCAAATCGCATAATTTGGGCTTTAAGTTCGCTTCGTTCATGAGTGCCTGTGTTTTTTACGAAAGCAAGACCGGAATGTAAACAGTCCGGCAAGGATAAAGATACCGCCTACAATCATCACGCAGGTGTTGTTCTTTTCTTCGGTTTCATCCAGAATCTCAATCTTATCCGGAGAGTTCGGGTTGTATACAATCTGCAGTTTGTCGCCGGGACATAGGTTTTTGTAATCGTTGTTGGCTCGACTTCCCCATGCGTCTTGCTCCTGTCCGTTTGTGGTTTTAAACCGGAGTAGGGGTATGTATTTCTTAGATGCGTATTTCCTGGTTGCCCCCGTCCGTATTCTCACGCCTCCCGCATCCACATGGCTCGGGTCGTCTGCGATAACCCGGAGAACAGTAGCCGTGGTGCAGATGCCACTTTGCCGAAGCTGGTCGCTTTTCTGCTGTTGTTTCCAGCCAAGGAGAATGCTGATGATGCCCAGCAGAATCAGAACCGGGGATATCCACCACGAGTCCTTACTGGATTTAAAATGAAACTTGGAAAACATGTCGCTGCGGGAGTAATGTCTTTTTGGTTAAGGATTCGAGTTTCAGTTTTTACTTGAGCTTACGCTCTGGCTGCTCATATCAGGCTTTTCGGCTCTGGTGGATATTGACGCCGATGATACCCAGCCCCACGAGGGCGCAGATGCCGCCCACGATGGAAAGAATGAGGGTGCCGCTGGTGTGCAGCGGTTGTGCCAGATCCATCTTCTGCGGATTACCGGGAGGGTAGACGATGCTGACCGCATCCCCGGGCTTCATCCCGGCTCCTGCGTCGGTAGTCATTTCGATAAGCTGTTCATTCCCGGCGGTATCGGTGAATCGGACCACGGGGTAGTAATGGGTGTGGCGCTTTCTGCCGCTACCGGAATCATCTTCGATGATTCTGATTACGGTGGCCTGGGTTCTGATTCCCGTATCCAGCAGCTGCTGGTGCTGGCTCTGGTTGTAGCCATTTACTCCAATCATCAGTATTCCCACGCAGAGGAAGATGATACCCATGGCATGCCCCCCGAAAAGCGGGTCGTGTGTTTTCCTGCGGACGGGGCGTATGAGGGGATGGGACATGGGGAGGTTGGAAAATTATTTGCGGATGTTGCGAATGGTGATTCCGCCGCCCACTGCGGTGAAGATGCCGCCTACCAGCATAATCATGAAGTAGGAGCCGCTGTTGGAATCGCCTTGAAGCAGGACTTCCTCCTTATTCTCCGGCATGTAGTATATGGTGACTTTGTCCCCTGGCTTTAAATTTCTGTGAGCCTTTGTGGACAGCAGGCTGGAGGCCTGTTGCAACTGTCCCTCGGCATTAGTGAAGCTGACAATGGGGCAGTATGAGGTGGTGGTTCGCTTGCGTTTTCCTCCGGAACGTTTGCTGACGCGCTTCACTTCGATGACGGCGGCCTCGGTCTGCTGCCCGTGTTCTATGAAGCGGTTTTCTTTCTGGCTTGCGAGGTTGCCGAGAAACAGGACGCCCAGACCCACAAGGATGCAGACGATGGCCGGAATCCAGTCGGCGAGAGTTGTTCGTTTGTTGCGGCGAGCCATGACGTTTGTTAGAATAGGTCCGCAAGGCAGAAAAGTCAAGCTGTTAGAGAGGGCAGGAGGGAATCTTCGGAGCGGAGGGACTTTAGTCCCTCACCGGTTAGGGGTACAACTCGGGGTGCAACGAACCCGCGTCCGCCCCTCCGGTCCCTTGCTGACGCAAGGGGTAAACCAGCCCAGAGGTGTCTGGGCAGGCCGGGGGCAGGAAAGCACACTGTGCTTTCCTGCCTCATCCGTGCAGCATGGTGAACCATGGTCACTTGATGAGGTCGCGGTCGTGAGAGACCTGGCGCGTAGTAACAAAAAAAGACACACCGTGAAGGTGTGTCTTTTTTTGTTAAACGAAGCGGACGGGGCTCGAACCCGCGACCTCAGCCGTGACAGGGCTGCGCTCTAACCAAACTGAGCTACCGCTCCGTCGGATTTACCGATTCACCGCTTTGCAGCGGGAACGGGCGCATTATACAGATGCCTTTGTGGGAATGCAAGCCTTTTTTTGAAGAAAATGATTGCTCCGGGGAAGAAATTTGCTAGAATGTAAGCCTGAAATAGGCATAAGTACTATGAAACGCAAAGAGATTGAGCAATTGCAGGCTGCGGGGCTGATATCTGCCGAGCAGGCAGCGGCGATTGCGGAGCATTTTCATCTGAATGGCGGGCACCGGTGGAATTGGCTGGTGCTGAGCATGTCTATCCTGGCAGGGGGACTGATACTGGGTGGTATCATCATGTTGATTTCGGCCAACTGGAGAAGCATCCCCGACCTGGTGAAGATGGTGGTGGCCATGGCCTTGCTGCTGGGGTTCTGGGTGGCCTGGGCACGCACGCGTGAAAACCACCCGCGGATAGCCGAAGGCCTGGGGCTTGTGGGGGCCGGCATGTGGCTGGGCTGTATCTCATTGTATGGGCAGATTTTTCAGTTGCAGAATCCCTTTGCAGAGGGATGCCTGCTGTTTTTCCTGGGGATATGCACCATTCCGTTTGTGGTACGGCTGCCGTCGTTGATTGTGGTTGTGGCGGTGACCAGCGCAGTGCTGCTGGCGGCGTTGATGCATAATACAGAGTCGTGGTGCAGTCTGAAACCTTGGCTGAATGAAGATTGCACACAATTTACTGCCTGGGGGCTGTTGTGCCTGGCCTGGTGGCTGGCGGCGGAGCACTGGCGTGGTTCAAGAGGATTTTACCGGGATTATTCCGAACTGGGCGTGCCTGCGATGCTTTTCTATCTGATGCTGGTGCAGGTGCCGCTGCTGTATACCTGCATATGGCCGGAGGATGAAGCCGTGCTGGCGAAGTTACTGGTTTTGATTCCTCTTGTGCTGCTGCTGCGCCCGAAAGATATATGCTGGGGAATCTGGTGGCAGATGGTGGTGCTGCTGTCGCTGCCTCTGCCGATGGGCTTTATGCTGCGCGATGCCAGGGTTGAGCTGCCCGGGGTGCTGTGTGGCTTTGCCATGGGGGGCTGGCTGATGTATCTGGGCTATGCTGCCAAGCGCATTTCCTGGCTGAATTACGGGTCGCTCATGGTGGTGTTAGCCGGCATTGCGCTCATTGCAAATGTGCTGGATTTGCTTACGGGTTCCGGCCTGGTCCTGATTATTGCCGGCCTGCTGATGCTGGGGCTGGTGTGGGTACTGGAAAAACAGCGCCGTGCGCTGGTGGGGGCCATCCGGGAAAAGGCATAAACGCTGAACTATTTACTGAAGATGAAACGAATTTACCTGTTGTTTGCTGTGGTGGCAGCCCAGTTGCTCTGGCTGGGGTGGAACTATGCCGAGCGCGCACGGGAACTGGCCGAGTCTCCGGTCATCCACATTAATTGCACGGACTATGACCCGCGTGATTTATTCCGGGGTGATTATGTGAACATTCAGACCCGCCAGGCGGTGCCGCTGGAGCTGGCAGGTACCTCTCTTTACTGGGATGATGAATTCTGCTCGGAAGTAAACAAGTATACCCACTGGGATTATGAGACGAAAAAGGACATAGAATACCCTGTACTTAACCCGGTGTCTCCACGCCCATGCCCCGAGGTGAAGGGTGCAGAGAAGCTCTGCCCGGGGTATGGGACTAAGAGGGTGGCCGTTTTCTGGAAACAGGGAGCCGATGGAGTGCATAGCGTGAGCCGAGTGGAAGCCGCGGGTTCTGAAGTTGACATCCCCGCCGAGGGTGAAATTCGCACACTGATGTGGTATAGGGTGGAGCAGGTCGATGATGAAACGGAGGAAGAGGAACGGACTGTTTCCGTGAAGCAGTATGTGAAATTGGTGTTGTCCTTCACCAGCAGCAGCTGGGAGGGCATGCGCTTTTATGTGGAGGAAGGGACCGGGAATATCCGGCACCTCTGGCTCAATGAGGTGGAGGGGAAGGATAACGTGCCGTTTGAGAGCGTGAGCCGCACCGTGGATATCGTTATCCGCGAGAATGCCCCCGTGATTCCCCGCATGCTGTACCTGAACGGAGTGCCTTATCCCGACGCCGTGGAGCAGATACGCAACAAGACGTTTAAGTGGGAATAGTGTTTCCGGACCTGAGGTCCGGACGAAATCCGGCAGGGCCGGACGATATCGCCCTGTGGGCGACGATATCCGCTGCGCGGACCAAAGGGTCAGATAAACTCCCTCGGCGCGGTGGCGGGAAGGGCGTACATGAACCGGGCACCGTAGAATTTCTGCACCACGCGGGAATCGAGGATGGTGACGATGCCGGTGTCGGTCTTGGAGCGGATGAGGCGGCCTATGCCCTGGCGGAACTTGAGCAGGGCTTCGGGCAGGGAATAGTCGCGGAAGGCATTGCCGCCGTGGGCGGTGATGTCCTCGATGCGGGCTTCGACCAGCGGGTTGCCGGGTGATTCGAAGGGAATCCTGGTGACAATCACGTTCGAGAGCGCTTCGCCGGGCACGTCCACACCCGTCCAGAAGCTGTCGGTGCCGAAAAGCACGCTGCCCACGTTTTCGCGGAAGCTCTGCACCATCTGGCTGCGGTTGAGTTCGTCGCCCTGCACGAGGAGCGGCCAGCCGCGCTCCTGGCAGAAGGGACGGAGCCGCACCGCCATGGCACGCATGAGGTTATAGCTGGTGAAGAGAACAAAGGCGCGGCCCTGCGATTCATCCAGCGAGCGCATAATCCAGTCAGCCAGGGCAGGCAGGTATTCATCATCGGTAGAAGCGGGGGGCGGCAGAGGCATGCTGCGTGCCACGATGATACGCATCTGTTTCTCGAAATCGAAGGGACTGCCAATCTGGAGGGTGCGGGCGCATTCTGCCCCCACACGGCCGGCGAAGTAGCTCATGCCGTGGTTGCCGGTGGAGAGCGTGGCACTGGTGCAGATGCAGCTGCGCCCTGCTTCGAAAAGTTTTTCGCGCAGAACGGGTGCCACGTTGATGAGCGCCCCGCGCATGGTGGTGAACTGGCCGTCGATGCCGTTGCTTTCCACCCAGTACACCGTAGTGTCGGCCTTGCTGAGCTTCACCATTTCGGTGGCCGCTTCATCGTAAGCCAGGATGCGGGCGGCGGTATCGAGCAGCTCGGCCTTGGCCAGCTCGTTGTCCTCAATCATGGCGGCCATGTCCTTGATTTCGGCAAAGAGCTGGCGCAGCACGGGCGAGAGCAGGTTCTCCGTCCACTCCGGCTGGCGCAGACGCACAGTGCCGTGGTGGGCCTCCAACTGGCAGTCGGCCCGGGCGGCGCTGAAGAACTCGCCCACGGCGGCTTGGGCTTCCTCGATAAGCTGGAGCACGGTGGGTGAGGCATTGTGCCGCATGCTTCCCTTGTGGGTCACGGGGTTATAGAGGCGCAGCAGCTCATATTTCATCTCGGCTTCGCTGAGGGAGAGTCCCAGCTGGTTGGCGGCCACGTTCTCCATGGTGTGCGCCTCGTCGAGGATGACGAAGTCATTCGGGAAGATGAAGCCGGGCGGCCCCTCGGGCTCGATGGCCATCATTTCATCTGCCAGGGAGAGCAGACCGAAGAAGAGGGTGTGGTTGAGCACTACCACCTGGGCCTCCTGTACGCGGCGGCGGGCTGCCTGGTAGGGGCAGTCGTAGCCGCAGTTGCGTGGGGTGCACACATGGTTCTCGCTGCACACCTGTGCCCACACCTTGGGTGAGATGCTGAGTTCGCGCGGTAGCTCGGCCAGAGAACCTTCGCCGCAGTCCTTTGACCAGGCGAGCAGGTCATAGAGCTGCTTGGTTTCGGCCTGGTTGAAGAGGTCATCGGATTGCTCGAGCGCGCGGCGCAGGCGGGTGCGGCACAGGTAGTTCGCGCGTCCCTTGAGCAGGGCTGCATCGAAATGGCAGTTCAGCGCGCGGGCAACGGTGGGGATATCCTTGTAGAAAAGCTGCTCCTGCAGGTTGATGGTGTGGGTGGAGATGACTGCCTTGCGCCCGCGCTCCAGCGCAAAGCGGATGGCGGGAATGAGGTAGGCAAGCGATTTGCCCACGCCCGTGCCGGCCTCGGCCAGCAGGGCGCTTTCGCCCTCCAGCGTTTCCGCCACGGCCACGGCCATCTGCTGCTGCTCGGGGCGGTACTCGAAGCCCCGGGCATGGGAGAGCAGCCCGGTTTCGGAAAAATCAATCTGGGTCTGTTCCGTCAGAAAGCCCATGCCTTGTCATCAGGGCAGAATGCGGTCGCCCGAGGCGGGCAGGCGCAGGTAGAGCGGCAGGTCGGGGAAGAAGGTGCGCAGGGTGTTCACATCGGTCTTGCCATCGATGAAATACCACTTGTTGAGCACGGTGCCGCGGGGCTGGCTCTTGTCGGTGATGACTTCATCGCGTACGGCGAAGATGTAGCTCTTTCGCTCCAGTCGGGTGCGGCGGCCACCCTGAGCGGGGGCGCTGATGACCAGAGTGGTGGGCAACACCACGATGCGGCTGCGCTCCTTGGTGGTGCCGATGTTTTCGGCACGCACGCGGCCATTGGTGTCGCGGCGCACCTGGCTCACTGCTGCCATGGGCGGGGTGACCACGTATTCTGCCGAGGCTTCGCCCACGGTGTAGCTTTCCACCTCGATGCCGCGCTGCTTCATTTCCTCGCCCATGCGGGCGTATTTGGCGCGCAGGGCCTTGTCATTGGCTGCCATGCGGGCCTTGGCTTGCACCACAGTTTCGCGGTCGAGGCCCTGCACACGGCGGGCGCGGGCAATTTCAGCCTCGCGGGTGCGGGAGGTGAGCTGGTCAGCATAGGTGCGGCGCAGCGGGGGATACATGGAATCCACCGCCCAGGCCATATCGCAGTTGCGCACAGCGGCGCCATACTGGCGGGCTGCATCGCGGGCAGAGTTGGCCGCCTCACTGGCAGCTTCGCACACACAGACCATGACCACCGCAGCGGCAAACAGGGAGAAACTCTTCATGCCTCACATGTTACCACACCCCGCCGCCGCGGTGCAAGCAGGAATGGTGTACTAAAATGGAATGATTTTTTCAAAAGTCTTGACAGCAAAGCAAAGTGTGCTACACTCCTGCCGCACCTGCTTTATCTGCTGTGTGCATTTTGTTTGTGAACTACCCCTCCGGCGAGATTCGTTGCACTCTGCATCGTGAGAGTATGTGATAGATGAAATTACCCACTTCTGTCGTGAGACAGAAAATAGATAAACCCTAATTATACTGTTATGAAAAATCTGAAAATTTACACCGATGAGGTGGATGAGCTGGCACAGAAACAGATTGCCAAGCTCCTGGAGCAGCCTGCCTTTGCGCAGGCTAAGGTGCGTATCATGCCTGATGTGCATGCCGGTAAAGGCTGCGTGATTGGTTTCACCGCTGACCTCGGCGACAAGGTTATCCCTAATATCGTGGGCGTGGATATCGGCTGCGGTATGCTTACGGTGAACCTGGGTAAGAAGAAACCAGATTTCGCTGCGCTGGATGATATCATGCACCGTAATATTCCCAGCGGTATGTATGTGCATGGTGAGCCGGTGGAGGTGTTTGAAGCCGTGGATGCTCTGCATTGCCTGCCTCAGCTGGAACGCGTGAAGCGCCTGCTCTGCTCACTGGGTACACTGGGTGGTGGTAACCACTTTGTGGAGGTGGATGCAGATACGCAGGGAAACTACTACCTGATTATCCACTCCGGCTCCCGTAATCTGGGTAAGCAGGTCTGCGATATCTACCAGCAGGAGGCCATCGACCGCCATGCCGGCTGCGCCGACCGGGCGGAACGCGAGGCCTCCATGATTGCCGAATTGAAAGCGCAGGGGCGCCAGAAGGAGATAGCCGCAGCTATCAAGGCTCAGCGCGCTGCGTGGAATGCTGCAACGCCCGATATCCCTGCCGATCTCTGCTACCTGGAAGGCGAGGCTCGCGAGCGTTACCTGCATGATATGCGTATCTGCCAGCAGTTTGCCCTGCGAAACCGCGAGGTGATGGCTGATATCATTGTGCGCCGTCTCGGGCTGGAGGTGCAGGATATGTTCCATACCACACATAACTACATTGACCACGAGAGCAACATCGTGCGCAAGGGGGCTATCTCTGCCCGCGCGGGTGAGAAGCTGCTCATCCCCATCAACATGCGCGACGGCTGCGTCTTCGGTACGGGTAAGGGTAACGACGACTGGAACCAGTCTGCACCTCACGGTGCGGGGCGCCTTATGAGCCGTTCGCAGGCTTTCCGCCAACTGTCTCTTTCTGACTTCGAAGCCCAGATGCAGGGTATCTACACCACCTCTGTGACCGCCCGTACGCTGGATGAATCCCCCATGGCCTATAAAGGTATGGACGCTATCCTGAAGCATATCGGCCCCACCGTCGACGTGGTGGATATCTTCAAGCCCCTGTACAATTTCAAGGCCGAGGAAGCTGAGCCTTCTTATAAGCGAAAGAAATAGGGTTGATTAAGCATCTTTGCGTAAAAAGCAGGATTCAATCTTGCTTTTTACGCAAAGATTGATTTTGCCTCTAAGGTGGATACTGATATAATTCTGCCGGGATTTTGTGTTTGCATTTGCCAGTTGTTGAGAATACAATAGTAACGCATAGGGTAATGAATGTTCTGATTGTCAAAAAGGGTGATTTCGGTTTTGTGACGACGAAAGAAGCGTTCCATGGTCGCATTCTTGACAGGAACCGTCAGGAGATTGCCACCATTGAATATGATAACAGTACCCAGCGGGCGCAATTGCTTATTACGATGGGGGAGGATAGCATCAGCCTCTGTTCTCTTAGTAGGTTTCTGGCGGGTACGGCGGGTGATTTTCTTATCAATGGCAAAAAATACGGGAGGTATAATCATACGAAACCGCACAGCCTTGAAATGAGTACCTGTGCCGGGGAGCTGATTCTGCAAGTGGCAGAGGATGATACAAATCGACGTTTTCTGTGGGCATACCGCTAGGGGGAATCCAGAGGGAATGCAAAAGCATACTCCTGCAGCAAGTACGCTTTGCTGCTCGGTCACGATTACGCTCTGGCTTCTATACTGCGGCCGATGTCTGGCCCGGTTTATTTTGCGGCCAACATGTCATTTGAGCTGATGAGTGATGCTGATGAAGAAGTGTTTTGCCAACGCAGCAAGGAAGAACAACTCTGCATACTGGTTTGCAGCTGCTGGTGGTTGTGCGACAGGCTGCATCATGTCAAAAGTAGCATTGACCCCGTTGCTGAAAACTGGCGGCATCTATCAGTACCTTCTACGCTCAATGTCGAAAATCGCCTTACCTTTTTGCCGGAATACCTTGATTCCCGCAATCCCAAGGTGGAGTTTCTGTCTACTCAGCCTGTCTTGATGTGGCTCTGGTTAGTGGTGGCGCTTGTGCTGGGACTAGTTGTTCTGCCTGTTTGCCAAGGGGGCTTTACTTCGGATACCGTTGCCTTTATTATTTATTCGACCGTTATTCCGGCAAGTTGGATAGAACTCTGCCGGTTCTGGAACAAGCGGGCAAAAACGCGTCTGAAGCATCTGGAGGAAAAACTTAATGCCCGGTAGAACACATCGGCTCCACCGTCGATGTGGCGGATATCTTCAAGTCCGACGAAGCTGAACTTTCCTTAAGTGAAAGAAATAGAGTTGATTAACTATCCTTGTGTAAAAAGCAAGATTCAATCTTGCTTTTTACACAAAGTGTATTAAGTGTTTGTCTGCTAGCTTATTATGTTGTGCAAATCAGTATACGGGAGAATGCGTATCCCCTCAACCGTGCCGATGGGTGGACCGGAGTAGAGCAGGGTAGGAGTTGTTGCGTCTGCAACCTTTGAGCTGAACTGCTGCAGGGCTTTTGTCATTCCGGGGGTAAACGACATGGCTGCCTTGATTTCAAAGGGCCGTGGATGGCGTTGCTCATCGAGAATGAGGTCAATTTCAAAGCCTCGTGTATCCCGGAAAAAGTAAAGCTCCGGGCTTTTGCCTGCATTCAGGCGAGCTTTAAGAGCTTCTACTACGACCATATTTTCAAAAACGTGTCCCATTAGTGGGTCTCGCCCCATTTGTTCTGGTGTGGAAATCCCCAGCAGCAGGCTGACCAGCCCTGGTTCTGTGAAATAGATTTTAGGCGATTTGGTCAGCCGTTTACCAAAATTCTGGTAATATGGTCGCAGGGTAAAGACAATGTAGGAAGCTTCCAGCACGGCAAGCCATTCCCGTAGAGTTGTAGCACTTACGCCAATATCTCCTGACATGGAGGCCATATTGACTTCCTGCCCTACGCGAGCAGCCAGTAATTTGATGAAAAGTTCAAAAGACTGCATGTTGCGGATGTTGACAATCTGCCGTACATCTCGCTCAATGTAGGTACGCAGGTAAGAATCATACAGCAGAGAGGCCGGCATATCCTGTGTGTAGGCGCGGGGAAGCCCGCCCCTCAGCATCTGTTCATCTCGCTCCAGCCGGATGCCTGCCTGTTGCAGCTCGTGGATGGACAAGGGCAACAAATCAACGAAAGCCGTTCTTCCTGCAAGACTCTGGGTGACTGTCTGCTGCAGCTCCATCTGTCTGCTGCCTGTAAGAATGTACATGCCGGGAGTATCCTGCTCGTCGATGATTTCCTGCAACATGCTAGGTAATTCCGGGGTGTTCTGGATCTCGTCGAAAATGCATGGAGCCTTATGGAGCCGCACAAAATACTGAGGATCGTTGTAAAAATCCTGGCGGGTCTGCGTGTTTTCCAGATTCACGTACTCATATTCCGGGTACAGATGACGAATCAGCGTTGTCTTACCTGCCTGTCGAGGGCCACAGACGGTGACCACAGGAAATAATTTCATTACCCGCTGCAGATGCGCGGTAATGTCGCGCTCTATGTAATTCAGACCTTTCACTGCAAGTATTTTATAGTATTTTGTGTAAAAAGCAAGATTCAATCTTGCTTTTTACACAAAATTGTTTAATTAATTTACAGTAAAGCTTCTGCGGCTTCCAGTTTCTTGGCGGAGGCTCGGCCTTTGGCGGCGAGGGCGGGGGCAAAGAGGGAGAGACGGAACTCGGCTACCATGAAACCGTAGGCAAGCCAGGCGGGGGAATCGGCGTGGCGGTCGTATTCGGTGAAGAATCGGGGTGCTACGGCGGCATTGAGGGAAGCGATGCGCTCCAGCTCCTTGGCGGCAGGCTGCTGGGCAATGCGTTTGATGCGCTCCTGCAGGCCTCGGAGGAAGCGGGAGTAGTCGGCCAGCTGAGCCGGCTCGGCAGAAGAGAGGAACCAGGGACGGGTGAGCCACTGCCACTCGCGCTGTACGTCCTCGGCAATCTGGGCGCCGAAGCGGTCACGGCCAGCCACCAGGCAATACTGGCGCACGGCGGCATCGGTAGCGGCGAGTTGTTCCCAGAGTTTGGAAAGCGGGCCGGCGATGCGGTCGTACACCGTTTCGCGCATGCGGAGGCAGGCGGCATCGAACTCTGCTGCTGTGCGGGGCAGGGGTGCGGCCAGTGCGGCATCCATGGCAGCGTACACGGTATCGTGCAGGTTATTCTTCGGCTGACATCCCACGGTGGTCAGAGCCAGCTTGGCCTCCATGCTCTTGATGGGGAGTTTCTTGCGGATGCTGTTCAGGAAATCGCCATGCTTGATGAGCGCCAGCCTGCGCACGGCGCGGCGGTGGTGCAGGGCGGCCTCCTCGGCGGAGGGGAAAACGTGCAGCTTCACCTGGTCGCCATCTTCCCGCAAGGCAGGGTAGCCTGTGCCGTTGCCTACTTCCACGGTGGCGGGCAGGTCGCCGCAGTCCCAGCGGGTCATGGGGGTGGCAGAGAAGGAACGGGCCGCCTTTTTGGCAAAGCGCTTTTCCTGATACTGTGCCAGCTTCTCGCGCAGTACATCGGCATGGGTACCCAGTGCCAGCTCGTTCTCCTTATCGTCGCACACCCATATCTTGGTGATGAACTCTGCGGGCAGTTTGCCCATGTCTACCTGCGACGCATTGCAGAACTTATTGCTGCGGCGCATGGCGAATTCGGCCAGAGCCTGGGGAAGAGGGCGGTCGGGTTCACGGTCGAACCAGTCATCTGCAAAGTCATCGGCTGCGGAGCTGATAGGCATGAGGAACATGCGCACATCCTTGGGCAGAGTGCGCAGCAGGATTTCCGCGCGGTCGGCCAGGTGCGCCGGCACGCCCCACTGGGGAAGCCAGTCGGGGAAATCGGCCAGCTGGTCAATGTGCACTCCGATGGTCACGCCGTCATCCGCCTCGCCGGGGGCGTGGTTATAGTAAACATCATATTTCTCCCCCGCATGTTCGATGGCATCGGGGTAGAGGTCGGCCCGCACTTCATCCTCGCCGGGGTAAACGCAATCCTCATACGGCACGAAGAGGATTTTCTGGTTGCGGGGCTCCATCTTGTCGCGCCAGCGGCGCAGGGCTTTTTCGGAGCAGATTTCGGCAGGAATCACCGAATCGAAGAATCGGAAGACACCCTCCTGGCACCAGATGAGGTCGCGGCGGCGCAGCTTGGATTCCACCAGCCGCACCTTTTCCCGCATATCCTCCAGATGCCGGAGGAAGGGGGCGCGGTCTTTCATGTCCTGCGCCATGATGCCATCGCGAATCATGATTTCGCGGGCGGCGGCGGGATTATAGCGGGCGTAGCTCACGCGGCGGCCATCGATGATGGTGAGGCCGCCGCAGGTCACGCGTTCCTTGGCGAATACCTGTCCGCTGGATTTGTCCCAGGTGGCGTCATAGGCATGGTGGGCACAAAGCTGCGGGGCAATCTGCTCCACCCACTCGGGCTCGAGCAAGGCGGCGCGGCGCATGTAGAGACGCGTGGTCTCCACCAGCTCGGCACCCATGAGCCATTCTGCGCGCTTCTTGCGCTTGAAGAGCCCGGAACCGGGGAAGATGGAAAAATCGCGCCCGCCGGCGCCGCGGTACACCTTGTCCTCCGGTCGCCAGAATCCAATCTGCAGCGGGGCACCCGCCAGCAAGGCGCGGTGAATCATCTCGGGCGTAGCCTGTTTGGCTTCCTCGGGCAGGGCGGGGATGCGCCAGCGCATGGTGTCCTGCAGGGCAGCGCCGAGGTCCTGCACCAGATTGTGCCACTCGACCATGCGCAGGAAATTGATGTAGTTCTTCGTACACCACTTGCGGAGCTGGTTTCGGCGCAGGTTGTTCCGCTCCTTGAACTCGAGCGATGCGCGCCAGAGCTTGAGCATGGAGAGGAAATCGCTGTCCTCGTTTTTCCACTGGGCGTGTGCCTGGTCTGCCTGTGCGGCGAACTCGGCGGGGCGCTCGCGCGGGTCCATGATGCTGAGCCCGGCCACGATGACCAGCACCTCGGCCAGGGCCTTTTCGTGTTCTGCCTCCAGCAGCATGCGCCCCAGTCGCGGGTCCAGCGGCAGGCGTGCCAGACTGCGGCCCGTGGGGGTGAGTTTCTTGTGGCGGTCGATGGCGCCGATTTCGCGAAGTGTCTTGTACCCTTCGTTCACCAGACGCGGGCTGGGAGGGTCGGGCAGGGGGAACTCACCCAGCGGCGGAAGTTTCAAATCGGCCATGCGCAGGATGACACCTGCCAGCGCGCTGCGCTTGATTTCCGGGTCGGTGAAGGCATCGCGGTTCTCGAAATCTGATTCGGAGTACAGGCGGATACACACACCTTCGGTCACGCGGCCGCATCGGCCGGCGCGCTGGCGAGCACTGGCCTGGGAAATGGGCTCGACCTGCAGACGCTGAATCTGGCGTCCCGGCAGGTAGCGGGAGATACGCGCCTCGCCGCTGTCGATTACGTAGATAATGCCGGGGATGGTGAGGGAGGTTTCGGCCACATTGGTGGCCAGCACAATGCGGCGGCGCCCCTTGGACGGGTGGAAGATGCGCTGCTGCTCTGCCAGCCCCAGACGCGCAAAAAGGGGGAGGATATCGGTGTGCGGCAGGTTCATGCGCTCCAGCTCGGCAGCGCAGTCGCGGATTTCGCGCTCACCCGGCAGGAAGACCAGCACATCGCCCTTGGAATCGTACTCCGACAGCCACTCCACCGCGCGGCAGACGTGGTCGGGCTGCTCTTCCTCGCTGTGGCGCGGGGGCATGTAGTGCATGTCCACATGGTAGGTGCGACCCTCCACATTGATGACCGGTGCTCCACCGAAGAACTCGGAGAATGCGCCTGCATCCATGGTGGCAGAGGAGATAATGAGCTTGAGCTCGGGGCGTCGCGCCAGCAGCAGCTTCATGTAGCCCAGCAGGAAATCAATGTTCAGGCTGCGCTCGTGGGCTTCGTCGAGAATGATGGTGTGGTACTGCCGTAGGTCGCGGTCATCCTGCGTTTCGGCCAGCAGGATACCATCTGTCATGAGTTTGAGCTTCGTGTCGGCACCAGTGCGGTCATCGAATCGCACCTGGTAGCCCACGAATCCTCCCAACTCGCAGCCGACTTCCTCGGCGATGCGGCGGGCCACGGCCACGGCGGCCAGTCGGCGGGGCTGGGTGCAACCGAGTTTGCCACGGCGCTTGCCGGCTACCTCCAGTGCAATCTTGGGTAACTGGGTAGTCTTGCCGGAGCCGGTTTCACCCACTACCACGATGACCTGGTGCTTGCGGAGAGCTGCGGCAATCTCCTCGCGGTGGCGGGAGATAGGCAAATCGGGGTAGCGGAATCGTGGGGTGGTTTCGCTCATGCAGGGAAATCAGAAGTATTGCACAGCGCCGCCCGCCAGACGGGATTGCTCTGCCAGGAACACCATGCGGTGGCCCACGATGCTGTCTTCCAGCGTGGGGCAGCCGGGGGATGTGCGTTCACCGCGCAGCAACGCCACAAAATCGAGTACTATGCTGCGGTCACCTCCGCCATGGGCATCGCCCTGCTGGAAGTCGGAGATATCCAGCGTGCGCTCCGTATACCCGCCGGGGGCTTCGGGGGCAATCAGGCGCACATGGAAACGCTCGCGCTCAAAGTCGCCGTGAATCTCGCCACGGGTGCCGGTCACGTGGATGATGCGGCGGGGCATGGTGGCACCGCCATTCATGGAAAAGGTGCCGGTGGCGCCGTCGCGGAAATGGATGAGGACGGACTGGTGATCCACGATGTTGATATCGCAGCGGTACACACAGCGGCTGAAGGGATTGTCCTCCCTGCGCAGGATTTTCTCCTTCTCTTCATCGGTAACGGGGCTGCTCTGGGTGTCGTGCCACACGTTATTGGCCCAGCGCATGGGGTTCTCAATGTACAGGCGGCGAGCAGAATAGAAGCATTCGCGCTCCAGCGGACAGTTGTTCAGGCAGTGGGTGCCGGCACCTTCGGGTGCTTTTTCTTCCTTGAACTGCAGCACACTGCCTACGCTGGAGATGGTGACAGGGATGTTGTCGCCCATGAGCCAGGACATGATGTCCAGGTCGTGGCTGCATTTGGACAGCAACATGCCAGAGCCGCAGATTTCCTCTCGGGCGTACTTGCCGCGCACAAAGGAAACGGACTCGTGCTGGTAACCGACCTGGTTAACCATGTGAATGTTGATGACATCGCCGATGGTGCCCAGGGCAATGACGCGGCGCAGGGAACGATAGAAAGGTGTGTAGCGCAGCACATGGCACACCATCACCTTGCGTCCGGTTTCGCGGGCGCAGTCGATGATGAGTTTACCTTCCGTATCGTTCAGCGCATAGGGTTTTTCGAGCAGCAGGTCGTAGCCATGGCGGAGCAGGGGCAGGGAGGTCTCGACGTGCAGCCTGTCCATGGTGCAGTTGATGGCAGCATCGGCAAAACGGGGAACTGCTACCAGCTCCTCCACGGTGGTGAAGCAGCATTCCTCCGGCAGGTCAAACATGAGCTGTGCCTGCCTGGTGCGCTCCGGATTCACATCCACCACGCCTACCACCTGCAGCTGCTCCGGGTTGGTGAGTGCCACAGCAGAGTAGATGGAGGCACGCCCACCCATGCCCACAATAATGACCTTGATGGGAGCTTGCTCCGCTGGCTGTGAGTTGGTACTCATGGTTTATTTGCCCCAGCGGCGGGTGATGCCGCTGTAGGAATCGATGCGGCGGTCGCGGAAGAATGGCCAGATGCGGCGGTGTGCTTCCAGTGCGGCCAGGTCGAGGTCGGCGTAGAGAATGGTGCGGTTTTCGATGGGGGCCTTGGCCACAATCTGGCCGCAGTAGTCGGCCACGAAGCTCTGCCCCCAGAATGTGGTTTCGCCTTCCACGCCACAGCGGTTCACGGAGCACACGTAGCAGCCGTTGGCCACAGCGTGGCCGCGCTGCACCGTTTCCCAGGCGCAGTGCTGGGCGGTGTAGAGCTCTTCTTCTCCGGGAATCCAGCCGATGGCGGTGGGGTAGAAAAGGATTTCCGCACCCTCCATGGCGGTGAGGCGGGCGGCCTCGGGATACCACTGGTCCCAGCAGATGAGCACGCCGATGCGTCCGAAACGGGTCTCAAAGCACTTGTAACCCAGGTCGCCGGGGGTGAAGTAGAATTTTTCCTCGAAGCCGGGATCCTGCGGAATGTGCATCTTGCGGTACAGACCGAGGAAGGTGCCATCTGCATCGATAACCCAGGCGGTGTTGTGGTACAGGCCGGTGGCGCGCTTTTCGAAACCGGCAGCCACGATGACTACACCCAGCTCGCGGGCAAGCTCGCAGAGCTCATCGGTCCATTCGCCCGGGATGGGGTCGGCCGTGTTGAAAAGTTCGCAGTCCTGCGTGCGGCAGAAATACAGGGTAGTGCACATTTCCTGGGTGCACACTATCTGGGCTCCGCCGGCAGCGGCTTCGCGAATGGCGAGCATCTGGCGGCGCTTGTTCTCGGCGGGGTCGGCTACAGCTTCCTGCTGAATCAGGGCAATCCTCGGCATGCCGGAATCTTACCATGGTTCGTGCCATTTATCAAGTCTTGTGAACGGAGTCTGCGTGTGTAGGTGTCTTTTTTGTTGCAAAATAACGAATCTGGGGTAAAATGAAACCGTTATTGAGTTTATATATGGCTGAAAAATCCGTAGCAATTATTATTCCCGCATATAATGAGGAAGTAACAATCGCTCAGGTAATACGCGAATTTCATGATGTAATGCCTGACGCTGAAATTGTTGTGGTTAATAATAATTCGACGGATAAGACAGATGAGCTGGCTCGTCAGACTCTCGCTGAGGGGATACCCGGTCGGGTTATTGTGGAGCGCCGCAAGGGCAAGGCCGCAGCTGTGCGGCGTGCGTTCTACGATGTGGATGCAGATGTGTACGTGATGGTGGATGCGGATTGTACCTATCCTGCATGTGATTTACCCGCACTTCTGAAGCCAGTGCTGGATGATGAAGCTGATATTGTGGTGGGTAACAGACATGCAGATGGAGCATACAGCAAGGAGAATAAGAGAATGTTCCATGACTGGGGGAATAACCTCGTGATGAAGTTGATTAACAAGCTCTTCAATGGCGAACTCAAGGATATTCTGAGTGGATACCGAGTGATGAACCGCCGTTTTGTAAAGAATTATCCTATTCTATCTCGAGGCTTTGGTATCGAAACTGAGATGAGTATTCATATGCTGGATAAAGGTTTCAGAGTCATTGAACTTCCTACAAAGTACAAGGACAGACCGGAGGGGTCATACTCTAAGCTGAATACCATCAGGGATGGTATGATGATTCTCCGCTTGATATTTGATATATTTGTGTATTTCAGACCCGCTATTTTCTTTTCTCTGAGCGCATTGATTCTACTCATCATGGGAATAGCTGCCGGTATGGTCCCGGTGCTGGAGTATTGCCAGACCTCGATGGTGACTCATCTCCCCTTGGCTGTGCTTGCCGTGGGGTGCGTGATTACCGGTTTGCTGGCTTGTTTTACTGGTGCGATTCTGGCCGGTCAGGCGCGGGTGCAACGCTTTGAATACGAACACAGACTGTTGCGTTATGAAGACTGATATGCCGCGTTGTGCAGCCATAGGTATACCGCTTGTTGCTGCGTTGTGGCTGGCCTGCATGCTTTGGTCATATTTTCCGGGAAGCCCGACTGTGGATACGCTGCGCCAGTTGAGCGAGGGTGTCAGTGGATGCTATCTTAACTGGAAGCCGGCTCTGTATTCCTGGTTGCTGAGAACGCTGGAGTTCCAGACGCCGTGGGGAGGAGTAGGTGGCGCGTTGGTGGTTCAGCTGTGTTTCTTTGCCTTGGCCGTATCGGGAATTGCCTGTCATTATGCCCGGCGAAATGTATGGTACTCTCTTCTGATTCTTGTCTTGCCTATCTTTTTTACGGTCAAGGGAATGTTGGTCTGTGTGGTCGGTAATGACGAGATGGCTGCCGGGTGCTATTTATTGTATATTGCTGGAATACTGACGGCTGTTGATATGCGGCAGGAACGACTGTTTCTTCGGAGGGGTATAGTTTTTGCGTCTCTGCTGGTGCTGGCTTATGGATTGGCACTGCGGCATAATGCTTTGCCGGCTGTGTTTGTGCTCGCGTGCTGGGGTATGTGGAAGATTGGGGTTCAGAAGAAATGGACTTTTGTGTCTGCAGGGGTGGGGTTTGTGCTGGTTTCTCTGGCGTTGAACAGCCTGCTTACCTATCATGTTCTCAGGGCTGAAGCATCCTATCCTCTGAGGTCTCCTCTGGTGGATGATATCGTAAACCTTTCCATATTGGAAGGGAAGTGGCACCCTGTAGTAAAAGAGTTTCATGATGGCGCGTTGGAGCTGCCCCACGAGCGTTGCGTATTTGCCCCGGAAAGTGGTAATTGGAATAGCCCTATGAATCCGTATGCTTTGTATCCCGATGTGGAGTTGCGCCGGCGGGATTATGAGCTGCTGAAAAAGGCGTGGTGGGAAATGGTGCAGCAGCACCCGGACCGGTATCTGCTGACCAAGGCATTTTTCTTTCACCAGTTTCTTTTCGAAGGTCGGGTTATTCCGTGGCTGTGCAAAAAGTTCAGGGAGTCATATCCGCATATCAGAATTCACATGGAGCAAGAATCCTCAAGCTGGAGAGCCTGGGTTAACAGAGAGTTTCTGGTGATGTCTCTCATACCATTGATGAGTTATCTTCTGATTTTTGCATGCCTTTGTAAAAAACTTAGGGCAAAAATGTGTGCAAATCCCGAACGGATTGATGCGCTGGTGTTTATTTTTACTGCTTTTTGTTATACGAGTTCTTTTGCGCTACTTGTTCTTTCCGCAACAGAGCAGAGGTACTACATCATACGAGCTTCGCTTTGTAGTGTGGGTGCCGCTCTTTTTGTCTTATCGTTCCTGGTGAACCGGCGCAAGGTTGAAAATGCGGCATAGTGGTGTTTTTGCCCTTGATTTTTATGCGGGTGGGTGGTATGGTGCGGCGCATGGCTACTGATAAGAAGATCACGATGAAGACCAGCAAGGGCGATATCAACCTCACGGTGTTCGCCTCCAAGACTCCCATGACTGCCGCCAGCTTCCTGAACCTGGCCAGCAAGGGCTTCTACAATGGTCTGACCTTCCACCGTGTGATTGCTGATTTCATGATTCAGGGTGGCGACCCCGAGGGTACCGGCTGCGGTGGCCCCGGTTACAAGTTTGACGACGAGTGCCGCCCCGACCTGAAGTTCACCAAGCCCGGCCTGCTGGCCATGGCCAATGCCGGCCGCACCTGGACCGGGCAGGGTACGAATGGTTCCCAGTTCTTCATTACGCATGTTCCCACTGAGTGGCTGAACGGCAAGCACACCATTTTCGGTGAGGTGCTTTCCTCCGCTGACCAGGATGTGGTGAACGCTGTGCGCCAGGGCGACAAGATTGTGAGCATCGAGATTCATGACGACTGCGCCGACCTCTTCGAGGAGCAGGCTCGCAATATTGAGCGCTGGAACAGCATGCTCAAGAAGTAACAACTGATTTTCAACGCCGGCACTTTCCCGATGGGAAGTGCCGGCGTTTCCTTTATTCCCCTCCTATGGTTTTTGCTGTACAGGACCTGCACATCGAGTTCGGCCCGCGCGTGCTGTTCGATTCGCTTTCTTTTGTGGTGGAGCATGGCGACCGCATCGCCTTTGCCGGCCAGAACGGTGCCGGTAAATCCACGCTGATGAAGTGCATCGTGGGCAGCATGGAGCCCGACCATGGAAAGGTGATGCTGCCTAAGTATACCCAGGTGGGGTATCTGCCGCAGGATGGTATTCACATCTCCGGTACGCCGCTGCTGGATGAGGTGCTGGGCAGCGTGGGCAATATCGTGGAGCTTCAGCAGCGTGTGGATGAATACTCTGCTGACCTGCAGAAACTCGATTCCGCCAGCGACGAATATCGCGAAACGCTGGAGGAAATCGGGCGTCTGGAGTTGATTCTGCATGATCGCGATGCCGCACGTCTGCGTCCGCGGACGGAATCTATTCTGCGTGGGCTTGGCTTTGCTGACAAAGATTTTACGCGTGATTGTGGTGAGTTTTCCGGTGGCTGGCAGATGCGTATTGCACTGGCTAAGCTTCTGCTGCAGGAGCCTGAGGTGCTGCTGCTCGACGAACCGACCAACCACCTGGACTTGCAGAGCCAGCGCTGGCTGGAGCAGAGCCTGCGTACATACCGCGGTGCTATCTGCATCATCAGTCACGACGTGGCTCTACTCGATAGCCTGGTAACCCGCACGATTGCCTTCCACCACGGTCGGGCAGAGGAATATGCCGGCAACTTCTCTTTCTATCTGAAGGAAAGCAAGGCCCGCAAGGAAATCCTGCTGCGCCAGGCCAAGGCTCAGCAGCGCGAAATTGCCAAGACTCAGGAGTTCATTGACCGCTTCCGTGCCAAGGCTACCAAGGCAACCCAGGTGCAGAGCCGAATCAAGCAGCTGGAAAAGGTGGAGCTTATCGAGGTGGAAGATGATGATGCCGTGATGAGCTTCCATTTCCCGCCGCCTCCTCCCGGTGGCCATACCGTGGTGAAGCTGGAAAAGACCTGCAAGTCATACGGACCTATTACGCTGCTGAATGGCTACGATTTCACCATGGAGAAGGGCGACCGCATTGCCATTGTGGGTGTGAATGGTAGTGGTAAATCCACCTTTACCCGACTTATTTCCGGCACGGAAGACCCGGATGCCGGCTCGTTTGCCTTCGGACATCACACGCAGGTGGCCTTCTTCTCGCAGACTCATGCGGACGTGCTGAACAACGAGCAGACGGTGCTGGAGTGTGTGGAGGCAGCAGCCAGTCGCGAAACGCGCCCCATGGTGCGCAATATTCTGGGCTGCTTCCTGTTCCGTGGAGATGATGTGTTCAAGAAAATCGGGGTTCTTTCCGGTGGCGAGCGATCCCGCGTGGCACTGGTGTGCATGCTGCTCAAACCGGCGAATTTCCTGATTATGGACGAACCGACCAACCACCTGGATTTCCAGAGCCAGGATGTGCTGCAGCGCGCTCTGGCTGAATACCCCGGTTCGTACTGCATTGTGTCGCATAACCGCCAGTTCCTCGACCCGATTGTGAACAAGGTGCTGGAGTTCAGATTAGGCCATGCGCCCCGCTTGTTCTACGGGAATGTAAGTGCATATCTGGAAACGGTGGAGGCTGAGGAACGCCGCCTGAAGGCTGCTGCTATGCAGCAGACGGAGGCTGCTCCTGCGGTTCTGGCTCAGACAGGCAACCGAAAGGATGCCCGCCGCGCCCGCGAAATGGCCCGCCAGCAGCGCAACCGTGTGCTCAAGCCGCTTCAGCAGGAACTCGAACAGGTGGAAGCAGATATTGCAGAGAAGGATGAGCGTAAGGAATCCATTTCTGCTGAGCTGGAGAATCCTGCCAATATGAGCGATAATCAGAAGCTCATGGAGCTTACCCAGGAGTACCAGCAGCTGGAGCGTGAATCAGAAGCTCTCTATACCCGCTGGGAGGAGCTTTCTGAGCAAATTGAGCTTAAAACCGCCGAACTGGAAGCAGAATATGGCCCCTTGGGTTAAAAATATTTTGTTTTCATGTCATAATTGTTGTTTGTGGGGTTGACAGGCTGTGATTTGCCTATATAATGCTCGCACATTTTGCAAAACTCTTGACAAAATGTGTAAAGGGTGGAGTATGCCCGAAATCTATCTGTGCTTATGTCGACTCCCAAGAAAGAATCTGCAAAAACTCCGGCTAAGTCTGCAGCCAAGCCGGCGGCTAAGAAGACCGCAAGCAAGAAGCCTGCGGCCGACAAGGCTGAAGAAAAAGTGACCAAATCCACTCAGCCTGCTGAAAAGGCAGCCCCTGCAGCTAAGAAGCCTGCTGCTAAACCGGCGGCTAAGAAGGCAGTAGCCAAGAAGCCTGCCGCCAAGCCGGTGGAGGAGGTAGCTCCTGCAGTGAAGGAACCTGATGATTTTGAAATTATGATGGGCCTTGCTCCGGAACCTGTTGCCGTACAGGAGGAGGAAGCGTCTGCCAAAACAAAGGAATCCAAGCCTCGTGAGAAGCGCAGCAAGGTCTTCACTCCGCAGGTTTCTGCGGCTGAAATGAATGAGTTCTTTGCTGAGGATAGCACGCTCAAGACTGCGTTCAAGGCTCTTCTTGCCATTGCCAAGAAGAATAACGGTTATGTGAGCTCGGAGGATATTGAAAACTCTCTGCCGCCGGATGAAACCGAGGATGATGATCAGGCCCGTCTTTTCGAGCGCCTGACTGAGGTCGGCGTGGAGCTGCGCGATGATGACGACTATGCCGTGAAGCCTCTTTCTGCAGAGGAACTGAACGCCGGCGATGGACGTCTGGTGAACAGCCCTGTGGTGCAGGAGAAAATCAAGGAGCTTATCCGACAGGCTCAGGAACAGGGCTACCTGACCTACGATGACATTCACGATGTGCTCCCGCACGATGTGATTGACCCCACGGACTATGAGGAAATCATGGAGCGACTGCGCGGCATGCAGTTCGATATCATTGATGCCTCTGATGTGGATACCTACGGTGAGCGTCAGCGCATGAGCGAGACCGGTGAGGAGGACGAGGCCGAAAAGATGGAGGCTAAGCTCGATATCCTCGACGATCCGGTTCGTATGTACCTCAAGCAGATGGGCTTGAAGGATCTTCTCTCCCGCCAGAAAGAAGTGGAGATTTCCCGCAAGATTGACCAGGCTGAGGAAGATTTGCAGCGTTGTCTGCACCGTTTCGGTGTGGTGGCCATTTACTACTGCGATACTGCAGACAAGGTGCAGCATAACGAGGAGCGCTTCGACCGCGTGGTGGTGGATAAGAATATTGACCGCCGCGATAAGTACCTGAAGGAACTGCCTCCCCTGGTGACAAAGGTGATGACCCGCCATGCTGAAGCCCAGGCTGCATACGCACGTCTGTGCTCTGCCCGCCGTCGCAAGAAGTCTGTGGCTGCTCCTCAGAAGGAGTTCGAGGAGAAGCTGGAGACGCTCACGGCACTTTATGCCGGATTCTCGTTCAAGGGTAAGGTTTATGAGGATTTTGTGAAGGAACTGCGCGACCTGCGTGTGCGTATCAAGAAGGTGCTGCGCCAGCGTGAAGCGGACCCGGAAAATCCCCTTTACCGCGATGCTCTCAAGGAATTCGAGATGGAGCTCTGGATGCCCATTCCCCAGTTCCTGGAGAACTATAAGGTGATGAGCCAGAGTATGAAGGATGCCGAAAACGCAAAGCGCGAAATGATTGAGGCAAACCTTCGTCTTGTGATTTCCATTGCTAAGAAGTACACCAACCGTGGCCTTGCATTCCTTGACCTGATTCAGGAAGGTAACATGGGCCTGATGAAGGCTGTGGAGAAGTTCGAGTACCGCCGTGGCTACAAGTTCTCCACATATGCCACGTGGTGGATTCGTCAGGCTATTACCCGTTCCATTGCTGACCAGGCACGTACCATCCGCATTCCGGTGCATATGATTGAGACGATTAATAAGCTCATGCGTGTGCAGAAGAAGCTGGTGCAGGATTTTGGTCGTGAACCTACGCCTGAGGAAATAGCACAGGCCCTGGCAGAGGAGCCCAACAAGGGTGCTGTGATGTCTGTGGAAAAGGTGCGCAGCGTGCTCAAGATGGCCCAGCAGCCTATCTCGATGCAGCAGCCCGTGGGTGATTCGGATGATACTTCCTTCGGTGACTTCCTGGAGGATAAGAGTGCCGAGAATCCTATGGATGGTGCCTCCTACAACTCACTGCGCGATAAGATTGGTGATGTGCTCAATACATTGAATGCCCGCGAGCGCGCCGTGATTGAGCAGCGCTTCGGTCTGAAGGATGGTAATCCCCGCACGCTGGAAGAGGTGGGGCGCCAGTTCAATGTGACTCGTGAGCGTATCCGCCAGATTGAAGCTAAGGCGCTCCGCAAGCTGCGTCATCCCACGCGAATCAGCAAGATTAAGGGCTATCTGCCCGACTCTGCTGAAAGCTGAGTGGGGAAAAGCCCGTTTCGCGGCGGCTCACCTGGAAAGGTGGGCCGCCGCTTGCTATAAAAATTGAAAAAGGACTCACTTTTAGAGTGACTTTTCGCAAGGGATTTGCTAGTATGGTTGCACTTGCTATGAACGGCTTCACATCTCGCACTGTACTCTTCTCTCTGGTGACTTCAGTTGCACTGTCATTTGCTCCGCAGGTGGCTGCCCAGGAAACTGGTGCTCCTTCCGTAACGGCGCAGGAAACGGCTCGCCGCCAACAGGCTATGCGCGATGCTATGCATCAGGTGCAGGAGGCTCGTCTGGCGTATACCGCAGGGCGTTACAGTGAAGCAGTTGAGCATTATAAGAATGCTCTGGCTGTAGTGCCCAAGGCTCCTGCCACAGAAAAGCAGGTAAAGTTTATCAAGGCCAGTCTGGCCGATGCCCTCGTAGCCAAGGGTATGGATTACCGCAAGGTCGGCCGACGTGATGAAGCCATTGAGTTCATGAAGGAGGCCATGCAGGTTTCTCCCGGGCACAAGTTTGCAGCCCACGAGTTGGAGAAGACTCAGGACCCCGTGCGCACTAACCCCGCACTGAGCCCGCAGCATGTGGGCGATGTGGCAGAGGTGAACCGCCTGCTTTCCCTGGCTTATGGATATTATGACCTGGGGCTGTATGATAAGGCTACAGAAACCTTTGATGCTGTGCTGCGTGTCGATTCTTACAATACGGCGGCTAAGCGAGGCAAGGAGTTTGTGACCAAGGCTCGTACCCGATATGCCGGAGCAGCCCGCGATGCAGCCCGTGCCAAGGCTCTCAGCGAGATTGATAAGGCATGGGAGGAGTCTGCGTCGGTTGATGAAGGCGTGACGATGCAGCTGAATGCTACCGAAAGCGGCGCTGTGGTGCAGCAGGATGCTGAAACTGAAAACCGTATTGCTGCGGCTCTCAAAGAAATGAAGATTCCCCAGATTGTGTTCGAGGAAGCTTCTGTGAAAGAGGTGGTGGAGGCAATTCAGGGGCAGATTCGCCGCTTTGAAGGGCAGGGCATCGGCGGTGGTCGCAAGATTAACCTGATTTCCAACTTCGGCGCAGTAGACTCTGAAGGGTACAAGACGGTAATGAGCCGCCACGTGAACCTGAACCTCAACGATATTTCGCTGCATGATCTGCTGAATATTCTGGATAGTCAGCTGGGTATCACACACTACATCACCCCGCTGGGTGTGGAGCTTTCCTATTCCGGCCGCGATTTCGGTCCCATGGTGGAGCGTGTGTACACCGTTCCTCCGCATTTCTTCGATTCTCAGAGAGAAGAGGGTGGCGATGAGGATGAAGATGATTTCACCTCCTCTTCATCCCGCGTGGTGGTGCGCCGCGTGAATCCTGTGGTTGCGCTTAAGGAAATGGGCGTTTCCTTCCCTGAGGGAGCCAATGCCCGCTACGATGCATCCTCCCGCCTGCTTACGGTGCGCAACACTGCCTAT
Source organism: Akkermansia sp. (assembly GCA_045644745.1). Classification (GTDB taxonomy): domain Bacteria; phylum Verrucomicrobiota; class Verrucomicrobiia; order Verrucomicrobiales; family Akkermansiaceae; genus Akkermansia. The sequence goes on from JAZRHL010000068.1 coordinate 41,720, forward strand.
AACCAGGAGGAAATTGAAGAGCTTATCTCCATGCCGCTGGAAACGGACCGCGCTGTGGTTCTCAATGTGATTGCCATGGAGCTTGACGAACGAGACCTGAATGAATTGGGCTTTGAATGGATGTTCAACTTCAGTCTGGCTCCTAAGTCAACCTTCCTTTCCGGTGTGAAGGAAACGGTTATGGATGCCGTGACTCCGAAGCCGGGAGCTGCCTATGGCCAGGTCTTGCCGGATACGAGCTTCTCTGCAACGGAGGGCCTTCGTTCCGGCCGTTCGGTGCTGACTACTGATAATGTGGAGAACCTGATTAAGAGTGGCCGTGCCGGTATGTACGATTCATACAATGCTGCCGCCGGTAAGGCTCCTGGTATTTTCTCGTTCCGAGGTGTGTGGAACTCCGGCGATGTGACCATGATTATGCGTGGTGCCTCGCAGAAGAAGGGGGCAGATGTGCTGACCAATCCCCGCATCGTGTTTACTCCGGGGCGTGATGAACAGGTCGTGTTCGCTAACGTCAAGGAAATGTTCTACCCGGAAACTTATGCCGCTCCGCAGATTTCCACAACTTCGTTCAATCTGGGCACGGAAACAACTATCGGGCTTGATGGTGAGGAAAATGACCGAAACGTGAACGGCCGCGCCGTGGTTGCCTCACCTGCTCACCCGGAATCGTTTATCCGTTTTGGTACCAATGAGGACGCCGTAGGTGGTGTGGGCTCTGTGGTGCAGATTCATGATGCCAGCGTGGCTCCGGACGGACGTCATGTGACGATGGCTCTGACGGTTACGCTGAATGAGTTTGAGGGCTTTGTGAACTGGGGTACCCCCATTTACTCATACATGCTCACAGACGAAGCGAACAAGTCTGTGCGCATAGAGCTGTCTGCCAACAAGATTCTCAAGCCGGTGTTCAAACGCCGTATGGAAAATACCAAGCTCACCGTTGGTTCCGGTGCGGTGGTGGTTATTGGCGGATTGAAGGAATCACGCTCGGTGCGCTATGAGGATAAACTGCCCGTGTTGGGTGACCTTCCCATGGTGGGCCGTCTGTTCCGCTCTGAAGGTGAAGAAACGATTCGAAAGGCTTTCCTGATGTTTGTCAAGGTTGATGTGGTGGATCCCACCGGTCGGGTGATTGGCACAGGTGAGCGCCCGTCGGATGTGACGGATTAAGCAATAAAGAAATATGGTCGACAACGACGATAAGTACGCAAGCGATGAGGAGAGCCTGACTCAGGTTCGCAGTATCATTAAGCAACTGAATGAGGATAAACCCGCGACGGAAAAGAATCGCGAGGTTGTGGTGCGCGCCGATGGAACGAAAGTGGTGCGTGTAACCAAGAAACGCCGCGTCATGATGACTGCGGCTGACCACAGACGCCGGAGCCGTAGGCAGATAGCCTTTGCGCTGGTTGGTGTTGTCATATTGGCCGCCCTTGCGGTAGGCGTACTGTTCTTCCGCATGGCCGGAATGACAGGTAACGCCTATGTGGCCGCCTGCCAGGCTGAGTTGCAGCAGCGCTGGGGAGCCAGTGCCGTGCAGCTGGAAGGTGCCGGTGTAGAAGGTACATCTCTGCATCTGACAAGTGTGGTGGCAGAGTTCCCGGAGTCGAGCATGTTGCAGAGAGTGGAGCTGAGTGGTGTTGAAGCCAAGTTGGATATGATGAGCTTCTTCACTAAAGTGCTCGAGGGAGAGGAGCTTGAGGTGGATCGTGTGCTGATTCAGCTTCGTCCCGGAGCAGTGATGCAGATGCCCGCGCAGAATGGAGCCGATATGTGGCGTTTTGCAAGAGTGAGCTGCAAGGATTTTTCTGTGAGGTTCGGCGATGCCGGGCAGGATGGCCCCATGGAGCTGCGTAATGCCCAGGCATACATGTACTACCCGCAGAAAAACCGGGTTAATAGTGTGGTGATGCTTCGCGGAGGCAAGCTTGCCATCAGAAACTGGAAGACCGTGAGCATCTCAGGGGGTAAGGCTCGCTTGTCTGCCACCGGAATAACGGATTTTACCATCTCGGGCAGCACCGATGTGGCTACGGATACGGTGGAGCAGAGACGTACAACCATAGCATTTGCCGGCAGGATTGAAGATGCTGCCGGGTTTGACGGCCCATATTCCGTGGAGAGTGATAACATGAGTCTGGCAGATTTTACCAATGGCCGCTTTGCCGAGTTCCTTACGGCTCGTACAGTTGCCGTTTCTCATGGTAAAATCAGCGATAAGGCAACCATTCAGTTGGTAGGTAGCGGAGAAGCAGTTCCTGCCTTCCGTGGCGAATGGCATCTGAAGGATATCAGCCTCAGCTCTTTCCCTGCGCTTATGGCCATCACGGAGCATATTGAGCCGGGCAAGCGGCGCTTTTACAATCCCCTTTCCTTGCACAGAGGGTATGTGGTGCTGGGCGCTCAGGACGGGAGCGTAAGTGTTTCGCTGCCGGAAGGTGCAGTGCTGGAACGAGACCTTGTCAACCTTCAGGGCAAGATTGAGCTTAACAGCAGCAATGAGCTTTCCGGAACATTGGATTACGGTGTGCCTGTTGCGCTCACACGCGTGGAGTATCCGGATGGTCTCCCCGACCCAGTGTTCCAGGCAAGTGGCGAATGGGCATGGCTGCGTACCCATGTGAAGGGACTGGGCAATATGCCAGGTGACGATATGGCTGAGGTTGAGGCACGTGCCCAGGTCGCCCGTGCTGATCGTCCTGCACGTATCCCGTTTGACCAGATTGATATCAATCGCCTCAGTGAACAGCTGGGGTCCGAGCAGTCCGGCGTTCAATCTACATTTGCTCCTGAACCTGTAGCTGCGCCTCAGGGCGGCGATGATACGAAGAGCCCAGCCAGCGACTCTTCCAATCCTTTTGAAGAGAATAATCCTTTTGAAGAGAAAAAAGAGGATCCCTTTTCTAACCCATTCCCATTCTGACGATTTAGAAATATGAGCAGCAAGAGCTTGGAGAAACGTTCAAAATGGTGGACACGCCCGGCCGGCCACCTGTTGTGGCTCTTTATCACAGCCATTTGCGCTTCATTGCGCAAACGCGTGGTTGTGAAGGGTGAAGCCGCTGAGATTCTGGGTAAGAAACAGGCTATAATTGCCTTGTGGCATAACCGCACGTTTACGCCTTGCTATGTGTACCGGTATTGCCTCGGATGCAAGATTCCTATGAGCATGCTGACAAGTGCCAGTAAGGATGGTGCTTTGCTTGCCACGGTGGCAGGCAATTACGGCATGCGGGTGGTTCGAGGTTCCAGTCATCGCCGTGGTGCGGCCGGTTTCCGCGATATGCTCCGCGAGCTGGAAGAAGGCTGCTACATGTGCATTACGCCCGACGGCCCGAAGGGGCCTCGTTACAAATGCCATCCGGGGGCGGTGCGCCTGGCCTCTGTTTCCGGCCTGCCAATTCTTCCCTTGTGCTTCGATTTCTCCAATTGCTGGCGAATCAGCAAGGCCTGGGATGGCTTTGTTATCCCCAAGCCTTTCTCCAAGGTAACAGTAGTGGTGCAGGAGCCTCTCTACGTGCCGAAGGACATAGATGAGGCCACCCAGAAGGAATACATGGAGAAACTGGAAGGTATGCTGGCATTTGGCCGCCCTGATTTCGACGAAATTAAATTGGAGGATAAATAAATGGAACCCGTTTTGATAGATGGCAAGAAGGTAGCTACTCAGGTGCGTGAGGGCCTGCTGGCTGAGATTGCGGAATTGAAAGCGCAGGGGCACACTCCCGGCCTGGCCGTTGTCCTTGTGGGCAATGACCCTGCGTCCCAGGTGTATGTGGGCTCCAAGGTGAAGGCCTGTGCTGAACTTGGCCTGTATTCCCAGAAGTGGGAGCTGCCTTCAGATACCACCCAGGAGGAGCTGGTGAAGCTTATCCACCAACTCAATGCAGACGACCGAATCCATGGTATCCTGGTGCAGAGCCCGCCTCCCCCTCATATTGATGAGGAGGCTGTCATCCTGAATATCGACCCCCGAAAGGACGTGGATGGTTTCCACCCTGCCAATGTGGCTAAGCTCGTGCTGGAGGACGAAGAGGGCTTTGTGCCTTGCACTCCGCTGGGCTGCATGGAATTGCTCAAGGCATACGGAATCGAAACTGCCGGGAAACATGCTGTGGTAATTGGTCGCAGCATGATTGTGGGCAAGCCTATGGCCAATCTGCTTGTGGCGAAGAAGGCTAACGCCACGGTTACTATCGCTCATTCCCGCACAAAGGACCTTCCCGGGCTCTGCCGCACGGCAGATATCATTGTGGCTGCTGTGGGCCGGGCTGAAATGGTGAAGGCTGATTTTGTGAAGGAGGGCGCTGTGGTGCTCGATGTGGGTATTAACCGCATTGCAGATGAGACGCGCCCCCGCGGCTACCGTATTGTGGGTGATGTGGATTTTGAGGACGTGAAGGACAAGTGCTCCTACATTACCCCGGTGCCGGGCGGTGTGGGACCGATGACCATTGCCATGCTCATGGCAAATACGGTGAAAGCCTGTCGTCAGTTGACCCGCTGATACCGATAACTCAGAGTATTTACAAAGAGAGATTCTCCTGAATGGGGAATCTCTTCTTTATTGTGCCCACTGGCTGAGTTGGGCAGGGAATACACAATCGCTGCATATATTGCGGGAGCAGAAATCACAATCTATCTGTAACAGAGCCTGCTGGGCATAGGCCTTGCGGAGCGTTTTCTGCATATCGGGACGTAGCCCGAAGAGATGATCGGCGGTCCGTTGTATGCTGCTTGGGGGTGCTCCTGCACCCAGCGCCAGGTAGCTCTCCCATGAGTGGACGCTTTCGTCCAGGGGATACACGTAATTAATCAGGAAATCCTCAACCCGCTGGCTGCCGATAAGGGCAGCCCTGCGTGCCATGGGGGCGGAGGTGAGAGTGTAGTGCGTATCCCAGAACGGATGGTTGATGGAGGTGAGCAGAGCGGTCAGTTCCCGTGCACCTGCAGCATTGAGCAGGGGGGATATACGATGCCACAGCTGCACACTGCAGGCCAGTGCTGCCACGCGGCGCTGCGGGTGGTTGATGGGGCGCACAGGAGCCTGATTCCAGGGAAGATGCCGTTGGGGTGCCAGTTCGTATTGCTCTCTCAGCATCCACCAGGCATCCCACACATGTCGGTGGTACTGCCGGGCGTCATCGCCTGCGCGGTCGGGAAGAACAGGTACCAGGAATCCTGCAGTGCCCAGGAGGATAGCCTCTGCTTCACCGCCAAGGCCCTTTATGGGAGCACGCATGGCCAGCATCTGCATGGCGTCTTTGTTGGCGCTGTAGCCCAGAGTGGTTGCCCATGCCTCGTACCAGGCCTGCCGGTCTCCGGCCTTGTTGGCTCTGCGGTGAAACTGAGTGCGCTTGAGTTCCATGCGGTATGCCGCCGCTGCCCGCAGGAAGTGTTCAATTCTGCCAGAGTCCATTTCTTCCAGCGGCTTCCGGCAGAGAGGAAGATTATCACCTTTTCCGGAGCGCTGGTGAATCACTTTCTGCCAGGAATGAGGAGGAAGATAGAGTACCGGAATTTCCTGGTGCAGGCTGTTGCGGGTGTACCAGCCTGCCGGTGGCGGTGTAAGCACGACGTGAAGCACAACTTGGTTGAAAGCCGGGTTTGCGCCATGTCCGTGTCGCTCCCAGTCCTGAGCGCAGTGATCTATTTCAATGTCACCACGCAGGCGTTTGCCATCAAGGACTATCTCTGCATGGGTGAAATCCGGCCCTGCACATCGATTCCAGCGGCCGTGTTCCAATATGTCTACGGCACCGTGGTGCTCGGTTTCGCCCTGGTGGGGAAGCAACCCTGAGTCCCACCAGCTCTGCAGAATCAATTCCTGCGGCAACTGGGCAGGGGGTGCACAATCAGCGCATCCCCCGTATATTTCGTCCAGCAGGTCGGTGTATTGCCGGATCAGCTGCTGGCGCTGGGAGTTCATCAATTTATATCTTCCAGCTCCGTTTCGTGGCGCAGCAGGTCTTCTTCAAGTGTCTCGCACACGTAGCCGAATGTTTCGTTGTTCTTGTGATTCATGGAGCGCAGGGTGTTGTGCGCTTCGAGCACGTGGCGTGTGCGGTCCAGTTCATTCATATTGCCGGCAGTTGCCTCTTTTCCGTTACCCTGTGCCAGTTCCGCACGGCGGTCGTCGATATTGGCCTGCCAGCCGGCGTCTGCCGGGTCAATATCCAGCAGCATATCCAGCCCCAGGCTTTCCATGGCCGAACGGGTACGCTTGGTCGGTGTAGCAATCTGCAGGAAACCGCCCTGAGCCGTCATCTGGCGTGCCAGCCCTGCCAGCGTGCCCATGAAGGTGGAATCCACACCCGGGCAGATTTCCATGTCCACCACGATGAGCCTGCCGCCACGTGCCAGATATTTTTCGGAAATGGTCTTCAAGGCTGGGCTGTTCACGAAACTGCCGCGGTTGGTGCAGCGAATCCAGAGACAGTCGTTAAACTCGTGGTATGTGAGGGAGGTATCAGTCATGGCCGGTCACTTGCATTCTATATCGCCGCCTTGCTGAAAGCAAGAAAAAAGCAGCCATTAAGGCTGCTTTTTTTCATCTGTCAGGAACCCCCATTCCGCCACGCTCGGGAACTCGAAGGAGCTGAAGCGGGCGCGGAGCAGGAACCAAAGCTTGCGGAAGTTGTTCACACTGTATCTGCGCTCAAAAACGCGGTACTCGTCATCCTGCATTTTTTCCAGCACTGTGTGGTAGATGAGGCTCATGGCCTGGGCCGGGATAAGGCAGGTGCGGTCTTCCAGCGAAAGCTTCTGGTAAAGCTCTTCGGCTTCGCAGAAATACTTTTCTGCCAGCGCTGCTTCGTAGGCCAGCAGCTGGCGTACGCGGTAGTTGTAGCGCTGGTCACGTATGTCATCTGTGGTGACGCCGAACAACTCCATATCATCTGCCGGCAGGTAGATCCGGTTGTGCTTGCTGCAGTCTTCACCTACATCGCGCAGGATATTGACCAGCTGCAGGGCGTAGCCCAGCGCTATGGCATAGCCTTCTGCGGCAGGGGAGGCCCCCATGACTGCGGCGCTGGAAATGCCCACGCATGCTGCCACCTGGTAGGCGTAGTGAAGAAGCTCGTTGCGGTTGGCTGGCTGAACCGGGGAGATGTCAGTACGGCAGCCTGCGATAAGCTCAAGAAGGGGTGCTGTGTCGAGTTGCAGTTCGATAACCAGTTTCTGCACCTCGGTTTCGATGCCGGCAGTAGGCTCTGCCTTGCAGGTGATGATGGATTCCCAGCGGTCGAGCGCGGCGTGACGCTCCTCGCTGCTCATGCCGGGTTCGTCCACCACATCGTCTACAATGCGGCAGAAAGCGTAGAGACGCGCCATGTTCTGGCGGCGTTCTTCCGGTAGGTCTACGAGGGTGAACGCCAGATTGGATTTGGCGTTTTTGGTGATGGTATCAGCATCGGACATGGTAGAATGAGAGAGTTAGAGACGAAGTTGGTTACTCAATTGAGCCCCAGTGGCCGGTGAACGGCCAGAGTGTGAAGCTGGCAGGACCCACGATATTGAACTGTTTCACTGGCCCCCAGTACCGGGAATCGAGAGAATTGGTGGTGTTGTCGCCAAGGGCAACATATTCCCGCATGGCGGGGTTACTCGTTTTCTGCAGATGCACGGGGCTCATGCTGGTCATGTATGCAAGGGGTTGGCTGCGGTAATCCAGCGAAACATAGCCCTCTGCGTTGTAAGGGAACTTGCCTTCGGCCACTCGGGCAATGGTCGGTTCTGTGGCAGGTGCGCCGTTTACCAGCAGGTTGGGGCTTTTCACCTGAAGCGTGTCACCCGGCAGACCGCACAGGCGCTTGATGTAGTGTGTGCCGTCCTGCTGGTCGCTCAGACGCATGGCCGTGGGGGACTGCATGGATACATTGATACCGCGGGTGTCGAATACAAATGTTTCACCGCGTTCCGGTTTTCGGAAGTGGTATGCCACGCGGTTCACGAGGATCATATCACCTGCGTCGACCCTGGCGCGGATGATGGTCTCACCTGCGCGGTAGCTGCCAAGTCGGACTCCATTAGGCGTCTCAATAAGCTTGCCCTGGCTCTTGAGGTATTCCATGACAGCACCCTTGGCAGAGGGAATGTTGACCTTGCTGCCATCGTTGAAAACGAGCGTTGTTTCAGTAAAGAGCAGCCACTTGCTGTGCTGGTCGATTTCGACGATGCTCTTGCTGTTTTCTGCTGTGGCCTCCACATAGCTGCTGCCCAGCGTAATCATATCCCACGCCTGCCTGGCGGCACCGGGTACTTTGTCGACAGGATGCACGATGATGCCGTTGAGACTGGGCTGCATGGAGCCGGTGGGAATGCGGAACGGCTGCACATAGTACGTGCGCAGCCCCAGGAAGATGACCATGATGACGAAGAAGCTCTCCACGATTTCAACCATGGCATTGCGCTTGAATCCGGGGAGTTCGCCACACTGAAGATCAACCAGGCTGGTAAGGCGCGAGCATTCCTCCTTATTCCAGTTAAGGAGTGCAGCGTAGATGCCGGCTCTGTGGGTGCTGAGTTTGTTGAGAGTCTCGTCGTTGAGAGTATGGCGGTTGTAGTCAGCATAGCGCTGCAGCGCAGCCATGGCTTCGCGGCCATTGCGGCGCCAGGCGGGCGTTACCCACGCCAGTGCGTTGTCCAGAATCCAGCAGAGTAGGGGCTTTGCGTATTTCATGCCTGTGTACTTCTGACTTATTCTACACGATTGCTGCCATATGGGAAGCAGAAAGTGCAGATAAGACAGTCATCACACCTGCAAGCCGTTCAAAATAAGCACCAGCATGACAATGGCCGCCGCAATGCGGTACCAGCCGAAGATGGAAAGCCCGTGCTTCTTGAGGTAATTCACCATCCACTTGACTGCGATGATGGCGCTGAGCCAGGATACGAAGGTGCCCACCAGCATGGGCCCCCAGCCGATTTCCTGCACCATGTCGGCGCCGAACTTGGTGAAATCATATACCGTGGCGGCACCCAGTGTTACAAGACCGAGCAGGAAGCTGAACTCAACCGCTGCGGCCATGCTCAGGCCGGCAACGAGGCCGCCGAGCATTGTCATGAGGCTGCGGCTGGTGCCGGGGCACATGGCAATGCACTGCATGAATCCGACTGTGAGGGCGGCCTTGCAGCTCATATCTTCCAATTCTGTGCCCTGGTGGCCTTCGCCTTTGCCATTGCGGCGCTGGTGACGTACAAAAAGGAGGATGGCAATGCCGCCCAGAGCCCAGGTGGCAAGTACTGTTTCAGCGTTGAACAGGTAGGCCTTGATAGGCTTAGCCAGAATAAGGCCAATGACCATGGCCGGTACAAAGCCCAGCAGCAGGTTGCGCATCAGGCGGAGTCCTGCAGGGTTTTTGCCGCAGATGCCCTGCCACATCTGACCCACCCGGAAGAAATAAAGGTTAAGCACCGCCAGAATGGCGCCCACCTGGATGCAGACTGAGTAGGCATCCAAGGCCTCGGATTTTTCCAGCCCCAGCAGGTATTGGGTGATGATGAGGTGCCCTGTAGAGCTGACAGGAAGATACTCAGTAAGGCCTTCAACAAGGCCAAGGATAATGGATTGCAGGATGGTCATTTCGCGTGGTCATGTACATTATTTTCATAAAAAGGTCAATCATAAAACGAAAAAGCCGACATAAAACCCCGACATCGCAAAAAAAGATTGAAGAGGCAGCAAAAAACTGCTATGTATAGTGGCAGAATTTCGCGTGCTGCGTTTGCAATGGATATGAAAGAGATTTGCCGTAAGATTAAAAAGGGGTTCACGCTGGTGGAACTCCTCGTGGTGATTGCCATTCTGGGTCTCGTAATGACGATGGCCGCCGGTGTTTTGCGCGATGCCGGCAAGGGGCGCGGAATTGAATCCGGTGTGGAGCTGCTGGAATCCCTGATTATGGAAGCCCGCGCCACAGCCCAGGGCAATGATACCTACACCCGCCTCATCATTGTATCGGAACCGAAGGATGATTCTGCCGATACGGTTCATCTCCGTTATCTGGCGGTACAGCTTTTCCGCAAGGGCAGTGCCAAGGGTGACCATTTCGATGGTACCAACGTGGCAGAGGATGGTAAGTGGATTTCTACTTCCTCCGGTGTGCTCCTGCCTCCGGGTGTGTACTTCTCCCCCACTTACAGTAAGCCGCTTCCCCGCGAGGATGGTGCTGTTGGTTCCATGATTGGCGAAGGCACGACCCGCCTCGCCGGCCGTGGCCAGACGCGAATCTACTACGTGGAGTTCGATGAAAAGGGCCGTTTTGTTGCCCCCCAGGCTGACCCGCTCAACCTGACTTGCCCGCAGCGCCTGGTGCTTATCAACGGCAAGCCCGGAAAGGGTCGTAACTCTGCTGATGGCATTGTGCCCCGCGATACGATTAAGGATGGCCGCGAGCGCCGCCCCGCCGGTGCAAAGGGTATCTGCCTGTGGCCCAATGGCGATATGACCCTGCTGCGTACAGATGACCAGGTGTTCCGCGATGTGCGCTAAATAACCAGTTTAGAAAAATAAGATATCATGAAGAATATGAATATTCTGCGCCGTTTGCGCGGCTTCACCCTCATGGAAACCCTGCTGGCCATTGCGCTGGTGGGTGTGTTGCTTTCCATCTTCCTTACGGTATTTGTGCCGGCCCGTGGCTTGGTGCGCCAGGCTCTTACCCGCCAGGAGGCAGAGCGCATCACGGGTATCCTGCGTGCAGAGCTCAGCTGCCTGCGCGATGATGAACTGGCCGACAAGGGCGCCAAGTCTTCCAGCGAGAATAAGTACCTGAGCACGTTTGACAAGGGCTTCCACTGGCTGCGCAAGACAGCCCGCCCCAGCGGAGCTATTGTGATTTTCTCCTACCGCGCTGACCTTTCCAAGCCCGTGCGCAAGGATGGTACCTTCCCCGCAGTGCCGGCCGGCAAGAGTGTTCCCGGCAAGAACATGCAGCTGGTAACGATTGCCTGCCCCATGGATGACCCTGTGCACCGCGATGATATCCGCGACGCAGTGGGACCGGTTTTCCTGGTGAAGATGACCCAGCTGGAGCATAAGAACAATGGCGAGTACCGCATGGTCAGCTCCCCCGGTGTTGTGTCTGCTGCTTCTGCCCCGGAGAACTATGTGTCGCAGGCCGGCAAGCGTGAGGCCTGGGGTGGTGCGCTTTTCTGCCGCGCCGAGTTCTACCACATGTCTCCCCCTAATCCTGCCCGATACAAGGGTAAGACCTGGAACAAGCTGGGCCGCCCGCTCTTTGCTGCCAATCTTTCCTTCCATCGTTGATAATTTCTCCTCTTTTCCCTAATTAGTCATGAAGTTTGGAAAATCCATTTACCGTCGCGGTTTCACGCTGATTGAGTTGATGACTGCCATGGCCATTACCGGCATGCTGGTGGTCGTTATCATGCAGCTGACGAATCAGAGTATTGATTTGTGGAAGGCAGTAAGCGAGGACGTTAGCACTTCCTCCCGCTCCCGAGCCGCACTGCAGACTATCAGTCGCGATTTCGAGTCCTTCCAGATGCGTGGGTACGACAACAAGTACCAGTGGCTTTTCGCCAAGGGCGATGAGCGCATGGATAATGTGCCCAAGGGGCTCGAGATTCCCCGCTCGGTGCAGTGTGTGTTCTTCGCTTGTGCTCCGGACCGCAACCCTTCTGTGAGCTCCAGCGTATCCCTGCGTAAGAATTACCGCGATGCCCGTGCTCACAACCGCGAAACCCAGGGCGATGTGAATGCCATCGGCTACCGCCTCATGTACCGCGACCAGATTCTTAATCTGCCCGCCAGCGAAGGAAATGAACCGGGCCTGTATCCGCTTTTCTCGCTGTACCGTCACGTGGTGCCGCCTCGTTCCACTTTCGAGGACCTCCTTGGTAAGGAGAATCTTGAATCTGCCTATGTGCGTTTCGAGAATGACGATGAGAAGAATGAGAACTTCCTCTGCGAGAACATTCTTGAGATGAATATCAGCTTTAATATCCGCTATGCCAAGTCTGAGGCAGATGCTGAGGAAGGCCGCGTGGAGTATGAGGTGGTGACCGTGCCTATCGTGGCCACCAACCGCCGCACTAACAAGGTGCAGGTCTATGGCGACCGCATCGTTGCTGGCGGTACTACCTACGAGAACGCCCGTATCGACTCTGCCATGCTTTCCATCACCGTGCTTACAGAGGAAGGCGTGGCCATGGTTGAGCAGATTCGTCAGGGGCGCCGCCGCGCGCCCAAGAAAATAGCCGATTTCTTTGCCAAATATACCCGCAGCTATGCCCGCATGGTGGCGCTGCCCCAGCCTATCTGATTTTTCAACAAACCTGATACCAAGTCATGCAGATGCAGACTCAGCAGCGTGATGTGCTCCCCGGAGCCATCACGCTTTGGATTGACCCAGTACCGCGTAGCGGCTACCGGAATATGGCCGCCGATGAACTTCTTTCCCGCCGCGGTGAAGCATGGTTGCGAATCTACACCTGGGACCGCCCGGCTGTGAGCTTCGGCTATTTCGACACAGCAAAGGAGGCCGAGGGCATTTTCCCCGGTGCTGTGGAATACATCCGCCGCTGGACGGGTGGCGGTATTGTTGACCACCGTATCGGCTACACCTACACTGTGACCCTGCCTGCCCAGGAGGGGGTGATGTACCCCGCGGCAGACCAGCTCTATATCTGGATTCATGGCGCCCTGGCTACTGCTCTGCAGCAGAGCGGTGTGCAGTGCACCCTGCTTACCGAGGATGCGCCCGATGGCGGCCGTGCCTGCTGGGCCAGCCCGGTGAAGAGCGATATCGTGGATGCCTCCGGGCACAAGCTTGCAGGCGCCGGCCAGCGGCGCTACAAGGGCGCTGTGCTGCATCAGGGGCTCATTCAGCAGTGTGAGCCCACAGAAGGCTGGGCGGAGCGTCTGGCGCAGGCTCTGGCGCCTCTGGTGAATGTTGTGGACGGGGATGAACCCTATCCCGGTTTCAACGAGGAACTCGATGAGCTCTGCCGCACCAAATATGAGAGCGCAGAGTGGAACGACGAGAGCCACGGCCGCCGCAAGCCTACGCGATAAATAATGAGCCCCCGGTTTCAGTAAAACCCGGGGGCTGATTTTTAGAGGGAGAATGTGCAGAGGAATCAGTTCTTCTCTGCGCGGTATTTATCCCAGTTGATTCTGGTGCTGCGGGCGGAGATTACCCCATTGTCCTCTTTGATGATGACACCGGCCTTGGCAAGTGCATCCTTGCGAACCAGTATGGCTGCGGCAGTCAGGGTGTCAGGGCCGGCATTGATGAGGTTACACAGGGCCTTTTGCCACTGGTTCAGTTCTGCGTCAGAAATGTTTTCCTTTCTGGCCTGCAGGAAGAAATCAGCCATTTCAGAAATGGCCAGGGGGTGAATGTACATGAGGTAGGGATGCCAGTCGGTCGGCTCGGTGCCGAAGCTGAGATCCCCCCCTTTTTCAGTCACTTCCTTCCAGATGCCGATATTGATGGACTCACTGCTGAACGTGTTTTTCTTGGGGAGGTTGCTGTACACGCGGATGATGGTTCCGAACAGGAGCTCTTTATCTGAGAGGGACATCTTGTTGTATTTCATCACAGCATCGGTGCGGTCGAACATGTCCCATTCCATGGCGACGGGGCCGCTTACGGTAACAAGAGTCGCCTCTGTTACGATTCGCTTCTTGCCTCGTTTCTTACCTTTGCAGGCGACTTCCTTGGCTGTGAAAATAGGGACTTCCGTCTGGATGACGGGGCGCTGGGCCTGCTGGCAGGAGAACATGATGCCGGCTGCAAGAAGGACGAATGTAAGCTTCTTCATGCGCGTATTATATGCTATCCGTTGTGCCTTGGTCAAGCTGCTATTCTGCAAAAAACAACCGCCGGGTGTCCGGCGGTTGTGAAAGAGTGATGTCGAGCCGGTGTTACGGCAGCTTCTCTCCGTGCACCTTGGCGACCGTCCAGTTGCGCATGCGGGCAAACACGGAGTAGAGACCCGGCACCATGAATATGCCGAATGCTGTGGCGAGCAGCATACCGCAGAAGGTGGTTACACCGATTTCCATGCGGCTGGCAGCGCCGGAGCCGGTGGCGACCACCAGCGGGAACACGCCGAAGAGGAAGGATACCGCCGTCATGAGCACAGCGCGGTAACGCATGCGGGCGCCGTTGATGGCAGCCTGCTTCACGGGGGTGCCGGCGGCGTGGTCCTCCTTGCTGAACTCGACCATGAGAATGGCATTCTTGGCTGCCAGACCAATGAGCATGAGCAGACCCAGCTGCACGTAGATGGACATGCTCAGCCCGAAGAGCTGGGCTCCCATGAGCGCACCCATGGTAGCCACGCCCACAGAGAGCATCACGGGCACGGGTGTGGTCCAGCTCTCATACTGAGCCACCAGGAAGAGGTAGGCGAAAATCATGGCCATGGCAATCAGCGGGCCGATCTTGCCATCGTTCTGGCGCTCCTGGTAGGAGAGGTCCTTCCAGCTTACTTCCCAGAGCAGGTTGCGGCCGTTTGCCTTTTCCTCCTGGTTCATGTCGGCAATGGTCTGCTCAATGAGCTGCATGATCTGGCCGGAGCCCACACCCATGGCGGGAGTCACGGAGATATCGGCGCTCATGTACTGGTTGAAGCGGTTGTAGAGCCCCGGCCCCATGCGGTAGGACAGAGAGCATACAGCGGAGAGGGGAACCATCTCGCCCTTTTCGTTACGCACCATCTGGTTCAGGATGTCATCTGCCGTGCGGCGGTCATTCGTGCCGCCCTGAATCTGTACCTTGAAGTTGAAGCCGTTCAGGGTGAAGTCATTCACATAGGAGGAGGCCATCACGCTCTGCAGTGTGCGGAAGATGGTATCCACCGGTATGTTGAGCGACTGTGCCTTTTCTCGGTTGATTTCGAGGTGAATCTGCGGGGTTTCGGCGTTGTATTCACTGCGGGTGCGGGAAACGAGGTCCTGGCGGGCCATGAGGCGCTCCTGCACTTCCTTGACCGCCAGACCAAGGTCCTGCGGCGTGGCATTGCCGGATACCTGCAGCACGGCAGACACACCACCTGCGATACCCAGGCCGCGGATGGCGGGCGGGGTCACAGCCATGATGCTGGCCTGGGGAATGTCGGCACAGGCTGCGTTGATGCGTTCGGCAATGCGGCTGGCGTGCATATCCGGGCTCTGGCGTTCGTTCCAGTGAGTGAGCAGCACAATCATCATGCCGCTGTGCTCGCCCGAACCGCTCACGAAGCTGTAACCACTCTGGGCGGTCACCATTTCCACGCCGGGCATGCCGATGACTCGCTTCTCAATCTGGCGCATCACGTTGTCCGTGCGCTGTTTGGCGGTGGCGGTACCTTCCATGGTCACCATCACAAAGAGGCTGCCCTTATCTTCGGTGGGGATGAAGGAGTTGTTCAGCCCGCTCGGGGAAACGAGGGACATGGGAGAAATCTCACCTGTGGCTGCGGGCTTGGCTCCCGAGCCGGTGAGCTTCTGCCAGTCCTCAGGCGCACCGGCGAAGTACACATAGTTACCTGCCAGCACAAGAAGCATGCAGAGAACGGTGAGCCAGGCCTTGCGCACCAGGATGCCGGCTCCCCACAGGTAAATGCGGCGGCTGGTCTCCAGCACCCAGTTGAAGGGCCAGAAGATATAAGCAGCCAGCTTGTTCGGCTTGGCACCTGCGGGCTTGAGGATGAGGGCGCACAGGGCGGGGGAGAGGGTGAGTGCGTTGATGGTGGAAATGCAGAGCGCCACGCACATGGTCACAGAGAACTGAGTGTAAATCACACCCACCATGCCGCCATAGAAAGCGATGGGCACGTACACGGCCAGAGTCACCAGAGTGGTGGCGATGATGGCGCCCGTAATCTGCTTCATGCTCTTGAGTGTGGCTTCCTTCGGGGTAAGCTTCTCTTCCTGGATGATGCGCATTACGTTTTCCACCACCACGATGGCGTCGTCCACCAGCGAGCCGATAACCAGAATGAGGCCGAACATGGTCAGCACGTTGATGGAGTAGCCCAGCGGGTACATAATCATGAATGCACCCAGCAGGGAAACGGGAATGGCAATGGCCGGAATGAGTGTGGCGCGCCAGTCCTGCAGGAAAAGGTAGGTCACCAGCACCACCAGCAGCAGAGCAACAACCAGGGTCTCGATGATTTCGTCCATGGTGGCATCAATCGCCTGGGTGGGGTCATAGCCCATGCGCCACTCCATGCCGTCCGGGAAGTTCGGCTCAATCTGGCGCATGGCTTCCTGCACCTTGGCCACGGTGGCCAGAGCGTTGGCTTCGTTATTCTGGTGAATAATCATGCCCACGTTGTCCTTGCCGTTCAGGCGGCTGTAGCCCGTGTTGCGCTCGGCGCCCAGCTCGATGGTGGCAATGTCCTTGAGCTTGGTCACGTGGCCGTCCTGGCCACGTTTCACAACGATGTTGCCGAACTCCTCAGCCGTCTTGAGTCGGCCCGTGGCGGTCACCTTGAAGGTGGCGTAGGACTGCACGTCTTCCGAACCCACGGAACCCGCAGCGGCCTGGATATTCTGTGCCTTGATAGCCTCGCTCACATCGGCGGGGGTGATGTTCATGGCGCTCATGCGAGTGGTGTTCATCCACACGCGCATGGAGTAGTTGCGGCTGGGAATGATGTCTGCGCTGGAAACGCCGTCCACCTGGCAGATCTTGTCCTTCACGTTCATGCGCAGCCAGTTGGAGAGCTCGAGGATGCTCATCTTGTTTTCATCGCACATGAAGTTGATGAAGCAGAGCATGTCGCCGCTGCGCTTGTTTACATTGTAGCCGGTCTGCTTGATTTCGCTGGGCAGCTTGGATTCCACTCGCTTGATGGCGTTGGACACGTTCACCATGGCCATGTCATCGTTCGTGCCGGAGCGGAAGATGAGGGTGAGGCTGAAGGAACCGTCGTTGCCGCAGGAGGAATAGAAGTACTCCAGGTCATCCATGCCGATGAGCTGTTCTTCCACAGGGGCTGCTACCACCTGGGCCACTTCCTCAGCACTGGCGCCGGCGTAGGTCATGCGCACGGAAATCGTGGGCGGTGACACCTCCGGGTATTCGGATACAGGCATCTTGCTCAGGCAGAGCAGGCCGCCCAGCATCATCAGAATCGAGATGACGAAGGCGAACTTGGGGCGGTGAATGAAGAATGCTGAAAACATAGTATCAGAAGATAGTTAAAGGGTTATTTGGCCTGCACGGGGATGTCTTCTTCCATGTCTGCCAGGTGGGAGGTGATGACCTGGTCCCCCGGCAGCAGGCCGGAGAATACGGAGATGCGGCCATCCTCTGCAGCGCTGCCGCAGATGACCCGGCGCACCACGGCGCGGTTATGTTTCACCACGAAGACATAGTTGCCGCGGGAATCTGTCAGCACGGCCTTGGCGGGCACGCCCAGCACGGGGAACTCGGGCTTGCGCTGCACTCGCACTGTTACCACACCACCGGGGGCAAGGCTGCGGTCGGCGTTTTCGAAGACTGCCCATACGTTCTGGGTGCCGGTGCCGGGCTGGATTTCATTGTCGCAGAAGGCCACGCGGCCCTTACCTTCGATTTCCTTACCGGTGGCGGTAATCAGAGTGAGCTCAGCCTGTTCCTCCAGCTTGTTGGTGTTGCCGTAGATGGAGAGGATGTCCTTCTCGCTCATCGGGAAACGGGCATAAATGGGGCTCAGCTGCACGAGTCGTGCCAGCGGGGTCTTGATGTCGGTCACGTAGTTGCCGCGAGAAACCAGCGTACGGCCGATGCGGCCGCTGAGGGGAGCCTTGATGACGCAGCGGTTCAGGTCATCCTGAGCCACAGCCAGTTTGGCTTCTGCGGCTTCGAGCGCGGCTTCCAGTTCGTGCAGGTTGGCTTTGGCGTTTTCGAGGTCGTCCTTGCTGCTGGCGTTCATTTCCACCAGTTTCTGCTGGCGCTCGTACTTGGTGCGGGCGTCGTTCATCTTGATGGTAAGCTGGTCAATGGCGGCTTTGCAGCCGTCCACAGTGGCCTGGTAGCGGGTGGGGTCGATGCGGAAGAGTTCGTCGCCTGCCTCCACACGGTCACCTTCGGTGAAGGTGCGTTCCTGCAGCACACCCTGTACCAGCGGGCGCATTTCCACGGTGTTAATGGCTTCCAGACGCGCGGTCTCAATGGTGAGCACGGTGGGGTCAACCATTTCGCGGACTACCTCGGTATCCACCTCCAGCGGAGCGAGTTCGCCGCCCAGGGCAGAGCCGGGTTCATTCACTGTGGCATCTGCAAAGACGGGGCGCACCGTGGCTCCGGGGCGGGTCTTGTGGGAGCCGTCGCTGATGACTACTTCGCCCGGCTCCACTCCTTCGTAAATAGCCTGCATGCGACCCTGAATAGTGCCGGCCACTACATTGCGGCGTACTACCTTACTGGCATTGTCGATGATGTAGACGAATGCGCCGTTAGTATCGTAGTGCACAGCGGTGAGGGGCACCATGCAGACCTCGCGGGTGGAGGTGAGGCTGATGTAGAGCGCCCCGATGCCGCGGTGGGTGAGCTGTTCCTCCGGATTGGCAAACTCTGCCCACAGGGTGTAGGAGTCCGTGCTGCCGGTCAGCTGGTTGTCCACGATGGTGATGCTGCCCTTGGTGGGGTAGCTGCGGCCGTTGGCAGGAATCAGCTGCACATCAGTCACATGGCCGATTTCCTTAGGTCCGTGGAAAATGCCGTTCACGTCATTCTGACTCAGGGGGAAACGTACATAGATGGGATCCATCTGGGTGATGGTGGTGATGGCTTCACCTTTCGTGATGTAGTTGCCTTCGCCTTTGGTAAGTCGGCCGATGCGGCCATCAATCTCAGCCAGAATGCGGCAATCCTCCAGGTCCTTGCGGGCGCGTGCAAGTTCTGCCTCTGCTCCGGCACGGCGGGCCTTCAGTTCCTCCATGGATGCCTTGGCTGTTTCCATGTCTTCGCGGGATGCTGCCTGCTGGGCGGCCAGCGAGGCAAGGCGATTGTAACGACCGGTGGCGTAGACAATCTGGGCATCGAGCTGGGCCACGGAAGCTTCCGCCTGTTTCACAGCAGAGGTGTAGCGCAGCGGGTCGATTTCCAACAGCAGCTCGCCTTTCTTCACTACGGCGCCTTCCTGGAAATGAACCTTGACCATGCGCCCTTCCACCGCGGAACGTATCGTCACATGGCGAACTGCTTCAGTGCGTCCGATGCTCTTGCGGACAATTTTGTCCTGCCCCGGAACGGCTTTTTCGGCCTGCACATAGGTGACCATTTTGTCCGGCATCTGGGCGGTTGCTGCTCCACACAGCAACAGGGGAATAGCAAGCAGTGAATGGTATTTCATCGTTGAAAAAATAAAATATTATGACTGGTGATATGCTACCATGTCAGGAAGCGCAGAGCAAGCAGAAAATTGTGTTGAAATCGCCACATTTCACACCGTGCAACGCACAGAAACTGACGCAGTGAAGGGAAGGATGAACTTGTGCAGCTCCACGGTGGCGGTGCAGGCACCGAAGTCCTGCACGCAGGCCGTGGCCAGGCGGTGGCAGAGTGTCTCTAACAACACAGTGGGCTCAGCCTGTGCCAGGGCCATCAGGTGGCGGGAGAGAGCATCGTAGTTGATGGTGCGCTCCAGGTCCTCACCCATGTTGGTAAAGGCATTGGGCGGGGTGAGGCTCACGTTGGCCACGAGCTTCTGGGGCACGGCTCGCTCCTCCTCGGGCACACCGATGTGGCAGGAGAACTCCAGCCCGTTGATGTGGATGGTGTCGCTGGTGGTGGTGCGGGTGCCGGTGCGCTCCATGATGCTTTGCAGGGCTCCCAGGTGGGGCACAGTGAGGTCAGGATTCGAGACGGAGAGCTGGGCGGCATTGTTGTAGCCTGTGAGTACACCGATGCCGATGATGCCGGCACAGTGGGCGGCGTTGATATCATGCTGCATATCGCCGATGAAGGCGGTATCGGCAGGGTTGAGCTTGTGCTGGCGGAGTACATTGTAGATGTATTCCTCCTTGTTGCGCACGCCGGAGTGGATGTGCTCGAAATAATCCTTGAAGCCCAGGTGGCGCACCTGCTCATCGAAGGCTCGTGGGTCCATGCTGGTGAGGATGAAGCAGCGGATACCACGGCGACGGCAGAACTCGAGGAACTCGGCGGCATGTGGAATCACCGTCACCTGCGTCACGGCGTTGTCAAAGGCGTGGCGGTAGTACTTCTCCAGATCGACCAACTTAGCCTCCGGGGTTTTGCGGGCATAGTAGTCCGGATAGGGAAGCTGGAACTCATCGCGAAACTGCTCACGGGTGAGGGCGGGACGGTCATACTGGGCCAGTACGTAGTTGGTGGCTTCCAGTGTGAGAGCCAGGTCATCGCAGAGCGTGCCCGACCAGTCGAAAAGGAGGTTCTTGAACATGGTGGTGGGGTGAGGTATCAGGGTTTCCGGCGGTCGGTGGTGATGATGTTGTGCCGCTTCTGGTATTTGAGAATGGCGCGTTTCAATTCTGGATTGATGAAGGGATTGTCCTTGCCGAAGCGTGCCCAGGGGCCGCCCGGCACGCGGTGGAACTCCACAAAGCGCCAGTGCACGTTGGCAATGCCGCCTTTGATGCCCAGATAATCGCGCACAGCGGGGGAAATATCGATGCCGGCGCACTTGTTAGCCTTGTTTTTGGGGCGGGCGCCGAGGAATACGTACTTCCAGTCATCGGTGCAGAAGGGGCCGCAGTCTTCCCACTGCGCAAAGCAGTAGCGACCATTGTAGTATATCTGCACCCACATGCCGCGGCACACGGATTCGTATTTGCTGCCTTTCACATGGCGATACCACGGGATGACCTTGGCGGCCTCAGGCTTCGGGCCTCCCTTGTCGATATCGTTGTAGGGCAGGGCTACGTAGAAAGGGTTGAGCTGCGGGGTGAAACCCAGCGGGGCATAGGTGCGCGGGCAGCGGTTCGCCGGGTTCGGGTCATCGTAGCCGCCGTAGTTGTCATCCCACGCGCTGTCCCAGCTGCTGGCGGTGTTGGGCACGGGGTTGTTCTTCGTGGCCAGCTCACCTATGTAGAAATAGGTGGCGGTGATGTCGAAATGCCAGGGATAGGCACCGGGGGAGGGGCGCTGCGGGCTCTTTTTCGGGTCGGGGAAATTGCGGCGGTGGCTCTGGTCATTCGTAGCCCGCATGGGGCCGGCCTTGATGGCGGCCTCGCGCAGCTTTTCGGTGGTCATTCTGCGCTTCGGCTTGGACGTGACTCCTTTGTTTACCGCCCCGGAGCTCATGCTGGTGCGCACACTACCCTGTGCCGCTGCCTGGGAAACAGGCAGCATGGCTGTGAGCAGTAGCAGGGCCAGATTCCGCAGCAGCATGTCAGCTCTTACCAGTTATGCAGAACACTCGGGGTGGCTGTGGGCAGCTTGTCCGGTGCATCCAGGGTGTAGTGCAGCCCGCGGGATTCCTGGCGGCGGATGGCGCAGTCCACAATCAGGGAAGCGGTGAGCGCCAGATTGCGCAGGTCGATGATTTCCGGTGTGACGCGGTAGCCCCAGTAGTATTCGTTGATTTCGCGGTTGATGTTGCGCAGGCGGGTGGCAGCGCGCTGCAGGCGGTGGTTGGTGCGCACGATGCTCACATAGTCCATCATGGTGCGGCGTACTTCGTCCCAGCAGTGGTAGAGAATGGCCAGGTCATCCTGCGGCACTCGCTCGCCGTGCTTCCATTCGGGGATGGGGTATTCCTCCATCTTGTGAGCCAGGGGCAGGGTGCGCAGCATGCGCTGCAGGGCTCGCTTGGAGATGACCACGCACTCCAGCAGGGAGTTGCTGGCCAGTCGGTTGGCGCCGTGAAGCCCCGTGCATCCGGTTTCACCGGCGCAGAAAAGGCCGCGCAGCGAGGTCTGGCCGTCTGTATCAGTCTGCACACCACCGCACTGGTAGTGGGCGCTGGGTACCACGGGAATCATATCCACCTCGGCATCCACGCCGTAGCTCTTGCAGGTTTCGTAGATGTAAGGGAAACGCTCGGCCATGAAGCCCTTGGGCTTGTGGGTCATGTCCAGATACATGCAGGGATGACCTGTGCGCAGGATTTCCCGGTTGATGGAGCGGGCTACGATATCACGCGGGGCCAGGCTCTTGCGGGGGTCATACTTCTGCATGAACTCCTGACCATCCGGCCCGCGGAGTACGCCGCCTTCGCCACGTACGGCTTCGGAGATGAGGAAGGTGAGGCCGTCGCGGTCGCTGCTCTTGGGGTTGTAGAAGGTGGTGGGGTGGAACTGCACGAACTCCAGGTTGGAGACATTGGCACCGGCACGCCAGGCCATGGCCACACCGTCACCTGTGGCGGTGGCGGGGTTCGTGGTGTACATGTACACGCGCCCGGTGCCGCCGGTGGCCAGCATGATGCGGTCGCTGCGGAAGATTTCCACCTCGCCCGTGGCGGGGTCGAGTACATAGGCTCCCAGCACGCGGTCCTCGGTCACGCAGCCGAGTTTGGCGGTGGTGATGAGGTCGATGGCGATACGGTGGTCGAGCAAGGTGATGTTCGGGTGCTTCTGCACGCAGCGCAGGAGCTTGGTGCTGATTTCAAGCCCTGTGGTGTCCTTGGTGTGCAGAATACGGCGCTTGCCGTGGCCACCTTCGCGGCCCAGTTCAAACTCGCCATTCTCCTCAGTATCAAAATCTACGCCCCAGTTGAGCAGCTCTTCAATGGCGGCGGGGGCTTCTTCCACGATGGTGCGCACGGCGGCCTCATCGCAGAGGCCTGCACCGGCATCCAGAGTGTCGGCCACGTGTTCTTCGAAGGTGTCATTCTTGTCAATCACCGCGGCAATGCCGCCTTGTGCCTTGGCAGAGCTCGATACCAGGGGATCACTCTTGCAGAGGATGGTCACCTTGCCATATTCGGCGGCGCGCAGGGCAAAACTCAGTCCCGCC
Source organism: Akkermansia sp. (assembly GCA_045644745.1). Lineage (GTDB taxonomy): Bacteria > Verrucomicrobiota > Verrucomicrobiia > Verrucomicrobiales > Akkermansiaceae > Akkermansia. Next base: position 64,615 of record JAZRHL010000068.1, read on the forward strand.
ACACCGCTGCCGATTACTAGAAAGTCTGTTGTAGTCATCGCTGTATGCTGGATGCGCGCGCCATTCTACCACATTTCTAGCCGTTCGTCACGCGGAATGTCAGAAAAACACGCCTGAATGGGCGGGAAAATGAGTTTATTTCATGATATGCGTCTCCCGAATGACGCCGAGTGGGAGTCTGACACAGAGCAGAAGGAGTTTCAGTCGGTTGGGGGTGGTCAGTGCTGCTGACAGTTCGGCAAAGGCCCGCGGGCAGTAATCCGGGTGTTCCTGGCGCAGCTGGGCAAGCCGGCTGATTGCCTGTGGATATTCTTCCCGGTAGATGTGCTGGATAATCCGGTCAATCTTTCCGGCATCGGGCGCGGCGGCGATGTAGGCTTCCTTCCGAATAAAAAGGGCCATAAACTGATTCTGCTCCTCTTCGGTGAGCTCTCCGGCCTTGGTTCGGTAGGCGTGGAGCTGCTGCAGTAGCCCTTGCGGCAGGTCCCTGGTGCGGTAGCTTTTGGAGCCATAGACACTGTCTCCATCCCAGTGGATGTTGGCATCGCACCGCCGGCGCTGTTGCATGATTGCTTCCCAGTGGGTCAGCAGGGTATTCGTGAGCTCCTGCTCCCTCGAGACGGTGTACCCTTGTTGGCTCTCTGTTTCCTGTTCGGTGAGGAATTGCTCCATCATTCCCTGCTCAGCATTTTCCTGCCAGAGCTTATCCACTGCCCTCTGTATATCCGCGTCCTGTCCCTTGGCTGGAAGTAGAGGAATCCAGAGTAACAGAGCTTGTATCAGCAGATTTTTCATGTGTCTTGAAGGAGTGAAAAACGCCCCGCAGGTGGTCGCTGCGGGGCGTTGAGTTGAAAGGCACTGGTTTGGCTTACTTGCCCTGAGCCTGGCGCTGGCGCTCGAGGGCGGCCTGCTGCTCAAGCATGCGTTCCATGAAGGACTTCTTGCCACCCTTCTTCTTCTGCACCTTGACCAGCTCGGGCACCGGGAGACGGCGGATGATGAGGGTCTGGATGATGGAGATAAGGTTGCTGGTGGTCCAGTACAGACCCAGAGCGCTGGGGTAGGTGTAGCAGAACAGGAAGAACATGAGCGGCATCCAGCGCATGATCTTCACTTGCGTGGCATCGCCCGTGGCGGGGGTCATGTGCATCTGGATGATGGTGGACGTTGCCATGAGGATGGGCAGGATGTTCACCGGCACTTCATAGCCCATGAATGGGAAGGAGAACACGGTGTCCATCTGGGAGAGGTCGGTCACCCAGCCGATGAAGCCTTCGCCGCGGAACTCGGCTGCTGTCTGCAGCACATAGAAGAAGGAGAAGAAGATGGGCATCTGCAGCAGCATGGGCAGGCAGCCACCCATGGGGGAAATGCCGTACTCCTGGTAGAGGCGCATCATCTCGGTGTTCACCTTCTGCGGGTCGTTCGGGTACTTCTCCTTGAGCGCCTGCATCTGCGGCTGCAGCTGGCTCATGCGCTTCATGCTCACATAGCTCTTGCGGTAGAGCGGCCAGATGAGCAGACGGATGGTGATGGTCATGGCGATGATGGCCCAGCCCCAGTTACCCATCCAGCCGTGGTAGAGGTTCACAAGCCAGTTCATGGGGTAGGCGATGATGGTGAAGATACCGTAGTCCATCACGCGGTCAATCATGCGGAAATCATCGGTCAGACCATCGAGCATGAGGTTGAGTTTCGGGCCGGTGTAGATATCGAAGGCAAAGCTCTTCTGGCCGCCCATCATGGTGTCGGTCTTGCCGGAGAGGGAGAAATCGGGCATGCCGAGGGCTACTTCCACGCACTCGGTCTTGTCGCCGCTCACCTGCAGGGGGAACATGGCGGGAGCGGAGTACAGAGAGTTGTTGCCGCTGGTCTTGTCGGGCTTCACGATGGAAGCGTAGTACTGGTTCATGACGCCGGCCCATTCGAGGGTGTCGAGGCCCTTGTCATAGATTCGCTCCTTTTCCTTGCCGAGCCAGGGGCGGAAATCGCTGGCGCTGTTCTTCTCAAAGCTGCCGTCCTCCAGGCGCACATGGTAGGTGTAGTAGGAGGATTCGTCCTTTGAAATCTGGCCGATGCCGCCGGCGTAGAGACCCCAGTCCTGGGCATTGAGTGTCTGGCCGGAGGTGTTCTGTACGTCGACCTTGAGGTTGAGCACGTAGGCGTTGCCGTCCACGGTCTCTTCGCCCTGCTTCACGGGCTTCAGGGTGTAGACCTTGCGCACGATGAGGTCGCCCACGCGGCCCAGCAGGGTCACCTGGTTGTCGTTGCTGAGGTCGGCGCGGTATTCATACACAGCCTGGTCAAACTGGGGGGCGCGGTCGTTGGAAAGACCGAACACGAGATTGCCGATACCGGCATCGGGGTTGGAGTTGATGCAGACGTCGGTGTTCTTGAGCTCCTCGCGGGTGCTGTTGATGACCTGGCCGAGCATCTCCACATTGCTGATGCTGCCGCCGATGTTGCTGAAGTTGTAGCGGGCCACAGGCTTGCCCTCGGCATCCTTGCTGGTGAGGGTGGCAATCACCTTCTTCTCAGCAGCAGGAGCGGGAGCTGCCGGTGCCGTGGCTACTGTGGTAGCGGCGGGGGCTGCTGCCGGGGCAGTTGCAGTAGCGGTGTTATCTGCCGGGGCGGTGGCCGCAGCAGGGGTGGCGGGAGCGGCAGGCTGCTGCTCATCGGTGCTGTTGTAGTACATCTGCAGACCCAGCAGGCCTGCGCAGAGTGTCACTACAATCCATCCTGTTTTATCCATAGCTGATTTAGTGGGTTAGTTAGTTGTTTAAGAAAACGGTTATCCGGGGAAAATCATGAATCGCGGCGGGGCGGTACGGGGTCGTGCCCGCAGCCTCCCCACGGGTTGCAGCGCAGGATGCGCCACAGACCAAGCCCCACCCCTTTGATGACACCGTGAGTTTCCACGGCCTGAATGAAGTAGGTGGAGCAGCTGGGAGTGAACCGGCACCCGCTATTGGGGCCGGAAATGAGATGGAGCGGCACGCTGATGAAGCGCTTGTAGAACAGCACGGGCAGTATAACAAGGCGTTTCAGCATGCGTTCACTCAGTTGCTGGTGAAATGTTTGCGCTTGAGCAGGCGCAGGAAGTCCTTCTCAAGCTCGGCATAGGCGGCGGTGGCGGCGCTGTGGCGCGGAATGAGCACTACATAGTGCCCGTTCGCCAGTGGCTCACCATGCGCCCTCAGTATCTCGCGGATGCGCCGGCGTAGCAGGTTGCGCACTACTGCGTGGCCCAGTCGCCTGGTGGTGATGATTCCGAAGCGGGACCCCTTTACACCCGCACCCTCGCCCGGGTAGGGGAGGGTGGCGAGTACAAGAAAACGCCCTGCTGCGGATGAGCCTTGTGCACGTACCATGGCGAACTCACTTGCTCGCTTCATGGTTTGGTGCCGCTTGAGCTGCATCTTGAACAGGGCGTTGGTTTCTCCTGCAGGGCAGGGAGACCCGGGGTATTCTCTTACAGAAACCCTGCCGGGGCTTTAGCCGTGCTGGATGATGTGGCGCTTGTAGTGCACCTCGACGCCCTTGGGCAGAAGACGCTTGCGACCCTTGGCGCGACGACGGGCGAGGATGGCGCGACCGTTCTTGGTGGCCATGCGGGCGCGGAAACCGAACTGGCGCTTACGGCAGCGCTTGGAAGGCTGGTATGTTCTCTTGCCCATGATTCTTTATGTGGTTTTGAAGTGGTTTCTGTGAGGCCGCATGAGACGGCCGGGTGCGATATGATACCCGAAAATCGGCGTATGTCAAGCACTGTTCTTGAAAATTTTCGCTATCACAGCGAAAAATCACGCATCGGAGAGCATGAACTTGAGCTCAGCCTCGCAGGTAATCTCACCATTTACGAGGCAGCGACCAGTGGCCATGCCGATGGCACCGCGCATCTTGGTGAGCTCTGTCTCGATGATGAGCACATCGCCCGGAACCACGGGACGACGCCACTTTACCTTATCGCAGCTCATGAAGTAGCCGATCTTGCCGGCGTTTTCAGGCATGCGGAGCATGAGAATGGATGCTACCTGGGCCATGGCCTCTACCTGCAGCACGCCGGGCATGACCGGGTGGCCGGGGAAGTGACCCTGGAAGAACTGCTCGTTCATGGTCACATTCTTCTGGCCTACGCACTTGCGGTCGCCTTCGAAATCGATGATGCGGTCGACCATGAGGAAGGGATAGCGGTGCGGCAGAAGCTTCATGACTTCCACGGTGTCGAGCACGGCTTCGCCGCTGGGGATGGTGATGGGGTGCGGACGCTTGGCTTCCATGCTCTCGTACTTCTGCTGGAGCTTGGCAGCCATCTGGGTGTTGATGCCGTGGCCGGGCATGATGGCAATCACGTGGCCCATGATGCGGTGGCCGCAGAGAATGAAGTCGCCGATGAGGTCCATGGCCTTGTGGCGGGCGCATTCATTGTGGAATCGAAGGCCGCCGGCGCAGAGGTATTCCTCGCCCTTGATGACGATGGCGTTATCCAGCGTGCCACCCTGAATGAGTCCCTTCTCCAGCAGCGGCTGGATGTCTTCGTAGAAGCAGAAGGTGCGGGAATTGGAAAGCTCCTTCTCGTAGGTTTCGGGGGTGATGACGCTGTCGAAATACTGAGTCACGCGACCGTTCGGACCCACGGCGGTGAGGGAAATGCGGAAGTCGCGGGACGGCATGATGACGATGGTGGAGCCGCCCTTGTTTTCCACCATGATGGGTTCGCGGATTTCCCAGACCTTGAGCGGGGCGTTCTGCTCCACGATGCCTGCCTGCTTGATCATTTCCACATAGGGCAGGGCAGAACCGTCGCCGATGGGGGGCTCGTTGGCGTCCATTTCGATGATGGCATTGTCCACACCCATGCCGGTGAGGGCAGAGAGAATGTGCTCCACGGTGTGCACCTTCACAGCACCATCAGCAATGGTGGTGGCGCGCTCCACGCTCTGCACCTTGGCGGCAGAGGCATCGAGGAAGGGCTTGTCCGGCAGGTCAACGCGACGGAACTTGAAGCCCGTATTCGGCTCTGCGGGTTTGATAATGAGCTTCACCGTCTGACCGGTGTGCAGCGATGTGCCCTCGAGGGTTGAGGTGCACTTGGCAAGGGTCTTTTGCATGCGTGTAGCCATAACTCGTACCTGCATTGTACACATATTCATGCGCTTTGTGAAGTAAAATCTGCCTACAACGCCAAGTTATCTTGTAGGAATGATGTTTTTGCAGCATTTTCTCGCGTGCGCGTACGAAAAAGCTTGCCAAACGGGCGCCCGGGGAGTAATGTACCGCACCCGCAAATTTTTTTATCCATGTCTTATCTCGTCTGTCTTGCGCTTTTTATTTTCCTGGTTACCTATGTGCTGATTATTTCCGAGAAGGTGCAGCGCACGGTGATTGCCCTGTTCGGGGCCATGCTCATGGTGCTGTCGGGGGTGATTACTCAGGAACAGGCGATTCACCACATTGATTTCAACACGCTGGCGCTGCTTATCGGCATGATGATTCAGGTGCTGGTACTCAGCAAGACCGGTTTGTTCCGTTATCTTTCGGTGTGGGCGGCTCAGAAGACAAATGGTAACCCGGTGGCGCTGCTGATTTCTCTTTCGGTGATGGTGGCTGTCTGTTCTGCTTTTCTGGATAATGTCACCACCGTGCTGCTGACGGTTCCGATTACTTTCACGCTGACGAAAGACCTGAAGATATCGCCGCTGCCTTTTGTGCTGGCTCAGATTATTGCTTCGAATATCGGCGGTACCTGCACCATGATTGGCGACCCGCCCAACATCATGATTGCCAGTAAGGTGAAGGAGCTGGATTTCAATGCTTTCCTTGTGAATCTCACGCTTCCCTGTGTCATTTCTTTTGTCCTTTCCATTGGTATACTTCTCTTCCTGTATCGCAAAGAGTTTGCCAAGGTCAGCAAGAATCATAACCGTGTGATGAATATCAAGCTGGCCGGCCTTATCCGCAGTGAGGGCCTGCTCTGGCGCAGCCTGTTTACGCTGGTCTTCACCATCGCTTTGTTCTGCGCTCACGGGTTCATTCCGAACTGGGGGATTGAGAGTGGCACCATCGCTGTGGCGGGGGCTTCCATGCTTCTGCTGCTCACCATGCCCGACCGCGAAAAGGCGCTGGAGCACGTGCTGTCCAAGGTGGAGTGGACCACCATCTTCTTCTTCGTGGGCTTGTTTGTGCTGGTCGGCGGTCTTGAGGTGAACGGTATCATCAACTGGATGGCCGCCAAGACGATGCAGCTCACTGGCGGTGAACCCGTCGCCACGACCATGAGTATTCTCTGGCTCAGTGCCATCATGAGCGCTTTTGTGGATAATATTCCCTTTGTGGCTACCATGATTCCCCTGGTGCAGGATATGGGCGCCATGGGATATCCTGACCTCGAACCCCTGTGGTGGGCTCTTTCCCTGGGCGCCTGCCTTGGTGGCAATGGTACGGTGATTGGCGCCAGTGCCAACGTGGTGGCTCTCGGTCTGGCCCGCCAGCACAAGCTGCGCGTGAGCTTCATGCAGTATTTTGTGGTGGGCTTCCCCCTCATGCTGCTCAGCGTCGCGATTTCCTCCGTGTATCTCTGGATTCGATTCCTGTGATACTTTGTGACCTCTCAGCCACAAATAAAAGACTTGACAAATTTCTGAAATTTCAGAAAATAGGCGCATGCAGTTGAGTGAGACGCAGATGAAGTTTATCCGCCGGTGGGGCGATATGGGCACCCGCTGGGGGATTCCTCGTTCCACTGCCATGCTGCATGGGTTATTGTATGTGGCGCCGAATCCGCTGACAGCCGAGGTAATGTGCGAGTTGCTGCAGCTTGCCAGATCAAATGTGAGCACCAGCTTGAAGGAGCTGGAGGGGTATAACCTTGTTTACCGCGAGTCACGCCCCGGCGACCGCCGCAGCTTCTATCGCGCAGAGGTCGATGTGTGGGAAATGGCTCGCCGTATTCTGGAGGAACGCCGTCGCCGTGAGACTGCCGGCGCTGTGCAGGCTGTGGAGGAGTGCCTGGAATCAGCACGCGGCGAGGACGATGTTCATACGGTGGAGCGAATGGCAGCTATGCAGGAGCTTCTGCAAACAGCCGAGAATGTGGCCACTGCTGCCCAGCGCTACAATACGTCTGTGTTCCGCCGTGCGGCGCTCATGGGAAGCAAAGTACTGGCCCTTATTTCCAAACTATGAAAATTTTTTAGGAATAGATTTCACAAATTACAGAAATATGAAAACAATAGCCATAACGGGTGTTCTGGGGTATAGCGGGAGATATGTGGCGGCCGAAGCAAGGCGGCGTGGCTGGCATGTGGTGGGACTCACTGATTCAGCAGGGCGGTATCCGAACCCGGAGGGGCACGAGTTAAGGCCCATGCCCTGGAGCACGGATGAAGAGGTGCTTTCCGGGGTGGATGTTCTGGTGAACACATACTGGGTCCGCTTCAGCTACCAGGGAAAGGGGCATGCACCGTTCAGCCACGAGCAGGCCGTGCAGAACACCCGGAAGTTGTTTGCCGCAGCGGTCAGGAATGGGGTGAAGCGCGTGATTCATACCAGCATCACGCAGCCCGATGCAGCAAGTGGATTGCCGTATTTCCGCGGAAAGGCCGAGCTGGAAGTTGCGTTGCAGGAAACGGGGCTGCCACACAGTATTCTGCGCCCCGCCATCCTTTTCGGGGATTCGGCAGGTGAGAGCATCCTTCTGAATAATATGGCGTGGAGTCTGCGGCATCTGCCGGCAGCGGCTACTTTCGGCTGGGGAAAGTACAGGCTGCAGCCAATCCATGTACTGGATTTCGCAGAGCTTGCCATGGATCAAGCGGAATCGGATGAGCTGCATTCTATCATTAATGCCGTGGGGAAGGAGACCTACAGTTTCCGTGATATGTGGCACATGCTGGCCCGAGCCATGGGGATATGGCGCCCTGTGTTGCCCGTGCCTGCAGAGCTGGGGTATCAGGCGACACGCCTGCTGGGAATGTTGCTCTGTGATGTGATGCTGACCCGCGAGGAAATAGCTGGCCTCAGTCAGGATAGGCTTGCCGTTCCCGGGGCATCAGTCGGGTCGCGGAGCCTGTGCAGCTGGGTGCAGCAGCACGCAGACGAGCTTGGGCGGCGTTATGCAAGTGAGCTGAGCCGCCGACGCTGAGTCAGGCATCAGCGTCTGCGGCCGAAGAGCCCCTTCTCGTGGGTGCGGTGCAGGCAGAACACCAGTGCCAGGGCAAGCCACCAGGCGAGCAGGGGGCCAGCAGCAAACCAGTGCCCGGTTTGCACGAGATTACTTGCCTGCCAGATGATGCCGGCAGGCATAGCCAGGATGATGAGCCAGCGCAGCAGGCCGGGGACAAAGGGCATAATCCAGAGGAAGAGTGCCAGACACACACCGGCAATCGTGTAGCTCTGCCAGCCCTGCAGGAGCGTGATTTCGTGCAGTACCTGACCGCCACGGGGGCGTTCGCTGGTGTGGGTGATGATTTTCTCTGTGCCTGCCAGCTGGGAGAGGGTGCGGGCCAGGCGCTCGAGGCGCAGCGGGGTGTTCTGACCGGTGGCGGGCTGCTCGAGCATCACGCAGGGGCGGCGCCCGAGTTTTTCCGTGAGGTCGGTACCTGCCACCACTTCAGCCAGGGGGATGTTGATTACCTTGGCATCTGTCAGGCGTGTGCGGCCGTTGTCATCAATGGGCAGGGTAAAGCCTCCGTAGGTGATGTCCTTGCCCAGCCGCACGCGGACATCCTTGCCATCCAGCCCTAGGCGGGCCAGTGCCAGGCGGAAAGGAAGCGTGGGGATGGTCTCGCCGTTCCACCTCATAATCAGGGGGAAGGAGATGCTGTCCACGGCAGAGGGATTCTGGGTGTGGGGCTCGCTTTCCAGCCAGTCCGGAGCCCAGACCACAGCCAGGGCATCAGGAGTTTCGGTGAGTCCGTTGGGCAGGGGACGGTTGGCGATGGGCAGGCCGTTCGGGTCACCTTCAATGTTTTCCTGAGGAATGGATGCATTGCGCAGCATGGCCGGGGTGAAATCCGGCTGGGCGGCGGTGCGGCCGCGCAGACCTACGGCAGAGTGAGGGAAGCCGGCCAGCACGCGGCAGAGCATTTCGCGCACCATTTCTCCCTGTTCGCCGGGCCAGATGAGGGGGGAGGAGAGCCCCACGGTGGTGGCGCCACCCTGTTTCAGGCGGTTCAGGAGCACGGCGGTATCCTGCGGACCGAGCGGCAGGGCCGCAAAGGCTTCGGCACAGGCCTGGTCATTCAGCTCCACCATGCCTACCACGGGGCATTCGCGCAGGCGGGTCTGGCTTACAACGGGCTCCATTTCCGGCTGCTGGCCGGGGGCGAGCAGCTGGGGAATATCGCTGGGTGCCCAGGTGCACATGCGGTGACCCAGCTGGGTGAATACCCACTGGTTTATCTGGTGCAGGCGTCCCTGGCAGGCGTACCAGGTGCCGGCGAGCACAGCCAGCCAGAAGACGACGGCCAGCAGGCTTACATGACGGGAAGTTTTAGGATGCATTCGGCAACGGGGCTTGCGGGTGAATGAGCCGGGGTATGGGCGGCGGCGTGGCGCAGCGCGGCCAGCCCGGCGGGGATAAGGTTGAGATACCAGTCGCGCTGCTGGTTATAGCCGATATTGGCAAAGGCTCCCAGCGCCTGCATAAGCCGCTGCATGGCGCAGGCAGCAAATACATCGGCGGGCAGGGGGGCGGCATCGAGCGCCTGCCAGAGCTGCAGCAGTTCGTTGCGCTCGTCTTCGCTCAGCTGCATGTAGGGGTCGTACAGCAGGGAGGCCAGGTCATATTCCTTGCGGCCATAGCGCATGCCCTGGAAATCGATGAGCCAGGCGGCACTTTCGTGCAGCATGATGTTCTGGCTCTGGCAGTCGCGGTGCACGGGCACGCGCGGGAGCTCAGCCAGCCAGTCGGCCATAGCCTGCAGCTCGGGCCGGGCGAGGAAATCGCCGGGGTTCAGCCCCAGATGCCGCCCGATGAGGTGCTCGGCAAAGTATTCCTGCTCCCAGCGGTAGAGCCCGGCATCGAATGCAGGCTGAAGCTGCCACTCCGGCTGCAGCCGGTAGAAGGGAATCAGCGTGCGGAAGGCCTGTTCGTAGGCGGCGCGGCGCTCAGCCCAGGGCGCTTCCTTCAGGCTGAGGATATCGGTTGTGCCCAGATCCTGCACCAGGCATGCGCCGCACTTATCGGGTAGGGCCTGCTCGGCCAGTATCTGTGGCACGCGTATCCCGGCGGCGGTCAGACCATGGGCGGCGGGTAGGAAGGAGTTGTTGTCCGCGCGGGCATCTGTCCAGTATATGCCCAGCATGCCGTCAGCCCGCATGATGCTGCGGCCACTGGCTCCCGCGCTCACGCTCTGCAGGTCACCCTGCTGCACCGTGGTGCCTGAGTGACGCGTCATGAGCTGTGCCAGCACGAGCCGGGCCTGGTCAGGGGAGGACATGGCAGAAGTTTATCAGTCGACTTTGAAATAGTTCAGCCCTTGGGTGTCCGCCTGTTTTTTCGGAGCCTGCTTCATGACTCTGGTCTGGGGAACAGCTGCGGGCTGCTGGGTACGTGCAGCTCCGGGGACGGGAGAGTTCGGATAGCGCTGCGGCTGAGGTGCAGGGGTAGCCAGATGTGCCAAATTGGGCTGAGAAGTGTTTGCCGGTTGCTCCGCAGGTTCCTCACTGTGCTTCTGTTTTTTGCTTTTTCCGGTCTTCTTGTTGCTTTCTTCTGTGGGGCAGGTGGCAGCCAGTCGCAGGCTTTCGAGCTGTTTGCAGGCCTGGATGAGAAGAAGAATCACCACCGCAGCGATAATCGGCCAGGCGGTAGTTGTGATGCCGCTGAGCATGGTGGCGCGGTCAATACCCTGCTGGAGGTTCTGCACGTATTCCACGCAGTTCAACACGCCGCAGACCAGCAGGAAAACGGCTATAAAATACCCCAGAGGAATGACAAGAAGCATGGTGCGGCTATTGTAACAGAATCGCCCCCTCTGTCAAGTAAAAGGGTTGACTCCACGGGCGGTATGATGTACCTTGACTCCAGCCATGGATTTCCGGATTATTGCAGCAGCCAAGCCCTCCATCGCCTATGCCCGCGATGGTGTGAAGTTTTTCGAAGACCGTCTGCGTCCGCTTGGTAAAGTGGAGCTCCGCTATGTAAAGGCAGGGGATTCGGAGTCAGTCTCGGCCCGCCTGCTGGAGGCCAGCGAGGGCTGCCTGCGCATCGCCATGGATGAGCGCGGCGAGAACTGGACAACCCGCGAGTTTGAAAGCAAGGTGCGCAAGTGGCAGCTGCAGTCGGTGAAGCATGTGGCCTTCCTTATTGGCGCGGCAGATGGTCATACCCCCGCGTTGCGTGCCGCCTGTGACCATGTGCTCTGCCTGGGTAAGCACACCATGCAGCACGAGCTGGCGCTTGTGGTGCTGCTGGAGCAGATATACCGCGTGCATACCCTGTTGGCAGGTAGCCCGTACCACCGGGACTGAGGTAAAGAAAAAGCCGCACGGATTCAATTCCGGACGGCTTTCAAGTTGAAAGGTATTTTCAGCCTTTACTCAATCTGTCCCCACTTGCCGGAGCGGATGGCGCTCATGGTGGAGGAAACGCGGCTCACCCACTTCTGGTGGCTGGTGCAATAGGCACGGCTTATCTGCACCAGAGTCACGCGACCCTTGGCACGGTATTTGGCCAGCAGCTGCGCCAGATCTTCTACGCAGGCTTCCTTGGATTCGTAACGTCGCTGTCCGTTGCGCCCCATGATACCGGCAAGATTGTTCTTGCGGCGAGCGGCGCTGGAAGTGGCATTGGCTGATTCGTGACGGATGATTGCCTCCATCAGCACGGGGTCCACACCATTTTTGGCAGCGGCCTCCCTGATAGCGGGGCGCAGCGCAGTCACAATCTCAGAATGCGCTGTGAGCACCATCATCAGGCCGGTCAGTATGGTCATGGTTACTCTCATGTCGGAGACATGATAAAGATTTCTTAAGCATCTGTCAAGCTTAAAATGTGGCACCGGGAAGTTTTCTGCGTGCGCGAGGGAATGAGAAAGGGGCTTTCCCGGTAGGGAAAACGGCTTTGTGAGGGGATAGCTCAATCGCTTTACAGCAGGGAGAAGGCGATGTTGAGGCCGGCGGTCACGATGGACACCATGCTCATGAGCTTGATAAGGATGTTCAGGGACGGGCCGGAAGTATCCTTGAAGGGGTCACCCACGGTGTCACCCACCACAGAGGCGTCGTGCACAGCTGTGTGCTTGCCGCAGTAGGGAGCGTCGCCGGTTTCGATGTACTTCTTGGCGTTATCCCAGGCGCCACCGGAGTTGGCCATGAACACGGCGAGCACGAAGCCACCGGCAAGACCACCGGCCAGCAGACCGAACACACCGGGAACACCCATGATGAGGCCGGTAGCGATGGGAACGATTACGGCAATCATGGAGGGCACAACCATTTCACGCTGGGCACCCTGAGTGGAGATAGCCACGCAGCGGGCGTAGTCGGCCTTCTTGCGGCCTTCGAACACGTCCTTGTCGCTGAGCTGGCGGCGAACTTCCTCCACCATGCTCTTGGCGGCGCGACCCACGGCGTTCATGGTAAGACCGCAGAACAGGAAGGAAAGCATGGAACCGATGAAGATACCAAGCAGAACCTTGGGGTTCATGAGGGTCACGTCGAAAGCGGCCATGAACTCAGCAATGTTCATCTTGGCAACCTCGGCGCTGTTCAGCACCTGCTCACCGAAGTAGCTGGTCTTGAAAGTCTCACCGTAGTGAAGGGCGGCAATCTTGAGCTCCTCGATGTAGGAGGCAAGAAGGGCGAGGGCGGTCAGAGCGGCGGAGCCGATGGCGAAGCCCTTACCGGTAGCGGCGGTGGTGTTGCCCAGGGCGTCCAGAGCGTCGGTGCGGCTGCGCACGTCATCACCCAGAGAGCTCATTTCGGCGTTACCGCCGGCGTTGTCGGAGATGGGGCCGTAAGCGTCCGTGGCCAGGGTGAGACCCAGGGTGGAAAGCATACCCACAGCGGCGATACCGATGCCGTAGAGACCCATGCTCATGTTCTGAGCGGAGAAGGTCCACTCACCTGCGGCGCAGAGGTAAGCGCCGATGGTGCCAAGCACGATGAAGAGCACGGGCCAGCAGGTGGAAATCATACCCACGCCGATACCGGAGATAATCACGGTGGCGGGACCGGTGGTGGCGTTCTCAGCGATGAACTTCACCGGCTTGAACTCGAAGGAGGTGTAGTACTCGGTCACCTTGCCGATGGCGATACCCACCACCAGACCGATGACGATGGAGCCCCAGAGGCCCAGCCAGTTCTCGATGCCGAGAGCATACAGAATGCCGGCTGCGGCAAGGGCGATAAGCACGCCGGAAACATTGATACCGAAGTTCAGAGCAGCCATAAGCTGGGTCTGGTTAGCCTCGGGCTTGGTGCGTACCAGGAAAATACCGATGACGGAAAGCAGAGCGCCGATAGCGCCGATAATCATGGGAGCCATGACCAGCTGAAGACCGGTCTCGTAGGCCCAGCCGGCGGTGGCAGCAGCGGCTGCACCCAGAGCGGCAGAAGCAAGAATGGAACCGGCGTAGGACTCGTAGAGGTCAGCACCCATGCCGGCCACGTCACCCACGTTGTCGCCCACGTTGTCGGCGATGGTGGCGGGGTTGCGGGGATCGTCTTCGTTGAAGTGGTACTCGGTCTTACCCACGAGGTCAGCGCCCACGTCGGCAGCCTTGGTGTAGATACCACCACCCACACGGGCGAAGAGTGCCTGCAGAGAAGCGCCCATGCCGAAGGTCAGCATGATGGTGGTGATCTGCGTCAGGCGGCTGATGCCTTCGGCCTCCACGAGGCCGGTGTTGTCGAGAATCAGGTACCAGGCAGAGATATCGAGCAGACCGAAGCCCACCACGGTCAGACCCAGCACTGCGCCGGAACGGAAGGCGAGCTGAAGGCCCTTGTTGAGGCCGTCCTTTTCGTCACGGCAGGCCTGAGCCACACGGCCGGAGGCGTAAGTAGCCGTCTTCATGCCGATGAAACCAGCCAGACCGGAGAAAATACCACCGGTGAGGAAGGCGACGGGAACAATGTTGTTCTGCAGGCCGTAGTAGGCCATGATGCCGAACACCACTGCGATAATCACGAAGAAGATGGAAACAATCTTGTACTGCTGTTTCAGGTAGGCCATGGCGCCTTCGCGCACGTAGCCCGCAATCTCCTTCATACGGTCGTTGCCCTCGTCGGCCTTCTTCATGTCGAAGAAGAACTTAGCGGCAAATGCCAGCGCGACGACGGAAGCAAACGGCACTATCCAGAATAATATCTCGGGGTTCATGTTCGTTTGTTTATATTTGTTTTTGGTGACTTTTTTGCAGGCACAAAAAAGTGCCAGAGTCTACACTAAAAAAACAGGTTTGGCAACCCGAATTTCGTGCATGTGGGAAAAAAGACACGCTTTTTCGCGGTTTATCTACTGCCTCGGTAGAATTTACTTGACCCCTGAGAGAGGCGCGTGTATGCTAGGCACTAACGAACATTTTTGTTTGATTTTACTATGAAAGCAGTACTTCTTTTCCCCGGTCAGGGTGCCCAGAAAGTGGGCATGGGCAAGGACCTTTACGATGCATATCCCGCTGTGCGCGAGATGATGGAAGCAGCCGATGCTGCGCTGGGTTATTCTCTTACGGACATCATGTTCAATGGCCCGGATGAGGAGCTGACCCGCACCTGCAACTGCCAGCCCGCTCTGTTCCTGCATGGCCTTGCGCTGTACAAGACTCTGTGCAGCATGGTGGACATCGAGCCTGTGGCTGCTGCCGGTCTTTCCCTGGGTGAGTTTACGGCCCATGCCGCCGCCGGCACCTTCAGCATGGAGGATGGCCTCAAGCTGGTGCAGAAGCGAGGTGCGCTCATGGAGGAAGCCTGCCAGGCTGCACCCAGCACCATGGCTGCCATGATTGGCGGCAGCGATGAGGCTGTGGCAAGCCTTGCTGCCGAATGCGATATCGACGTGGCCAACTACAACTGCCCCGGCCAGACAGTGGTTTCCGGCTCTGTGGAAGGAGTGGATAAGGCCGTGGCCGGTGCCAAGGCTGCCGGTATCAAGATTGCAAAGAAGCTCAACGTGGCCGGTGCCTACCACAGCCGCTTCATGAAGAGCGCCCAGACGGCTCTCCGCCCCGAGCTGGAGGCTACACCCATGACTACTCCCGCTGTGCCGGTGTACTGCAACTTTGAGGCTCGTCCTGTGACGGGGCCGGAGGACGTGCGCGCCATGCTGGGCGAGCAGGTGTGCGGCTCTGTGCGCTGGGCTGCCTGCATGCAGGACCTCATAGAGAAGGGCGAGCGTCTCTTCATCGAAATGGGCCCGGGTAACACCCTGGCCGGCATGATGGGCCGCATCTGCAAGGAAGCCAAGGTGATTTCCATTCAGGATGTCGCATCGCTCGAAGCCGCTGTGGCCGAGCTCAAGGCGATGTAAGCTTTTAACTTCATATAAAGCAGATACACCCTGGTGCTGTATAATGGCACCAGGGTGTTTTTTTGTCTGTATTGCCGTGCTGCCGGCTTGACTTGCTGTTTTGCTGGGTGTAATTTGCAGGCATGTACACCAGCTTTTTTGATGTGTTTTCCATCGGTATCGGTCCGTCGAGCTCACATACGATGGGTCCTATGCGTGCAGCAGCCCGGTTTGCCCGTGAACTGGCAGAGCGGGGTGTGCTGGAGCAGGTGGAGAAAGTGAAGGTGTACTTGTATGGTTCGCTGGCGCTCACCGGTGTGGGGCACGGTACTCCCGGTGCGGTGGTATATGGCCTGCTGGGGCTGGATGCCGAGAAGATGGAGATGTCCGCCACGAACGCCATTGCCACGCTGGCAACGGAGGGCAAACTGCTGCTGAATGGCACGCATCCCATCACCTTCAGTGCCATGCAGGATGTGGTGCTTGAGAAGGAAGTTACCCTGCCGGAGCATGCAAACGGCATGCGCTGCTGTGCATATGACCGGGAAGGGCAGGAGCTGTCCAATGAAGTGTATTTTTCCATCGGTGGCGGTGCTATCCGCCGAATTGATGAAATGGAGGAGCTGCCTGAGCCTCCGCCCGTGGTGCCGTATCCCTTTGATTCCTGTGCAGAGCTGCTGCAGCACTGCAAGCGCGAGAATCTGACCATAGCTGCCGTGGTGCGCTGCAATGAGATGGCCCTGCCTACGGGTATGGAGCTCCGCACGCGTATCCGCAAGATTTATGATACCATGGATAAGGCGATTGAGCGAGGTGTGAAGACCATGGGCGTGCTGCCCGGTGGACTTAAGCTGCCCCGCCGTGCTCCGCGCATCTACCGCCGCCTGGCGGAAATGTTCCGCGAGAATACGCAGGATGCCCTCACCATCATCGACTGGATTAACCTGTGGGCCTTCGCTGTTTCTGAGGAGAATGCGGCAGGCGGCCGTGTGGTGACGGCACCGACAATGGGTAGCGCCGGTGTGCTGCCGGCTGTGCTGCGCTATTTCGAGCGATTCGGCCGTAAGGATGCCACCGTGGGGCGCGAGCATGGTATCGAGATTTTCCTCCTCACGGCATCAGCCATCTGTTCCCTGTATCGTGCCAAGGCTTCCATTTCCGGTGCCGAGGTGGGATGCCAGGGTGAGGTGGGCGTGGCTTGTTCCATGGCTGCGGCTGGGCTCACCGCCGCTATGGGTGGCACAAACGAGCAGGTGGCCAACGCGGCAGAAATTGCCATGGAGCATAACCTGGGCCTTACCTGTGACCCTGTATGCGGCCTGGTGCAGGTGCCTTGCATTGAGCGCAACGCCATTGGCGCGGTGAAGGCGGTGAATGCTGCCCGCCTGGCCCTGCGCGGCGATGGTACGCACTTTGTGAGCCTGGACAGCGTCATTGCCACCATGAACGAAACCGGCCGCGCTCTAGCTGCCGGTTACCGTGAAACTGCCCTTGCTGGCCTTGCCACCAATGCGCTGACCTGCTGATTTACATGCCGTCGCGCTCCACCACACTGGCGTAGAGCTTGTCCAGCACCTTGGTGTAGATGGCTCGCTCCTCTTCTTCGAGGGTGCCGAGCAGGTCATCGATGGCCTGCTGCTGCGCCGATTCAATGGCGGCAGAGGCATCCTGCGAGGCCTTGGCGATAGTGACCAGCACTGCGCGGCGGTCCGTAGCGCTCTGCTTGCGCTCCACCATGCCTGCGCTCATCAGGTTATCAATCATGTGCGAGGCGGCGGAGGGCGACATGCCGGTGCGTTCTGCCAGAATGCTCATGGGTATGCCTTCCGGGTGAATCAGTGTGTAGCGGCGGATGTTTGCCATTACAGAACACTGCCTCACACTAAGCTTCATCACTTTCTTGCGCAGGGCTTCATTCATCGCAACGAACCCTGCGCGGTTGATATATTCGGTGATGCAGCGCATCTTATCAACCTTTTGTATGTCTTCGAACCGGTCTGGCATGCATACACTTTACCATGTTGGCTCTCTCCTTGTCAATGATTCAGTTTTATTGAAAATGGAAAAGATTGAAAAATTCAAACAAACTCTTGACTGGTGAATCTGCTGCTGCTAGAATGCCCCCACAGCCTGCTATGAGTACACACCGTTATATTACCCGATACAATGGGCAGAAAGGCACCCGCAATTCGTTTTGCGGCTGGCGTCTCTGCATTACCCGCCAGAAGGAGACCTATGTCCGGTATTTTACCGACCGTGAGTATGGAGATGCTGAGGCTTCGTTGTCTGCAGCACTGACCATTCGTGAGTCTATGCTGGCAGAAATGGGGAAGGGGATTCCGTTTGCCGAAGTGGCAGAGCGCCACCGCAAGGGAATCTGATTGCGTCACCTGTGCGAAGAGCGAAAAAGCAATGACTAACAAGAGAAAAACACTTGACAATATCAAGCAAATCACTATCATAAGCTCAATATGAAACGCGCGCTTCTTCTTAGCCTCGCAGGCGTGGCCGGTCTGGCAGCATCCTGCACATTTGGTCCGATCTGGTCCACTCCTGAGATGCCCGTCCCCGCAGAGTTCCGCGGGAATGGCCTTGCCGGCAGCACTATGGCAGACCTGCCCTGGCAGCAGGTGCTCAAGGATGAGAATCTGCAGAAGTTGCTGGATGATGTCTTCGCGAATAACCGCTCGCTGGAAGCCATGATGCACAACGTGGATTCCGCCCGCCGCTACATCACGGTGGCCCGCGCCCCCATGTTCCCCTCTGTGGGCTACCTGGCACAGGCCAGCAAGGGCGCCAGCAATCCTGCGACCATTTCTACCGCCAGTGAGACCAGGATTCCCGGTGCCGGTGGGCTGAGCGCCTCCTGGGAGCTTGATATCTGGGGTAAGACCCGCAAGGGTGTGGAGAGCGCAGAAGCTCAGGCTCTGGCCGCTGAGGAGGGCCTGAATAATCTCCGTATTTCCCTCATGAAGCAGGTGGCCAGCGGCTACCTCCGCCTCATCATGCTTGATGAGCAGCTCAAGATTGCCAACGATGCCGTGGCATCCTACCGTGAATCCCTCAAGCTTTTCGAGAATCAGCTCGAAGGTGGTGTGGCCGACCGTCTGCAGACGGCCTCTGCCCAGGCTGCTCTTTCTGCTGCAGAGGCTCAGATCCCGAATCTGCAGATGCAGATTGCTGAGATGGAAAACACGCTTTCTGTGCTGGCTGGTCGCGCTCCCGGTGCCATTGCCCGCGGCGGTAACATGATGGCCTTTGCCAACGCCAGCGGTGTGGCTGCCGGTATTCCTGCGGATGTGATTGCCCGCCGTCCGGATATCCGCGCAGCGGAGCAGAAGCTCCGCTCTGCCAATGCCCAGATTGGTGTGGCTATTGCCAGCTACTTCCCGAGCATCAGCCTGACCGGTCTTGCCGGCATTGCCACACCTGACCTGCGTCACGGCCTCAGCAGAAGCGACGATGGCTGGGGCATTGGTGCCAACCTGACCGGCCCGATTTTCAATGCAGGCTCACTGCGTGCTAACGAGGAAATGAAGCGCGATGCTTTCCTCGCAGCCAAGGCTGACTACGAGCAGGCCGTGCTTTCCGCTCTGTCTGAGATTTCTACCACGCTGGTGCAGCGCTCCAAACTGCGCGAAATCATGAAGAAGCAGGAGCAGGCTGTGGCCGCCTATCAGGAAAGTGTGACGCTTTCCAAGGCCCGCTATGCACAGGGTCTGGCCAGCTACTACGAGGTGCTGACGGCTCAGCAGGGCCTCTTCCCCGCTCAGACTCAGCTGGCTGCCTACCGCTACCAGTATGCAGCCTGTGTGCCCACCCTCTACACCCAGCTGGGTGGCGGCTGGAAGACGAAGTAACGCTCGTTCATACATCCATTTCCGGGGCCGGTGGATTTTCCGCCGGCCCTTTTTGCTGTGCCTTTGGGCTTGAGTGGCGGAGAAATGTGGGGTATACTGCGGGCATGTCGATTTCTGAGGAGCTTTTTGAGCGTGCATGCCGGGTGATTCCCGGTGGTGTGAATTCGCCGGTTCGTGCCTTCCGCCGGCTGGAGCGTGCGCCTTTCTTTGTGGCTAAGGCCGCGGGGGCGCACCTGACTGATGAGGACGGTAAACAGTATATCGACTACGTGGGTACCTGGGGGCCTGCCATTCTGGGGCATGCTCCTGAGTGCGTGATTTCTGCTGTGCAGGCAGCCGTGCCGCAGGGGCTCGGCTATGGTATTCCCACCCGCATCGAGGTGGACATGGCCGAGACCGTGTGCCGCTGGATTCCGAGCATCGAGAAGGTGCGCATGACCAACAGCGGCACCGAGGCGACAATGAGCGCTGTGCGTCTGGCGCGCGGCTATACGGGCCGCAAGTATATCATCAAGTTTGCGGGCTGCTACCACGGCCATGTGGACAGCCTGCTGGTGGCGGCGGGTAGCGGTGCGCTGACGCATGGCGAGCCCGATAGCGCGGGTGTGCCGGCGGAGTTTGCGAATCTGACCATCGTGCTGCCGTATAATGACCGCGCTGCTGTGGAGCGAGCATTTGCCCAGCATCCGGGGGAGATTGCCGGTATCATTGTGGAACCCTTCCCGGGGAATGCCGGTTTCTACCTGCCGATGCCCGGTTATCTGGAGTTCCTGCGTGAGATAACGGAGAAGAACGGTGCCCTGCTTATTTTCGACGAAGTGATGACCGGTTTCCGAATTTCTGCCGCCGGTGTGCAGGGCAAGACGGGTATTACCCCGGATATCACCACACTCGGTAAGATTATCGGCGGTGGCCTGCCTGTGGGCGCATTCGGTGGCCGCCGGGAAATCATGGATTGCGTTTCCCCGCTGGGTCCGGTGTACCAGGCCGGCACGCTGAGCGGAAATCCTGTGGCCATGGCGGCAGGTCTGGCCCAGCTGAATTATCTGGAGAAGAACGATTCCTACACCCGCCTGGAGCAGCTGGGCGCCCGCCTGGAGGAAGGTGTGCGCCGCATCCTGCGCGATGAGCAGCTGCCGCTCACCTTCATCCGCGATGGCTCCATGTTCTGCCTGCATTTCACAACGCAGGATGTCTATGATCTTGATGCAGCTATGAGCGGCAATTTCGATATGTTCCGCCGCTATTTCCACGCCATGCTGGAGCAGGGGGTGTATGTGGCGCCGTCTCCCTACGAGACCGGCTTCATTTCCACCGCCCACACCGAGGCAGATATCGATGCCACTCTGGCAGCCATGCAGCGCGCGCTTCACGTGGCTAAAGACTGACTTTCCGCTTGCCAATGAGCGGATGAATGGGTAGAATGGGCTCATGAAGAGAATGATTCACCGATGGATGCTGACGATTGCCACAGCTGTGGTGGCGGTGCTGCCTGCTGTGCAGGCGCAGAGTGCTGAAGTCATGAATGAAACCGGTGATATGGTGCGTGTGATGCGCCACCCGGATGGCACCCGCGCTATCTACCAGCGCCAGAAGGGCTGGCGCGGCATGCGCTGCTCCTCATATACAGCCAGTGGCCGCCTGGCCGCTGTGAATGATTATACTGAGGGCAAGTACGGCCAGCTGGTGGGCTGCATCATTTACGACCACACCAAGAAGAATATCATCTACAAGGTGGCCTATGGCTACGACAGCCGCGCCCGCCTGGTGGAGGAGCGCATGTATTCCCACCCGCAGGGAAAGCTGGTGCAGCGCGTCATCTACAAGTACGATAAGCGCGGCAACCGCTCCAAGCCCCTCATCATTTCCCTGAATACCGCGGGCCCCGTCACAGAGATTGCACCCACAATGCAGGATGATGTGAACGCCATCAACCGCGAAATGAGGCAGCAGACCCGCAGAGGCCGTTAATCCTAACCCCACAATCCGAACAGATGGAAACCTACTCCTGGCAGGACCGCGATGCCGATGGCAACAAGGTCATTTATGAAGCCCAGCACTTCGGTGGCTGGTGGCAGCTGATGGTGGCGCCCAAGCTGGGGCGCTCCCAGCGCGATGAGATGGTGTACACCCCTGCCGATTTTACCGAGGAACACTGGCAGACCCTGCGCGATTTGCTGTGGCGCAAATACCAGCGCCGCCGCGTGGCTTGGGATCTGGTGCAGCATATCGATGATATTCTGGCGGGCAAGGCCACGAACGAGCGCCGCGACCGCCGCAACGGTAAGTCCAAATGACGGACGACGAAATGATTCACTGCCAGGATCCCTCCCGGCAGGTGGAGCGCGCAGTGGCTATCATGCACCGACTGCGCCAGCCCGGTGGCTGCCCGTGGGACGCTGAGCAGACCCACGATTCGATTATCAGCAGCCTCATCGAGGAGTGCTACGAATGTATTGATGCCATCCGTGAGCGCGATTGGGTGCACCTGCGCGAGGAACTCGGTGATGTGCTGCTGCAGGTGATTTTTCATGCCGAAATGGCTCAGGAGAACCCCGAGGCCGCTTTCGGTATCAATGAGGTGGCCCGCGAGCTGGCAGATAAGCTGGTGCGCCGGCATCCGCATGTGTTCGGTACCTCCATGGTGGAGAATGCCGACGGTGTCGTCTCCCAGTGGGATGCCATCAAACGCAAGGAGCATTCCATCGAGGATAAACCCTACCTGCAGGATTGCGGTAAGGGCCTCCCGGCTCTGCTCCAGGCATATAAGATTACGAAGAAAGTGGCCAAAGTGGGCTTTGACTGGTCCGACCACGCCGGCGTAGTGGAAAAAATCCGCGAAGAGACGGCAGAGGTGGCGGAGACGCTCGGGCTGCCTGATGACGACCCGCACGTGGCTGAGGAACTGGGCGACCTGCTCTTTGTGGTGGTGAACCTGTGCCGCCGTCGCAAGGTAGACCCCGAGCTGGCGCTTTTCAACGCCAACCGCAAGTTTGAACGCCGCTTCAACGCTGTGGAGGCTGCGCTCAAGGAGCAGGGGGTGAGCCTGGCTTCTGCCGGTTTGGAGGAAATGGAAGCTGCCTGGCAGGCAGTGAAACGCACCGAGCGGGCATGAGCCGCTGGCGCATAGTTCTGGGGTGCCTGGGAGTCAGTCTGCTGGCTTCGTGCAGCATGCTGCAGCAGCAGAAAAAGGAGCAGGAACCGGATGTTCCCCGCCCGGAGGATATGAACAAGCCCCGCATGGGCTTTGAAGACCCGGCGATGCCTGGCATGAATCCCTTGCTCACCGGTGGTGCTACCGACCCCAATGCGCAGAGCTACAATGTGACAACCTCTGAGGAGCTCGAGAAAATTGACAACGGCGCCGAGGGCGAGGTATATTTTACTGATCCCGATAACCCCGATGCCGAAATCGAGGGTATCACCGCTGCTTTCGAAGCCCGTAGAAACGGCAACGGCTGGCTTGAAAGCTACGCCACCGCCACCCGTTTTGCCCACCGCGAGTGCCGCCCGATGATTATCTGGTTCCATGACTCGGTCATTGCCCCCAAGAGTGCGCTGCTGGGTGAGGAGCTGCTGGATACCCCTGCGTTCAACGAGTGGTGCCGCGACCGTGTGGTGCGCCTCAAGCTTGACTCCGGTGCCTCGATTGATGACCGCACGCGCAGCAGTGCGAAATACAGCCGCCAGGCTATCGACCGTCTGGCCCGCCGCTACGGCCTCAAGCGCCGCCCCGCGCTGGCGGTGGTTTCGCCCCGTGGTCAGTTCATCATTGGTGTCGATGGCTACAATGATTTCATCCAGCAGATCAGCACCACCCTCAAGGAAGGCGTGGTGACGGCTGAGAAGGAAATGGAGGAATACAAGGAAAAGCTGTCTGCCAAGGGCTACCGCACCTGGTGCTCGGCCACGGGCAATATGTCGCTTTTTGCCCGTCTGCAGCGCTTCGATGAGGAAAATCAGATGGTCTACCTCAAGGAATATGGCGGCAAGATTTCGCGTACCAAGCTGCGCCGTTTCTGTAAGGAAGACCGTGACTATATCCGGAAGCATCAGGAGGAAAAAGCGGCTAAGAAGAAGAAAAAACGCCGTAGTTACCAGGCATGAGCAAGTCCGATGACACCAAGGCGCAGATTATGCGCGCTGCCGTGCAGCAATTCACCCGCCTCGGCTACGAAGGAGCAGCCGCACGCGATATTGCCAACGCGGCAGGGGTGAATCTCGGGCTCATCCGCTACCATTTCGGCCATAAGGCCGATTTGTACCGCGATACCCTGGCCTATGTCTCCACTCAGTACAACGAGGTGTGCCTGGCGGCGCTGGAAGATGTCCGGGATACCAACGACCCTGAGCAGATTATCTGCTCCTGGCTGCTGGCTCCCATCACCTCCTGGCAGGACGACAGCGTAGCCAGCGGAGAGGAAGTGCTCTGCTTCCTCAATAAAATGGGCTATGAAGACCCGGAACTGACCCGCGATGTGTACGAGTCTCACTACTCCTACGCGCTTCAGGAGTGGCAGGATGCCATCCGCGCTCATTTCCCGGCCATGGAGCGCGGGGACTGGCTCTGGTTCCTTACCTCCCTGCGCGGCATGTATTTCAATATCGTGGCGCACAATGATTTCACTCTCTGGGGACTTCCCGCGGTTTCCAATCGTGAAGCCGCCATCCGTCGCCTGGCTGCCGATGCTGTGGCTCTGCTGAAGATTACCGCCGGTTGAACGCAGCAATTTCCAATAGAAAACTACGGGGGAAAATTTGTTGTGGGCTTTTCAATAAGTGTTGATTAGCCAATCAGTTAAATGTGATGAATATCATATGGCAATTGGTATGCGCATGGCAATAATTGCTATTTCCTGTCTTTAGTGTAGGAAATAGCGGTATAATTCCTATTAAACAGGAAGACAAACGTAAACGTACGAACAAGAGTGCTTTCTGGTGTTTCTGTAACGCCATGATTGTATCAGAAATAATCATTTTATACAAAAATGATGGCCCTGGAACACCTTTTTCGCTTGCCTGATGGTAATTTTTTTTGACATTGCGGGGGATGTGGCCTGTAAGTGTGAAATATACGCAAACACAATACTTAATGAGAAAAAGCCTGCTAAAAATATAGGAAATGAGGTTTAGTTTTGCTAAACAGTTAGGTGTGTGTCAGAAAAATATACTTTATAACGCCTACAGGTTTTGTATGTTTAGAGCGTGATCGGGCTGCTGTAGCACGTGTCACAATCATTTCTCAACAACAAAAACATATCGTCAGAACATGAAGACGCATCTTCCTGTAGCACTTCGCAAAGCTCTTATTGCAGCCCTTTTCGCTGTTTCAGCTTTTGCATATAACAAGGCCGAGGCCGCCGTTTCGGTGACACCTCAGAACAACGTAAGCGTCACAGAGACGCAGGACGTGGAAGTTACCGCTGTCGAATCCGGTAAAGAGGTGACCAATTTCTCTGTTGAGACAGATGGAAAAATCACAGTTGAAGAAAGCCAGGGAACGTTGCTGAATAGCTCACTCAAGGCTGGTGGAGATATTACCATTGGTGATACTGAACGGGCTGCCAATGTGCTGACAATGTGTGGCACAGGCAGTACCACTGTGGAAACCAAGGGAAGCATTACGGTGAATCAGAGTATTGATATCCATGTTGGGACTGAGAATAATGAAGGTGGTGCTATTTCAATAACTGCGAGCGAGATGGAGTTCAACGGTGCGGAGACCAAGATTCAGGGAAGCAATGAGACTTGCACTGTGACGGCAATGGCAGGCGGGATTACTTTCAATAGTACGATTGGGGTGACTGTAAGTAAGAATGCTATTGTGAAAACAACAGGCGGACAAGATGCTCACGTCATCATCGAAAGTCTTCCTGGTGACACGGGGGTAGCAGTGAATGATATTAGTGGCTCCATCAAGTCAACGGGTAAGGTGTCAGTCGCAGGCTCAGTTAATCAGGTTATTGGACAAGAGATTAACCGAGCTAGTATTGAGGCTAAGCATGGAATAGACATAATCGGCAAAGGAGGTGTTTATGAATCTTCTGATCAGGAATTAGTTTTTGGTAATTTCATCGGATTATCTGATTTGTATGCCGAAAAGTCTGATATTTCAATAAAGGATGTGTACTCAAATACCGTTAGCGAATCAACTGTTAAGGCTGCGTCAGGAAACATTTCTGTGACAGGGGGAGAGTATGCATACATCAACGCCTCAAAAATAGAGGCGGAAAAAGGTGGAGTGGAGATTCAATCTACTACTGTAAACCTGTATAAGTATTTCGCATCGCCGGGTTCCACAAGTATAACGGCAAAGGAAAATATTACTATCAAAGGAACAGGGACGGATGGAGATGCCGTCGAAATTACACATGATACGTCTCTAGTTTCGCAGCAGGGGAAGATCGATATCCTCGCTACAAATGGATCCGTCAGTATGAAGGGAGGGAACGTGACGGCCAAGAACGGAAGCGCTACAATCTCCGGGGCCTCCGCAACAAATATCGCTGGTGTAGATGTGGATGGTGCGAGTATTACCGTTGGTAGCGGAACCGGCACTACGACAATTAATAATACCGATGATAAGGATACTACACTGGACGCTACGGGCAAGATAGTGGTTACAGGCACGACTGTGAGCCTGACTGATATTTCTGTGAACTCCACCGGAACGGATGCGAATGGCGTATCTGTAGCGATTACCGGTAGTGACGTGGAGGTCAGCGGTAAGAATGTGACGGGCACGGGTGCTGTCAATATCGTTGGTACTAATAGCACCTCACTTGAGAATGTGGTAGTGAGCGGCAAGGCCGCCAGCATCACCGGTGGTGAGGTGCGCGTGACGGGTGAAAGCGTGACAGGTACTGATTCTGTGACCATCGCCGGTACGACTTCAACAACGATTGAAAATGTTGACGTGAAGGAATCCGCTACGGCAACGATCGGTTCGGATACTGCCACGGGTCAGACCCGCCTGAGCAATTCCAGCGTAGTAGTCGAGGGCGAGGTCGCCATTGCAGGCGGAAGCGTGAACATCACGGGCAATGAGGGAATCTCCTCCGAAACGGGCAGTGTGAAGATTATCGCAACCGCCGGGGCTGCCTCCATTGCCGGTGGCGCAGTAACTGCCAAGGCCGGCGCTGTAGAGGTTTCCGGGACATCTCAGACCACGCTTGAGAATGTGGTAGTGGATGGCAATACGGTTTCTTTAGGCAATGTCGACAGTGCAACCACCATCACAGGAGGAACGATAGACGGCAAAGGTGATGTATTCGTGTATGGTACCGAGTTGACTGTAAAAGATGGTGTATCCATTGATTCTCAGGATGGCAAGGTGACGGTGAGCGGAGCCACTACGGAGATTACTGGTGGCAATGTAACCAGCAAAACGGGAGATGTGGAAATAATCGGCGGCACCACGAACACCCTCAGCGGAGTAAGTGTCGGCGGTAAGGATGTGAGCGTGACCGGCGGCGCCGTTTCTGTGACAGGCGGAACCGTGGCAGGCTCTGCAGCTGTGGCCATTGCCGGCACGACCAGCACGAAGGTGAATGGTGTGGATGTAGATGGTGAGACCGTGGCCGTAGGCGATGCTGACAGTGCAACCACCATCACAGGGGGAACGATAGACGGCAAAGGTGATGTATCTGTGTATGGTACCGAGTTGACCGTAAAGGATGCTGCCTCCATTGATTCCCTTGATGGCAAGGTGACGGTGAGCGGAGACGCTACGGAGATTACTGGTGGCAACGCGACCAGCGCCGCGGGAGATGTCGAAATAATCGGCAGCACCACGAACACACTCAGCGGAGTAAGTGTCGGCGGCAAGGAAGTGAGCGTGACCGGCGGCGCCGTTTCTGTGACAGGCGGAACCGTGGCAGGCTCTGAAGCTGTGACCATCGCCGGCTCGACCAGTACTGAGGTGAATGGCGTAGATGTGGACGGCAAAACCGTTGAGGTGGGTGCAGCCAATAGTGGAACCTCGATAGACGGCGGCACGATTGATGGCGCCGCTGGCGTGGAGGTGAATGGCGCGACAGTGTCCGTCAACAATAATGCAGCAATTAAAGCAAAGGATGGAGACGTGTCCCTGAAAGCTGCTACTGTCAACTATGTAGACAGTGGAACTTCCATCAAAGCAGAATCCGGTGGGGTGACGATAGCGCTTGCTCCTGCTACGGGAGCAGTCAATATTGTGACAGGCGCCATCGTAGAAAATGACATCATTGTAAGTACTGCTCTTGTGAGCATCACCGCTGGAGGCGGAGCATTGGTAATTGATGGCGGGGTATCTGGTGACAACCTGATAGATTATGCCACGATGACCGCAGCCGGTACGGCTGGCAGCATCACAATCAAAGGCAAGACCAATGCCATTGGCGCTGCTGTCACGTTGCAGGCTGCAACCGGCATTACAGTAAGCTCCTTAGGAACGGACACGCCCAGTGGTAATAAGGTCGATGCATCGACTCTGTCATCAACGGATGGTGATATCGTGCTTAATGCGAATTATGCTAACCAAGTGACCCATGGTACTGAAATCAAGGCAGAATCCGGCGGGGTGAAGATTGCACTTACATCAGACTCCGGGTTTGCCAACATCGTGAGCGGAGCGACTGATACGGCCCCCAACCCCGTGAGAATCACGGCCGGAGATGGCGCCTTGATGATTGACGGCGGTGACTCTGGTGAGAACCTGGTGGAATATGCTACATTGACAGCCGCTGGCACAGAGGGCAGAATCACCATTCAGGGTAAGGCCAACGGCGTTGGGGCCGGTGCCACCTTGCTGGCCGACAAGGGAGTGAATATCAAATCTACCGGAACGGATACTGATGCATCCGATTCGTCCTTCGATGGGAATCTTATTTATGATTCTTCGATTACGACGAAGGAAGGAAATGTGGCCATTGGCGCCAAGAGTATCAATCGCGTGAATGATGCCGATTTGGTTGCAAGCGCAGGTGCCGTAGAGGTGTCAGGTCACACGAATCTGGTGCAGGCAGAATCAACGATTCAGGCG
The DNA here is from genome assembly GCA_045644745.1 of Akkermansia sp. Taxonomy (GTDB): domain Bacteria; phylum Verrucomicrobiota; class Verrucomicrobiia; order Verrucomicrobiales; family Akkermansiaceae; genus Akkermansia. The sequence continues at coordinate 92,948 of JAZRHL010000068.1, forward strand.
GCAAAAGGTATTTCGGTGATTTCCACCGGAACGGGAGGCAATCATGGCAACGGTATTGTCTCCTCGACGCTGGAGTCTGATGCCGGAGATGTGAAGATTACCGCAGCCAATATTAACCAGGTAGAGGCGTCCAAGATAACTGCATCTGGTGGCGCGGTGGAGCTGAAGGGTGATTCTAACCTTATTTACAATGGAGCCACGGTACAGGCCGCAGCGGGTGTGAGCATGACCTCCAGCGGTATCGATACTAAGGATGGTAACCAGATTTCAAACTCTACGGTGAAGACCTCTGATGGCGATGTTGTGATGACGTCGAATCAGTTCAATGCTGTCATCAACACCGATATCAGCACTGGGTATATGGAAGGAAAAGGTGACATTATTATCGGCGATGAGGGCGGCAGCACCGAGACGGTAACTAACGGGATTGTAGCCACAGAGGGACATAATACGTCTATTATTGCAGGCCGGGACGTGCGTATAGCGGGCAGTAATGTTATCATGGGCAGCAATTTCGGAGCTGTGACCATTGCAGCCGCTCAGGGTGATATTACCTTGAGAGATGATAATGATATTACTTGTGCTGTCATTGATGCTGCGGGCACTGATGGTGATGTTGCCATCACGACCGGTACGGGAGACAAGGGTACAACGATTACGAATTCTGGTCTTTACGGGCAGACTGTAACTATTGCAGGTGATACCACCGACCGCAGCGATGATAATCTGGCTGTAGTTACCGGGGAAAATACCCGCATTGCATCACGGGCGGATGCAGGAGTGGGTCTGACACTCAACAACGTGTTTGTACGCGATACAGAGAAGGGCAATACCAATATCTTTGTTAAGACGCAGAGTGATATAGCCATCCTCAACCGCGTGGATTTGCAGAACGGTACACTGACCATCAAACAAGGTGCAGCCAGTGATGGCCGCATCGTGGTGGGCGCCGGCAATCTGTTGAATGCCCGTGCGGCATCCAGTCTGGAAGGCCGCCTGACCGGAGCCGGCGATATCAACAAGTCCGGCGGTGATTCGCTGTTGCTCGATTATGACCACTCTGAGTTTACCGGCTCCATTTATGCCAATGGTGCTGTGGGTGGTGGTAATGGCAGCTTGGTGGATGATCCTGCCGCCAACGCCGGTTCGTGGATTGAAATCTCCGGTGCGGGTGTCGGGGCAGAAGCCTCCATCGTACTGAAGAACACCGACCTGGTCATCAGTACAGATAAAACCCGGATTGGTACTCTGGATACCACGCAGGATTCTGATGTAAACGAGAAGAGTACAGGCGATACTCTGCTGACCGATGGCTCTTACACGGCCGATGGTAACGAACGTACCGATTTCACCACGGTGGGCTCTGTGCTCGAGGTGAACAAGGGCAAGGCGGGCGATGTGGTGCAGGCCACGGATATGAAGCTCAGCGATGCCACGCTCATCAAGCTGGATGCCGAGGTGAACGGCTCAGAGGTGAAGGCAGATACCATCAAGGCCGCCGGAATCATCAATGCCGCTGCGGTGACCGGCCTGAACAGCACCAGCACAGCTGCGGCTCCGAGCACGGCACGCGTCTACATCAGGCATGCTGACCTGGCTGCTGCTTCAAATGCCGCAGAAGGCGCCCGCACTACCATCATGACCGGTACCATGGCCTCGGATATCAATGCGGACGTGCTCTACGATGTGGTCCTGAGCGATAACGGTACCTACCAGCGCACGCTGCAGGACCGCAACGTGCACCTCGAGAATAAGGGAGATCATGTGGATCTGGTATACAGCAAAAACTACCGCAGTGCTGCAAAGGATGCACACCTGAATCAGGTGGCAGATGCCCTGAAGGAGCTTTCTGATTCCTTCCACCATACAGAGGGCACTCTGGCGTCGAGCTCTGATACCATGAAGCGATTGGTAGATGCCTTCGACTACACCCGCAGTGAGGAAGCCGCCTTGCGTGGCCTCAGAAGTGTGGCCGGCACGGGCAATGTGCTGCCCCGCCTCATGCAGTTCGATTCCAGCCGCCGTCATCTCAGCGCTCTGCGCCAGCAGATGGAGATGCCCGTGTGCAAGTATGCGTGGAAGGGGGCACTGAACCGCACCAACAACGTATGGATGAGCTACACGGGTGCTTATGATAACCTGAGCGGAGATTCCAACATGGGCGATTACAGCCGCAACGCCCACGGAGCCATCGTCGGTATGGACCGTTCTCTCAGCTGCAAACTGCGCGTAGGTCTCAGTCTGGGTTATGAAACCAGCACGGGCAAGGCTGATGCCTCCAAGGTGGATGCCGATACCTTCTTTGTGGATGCCTATGCCACTGGGGTGACCGGTCAGCTCAAGCACCGCGCATCTGTGGGCCTGGCTGCCAGCAGCTTCGAGTATGACCGCAATGTGCTGGTGGAAGCCGGTTATCACACCTTCAACGGCCTGATCAAGGGAGAGACGGACGGCCTTACGCTGAACTTCGGATATGAGTTGAGCTCTGATTACCATTTCTCCGAGCGCAGCCGCATGAACCGTTACCTGGCTGTCAATCTGGCCTGGCATCAGCTGGATTCGGGGAAGGAAGACGGCCTGGGAACTGTCGGCCTGACAACCGAGTTCGAGGACGAATGGCAGGCAGATCTGGCGCTGGGGGTGAATTACATCCATGAGTTTGCAGCCCTGCGTAACCAGAAGCTGGCCAGTTTCTACGCCAATGCCGCCGTGCATCTGGAACTGCTGAATGACCGGGTGACCGCCACTAACAGACTTGGTGACACCGGTGCTGGCTGGCAGACTTCCAGCATGGAACGCTCGCCGCTGTACTTTGAGCTCGGCGCCGGTGTTGTTGTGCCGCTTTCGCCCACGTGGACGGGTACTGCCGGCGCCTCCTTCGAAATCGGCCCCGACCGCTACGGCTTCTCCGGAGGAGTAGGTGCCCGCTACTCGTTCTGATAAAAACTTCTACCCGCGAGTTGAGAAATGAAACGAACCCGCCTGCCGGAAACGGCAGGCGGGTTTTGCGATGGGGAAAATCAGGATTTGGTGCGGGACTCTGAAATCCCGGGCCTGTTTCAGATTTGCTGGTCAACGCAATAAATGATGCATTGGCATGATAAGTTTATCATCGACAAATTGGCAATTGGCGAGCCGTAGGCGAGCGGAATTTGAGCCCACGGAGTGGGTGAAAGATGAAAGGCAGGGGTAAGCCCGCGACAGCGGGCGCAGCCCCTGAAATAACAAAAAGTTGAACGGAGCCCGTGGAACGGGTGACAGAACAAAGGCAATGCGTTAGGCCACCGCTCTGTCACCCACTCCGTGGGCTCTGATTATTTTTTATGTGCCAACCGGGGCTGCGAGCGCTGACGCGCTCTTACCCCGGCCTACTATCTTTCGCCCACTTTGTGGGCTTAAAAATTCCGCTCGCCTTTGGCTCGCCAAACTCGGATTTGCCGTGGCTGCTTAATTATGCCAACGCGCATTTTTTGCCCTTTATTCCCGTTAGCTGCTTCTGGTTCATATATCTACCAGCAGATTTGAAACAGCCCCGAAATCCTTGGTTTTCGAGCACCTTACTCCGGCAGGGTGGCTACCAAGGCATCCCAGCGCAGTTTGGCTTCGAGAATCTGCTCGCGGGAGACGGAGGAGGAAAGCTCCCAGGTGAGCGGCATGCTCCGGGTGAAGTAGGCTGGGAGCAGGTGGTCGAAATCCACGCAGCCACCCTGGAAGGGGGCTCGGTGGTCGCGGCTGGGCCATTGCACATCGTTCACGTGTGCGCCGTAGAGATGGGGCTTGAGTTCGCGGAGGTATTGGTCATGATTCAGCAGCAGCAGGTTGTGCTTGCGCTGAATGTGCCCGAAATCATGCCAGTAGCGCACGTGCGGGTTGTCAGCGAACTCTGCCATGAGCCGTGGCATTTCCCACTCGCCCGGCACCTGTTCGAAATGACTGCGGCCTTCCACCCCGAGCACCAGATTCAGCGCAGCCGCCTTTTCTGCCAGCTTGTGCAGCACCTCGCGTGCGCGCTCGAAGTAGATGGGGGCCTGCTTTGCGCGGCGGCGCACCAGCTCGCCCTTGCGAAGAGCGTATTCGCGGGAGCCCACCCATTCGTTGCGCAGTTTGCGTTCCAGCTCGCGGGTGGGGTGGATGCCTTTCATGAGCTCCACATTGCCCATGTGCAGCACCACATAGCGAGCTTCCAGCCTTGCGGCCACCTGCAGGGTCTCCAGCGTGAGACGCAGGGCTCGCTCGCGTACTTCCGGCCGGTGCGAGGTGAAGGGGTAGGCATCGGGCACGTCGCCCTGCACCTCGATGGGGGCGGGGCAGAAGTTGTGCACTCCCGCTACGCGGATGCGCTTGCCGTCCACCGCCTTGAGCAGGCCGGGCATCATGCTGAGGCTCAAGCCATGCGAGGCTTCGATGTATTCGAAGCCCAGCTCGCGGATTTCATCGCACATGGCGCCGCCGTCCTTGTGTCGGCGGCTGTTCCAGCAGGTGGAAAAGACGTTCACGGCAGAGATTGTAGTAACAATTTGCCCGGTAGGCAAGCCCGTTGTTGACTTTTCTGCGTTATGCGCGTATAATCACGCGCGTGAGCGATTACCAGCAGAGAAAACAGGATTTCAAACCGAAATACAGGGATAAGAAGCGCCCGATGGGTGGCGGAGCAGCACCCCGCGTGCGTGCTTTCAAGACCGCAGATGCTCCCGAGGGTAGCGAAAACTGGGTGCGCCCCTGGGTGCAGCTCAAATACTTCACCTACAATCCCGCCGTGTTTCCCCGCATGCTGGGCGCTGTGAGCCCCGATGCCGTGCAGGGTGGCCTCATCAATGTCTATGACAAGAATGGCGACCTCTTCGGCGGCGGCTTCTGGAACCCGCAGAGCCGCACCCCGCTGCGTATGCTGGTTCATGGCCCTGAGGTGCTCAAGGAAAAGGATCTGGAGGCAGCTATCCGCAAGGCGGTGGCATGGCGCCGACAGGATTGCAACCTGGAGGAAACCACCAATGCCTACCGCGTGATTCATGGCGACTCTGATGGACTGGGCGGTCTGATTGTGGACCGCTACGCCGATGTGCTGAGTCTGGAAGTGACCACCCTGGGTGTGTGGCTGCGCCTGCCCCAGTGGCTGCCCCTGCTGCATGAACTCTGTGGCACGAAGCGCCACGTCATCACGGTGGATGAGGGAATCGCCCGCATGGAAGGAATCGATGTGAGCAAGGCTCCCGCCAGCGACCCGGTGAACCGCGTGCGTATCGTGGAAAACGGCGTGAACTTCGAGGTGGATTTTGCCCAGGGGCACAAGACTGGTTTCTTCTGCGACCAGCGCGATAACCGCCTGAAATTGTCGAAGCTCGTGAAGGGCAAGACCATGCTCGACCTCTGCTGCTACTCGGGCGGCTTCTCCATCTACTCCAAGCTGCACGGCGGCGCTGCTGAGGTGACGGCTGTGGACCTGGATGAAAAGGCTATCCTGATGGCCAAGCGCAATGCCAACATTAACGCCCAGAACGGCCCGCTGCGCATCGACTTTGTGCATGCCGATGCCTTCGTGTATGCCCGCCAGATGGTGCGCAACGGCAAGATGTTCGACGTGGTGCTGCTCGACCCGCCCAAGTTTGTGCTGGGCCGTGACGAGGAGAAGGAGGAAGGCCTCAAGAAGTACAATGACCTCAACATGCTTGGCCTGCAGTGCGTGCGCCGCGGCGGCCTGTTCGTGACCTGCTCCTGCAGTGGCCTGGTTAGCCCCGCTGAGTTCGAGAAGACTGTTATCAAGGCTGCTCAGCGACTGGGCCGCCGCCTGCAGATTCTGGATATGACCGGCCCCGGCTGGGATCATCCCTTCCTTTCTACCTATCCTGAAGGTCGTTATCTCAAGGTGCTCTGGGCACGCGTGCTGGTATGATTTTTACACTCGTTATCGGTCTGGCCCTGGCCTTTGTGCTGGGTATGGTGGCGCAGCAGCTGAAGCTCTCGCCTCTGGTGGGGTATCTGGTGGCCGGCATGCTGGCAGCCCAGCCTTGGTGGGGGCACCCTGTGGATCACCATGTGGTGGAGGAGTTCTCCCACATCGGTGTGGTGCTGCTGCTGTTCGGCGTGGGCCTGCATTTCCACTTCAAGGACCTGCTGGCCGTGCGCAAGGTGGCGGTGCCGGGGGCGGTGACCTGCAGTCTGCTGTGGACGGGAATCGGCGGCCTGGTGTACTACCTCTGCGGTGGTAGTGGCGGCTGGGTGGCCGCTGCGATTTTCGGCATGTGCGTGTGTGTTTCCAGCACGGTGGTGCTCACCCGAGTGCTGGAAGATAACAAGATGCTGCAGACCCCCGCGGGGCACACCGCGCTGGGCTGGCTGGTGGTGGAAGACCTCTTCACCATCATTCTGCTGGTACTTATGCCGGTGATGTTCGGCAACGATGAGCTGCTGCCTGCCCTGGGTGGCATGGCGGTGAAGCTCACTCTGCTGGTGCTCATTGTGGCGTTGCTGGGCAAGCGTATCATCACCAGGGTGCTCACCTATGTGGCCCGCAATGGTTCCGATGAGCTCTTTACCCTGGGTGTGCTGGTGATTGCGCTGGGTATTGCCGTGCTGTCCTCCTACGTGTTCAACGCCTCCATGGAGTTCGGCGCCTTCCTTTCCGGTATGGTGGTGGGGCAGAGCAAGTTTGCCAGCCGCGCCGCGAGCGATGCTCTTCCCATGCGCGATGCCTTCGCCGTGCTCTTCTTCGTGTCGGTGGGCATGGGCTTCCAGATGGGCGGTCTGGTGGAATACTGGCCGCTGGCGCTGGGCACCACGCTGTATGTGCTACTCATCAAGCCGATTACGGGCTACGTTGTCATCCGGCTGCTGCGCCGTCCGGCGCGTCTGGGTGTGGTTGTGGGTGGAGCCCTGGCGCAGATTGGTGAATTCTCCTTCATCCTCGCCACACTGGCTGCCAGCACCTATGGCGTGCTGCCGCTGTATGCGGCCAATGTGATTACAGGTGCAGCCATCATCTCCATCACGGTGAATGCCGCGCTCTTCCGATTTGTGCCGAAGCTGATTCATCTGCTCGAGAAGAATGCTCCCGTGAAGGCTGATGCCGGTCGCCATGTCCCCGAGCCTTCGGAGGACCGCCACCGTGTGATTGTGGTGGGCTATGGCCCGAGCGGCGAAATCATGACCGGTATCCTGCGCAAGTATGATATGGATGTGGTGGTGCTGGAAATGAATATCGATACCGTGACCCGCCTGAACAAGGAAGGAATCCCCGCTCTGCATGGCGATGCCCGCCTGCGCCACATCCTGAAACTGGCCGGGGTGGAGCATGCCAAGGCTATCATGGTGACGGCCGCCGCTGCCCCCTCCAAGGAGATTGCCGCCGCCGCCCGCAGCCTGAACAAGGAAATCGGCGTGATGGCCTATACCACCTACATGCGCCAGGCGCAGGAGCTGCGCACCAGCGGCCATTCCATCTTCTCCGGTGAGGAGGAAGTGGCGCTTTCCATGTCCTCTGTGCTGCTGCGCAATCTGGGCGCCACGGATGAGCAGGTGAACCGCGAACGCGTAAGCACCCGCCGCCGCCTGCAGGGGCTTCCTCCCGAGGAACTGGTGGAAGCGTGATTTTATAGAAAAATCAGGCTGTTAGTCTTGTCAAAATAAGCGAGAGGGTGTAGTATGAAAGAACATACTGCACCCTCTCATTTATGATTTATACTCTGGTCATTGGCCTTTCGCTGGCATTGGTTCTGGGCATGCTGGCACAGAAGCTCAGGTTGTCTCCCCTGGTGGGGTATCTGGTGGCTGGTATGCTGGCGGCACAGCCCTGGTGGGGCGAGCCGGTGGATGCGCATGTGGTGGAGGATTTCTCGCACATCGGTGTGGTGCTGCTGCTCTTCGGTGTGGGCTTGCAGTTCCATATCAAGGACCTGCTGGCGGTGCAGAAAGTGGCCGTGCCAGGGGCGTTGGTGTGCATGCTGACCGTTTCGCTGCTGGGTATGCTGGCCTTCCATTTCCTGGGCATGGGCAATGTGGCCTGGGTGAACAGCCTCATGTTCGGCCTCTGTGTCTGTGTTTCCAGTACCGTGGTGCTCACCCGGGTGCTGAGCGATAACCGCGTGCTGCAGACACCCACGGGGCACACCGCGCTGGGCTGGCTGGTGGTGGAGGATATGTTCACCATCATCCTGCTGGTGTTGCTGCCTGCCATTTTCGGCGGTCAGGAGCTGGTGCCTGCGCTGGGGATGATGGCGGTGAAGCTCACGCTGCTGGTGGTTGTGGTGGCGCTATTCGGGCGTAAGGTCATCAAGCAGGTGCTTACCTACATTTCACGCCATTGCTCGGATGAGCTCTTCACCCTGGCGGTGCTGGTGTGTGCGCTGGGCATTGCGGTGCTCTCGGCCACGGTGTTCAATGCCTCCATGGAGTTCGGAGCCTTCCTCTCCGGCATGGTGGTGGGGCAGAGCAAGTTTGCAAGCCGCGCCGCCAGCGATGCACTTCCCATGCGCGATGCCTTCGCCGTGCTTTTCTTCGTGTCGGTGGGCATGGGCTTCCATATCGGCGGCATGCTGGAATACTGGCCCCTCGCTCTGGCCACGCTGGCTATCTGCATGCTGGCTAAGCCCATGATGGCCTCCATCATGGTGGGGCTGCTGGGCAAACCCATGCGCCTGAGCCTCATGGTGGGCGGTTCGCTTTCGCAGATTGGTGAGTTCTCCTTTATTCTGGCTACGCTCATTGCCGGTACCTATAAGCTGCTGCCCATGGAGGCGGTGAATGTCATTACCGGTGTGGCTATCGTCTCCATCACCCTGAATGCAGCCTTGTACCGCTTTGTGCCGGTAGCCGTGCACAAGCTCGAGGACCGCGGAATCGGCACCAGGCATGCCCATGCGGATTCGATTCCTGCGCCTGCGGACGATGTCTACCGCATCCTGCTGGTGGGCTATGGCCCCTGCGGCCAGCTGGTGAGCCAGGTGCTGCGCCGCCACGATATGGAGGTAGTGGTGCTGGAGATGAATGTGGATACCGTTGCCAGACTGCATCAGGAAGGCCTGCCTGCCATCCACGGCGATGCGTCCAACCGCACCATCCTCCGCATGGCGGGGGTGGAAAAGGCCAAGGCCATCATCATTTCCTCTGCCGCCGCTCCCGCGGTGCAGATTGCATCGGCCGCTCGTGGCCTGAATCCGGATATCCGCGTGGTGGCTCACACCAGCTACATCCGTATCGCGCAGGCCATTGCCCAGGCCGGCGATGCTCAAGCCTTTGCCGGCGAGGCCGAGGTAGCACTGGCCATGACCAGCTACATGCTCCGAACCCTCGGCGCCACAGATGAGCAGGTGCTTCGCGAACGCGATGAAAATTACCGCCGGCTGTTCGGAGAAGCGGATAAGAGTATAAGCTGAGCTCTGGTGGCAGCCGGTATGAAACGTGTTTCACTCCTTGTTCTGCTTTGCTGGGTCCTGCTCCTCCCGAAGGTGAGTGGAAACGGGCACGAAGCACCCGAATGCCCCTGGCTCTGCCATTTGAGCCGGATATTCGGCGAGGGTGATGAGCCTGCTGCCGTGGCCATTTATCGCTCCGGCAGAGCGGGGGATGCCTCGGTTCTGCATCAGACTGTTGCCTGCGATAGACGCCTGCTTATCCCATATCTGATGGGGGCTGCGGAAGGCGGTCATCTGGCGTTGGTGAAGAAGGTGCTGGAGCAGGGGACTGACCCGGAATGGGGGCTTGAGCCTGCCGCTGCGGGCGGCTCGGTAGAGGTCTTCAATCTGCTGCTGGAGCAGGGGTGTACAGCGGGGGAACAGGAATTGGCTGCTGCGGCTGAGGCCGGTCGTGTGGAAATCGTCAAGCTGCTGCTGAAATCGGAACCCGAGCTGGGGTATCCGTTTTATCTTGCCGTCAGGGCGGGGCAGATGGATGTGGTGAAGCTCCTGCTGGAGTATGGTGCTGAGCCGGTGAGTGCTCTTTCTGATGCGGTGGAAACCGGCAATGTGGAAATGGTGCGGCTTCTGCTGGAAAAGGGAGGCTGCCCGCATGGAGGTAACATGGATTACGCTTTTTCATTGGCTGCTTACCATGGGCATCTTGAGGTGGTCAAGCTGTTGCTGGAAAAGGGAGCCCCTGCGAGAGAAGCTATTTCAGGTGCGGCCAGCGGAGGTGATGTAGACATGGTGCAGCTGTTGCTGGAGCACGGTGCGCATCCGGATGATGGTATTTCATCTGCTGCGGAGAGGGGGCACATGGAGATTGTGAAGCTGTTGCTGGAAAAAGGAGCTTCGGCAAACCATGGTATTCTTGAAGCAGCCAGAAGCGGACAGAATGAAATAGTGCGCCTGCTTCTTGAGCATGGCGCGGACGCTGACCTGGGGCTTTCCCTGGCTGCAGCAAGTGGACGTCCGGATACCGCAAAGCTCCTTCTGGAGCATGGTGCTGATCCGGAAAGAGCAATGGCACCGGCGGTAGCGAATGGGTATGTAGAGATAGTGGAGCTGCTGCATCGTGCCGGAGCCCACCTGCCACAGGAGCAATTACTCCCCCGTGCTGTGAAAGAGGGGCAGCCTGCTATGGTGGCGTACCTTGCAAAGCGAGGTTGCGACCCCACGTCGGGGCTCGGTGGCGCAATCGAGCGGGGCGATATCGAAATGGTCAGGCTGCTTATCGAGAATGGTGCGTGCCCCGGCGGATTCGAACTCAGAGCCGCGGCGCAGCATGGTTACGCAGAAATCCTGAAACTGATTCTGCCGCTGGCTCAGGCTGAAATCAATACTGCCAGCTGGCTGGGACAGACTCCCCTTGACCTAGCCGTGCAGCATGGCCACGAGGAATGCGCCGCACTCCTCCGCACCTCCGGCGGAAAACGCAAGGGACAATAGGGTGTGCCTCAATGGTCATTTGTTGCTCGGAAATCCCTGTATGGCCTTCATGAGCTTGCTGTACAGCACGCGCAGGCGGAGCAGGAGAATGACAATCAGAATGGTGACGATGGTCAGGTAGACCACGACAGCCCAGCAGAAGATGCGCATGGAATCGAGCGTATCGCTGATTTTCCTGCTTTCCAGGATGCGCTCGGTGATGATATCGCCCACCTCCTTGGCATACTCACGGCCTTCTTCCTTGAAGGTATCTATGAGGGGAGCCGCCGCAGCACGGGCCATGATTGCCATTGAATCCGCGTAATCCCCGGTCTCTGCCTTCTGCGGGGATGAGGTGGTGACTTGTTCCTGCGGCTCACTGATTGCGCTCAGCAGGCCTCCAATCAGCTGGTTTGCGTCAATCTTTGCTCCTGCTGCAGGCAGAATACACACCAGAGCCAGGAGAAGAGTAAGAAAATGCTTCATGCTGCCACTGTAGCACAGCGTATCCTGATGCGTCAAGAAAAAGCCCCTGGTAGGTAATTTCACGGATAACCCTATCAAGTATACAAAGGAAAAGGCTTTCCCTGTAGCAGGGAAAGCCTTTTCGGGAAAAAGCCAATAAACTGGCGGCTTGCAATTAGCGCTTGCTGAACTGGAAGCGCTTGCGGGCGCCGGGGCGACCAGCCTTCTTGCGTTCCTTCATGCGGGAATCGCGGGTCAGCAGACCCTGCTCGCGCAGAGCGGAGCGGTACTCCTCGTCAATCATGACCAGGGAGCGGGCGATAGCCAGGGAGATAGCACCGGTCTGACCGTGCACACCACCACCGCGGCAGACGACGCGCACGTCGAACTTCTTCATGGTGTTGGTGGCGTAGAAGGGCTGCAGAACAGCGTTCTGCAGAGCGTCGGTGGGCAGGTACTCCTCGAAGGAGCGGCGGTTGATGGTGATCTTGCCGGACTTGCCTTCCTCAGCGGGGGTGAGCCAAGCGTGAGCGATGGCTTCCTTGCGACGGCCAGTAGCGTTGTAGGGAGTAGTAGACATAGTCAGAATAAAATTAGGCGATGGTTACAGCTTCCGGAGTCTGAGCGGTGTGGGGATGCTCAGCGCCGACATAAACCTTGAGACGGCCACCCTGGGCGCGGCCCTGGCGGGTGTGGGGAATCATGCCCTTGACGGCGAGCTCCACAATCATCTCAGGATGAGTCTTACGCAGCTTGGCGGGGGTGGTCACCACCTGGTTGCCCACATAGCCCGTGTAGCGGGTGTAAATCTTGGCGCGCTCCTTGTTACCGGTGAGCACCACCTTGTCAGCGTTCACGATGATCACATAGTCACCGCAGTCCACGTGGGGGGTGAAGATCGTCTTGTTCTTACCGCGAAGCAGGTTAGCTGCTTCAACTGCAACCTGACCGAGCACCTTACCGGCAGCGTCGATCACATACCACTTACGCTCAATTTCCTGAGGCTTGGCAGAGAAGGTTTTCATATTATTGTTTCTTATATTCCAGTTTTGGCTTTCGCCACATAGCGACCTCTAAACAGGTCAGCTCGCAGAGGGTAGCATAGCATAATTTTAATGTCAACCGCATTTTGTGACTTGAATCAACTTTTTTTCTTAAATTGCGAAAAAGTGCTTGCTTTGTGGCCTTTTCGGCATTAAACTGTGCGCGCGCAGGGGATTCAATTCCCTGCAGATAGCAACTAATCAAGAACGACATAATGGCAAATCCCCCCAATAATCGCGGCGGCAAGCCGCAGCAGCGCCCGAACGGTCCGCGCCCCGGCAATAACGCACGTCCCGTAAATTCAGCTCCCAAGCCCAAGAAGGTTGACGACGACGGTGAGGGCGAGATTGAGCTCGAGGGCGTGGTATCCGCAGTGCTCGCCGGCACCATGTTCCGCGTGAAGGTGGCCAATGGCCATGAGTTCCTGGCTCACATTTCCGGTAAGATGCGCAAGCGCTTCATCCGCCTCGTGGTAGGCGACCGTGTGCGTATCGAGGTGTCTCCGTACGACATGACGAAGGCTCGTATTACCTTCCGCCTCAACTGATTGGCCTGCATATCAAGTTTTCAGCCTCCGTCGCCGCAAGCGCCGGGGGCTTTTTATGTGCCGATGCGCACGAGGGAAAGCGCCACCACTTCCTTTACGCCGGGGAACTTCCTGAGCTGGGTGGCGCAGGCGCGGGCGGTAGCCCCGGTGGTGAATACATCGTCCACCAGTACCAGGCGTGCGGGGTTGGTGGTGCGCCGGTGCAGCAAGCCGGGGCGTGCACAGCGGTAGGCGCGCATGGCATTGAGCCTGCGGGCAGTGGCTGTAAGCCGGGTCTGGCTGGCGATGCCGGTGTCGCGGCGCTCGAGCAGGTTCATGATGCGCAGTCCCCGTAGTCTTGCGAGGTGTCGGGCAAGGGCCTCGGCCTGGTTGAAGCCTCGGGTGTAAAGCTTTTCCTGCGTGACTGGCACGGGAACTAACACCCAGTCATCGTGGGCGAGGAGGTGCGGCGTGGCTTCCCACAGCTCGTTAAGCACCATTGCCAGTGGGCGTGCCAGATGCAGGGCGTGGTGGTACTTGAGCTGGTAAACCAGCTTCATGACCTCATCTGTTTGTCGCAAGGCCTGCCGGGCCAGGGAGAACGGGCGCTTCTGCCCACGGCATTCATCGCAGAGGTCGGGGTCGGTCTGCTGTCCGGCGGTGGGGGCGCCGCAATGCAGGCAGATGGGGGAGGGAATACGAGGAAGACTATCCCGGCAGGCGGGGCAGAGGGTGTCATCTGCTGTTTCACCGCAAAGTTCGCAGGTGCTGGGAAAAAGCCAGCTGAGCATGAGCGTGCCGGAAATCAGCGGTGGCGGGCAATGAACTCGCGGGCCACTGCCTGGTAGGCCATGGAGGCAGAGCCGAAGCGGTCGTGTTCCATGATGGTGCGGCCGAAGCTGGGGGCCTCTGCCACGCGCACAGAGCGGGGGATGTAGTTCTTGTACAACTTGTCGGGCAGCTCCTGCTGCACCTGGCGAATCACTTCGTTGGCCAGCTTGGTGTTGTTGTACATGGTCATGATGACGCCTTCGTGAATGAGGCGGGGGTTCACGCCGTTTTCACGAATCTGGTCCATGATGAAGAGGATCTTGGAAAGACCTTCCAGACTCAGGAACTCGCACTGCATCGGTGTAATCACCTCGTCGCAGGCGCAGAGAGCAGAGGTCATCAGCACGCCCAGCGAGGGCGGCGTGTCCAGAAACACATAGTCAAAGTAGTTCTGCTGGCGCAGTCCGGCCATGGCGTCGTACATGCAGGTGAGGTGGGAGTCATTCTGGGTGAGCTCCACTTCCACGCCCGAAAGGTCCACATGTGCGGGAATGATGGAAAGGTTGCGGCGGCGGCTGGGGCGCACCAGATCCTCCAGCAGCACTTCGCCGATGAGGGCAGGGTACAGGCTGGCATCGCTCTCTACCTCCACGCCCAGCATGGTGCTGGCATTAGCCTGCGAATCCATATCAATGAGCAGCACGCGCTTACCACGTGCCGCGAGTGCGGCCGCCAGGTTAACCGTGGTGGTGGTTTTGCCTACGCCGCCTTTCTGGTTCGCTATAGCTATGACTTTCACGCCCCGCATTCTACCGAACTCCTCCGGCGTTTTCAAGTTGTAAATGAAAAGCAGACACACAATGGCGCGGCTCGGGATTCCTGCTGCCTTCAGAAGTGCAGCAGAATACCTGCCTGAGCATGGAATTCGCTCTGCTTATCACCCAGCCTGGCGGCACCACTGGCATGCAGCGTGGTATCCGGAGAGAGCTGGTGGGTGAGGCCGGCGCTCAGCTCATAGCTGAAAATGGAGCTGCGGGCTGGTTTCAGGGTGAAACTCTGCTTGGGCGCCCCCTCGAAGTGCATGTCCAACTCAGGCGCCGAGGCTCCGAGGAATCCGTTGAAAGCTGAGGTGAACTGCAGGGTTGTATGGGAATCGAGCAGGAAGGAGCAGTGCGCCCCCACACTGATTTCTGCGGCACATGCAGATTGTTCCTCTATGTGGATGGCGGCGCTTCCACCCGCTTCGCGGATGTCATCGAGTTGCACCTGTGTGAACGACGCCGCTATAAAGGGGTGGAGGCAGGTCTGCCCGGTGAGTTCTATCTCATGAAGAACTTCAGCGGAGGCGTTGATTCCTGTGGCTGAGGCGCCTTCGCCAAGGCTGCAGGCGGGGGAAAGCTCATGGGTACTGATGCCCGCAGAAAAGATGAACTGCCACCCGTGGTTCCGCAGCTGGGTGTAGGCATCCAGATGCGAGAAGTTTTCGCTGAGCGGGGCGCCCTCATCCGGTGTTGTATCAGCATATCCTGCGGAAAGTGCAATTCCCCAGAGCGTGTCGGAATCCGGATGCTGTTCCACCTGCAGACGCCCGCCCCAGCTGCTGCGCTGGTAATCAGCTGCACTGTTCCGGTGGGTGAGGGCATGCAGGGCCACGGTGGTATCCCCTTGCGGGTTCAGTAGGTATCCGCTCCCCATGCTTTGGCGCAGCATGCGCACGTGGGCCAGATTCCCGTTCATGAGGCTTGGAAGCAGGGTCGTATATTCGACATGAGCCGCCTGATTGAGTAATTGCCGCAGGGCTGTACCATCGGCAGTGTTGTACAGCTGCTGCCTGAGTTCCTGCAATTCTCCGGTTGCTTCCGTGGCATCGGCGATGGCCTGGAATACGGCCTGCTGGTTGCGGTTCAGTTCGAATTGCAGCGGCGGTTTTTCCGGAATGATGGTCTTTTCCGTGAGAATGAGGTTTCCGGACTGTGAATCGATGCTTGCCGTGCATTCTGCATCCGTGTCCGGCAGGAGCAGGGTGAGTTGAGATACATCTGCAGAACCGGGAGAATTCAGCTGCAGCAGGGTGTCTCCGTTCTGTACGTCCTGCCATTCACGCAAATCAAGGGTGGAGGCGCTGCCGATGGTGAGCCTGCCGCTCAGTGTCAGAGGTGCATCTTTGAAAACGATGGTGCCACCGTCCAGATGAATCATTCCCTTGACGGTGTTCCCTCCTTCTGCAAGAGTAAGTGACTGACCGGTATGCAGGGTAAGCGGGCTGCCGGGGGCAATGGTCAGCTGTGAGCCTCGCTCCATGCTGATGTTTCCGCGGTAAGCCTCCGGATTTTTCAAATGGGCCAGCCCTGAAATGTGCACGGGGTTGCTTACGGCGAAATGGTTGAAATCAAGCGTGCTGCCGTGCAGCAGGTTTACACTGCCTGTTCCAAGTGCCTGGGAGTGTAGAAGCTTCAAGCTGCCGCCGGTGATGGTGGTGCCGCCGCTATATGTATTCGCGCCGCCCAGTTCTGCCTGGTAGGCCGTTTCCAGCCGGGTGGTGCCGGACAGTCCGCCACGCAGTCGGGCATATTCCAGCCTCACCAGGCCCTCCTCAGCCTGCAGAGTGTCGGTTTCTGTGTTGACAAGCAGGGTGCCACCCTTCTGGCTGATGCAGCGCAGCTTATTGCCGGCTGCGGCTTCAATCTGCGCCGTGCTGACGGAGTGTGTGCCTGTAATCAGATAATGGTCCAGATGCGTGGTACCAGGCAGACAGGCATAGCCTCGGGCATCTGCCTCGACCTGCTGGCCATGGAGCAGGAGTGAGGCGTCATCCGTATGAAGAATGCCGCCTGTGGTGATGTGGGCCTCGCATCCGGCATCGCGCACAAATCCGCTGCTTCCGCCCGTGTTACCCAGTGCATCCACCATGGTGGGTGAGATGCTGGTTGCCAGAGCGGTGATATCAAATGTCCCCTGAAGTGAGAGTTCGCCAGTATTCTCTATGCAGTGGTTCAGAGCGAGGGTTCCGTTGGCAATGAGTTGAGCTGAGCCGGTGCAGGAAAGGGCGGCGGTTCCAAGACTTCCGGTGCTAAGGCTTCCGCTCATGAGTTCAATTTGTCCGCTGAATGCCTGCGCCCCTTGCAGGCAGGTGGTTCCCTGCACCTGCAGTGTATTGTTCACGGAATTGCCCTGCAGATTCAGCGTGCCGCCCTGCATCAGAACCGCGCCGCTTCCCAGGGCGGAGGCATGGGCGGTGGTGATAGTGCCGCCGCTCAGAATGGTGGTTCCACTGTGGGAGTTTGCAGTGCTGATATGTAATTCGCCCGCTCCGCTCTTGGTGATGCCGGCTGTGCCAGCCAGATATCCGGAGCCCGTGAACTCCACGGTGCCATTTCCGTTGTTTACCTCCACCTGCGATGGTTTCAGTTCTCCTACCAGCGCAACCTGTGTCGCGTGGTTGAAGACTACATAGTCACCTTCTTCGAAATTGCTGTTGCTTTCCGGCCCGTTCCAGCTCTGGCTCAGGTGTCCGCTGCCGGTCTGCCAGGTTCCGCTGCTGCCTTGCCAGAGCAGCTCGCTGCCGCCGGGGCGGGGGATAATCAGCTCGCCATCGCTTACATAGATGCGCAGGCTGGTTGCGTTCTGCTCTATCTGGGCTGTATGCCCGTTGATGAGGATGGTGGAGGCGCTGAAGTCGCCTCCTTCCACCAGCGTGAACCAGCCCCGGGGCATGTTGGCGGCGGTGTAGTTTATCTCCAGTACGTCTACTTCTGCACTGCCGCTCAGGGTAAGGACTGGGGATACCGCGTCGGAAAGAATAAAGTACCATGTTTCCCCGGTGCAGTTCGGGGCGATGAGAGTGTTGCTGCCGCTGAATGTGGCTGTAGTTGCAGCAAGGGCGCTGCTTACTTCCAACGAGCCGCCTTGCAGGGTGAGGGTGGTGGTTGTCAGCTGTCCGGTATGGCTGAGGCTTGCTCCATTTGTTACGGAGATTCCGGAAGCCTCAGTATGTACACTCTGCAGACTGAGTTGGCCATCCAGTACGCTGAATTGGATACCCGTTGAAAAGTTGCCGATAAAGCTCTGGCTGCCAGTGCCCTGTTTTATGATACTGAACGTCCCTGCCAGTGAACCATGGAACGTGTGCTCGCCCTCTGTATCGATGGTAAGCGTATGCTCAGCCGGATTTAGATGGCTGATGAAGGGTGTTTCGTGACGCAGGCTGGTGCTGTTACTGCTGAGTGTCCCGCTGTACAGCCACGCGGAGGATGCGCTATGCTCAAAGGAATCCAGCCCGCCCAGCGTGGTATCGCCTGCCAGTCCGAGCGCTACGATGAAATGCGAATCAGCGCCGCCATTGACGATTGTGTTCAGTGATACGCCGCCCTGTATGCAACCTCCCGCATACTCCAGGATGGCGCTGTTGTTATATTTGCGTTCGCTGTCATAGGCGCTGCAGTAGTTAATCAGCGAAATTCCGCCGGAAAAGCCCTCTGTGCTTTCCAGGTGAATCACATTCTGGGAGCAGGTGGCCGTTCCCCGTATCGCAAAATTTCCCGTGCCCGCCAGCGAGGTGATATATACATCACATCGGTGATCAGCTTGAACCCCGTCGTAGAACACCAGCAGTTCACTACCCGTGGTTCCGGAGCTGATGCCGCCGAGGCTGTGCCGGAAGCTGGTCGTTTCATAGGAATTGTCCGTATTCGTCAGCTCGATGATATCTCCGGACTCAGCCATTGCGCCTGCGAGCATCCCGGGAAGCAGGAGCAGACGGACGAAGAACCGGAGTTTCATGGCGACAAGAAAACGGCGAGAGTACATGGTTTACACTCTCGCCGGGAAATTAAAATGGGATGTTAATCCAGGTCGTTGATGGCATCGATGAGCTCGCGCAGGCGGGCGTAGTTGCCGCGCTTGAAGGTGAACTTCACGCGGGAGAGGAAGCCGAGGCGTTCATCGTGGTCGGTGTGGTCAGACTCGAGCTGCTCCAGGTCCTTGAGAGGCATGATGTCCTTGAAATCCTCCCGCAGCCAGGGCAGGGATGCCTCGGCCAGGGGGTGGGAAAGGCGGATGGAGAGGACATCGCCATCGAAATAGTACGAGTGGAAGCGGCTGTAGAAGTGCGATATGTGGTGGTAGGCATCCTCCGCATCCTTCGATACATAGAGCAGCTTCATGTCTTCCGGCGAAATAAGCCCGGCTTCAAGCAGCTCCTTTTCGATGAAGTGTACCCAGCGGTGCCAGAACGATTCACCGGGCGGATCCATGAGCACCACGGGGAAAATGGTGCATTTGCCGGTCTGGATGAGGGTGATGGCTTCGAAAATTTCATCCATGGTGCCGAATCCGCCGGGGAAGGCCACCAGTGCATCGCTCTGCTTCAGGAAGTTGAGCTTGCGGGTGAAGAAATAGTAGAAGTTCATCATCTTATCACTGCCATCCATCACCGGGTTGGGGTGCTGCTCATAGGGCAGGGTGATGTTGAGGCCGAAGGAGTTTTCTTCCCCTGCGCCTTCGTTGCATGCTTGCATGATGCCGGGACCACCACCGGTGATGACCATGTACCCCTGGCTGGATACCAGGTCGGCAAAGGCGCGGGCCTGCAGGTAGCAGGGGTCTGTCTCCTGAATACGGGCCGAGCCGAAACAAGCAATCTTGCGGCGGTGCTCGTAGGGCAGGAACATCTTGTCCGCGCAGAACATTTCGTCCAGCGAGCGGTTCATGATTTCCAGATCGTGCTCGCCCAGCTGGCTGGCGGCGGCATTCAGCGTGGTGGCCAGCATCTGCAGCACGGTATCGGGCGCATGCTCGCCACAGAAGCGGCGGGAAAGGTCGTAAAGATTGGCATCGAGCACGGGGTTGCCTGTGCTCACGGGAATGGAGAAAGATGTGTGGGCTTCGGCACGGCTGTTAATATCGCGTGCAGCCAGAAATTCGGGTTTGCTCATACTTCATAATATGCTCCCGAAAAGCCAGAAAGTCAATTTTAAAATGCAGTTAATTAACGTCTGCTGAACAGGATTCTCACGAGGCCGTCCAGATGTCGCAGACACTGCAGGCTGCTGGTTACTTCAATGGAGTTTGTTTTTTCATTGTACGTAAGCGAGCTGAGCTTGGGGAAGGGGATGCCTATTTGCTTCAGTGCCGCCATGGCAGATTTATCGCTCACCTTCCTGATTTCGTTTTCCTTGGGTCTCCTTGCTCCGCGGCGGGGGGATTTCTCAAACGAGGCCTTGCTTGTCTCGACGATGTTTTCACTGAGTTTTTTCTTGCCGTATTTGGTGAGGTAGTAAGTACGCGAGGCTTGTGTTCTGGGGATAATGGTAAAGCGGGAGTTTTTCTTGATATAATGTCCGCTTGTGGCGTCGCAGATGTTCAGGAATGCATCCAGCAGGCTTTTGTGCCTGAGGTCCAGTCCTTCCAGCTCAATGTCATCGGGGTCACAGTTGGAGGCAGAGAAACGCATGGCTGGCTGCAATGCTCCGTTGCTTGTGTGAAGATTCAGATATGCCAGGGCGTGGGAAAGGGGGCATGCATTGAACTCTATGGGGATGATGGGGTGGGTTGCCAATGCGCTGAGGTGCTTATTGTTTTTATCCTTGGCGCCAGTGGCCATATAATCGGCCGCCTCAGAACTGCGCAACCAGGTGTAGTAGTAGTCATCCAGCTTCATATTGATTTTCTGGATGTCGTGCCACGAATTGCCTGTCATGGTCAGGCAGCCGGAGTCATAGTCATACTCCATTTTTACTCTCAGATTTGGAGCGTTGTGCCCGGTGAACTCATTAATAACCCCTATGGTGTGTTCATTATCCTTGTCTCGTCTGTACTCTATACGGGTGTATTTTTCCAGCATGGGGCTGGGGAGGAAGCGGCGGCGGGTAATCTGCTTGTTCTTTTCCTTGAATACTTCGAATCTATCTTCCCGGATGCAATAGTCGCACTTTGTCCGGCGGCAGAGCTCCTTCAGTACTTCTGCGCATGTGCCGGTCCGAACTTCAAGGTCAGACTTAAACTTGGCATCTTCCAGAGGTTCTTCAAAATCCGACTCTGCCTTTTCTCTGGTGAACTCAAGCTCCAGGCCATTTTTTGCCAGGTGGCGTTCCAGCATGTTGAGCATTTTGTTCATACCGGAGCCTTTGGATACGGAAAAAGCGGGTACCCGGGTTTTCATCAGTGCTTTGGCAATCTCAAGCTGCCGGGTGTGCACTGGGTTCACCTCGCCCCGCAGCTTCCTTTTCCCCTGAGCCATGCAGGGGAAGCTCAGTGACATGAGAAGCAGAACGCAGACGAAGCGGAATATACTCAGCATGTTAGTATTCTAACGATGCGGGTTGCGTTCGTCAAGGGGAAACGCCCTTGACCTGCTGCTTTTTCAGGATTCGGCGTTTTCAGCCGCATCATCCTCAAGCCTGAGCTGTTTGGCGGTGGAGATGCCCATCTGGCGCAGGTCTTCGAGCTGGCGGGCGTAGTTGCCGCGTCCGCGGTAGAGCTGGTCGCAAGCCCTGGTGTAGGCATCCTGTGCCTGGCGCAGGCTGTTGCCTACCTTTTCCATGCTGTCCTGCACATTGCACATCTTCTCATAAAGGCTGGTGGCGCGCTTGAAAATCTGCTGCACGTTGCGGTTCTGGCGCTCCTTCTGCCAGAGGTTGTAGGCGAGCTGCAAAGCCATGAGCAGGTTGGTGGGGCTGATGAGGATAATCTTGCGGCGGTATGCCTCCATGGGCAGGTCGGGGCTGGCCTGCAGTGCAGCCATGTACGAGGCTTCGTTGGGCACGAACATCAGCACATAGCTGATGGTATCTTCCACCACGGCGGAATAATCCTTGCTGGAAAGTTCATTGATATGCTTGCGGACCGAGGCTACGTGCTGGCTGAGGTACATCAGGCGCTCATCCTCTTTCTCTGCGCCGCAGTACATGGCGTAGGCGGTGAGGGAAACCTTGGAGTCCACCACTACGCAGCGCTTGTCGGGGAAGCGGATAATGACATCCGGACGCACATCGCGGCCCTCTTCCGTCTTGTGATTTTCCTGGGTGTAGTATTCCTCGCCCTTGCGGAGCCCGGATTCCTCCAGCATACGCTCCAGAATCATTTCGCCCCAGTCTCCCTGTTTCTTGGTGTCGCCTCGCAGGGCAAGGGTCAGGTTCTCGGCATCGCGCCCCAGGCTCTCTGTCTTTTCCATCATGGCCTTGATGGCGGTTTCGAGCGAGGCCTTGTTGCCGGCTGCCGTTTCGTTGGTGTGGTTCACGGCCTTGCCCAGGTTTTCCAGCTGGTCGCGCAGAGGCTTGAGCAGGGTGTCCATGCTTTCCTGGTTCGTTTCTTTGAGTTTGCCTGCATTTTTCTCCAGAATCTCATTGGCCAGGTTTTCGAAACGGGCAAAATGCTTCTTCTGCATTTCCTCCATTCTGGCGCTTTCACCTTCGCGTAGCTCCTGCTCCTTCTCCAGCTCAGTCTTGAGGCTTGCGAGTTCCTTCTGCAGGCTGGTGTGCTCGGCCCGAAGGGAATCGTGCTTTTCGGTGAGTGTTGCATGCTGTAGGACTAAGTCTTCGCGCTGCTTCTGCTCCTTTTCAAGGGCGGTGCGGCAGCTTTCCAGCTCGGCAAATGTGGAGGTGTGCTCCGCGCTGAGCTTGCGGTGCTCGTCGTTCAGCTGGCTATAGCGCACAGCTTCTTCTTCCCTTTGTTTCTGCAGGGTTGATAATTCAACCCTGATGCGTTCGGCTTCCAGCTTTTCTGCTGTATTTTTCTGCATCTGAACAAACAGCGCGACTATGGCGCCAAGGGCACAACCAACAAGGAAGATGAGAATAGAGGTAGTCATGATAGGAGAAATAAGAGGTTTTCAACGTAAAGGCCGCCTCACATCGTTTGTAAGGCGGCCTTCAGAGCCGGATGTCAGGGTCGAACTGACGACCGTCCGATTACAAATAGCCGCCGCGTGTTTTGTATGGTGTTGATTGTTATATGATGCGGTTTTTAGTGGAGGTTTAGTAGAGGTTAAAATACGAAGGGCGGTGTTTGTCGTGACGCTGGCGGCGGGTGTTGCGCGGCGGTGCAAGCGTGCGGCTGTGGGTGGATTGTAGCGGGGCGGCGGCGGGTTGTCAAGGATTGGTTTCCGGATGGGGTGGATGAAGTTTTTTCGTTACGTGACATTGCCACGGTTTCTTTTGGGGTGGTTGTGGTGCATTATGATGGCATGGAAGTAAAAACTACGGTTGATAAGGAGTATTGTGTTACCGGTCAGCCAGGCTCTACGGTGTCGGCTACTCTTAATGGTAAGGTGTACCAGTTGTGCCTGGTTCCGGCAAGTGGTCAGACTTCGTTCAAGGCTATTTCTGATTCGGTCGAGACGAGCGAGGATGTGGTTATCCGCCCTTTTAGTGCAGCCTCCGCTGGTGGTGGTATCGGCGGCGGAGGCGCAATGAGCGTGGATTCTTACCCGCAGGCCGGGAGCGATAACCCGGTTTCGTCCGGCGGCGTATACCTGGCTTTGCAGTCGCTGCAGAAGGCTCTTGTGCTCAATAATGAGACAGAGATGGACGACGTGACGGGCGTGGCGTATCTTTCGGACGGTGCGGTTTCGTCTGTTTTCTCGGCCGCGATGATGGGTGATAATCGCGTGAATGAGGTGCTGGGCATTGAGATTCCGGTGTGGGATGATTTGTCTAATAGTAATTCTTCGCCTACGGTTACGGTGGATTCTGTGGCTTACAATATCCACGCTCCCTGGCGACAAACGATGATTACTTCGCCGGAGACTTTTATTAAGAAGTTGGCCGATAATGCCGGCAAGCGCGGCTTGTGGCACGAGCAGGGTATTACGTCTGTTTCAGAGGTTGATGATTACGAGACACACCCGGCATTTATTTATCTTCGCTGTTTGTATGTGTGTGATAGCCGCGGGAATAAGCGTCCGGTGGCTATCGAGGGAAGTTCTGTGTATGAGTCTCTGCTGGCTACGGGCACGTATTCGGTGGGCGTTCTCCGGCCGCGCGGGTACTTCCGCGATGTGGTGGAGGTGTCTACGGATTATGACCGCACGATTTATGCAGCTCATTTCGAGGCTTATGGTGGCGTGAAGGTACGCCGCCGTTACTGGAGCGCCAGTGCATTTGAGGGCAGTCAACCCTGGTGTCAGTGTGTGCGCGAGGATGGTGCTGTGGCTCCGTATTTTATTCATGACCCGTCTTTGCTTTCGCTCGGGCCTGATGGTAAGAGGCATTGTCTGCCAGGGTATCTGATTTCTAATAATCTTTCGTACAATACGCTGTATAATGAGTACGAGAATCAGAACTCTTCGCGCTACCAGGGGCCGGGGTATCATGGCGGCGAGTTTGCTACGATTGCTTACGCGCAGCTGATGCTCCAGATTAAGCATGGGGTGAAGAGTAGCCAGGCTATTGCTTCGGGTATCAGTAATTTTGTGAATCGCTGGTGCGCAGAGCCGCGCTCTACCACCGGCAAGACATTCCCGCTGACTACGGCGGATGCTTCTACGCTGGATGTCGGGCAGTATGTTGGGTTGCGTCTCCAGGGTACGCTGACGGATTATAATGTGACGACCGGTCTTTCCGGCTCTACTGCCGGTCAGTTTGATTCTTCTGCGAGTTCTTATCATGCAGGGGTTCAGTCGGTGAAGGTTCTGGCCAAGGTGCCGCGCAATGATGGCAGCGGCATTGTGGATGTGGAGCTGGATGTGCCGGAGGGTGGTTATTTTGCGCTTCCACAGAATACGGTGTCGCGCCGGGCGTACCAAAACGAGGCCGGCACCTTGCTCGGGTATAATTACAGCACTTCCTATGCGATTAAGTACAAGGAGAATCCGCTGTATGACTCTGCGGCCGGTAAGGGCGAGGATAGCAAGTATGTGCCCGCTAATAACCTGAATGCGAACACTCTGCATACATACCTGACAAACGGCACGAATTCTACCACGCTGTACAAGTTTGTGCCCGATTTGGCCGAGTACCAGGGCGTGAGCCGTTGCTACATGCAGCAGGGGTATCCGCGTTCCTGCTCTTGCGATGGTATTTATGGCCACCGGGACGGCACGATAGGCCGCGCTCGCACTAATATGAGCGCCTGGCGTATTCAGGGCTTGGAGTTTGGCAGCGGTCTGTACGAGCTGGTCATGGATATGGTGATTTGCGCCGAGGATGTGGGCGGCACGGTGATGAATGTGGTGCGCATGCCGAAGAAAAACCACAAGCGATACAACAGTTTCGCTAATTTCAAGAGCTATTATGTGGACTGCGGGCGTAAACTTACCTGGTCTGCATGGTTCAGCGAGCTGGATTACAGTCCGCATGGCTCTACGCAGAATGTGGGGACGGCTGATGCTCCCGGTTATGTCAACACGTGCTACTTCCCTTCCGGTACGGTGGTCAACAAGGCTGTGGGGTCGGAGAGTATCGCGTACGGCGATTATCACTGGGCTGCAAATAACGTGAATAACGCCTATGAGGTGTTTGTCGGTGGCAACGCGAGCAACGGCACGTACTGTGGTCTGGCGTGCTTGAACGCGGATCACGGCCTCGGCGATGCGTACTGGCTTGTCGCGGGGCGCGGTTAAACGGGGTGCAGGGGCGTGAGCCCCTGCCGGCGCAATTTTCAACGGGAAATAAACAAGTCAATCAACATGACACCAAGAAAACAACGGTTGAATAATCACGGTGGCAACGCGAGCAACGGCACGAACTGTGGTCTGGCGTACTTGAACGCGAACAACGACCTCGGCAATGCGAACTGGAATATCGCGGGGCGCGACTACAAAAATGTTGAAAACTTTTCGATTATTCAACGCCTGATGACGAGTCAGGCCTTTCCCGGCAGGGACGGCGTTCGCAGGAAACTGCGTAAAATCACTATGTTTGTGATGTGTGTAGTAAAGCACGCGGCAGCGGGAGTGAGTTTCGCTGCGGGGCTAGTAGCTGAACCGAAAACCCTTCATTTTTGTAACCGTTGAAATGAAACGCTATTGCAAAAACGTGGATGTGACTTCTGTTCCGTTCATTGAGCGGGCGGTACTTGCCTGTCTTAAAGAACGGAAGAAGCGTATGCGTTTTGATACTCAGCGCATGTTCTCCTATATGCTTGGCATTACTGTGCCGGAGGCGAAGATTTGCTTACTGGCAAGGAATGCACGATATATGGAGGGAGTGCGGCTGATAGCTGAGCAGATAAGCCGTGAGATTCAGGGGAGGCGCATTTCGTTGCCGCCGACTTCATACAAGCGCAATCAGGTAGACGCAGGCAGCGGCAAGGTTCGGGACATTGCCCGGCACCATATCAAGCAGCATATTTTGGATCATCTGGCAGTACAGGCTATGGAGCCGGATTTACTGCGCCGCATTGGTGAGTATCAGTGTGCCAGTATACCGGGGCGTGGCCAGCTTTACGGAGCCAGGGCGATTTCCCGCTGGTTACGTAACCGGAAGATGCGCTATTTTGTGAAGATGGATGTGCGGAAGCATTACCAGAGTGTGAGCATTCCTGCTGTGCTGGCGTTTTACCGCCGCCTGGTGAAGAATGATGATTTACTGTATGTTCTGGAGTCTGTTTTTGCTAATCATGACGAGGGGCTGTGCATTGGTTCGTATCTGAGCCAGTATACGAGCAATCTGCTTTTGAGCGAGCTGTATCATTTTGCCAGCGAGCGGCTGTACCGCGTGAGGAAGAGCAAGCGCACGGGCGAGCAGCGTGTGCGGCTGGTGCAGCATGTTCTGTTCTTCGCGGATGATATGTTGCTGCTGGGTTCTCGCCGGAAGGATGTGGAGAGTGCAGCCCTGGAGCTGGTCCGCCGTGCGGCCGAGCTCGGCATGACGATTAAGGCAGGTTGGTATGTGGCTGACCTGAACGAGCAGAGGCATGGCCGGTGCGGTTTTGTAGACATGATGGGGTTTCGCTGTCACCGGGGATTCATGACGCTTCGCCGGCGCAACTGGCGCAAGGCGCGGCGGTGCATTCTGCGTGCCGGGATGCAGCTTGCGCGGCGCGGCCGTGTGGTGTTGGAGACGGCGCGGGCGTTTTCATCGCGTCTTGGGGCGCTGGTGCACACGGTGCATAAGCATTTAGTTTCACGTTATGGCTTAACCGCCCTGCGGCTGGCGGTATCGAGCCGCATATCTATTGCCGCTTGCTGAGAAATAACCATGATTAAGACCTATCACGATGAACAGCAGCCGCCGTGCGTCATTGGCTATGCCGGGGGCTACTATACTTACACGGTAAACTGCCATGAGACGCTTATTGAGGAGAATGGCGTGGTGCGGTATTGTTATGATACTAATTCCTTTATTGCCACCGAGGCGGATGTGAGCCCGCAGGATGTACAGAGTAACCCGGAGAAGTATCTGGTGTTTATCTGCAATGTGGCAGCGGTGCGCGAGCGATATATCGCGGCTATCCAGGAATGGATGGATAAAACCGCACAGGAGCACGGGTATGATAACATTTTCACGGCTACTACGTATGTGACCTCTACTATGCCGCGCTACAAAGCGGAGGCAGATGCGTGCGTGGCGTGGCGTGATAGGGTCTGGCATGATGCTTTTGAGTATATGACCCAGGTGCTGGCTGGCGAGGAGCCGCTGGTGAGCGAGAAGGAGCTTATCGAGCGGCTTCCCGGCATTGATTGGCCAACTGAATGATTTTCCCTTAAGCAACCAGAAAGGAGAAACACAATGAGCGATATTAACAAGAAACACGAGGAAGCGGTGCGCGAGACGCGCCGCAAGATTGCCAATGCTGTGCAGGAACGCGCCGAGGAACAGGTGAAGACCACCACCGGCTGGAAGCGCATCGTCTGGGCTATTGTCCTGGGCGCTGCCACCCTGGCTGGCTGGTACTTCGGCCCTGGTACAAGCCAGAACCAGCCGGAGCCGACCGAGCCGCCCGCTGTAGAACAACCCGCCACCGCTGAAAGCGAGAATGACGAATAATCTGGCAGTAGCCCTGGGCGCGGTGCTTACCACCGCGCTCATACCAGGGGCGGAGGATATCGCGCAGGTGGGCATGACGCTCACCGGCGGCGGGTTGCTCACGTGGATTGCCATCATGCAGGGGCGGGAGATTAAGACGCTTCGCTCCGAGAACCGTGACTTGAACCGCGAACTCGGCAAGAAGTGCAAGAATTGCGAGCTTGCCCGCCAGGCTAACCGCATGCTCACCGGTGCTGGCGATGAATATATGCACGAGCAGGAACAACATAACGCAGAATCATGAACAAAATCGACCAGAAGGCTATTGAGCTATATGACATCTATACGGCGGCTGTGGGAGGCAAGGCGTGGAACGGCGACCCGCTACCCTGCGGCAAGCATTTTATGAGCGACCCGACCAAGCAGAAGCAGGCTGACGGCTGGCGGGCTGTGGCCGCGCATGTGTGCGAAGAAGAGGGGGCGACTACCCCTGCCGAACCGCACACTTACCGCATTGCTATTGACATCGGGCATGCTGCCGGCACTGGCACGCGAGTCAATGGAGCGGATGAGCATGACGAGTCTGTGCATAATGCAGCTATCCTTAAAACTATCCTGGAGAGCTATACGGCTGACCGTTTCGAGGTAGATATCATCGACTTTCCGGGGGATAGCAACCTCGTAGACCTGAACAAGGCTATCAAGACAATCAATGCCGGCGATTATCATGCGGCGGTTTCTCTGCACTGCGATTCAAGCAACAATGTGAACGCCCGTGGCGCGCATTGCTGCTACCACCGCACTTACCTGACAGACGGATATGTAGACAGCCCGCGTGGCAAGGCTCTGGCAGCGGCGATTGCCGCACGGCTCTGCCCCATCATGCCCGGCCGCGCCAACAAAGTGCAAGCCCGACCCGACCGCGAGCGTGAACTCTCCGGTCTTGGCATTCTGCGCGAGACGAAAATGCCAACCGTCCTGGTGGAAGTTGGGTTTATCTCGAATGATGAAGACCTGGAGCGTATACGCGCCCTGCGTTACGAGCTGATGCGAGCCGTAGCGCTTGGTATTGCGACATACTGCCATGAGAATCCGTGATTAAAATAAGGAAAAGGAGGTCAATATGGGGTTTACAACAGCTGCGGCGATAGTAGGTACGGTTTTAACGGTAGGGTCGAGTATACGAAGCCAGCACATGCAGAACAAGGCGGCCAAGAGTGCAGCGCGAGCGAGCGCAGAGGCGGCCAAGCGGAATGTAACGGTTCAGTCGAAGCAGGCTGACCCTAACCAGGTGCAGAGCGACCAGGCCGGGGTGGCGGAAGGCAACCGGCAGAGTGCAGCGAAGCGGCGGCAGGGGGTGCTGAGTACTGTCAACCGTGGCGGACTGCTGACAAGTCTTGTGACCGGGCGGAAGAATCTCGGTGATAATTAGAGAGTTTACAGGTATGAGTACGGGGAATGATTATTATGAGATAGCTTCCGCCTTGCTGAGTACGCAGGTGGATAAGAGCTGGCACAAGAATGTGCGGCATGTGATGCCTGACCTGATTCCAGCTTCGGAGCTGCAGAGTCTGCCGGATGACGAGCTGCCGGACCGGCGCTGTGGACGCGCGTGCAGCGATGTGCTGAAGCTGGCGAGCGTGCACAGCTACTATATCACGCCGCGAGGGGAGAATTGGCTTGCATTCCGCGCGAGCCGGGAGGCAACGGCTGATGAAAAGGCCTGGCTTAAGCGGGCGAGTCAGATGTTCATGGATGAATTGCTGGTGAGTAATTTCTACACGGCTAAGGCGGCAGCGGATATTGACCGAGTAGCCACGGGAACGGGCGTGATGATGGCGGAAATCGGCAAGCGGAATATACTTTTCACGCATATACCGGCCGGCACGTATGCAGTAGCAGAGAATGATGACCACGAGATTGATACGCTGGTGCGGCGGTTCAAGTTCACGGCGCACCAGATTGTGCAGCGGTGGGGCATGGAGAGGCTGAGCAGCGAGCAGAAGTCTGCATTTGAAGACCCGGCGCGGCGATACCGGGAGGAGTTTGAGATATGGCACCTGACGACTCCGCGGGATGTGCCGCGTGGGGATAGTCTGAATAAGAATGGTACGCCGCGTCGTAAGATGCCGTGGGCTGATGTGTATATCAATCCGCAGAATAAGCATATACTGGACGAGGGAGGCCAGTATGAGTTTCCGTATATGGTGACGCGTTTCCTAAAGTACGGCAATTCGGTGTACGGGCGGAGTCCGCTGGTGGGAGTGCAGGATACGATTGCCAATATGCTAAACATGCGCGAGTCGATGAATGTGCAGAGCAAGGCTGCGGCGTTCCCGCGTGTGCTGGCTAAGGCTTCCATGATAGATGAGCTTGATTTGCGGGCTGGTGGTATCACGGTGCTGCGGCCGGAGGATGTGGGCAGTCAGCTGCCGCGGGAGTGGGCTGCAAGCGGCCAGTATGCGATAGGCAAGGATTTGATTGATATGGATGCCGCCGAGATAGACGACGCGTTGTTTGTGTCGATGCTGGAGGTGGTGAGTTCGGTAGACCGGCAGATGACGGCTACGGAGGTGATGAGCCGGGAGCGAGAGCGCATCATGACCTTTGGCCAGAGTTTCATGCACTACTTGGATGATTTGCGGCCGCTGCTGGAGCGTGTATTCTGTCTGCTGATGCGGATGGGGCGCATGCCAGGCAGCACGGGGCCCGGGAGCATACCCGAAGGGGCACCGGACTGGTTGTTTGAGGCGGTAGACGGCGAGGAAGGCAAGTTTACCGTGATAGCGCCCGGGTTCAGTTATCTTGGGCGCATGTCGAAGAGTCTGGATAGTGATAAGCGGCAGGGTTTGCAGTCGAGCCTGGAGTTTGCGCTGCAGATGGCTTCCCAGACCGGAGATATGAGGTGGCTGGATTATTTCAAGCCGTATGAAACGATGCAGTTTGTGACGGATGAGGGCAATGTGCCGGCAGATGTGCTGCGAACGCCGAAGGAGGCTAAGGCCGAGCAGGACAAGCGCGACCAGGCAGCCCGGAAAGCCCAGGAGATGCAGATACAGCAGATGCAGGCGGCGGCGAACCGCGACAATGCGGCGAGCATAGCGAGTTTGCAGAAGAGATAAAGTAAAGGACTTATGGCTACAAAACGAGAAGAGCAGCTAAGCCCGGAGGAGGAAGCCAAGGCGCGCGACATGAAGCGCGCCCGGCTTCTGGCCAACGGGATAAGTGATGAAGCAATGGCGATACTGGAGGAACATGTGGGGCTGCATTTGCCTGTTTTCCAGACCAGGGAGCCAGACGGGTTCGGAGGAACACGAACAAGGAAGGATGACCCCCGGACATTGTGTCTGGAGGCGGCGTTAAAGGATGGAGAACAAGCTGTTGTTAAATGGCTTATCATTCAACGCAAGAAGGGAAAATCTGATAACAAGTACAATCATTAAAAACTAACAATAAAGATATTATGGTAAATTACATACTAAATAAAAGCTGGGTGCTCCGGAGTCCTGAACCTATGGAAACCGGTGGCATGAATCTTGACGAGATGGGCGAGGGTGGCGGCATGGCCGGCATGCTCGGTATCAGCCATGACGAGGAGGGCGGCGGCGATAGCGGCAGCCCGGAGCCGGTGCCGGCCGATATGACCGATGATGCCGGCAAGGCTGATGCGCAGGATGCGGCGGAGTCAGACCCTTTCGATATATTCAACGTGGAGGGGGATGAAGCTGGTGAGGATGACGGCCAGGAGAATCCGGAGGAAGGCGGCGAAGGTGAGTATAGTCTGGAGCTGGGTGATAATTTCCAGGGTACGGACGAGACGCGCGGCATGATAACGGCGCTGGCGAAGGAGTGCGGGCTGCCGGCAGATGCGGCTTCCAAGTTTGTATCGAGCGTGTGCGACCGGCTGGCGGAGTCCTTGAAGGAGGAGCGGGCCGAAAGTATCAAGGCGCTGCGCGATGAGTGGAAGGGTAAGTATGACAGCCGCGTGAAGGAGACGCGAGTTTTCATTAACCGCATGATGAAGGATGGCAAGATAAGCGAGAGTGTTGCCAGGTCGATGCAGTCGGCTGATGCGTTCCGATTTGCGAATGCCGTGCGCGAGATGATGGGCGAACGGCGCAGTGCCGGCACTCGGACAGCGAGTGGCAGCGGTATGTCGCGCGATGAGGAGTTGAAGGATATTATGGAGAATCCGAATAACCAGCATTTCAAGAATCTGAGTAACCCGAATTCGCCGGGATACCGGGATTCAGCGGCTTATTTCAACAAACTTGCCGGAGCTCGCATTTACTAAGGGCGGCTCCGAGATGAGAAGCGGCGCGTGGCATGCGGGTGCTACGCGCCGCATTTTTATGGGTTGTTCCCCGTGGCGGTGTCACGTGACGCGGGCACGGTTTATTTTGGCGGGTGGCGGGTTTAGAACGGAGTTGCTATGAAGATTGAACAGTCCATCATTAACATGTACGAGAAGACGCGCACCACGCAGCTTAAGACTGCGCTGCAAAAAACGTCTTCTGATATCCAGGCGTTTGCCCACCCTGTTGAGGGCTGCAACGGCAAAATGTGGCAGCTTCCCTTCGTGGGTACTACGGAGGTGAATGACCGCACGACGCGTCACCAGGACATCGTGGCTGACGAGCTGCTCATGGGGCAGCGCTGCATGCGTCCGCGCCTGTTTGAGAAGTTCCTTGCCTGGTCTACTGATGACCCGAAGTTTATGGCCGGCCTTGCATTCAACACTACTACGATGGTGAAGGAGCTCGGCAATGCGGCCACGCGAGCCAAGGACCCGGTGCTGATGGGTACTTGCATTGACCGCAATGCTTCCAGTCCTACGAATGGCGAGTATATTATCCAGAAGCACAACACGCTGTTTAACGATGCGGTAAATGGTTCTCCGTACAAGGCGGGCACGACCGGTGGTCTGCTTGGGCCGAACTATATAGGCGAGGATGGTCTGGTGCAGTCGATTGAGCTGCCGTTCCAGCCGTATATTGATGGCAGCGGACTTATTCCTGACTGGTCTAAGTACACGGCTAGCACGCATGTTGACCTGAAACGCACGAATGTGATACCTGTGAACTATACGCTTTCCGGCACGCCCGGTGGTGCATCCGGCCTGAACGAGGTGAAGGTGATGGCCGCTGTGCAGGCGCTGAAGGCACGCTATGCTTCCGGTACTATCTGCCTTGCTATCACGTACAAGCAGGTGCTTGACCTGATGACGAATGAGAAGCTGCAGAGCATTCTGTACGGTCACCAGGTGCTTAAGAATGGTATGCCTGACAGCCTGATGGGTGTGCGACTGGTGGTAACGGACGCACTGCCTCTGGTGAATGTGGGTACTACGGCTGCACCGAAGTATGTGCGCGTGTGCCCGATGTGGGTAGCCGAGGATCTGATTTACGGTGTGTGGGAGAATGCACGTTTCCATATGAAGCAGCCTGACCCGAAGATTGATACTCTGTGGGTGGGTGTGACCTTTGGTCTTGGTGCATCCCGTACTCGCGAGGAGACTGTGGTGTCTATTCTCTGCGATGAAGGCTTTACGCCCAAGAGTTCCACTTAAGGATTTTTCTCCGAATCCAGTAGTCATGCGAGGGAGCGCCCGGAAGCGGGTGCTCCCTTTTTGCATTACGTGACATTGCCACGGTTTCTTTTGAGGAGACGAGGGTTTAGTATGATGGCATGAACCTTGATTTTCTTGGAGCTGAGCAGAATTTCACGCAGCTGGTGGGCAGCCAGCCGGAGTGGGTGCTGGATTTTCAGTATGATGATGGTCGTGCGCTTGCGGTGGATGATGTATTTTTCAGCGGCGTGGTAGTGCTGCCTGACGGGGTGATAACGGGGCTTGACGTGGAGCAGGATTCGAGTGCCACCGGCCGGGTTGTGTTCAAGTTTCCGCGACTGATGGAAGGAGTGTACAGCTATGAGCTGATGGCTGATGGCGAGGACGGGAGCCGGTTGCGTATGGCGTACGGGCGACTGGGGGTGCACCGGACGAATCTGGAGCTGGGCGACCAGCTGATGGAGGAGTACGAGGAGGCACTTAACAGCGAGCGGCGGCTGGTGACGGTGCGTTTGCCGAAGGGGATGGCGGAGCGATGTGTGCTGGCATGGCGCGGGTCGAGTGCGGCTATGGTGGCAGCAGAGAAAGCGCTGGATGCAGCGAGGCGCGCGGAGGCTGCGGCCGAGAAGCTGGACGCGGTGGATGCCACGATGGAGCAGCTGGACGCGCAGGTACAGGAGTTCCGGGTGTTTGTAGCTCAATGGAAGGATGAGGCGGCGAGCCTGCTTGTCATGAATCCTGTGACGGGGACTATCTGGGTAGGTAATCATGACACCGGGCAGCCGTACCAGGGCGAGCCTGGCAAGGCTCCACGGATTAACGCGTACGGGTTCTGGGAGACTTACGAGGATGGGCAGTGGGTGACGCTGCCTTACTGCGCGATTGGCAAGGACGGATTGGATGGCGACCAGGTGCGGCGCTTTTTGATTGGTTCCGTGAGCGAGTTGCCTGCAGGTGGTGAGCGAGGGGTGCTGTATTATGTACCGAGGGCTGCCGGCGGTTACGATATGTGGGCATGGCTGGAGAATGCCGGGTGGGTGTGCGTGGGGACTGACCCGTACGGGGTGGCGACAACGCGCAGTCTTGGCTTGGTTATGATTTCTACCGATGTGGAGGTGAGGAACGGTGCGCCGGTGGGGCTCAACTCGGCAAAGCAGTTGATGATTCCTATGGCTACGAGCAGTGTGCCTGGTGCGCTTAAGCCGAGTTCTGATGTGGTGAGCGACCGGGGCGTGGGTACGCATTTCAGCGTAAGCGGCAACTTGCTGGGAGATGTGGCTACGGCAACGAGTTTCGGCGGCGTGAAGGTAAGTACTGCTACGGTGCTGACAGAGGGCGGTATTATCGGCATGAATGCAGACGGCCAGCTGCTGGTGCGACTGGCGACACCGTATCAGGCCGGGGCGGTGCTGCCTGGGTCGAGGTATGAGCAGCTGGAGGATATTCCGTATCTTGTGGCGGTGGGTGTGGATGGAAGCGGGCGGCTGGCTAATTGCCTGGTCCGGGGTGGTGCGTTGCAGCATAAGCAACCGAAGGACTGGGCCGGTGAATGGATTGAGGATGGAGCGTTCCCGACAGAGGGCGCGCATTATCTGGGGTTGGTTATTTCTGCGCAGTTCCGGCAGAGCCGGGAGGTCGGTCTGGAGCTTCTGCCGGCGACCACGGAGCGGCTGGCTGGTGTGTATCTGGCAACTGGGGTGGATGATGAGCGCTCTGCGGCTGTGCTGAATGCGCGGCAGGCGAAGGCGGCATTTCCTGGCAAGGGGGATGTGTATGATAAGGCGGCAGCGGATGAGCGGTATATGCGGCGGAGCGGGAGCACGCACACAGTGGTGACTTGTACTCCGGATGAGATGGCCCGCATAGCTGCAGCCGGGCGTGATAAGCATACGATTTACATTGTGGCAAACAAGAGGAGTGAGGTATGATTTTTTCGCATGGTGATTTTCTGAATGCTTTTGCCCTGGAGGTGTGGGCGGGTGATGTGCCTGCCGAGGAGGTGTGGGTGGGGGATGAGAAGGTGTATCCGGATGAGCGCACGGAGGTGCGCGATATTGCGCTGGATGAGCCTGACGGGCATTACTGGCTGCACGCGCTGGACGCGGCGAAGGCGGGTGTGAGCCGCATGGTGATGACTCTGGCGGGGCGAGATTATCATTTGTATTATGGAGACGGGACTTTGCCGGTGCTACAATCGGTGAATGGGTGTTTCCGGGCGGATTCTTATGCAGGTATTCTGCTGTCTGACTGCCTAGGAGCTACGGTGACGGTGCGTGCGAGTGTGCCGCAGCGGACGAGTCAGCAGGCTATGAATGGCGAGCTGGTGCTGGATGTGCCGTGGATTCCGGGGACGAAGATGGTGGGGCGCTGGAGCAAGGGTCAGAAACGGCGGTGGGCCGGCGTGCAGGTGAAGGCTACAGGGCTTCCGAGCGGGACGGTGCACTGCGGCGGCAGTTGTGAAACGAGTGAGCATAAGCGCGGATGGAAGTACCATCTGATGCCTGATGATGGCCACAAGTGGTATAACCCGGTGTGGCGTGATGAGCTGATGGAGGGTGATACGCGGCTGGAGCTTTGGTGTAACGGGATAGGGTCGAGCGGTGACAGCGGGCGGCTGGAGGCGATTTTTCCTGCGTTTGAGCGGGAGTGGAGGTTGCGCGTGCTCGGTGTGACGCTGCAACATAGATAAGTGATTAGTGAATAATGATTAGTGGATAATTTACAAGATATGCAGACGAGAACGAGTTTTAATGGTGGTGAGCAGTCGGTTGAGCTGGGGTGCCGGTGTGACCTGGATGCTTATATGCGCGGGTGTCAGGTGCTGGAAAATTGGCAGTTGAGCCAGATGGGGGGAGTGAAGCGGCGGCGCGGTATGCGGCGTGTGTGCGAGGGGCTTGGGCTGGATAGCCGGTTGTTCAGTTATATTTACAGCTATGCGAATACGGAGAGTGAGAGCCGGTTTCTGGTGGAGGTTGCGCCGGAGGTGATTCGTGTGCTGGGGATGGATGGTGCAGAGGTGGCGAGGTTTGAGAGCGGGGTGGATGCTCCGGAGTTCAGTCTGATGCCGGAGGGGGTGCGGGTGCGGCAGATTAACGCTTTGATGATTCTGACAAGTACGGATTGTGCGCCGATGGTGCTGCGGTGGGATGGTGATAATGGGTGGACGCTTAAGGTGTGGGAGTTTAAGTCACAGCCGTGGCGGTATGTGCATGAGCGGCGTGATTGGCCGGTGGTGGTGACGAGTTCGCCAGGTAGCACCGGAGTGGTGTATGGTGTGGATTTCGGGGCTGTGGAGGATGAGCGGGAGTGCCCGGAGGAGGATGTGGCGGATGTTCTGCGGTGTAGTTTTTTTCTGGAGCAGCAGGAAGCGGAGGCTAAGGGACAGGTGCTGCGGACTGGTATCGGTATCGTGAGCGGGCTGGTGACGGCGAGCGCTGGCCAGAGGTTTGCGGTAAAGACGGAGCCGACGGTGAAGTATTATGTGTGCAAGCAGGAGTGGCCCAGGGATGTGTATGTGACGGGGCTTGATGACCCGGAGAGTTATCCTGATAATTTCGAGGAGGCGGAGAATCTGGCGGGGTTTGAGGGTGTGCCGGTGGTGAGTTCTGTGAAGGATGTGACG
Source organism: Akkermansia sp. (assembly GCA_045644745.1). GTDB lineage: Bacteria > Verrucomicrobiota > Verrucomicrobiia > Verrucomicrobiales > Akkermansiaceae > Akkermansia. Next base: position 129,666 of record JAZRHL010000068.1, read on the forward strand.
GGCAGCGGAATCAGCAAGGGGACGAAGTTTGCGATTAAGAGTTCGTACTGGGAGTTGTTTACTTGCGTGCGCGCGTTTACGAGTGCTGATATGGTGACGGGCGCGGGGAGTTTTGCTGATTATCCTGGATTTTTCGTGCGTGGTGTTCCGGTGGGTGATGCGCTGCCGTGCCGCGGCGGGTGGGAGTTTTACTGCTCGGGGTTGTGGTATGGGTCGTATGAGGTGCGGCGGTCGTATGAGGGTGCCGGACTGGATGCGGAGTGGGAGACGCGGGGGATTTCGTTCAGCCGCGTGAGTGCTGCGAGTAATGTGCAGGTGACGGGTGATGAGAGTGATGAGGAGTGCTGGCTGCGGTTGTTTCTGACGCGGACGAAGTGCATGGATGATACGCTGGCGGCGGGCTGGCCTGCAGATAGTTGCGGGAACCGGCTTATTGTGCCTGGATACCGGCATGATATGGTGCTGGTGCGTGATGTGAGTGGTGAGTGGGAGTGCACTGACGGTGTGCAGGTGGAGTGGTACGGCCGGCGGACGGTGCATGATTGGAGCTGGCAGGCTTTTAGTGAGCGGTATGGCTTTCCGCTGCATTGCGAGGTGTTTCAGCAGCGGCTTGTGTTTGCTGCAACGGTGGAGCAGCCGCAGACGGTGTGGATGAGCCGGACGGATGATTTGGGTAATTTTGCGGTGGGTGATGGTGATGATTCTGCGCTGGCGCTGACGCTGAACACTACAAGTCAGAATCCGATTTGCTGGTTGTTTGCACAGGGTAACCGGCTGACGCTTGGGACGAGCGAGAGTGAGTGGTCTCTGGCGGGGAGTGATGATGTGGGGGTGAGCCCGAAGAATGTGGTGATTCACCAGCATGGCCGGCATGGTAGTGATGGTGTGATGAGTCTGGCGGCGGAGGAGAAGGTGCTTTATATTGAGCGCGGCGGCGGCCGGTGCTGGGAGTTTGGTTACAGTATCGAGATTGATGGTTACCGGAGCCGCGATTTGACTGTTTTTGCGCCGCATGTGCTTAGTGAGCATGGCGGGGCTTTGCAGGGTGCTTTGCTGCGGAAGCCTGACCCGGTGGCGGTGTTTGTGCTGGCGGATGGGCAGCTGGCGCTGTGTACGTATAATTCGATGCACGAGGTTCATGCGTGGCACCGGTGGGTGACGGATGGGCGTGTGCTGGCGGCGGCGGCGATGCCGGACGGGACGCGCGGTGACCGGTTGTTCCTGGTTGTGGAGCGTGATGGTGCTGCGTGGATTGAGGTGGTGGACGATGATTCGGATTTTGAGGATGCCGGGCTGCGTGATTATGCGAGTTTGCTGGTGACGAATGCGCTGGAGAATCCGCTGGAGGCTCTGGTGCAGCGGCGGGCTAGTTCGCGGGTGTTGTTGTTTTTCAATGCGCCGGTGCGGCGGGTGAATCTGGAGTTGAGTTCTGATGGCGGGGAGTCATGGGTCGGGCCTTCCCGGACGGATGACTGGCTGGAGCGCGGATGGAATGAGCAGACGCTGCGGAGTCAGTGGCGGTACGGGCTGCAGGTTGGTGTGCGGTTTACCGGCAATTACGGGCTGGAGCTGCTGGCGATACAGGCGTGATTTAGGATTTACGATTTAGGATTTACGAATTTATGAGTGTGATAGATGAGGCGATAAGTAGTCTTGACCGGGTTTCGTACGGGTTGTACGAGAAGCATCTGGAGTTTTGTGTGAATTCCGGGGGGCTGGTGTACCTGGGGAGGGATTGTGTGTTTCTGGGTGCGGCATGGGACCCGGTGGGGGATGATGACCGGCGGACGCTTGCGGTGATGTATGTGCATGGCAAGGGGTCTGCGCTTTCGATGATTGCGCGTATGGCGAGGCGGCAGGGTTTTACGCATGCGGCATGGAACCGGGCGATTAAGCGCGGGGACGGGCGGGTGCGGAAGGCGCGGCTGGAGCGTTTTGAGCGGCTTTGTGCGGCGATGTGCTGAATTGACGATTGATTATTGACTATTGATGACTTATGGGGAATGATTGGTATGAGGGGTGCTGGAGGAGCCGGGAGTGGCGGTTGAACCATCTTTACTGGATTGAAACGAAGAGTGGTGTGCCGATGCGGTTTCGGCTGAATGTGCACCAGAAGCGGCTTCTGGATAATATGTGGAGCCGGAATTATGTGTTGAAGGCGCGCCAGCTGGGGATGAGTACGCTTATTTCGGTGCTGATGCTGGATTCGTGTTTGTTTATCGAGCATTTTCACGCGGGTATTATTGACCGGCGTATTGATGATGCGAAGGAGAAGCTGGGCAAGATGAAGTTTGCGCTGGATTGTATGCAGGAGCTGCCGGCGATTCGCGCGGATCATGTGGAGGATGAAGGCGACCGGGAGAAGATTCGGCTTTTTACGGCGGATTGGCTGGGGGGTCTGAATGTGGATGTGAAGGATGATAGAATCCGGTTCCGGTCGAATAAGAGTGATGTGCGTGCTGCGGTGACGATGCGCGGCGGTACGCTGCAGATGCTGCATGTTTCGGAGTATGGGTCGATTGCGGCGAATTTTCCGAAGCGTGCGCGTGAGATTAAGACGGGTGCTATTGAGGCGGTGCCGAAGAATGGTACGGTGTTTGTGGAGACGACGCACGAGGGCGGCAAGTGGGGGCTTAATTATGAGATGGCCCGCAATGCTATGGATTGCAGCGGGCGTGCGCTGACGGAGCTTGATTTCCGGTTCTTTTTCTTTCCGTGGTATGATGAGCCTGATTACCGGCTGCCTGGTGATGGGGCGCTGGAGTTGCCTAGTGAGGTGAGGGATTATTTTGCGAAGCTGGAGCGGGAGGAGGGCGCGGTGTTCACGGATGAGCAGAAGCGGTGGTATATGGGGAAATTCAAGTCGCTGGGTTATGCGGTGCGGCAGGAGTATCCGAGTATGCCGGAGGAGGCGTTTGCTGTGCAGATTGAGGGTGCGATTTATGGTTCGCTGATTACGCGGTTGCGTGCGCAGGGGCGGCTTAACCGAGAGTTTGAGGCGAGTGACGATTACCCGCTTTATGTTAGCTGGGATTTGGGCAGGAGTGATAATACGAGTATGTGGCTGGTGCAGCCTGGCTCGGATGGGAAGTTTTATGTGCTTGACCACTATACGGCGCATGATATGGAGACGGCGCATTATTTTGGCGTGGTGCGGCAGTGGGAGGCTAAGTACGGCCAGACGGTGCGGCTGCATTTGATTCCGCATGACGGGGTGAACCGTGACCCTGATTTGGTGAGTTATGAGCAGAGGTTTTTGCGGCAGCGGATGCGCTGCCAGCTGGTGCCCCGGGTGCGGGATGTGTGGGATGGGATTCAGGCTACGCGGCGTGTGCTGCGGCATTGTGTTTTCCACGCGCGGTGTGATGAGCCGGTGGTGGTGGAGGGCGTGGAGTATATGAGCGGGCTGAATGCGCTGGAGAATTACCGCACGGGGCCGGTAGGTGCTAATGGTGTGGAGCGGCCGATGCCGCTGCATGATGCTACGTGCCACTCGGCTGATGCGTTCCGGTATTTTGCGGAGGCGTTTGAGCGCGGGTTTGTGAGCCGGGATGCAATGGAGTCGCCGGAGGAGGATATGGGTATCTGGGGGCACGGGATGAGTGACCGCCCGGCCGGCCAGAGGGGGAAGGCTAAGGGAGTGTGGTGAGGTACGAAGCGCGAATTACGAAGCGCGAAGTACGATTTCCCGGATGATGAGGGAGAGGGCAATGGCGGCCGCGAGGGCCAGCGGGAACCAGAGGCTGCGCCAGGTGAAAGGGCGGTGTTTTTGCTCCTGGTGGCGTTTCTGGCGCGTGTATTGGCCAATGGCTCCGCACACGGGGTCTTTATGCCGGGTGATGCTGATGGTGAAGCTGGTTTCCGGTTCTTCGGGGTGGCGGTTCATGGCGGCCGGGTGATGGATTGCTGCTTTCAGTCGGGACTAAAGTCCCGTGCTCCGAAAATATGGTCATTGTTTATTGTGAGGATACAGCCAGTACAGGACAATAACTAAAAGGCCTATGATGCCTGCTGTGGTGGATGTCAGCAGAGCAACAAGAATTGAGTTATGTAAACGAAAACCCCAGAAGTTGTATGCGCTGAAAACAACAATGAGCAAGTCTATGAGCAGCCAGATTAACACGCCCCATTTAAGTTGGCTGATGGTTCGCTTCTGCTCCTCCCGGTATTTGACAGGGTGCGTTAGCTGCGAGTAGATTTCATCGAACGATGCTTTGTCTAGCTTCGCACGTTGTTCTTCAGTAAATCTGGATAGCATCGACAAATTGTCGGACTTGTCGGACAGGTTCATGATTGAGCTGGTTTACTGGACGAGAAAAGAGAGTCCCAGTCGCTAATAAGCACTTTTGCAGCAAAAGCGCTCATGTGACCGCAGTTCGAACAAACTAGATATACTGTAGGTATCGCCACCGGCTGCTCCTTGGATTCATCTGGCGCGAATATGTTTATACGTGTAGGGGTGTAGCCTATAGGAACGGAAAAGGTTTCCTGCCTACATATGGGGCAAGTGAGCTTAGGTGCGATTTCTAGTAACTTATTACCAATAATGTTTCTAAGATTGTTGTTAAATGCTTTATCCATGTCTGTGCGATTACTGTTTTTTGAGTTGTACGAGGATGGCTTCGAGGCCAGCGGTGGCGATGGCGAGCTTTTCTGTGAGTTTTGCTTCTCGGACGGTTGGGGCAAGCGGCAATGCGGATGAATCGGTCGGAGAATCGATGCCGAGTAGCCAGTCGATAGATACGCCGAGCGCTACGGCGATTCGGTAGAGCTCGTAAGTGTCGGGTATTCTTTCGCCTGTTTTGTATCTGGAAAGCGTTTGCTCTCTGATGTTTGTGTGTTCTGCTAGGTCTTTTTGACGTAGGCCGGATGAACCGAGCGCTTCAGTGAAGCGAATGGAAAATTGCTCACAAAGTGCATTTTTTTCTTGCATTGTAATGAATCGTGCGGTTAAATAAAGCCGTAACCGCAAGACTAATGATGCAGGAAATGCGGTTACAGCAACGGATATTAACAAAAATGAATCGGATAGACAATAATAATGTTGCGGTTACGGCGCAGTACCTCGCGGATAAGGGGTACAGTATTACGCGCGCTGCGCAGAATGTGGGGTGCAGCCCTGCTCATTTAACCAGGGTGCTGCAGGGTGACAGGGAGCCGAGTGCTGCTCTGCTGGAGCGGTTGCGCGCGCTGCCGAAGTTGAAGCCGGTATTGTGCCGGGTGGAGTATTAGGAGGTGGTGGCAATCCATGTCAACGATAAGTTTAGTGGATGCAACGGCGCTGGTGCGGGAGTTACCGGAGTATTTTACGAGTCGGTACACGGTACTTCGGCTGGCGAAGCAGGAGCAGATACCGCATTATGCGATGCCGGGTTCACGGCCTGGCCAGAAGCGGTATATGTTCCGGCCGCGGGATGTGAAGGCGGCTATGGAGAAGTTTCACCGGAAGGGGAGATGAGAGGTACGAGGTACGAAGTGCGAGGTACGAAGTAGGAAGCAGGAATTTATGGATTCTGATATTTTCAAGATTGGGTTGTGTGCTGGTCTGGCGGTGTTTTGTTTTACAGCGCCGGAGTGGGCACCGGCGGTGGCTGGTTTGGCTGGCCCGTCTTCGCCGGAAGGGCGAACCCCTTCCGGCTACGCCGAGGCGGTTGCTCTCCGAAGCTACGAGCAACCGGAGGATGAGTGGTGTAGCGGGGCTACGCCGGATTGTCCGAGTCATTGGGAGGTTTGGGATTTGGGATTTACGAATTACGAAGTGGAGAATACGCTGCCTCCGACAACGGAGGAGTGATTATTGACTATTGACTATTAACTATTTGATTTTATGTTACGGTGTTTCGATAATGGAGAAAAGGTAAACTACGTTGATGACCGCAACAGGTTTGCCGGGTTTGATACGAGTCCGTGTTGCTGCGAGTCGTTTGGGCATGGTGTTTATGGTCTGGATGGCCGGAAGATTTTACCCAACGTTGATAACGAATGGCTGAGTTTATCTTTTGCCGGCTGTCCTCCTATTGAGGATGATGGTGCAGAGCTGGCCAGGCTGTCGGGTGATGATGATTTGCGCTGCGCGGACTTCGGCGGGATGGTGCGTTTCAAGTTGGTGAATATCTGTGGCGTGCATAAGGCATGGCTGGCGTTTTACAATGAGCATAATGGGTATTATTCGCATATGGGCGAGTATAACATGAGCCCTGCAACGGAGTTTTGTCTTTGATTGATTTTTTCTTATGAGCAGACGTAAACTTAAGAAGGATGATAGGCGCTTTTTGAAGAAGGCGGGTTTTGGTCGGGAGTTTAAGGAGATGGGGGGGCTGGCTTGTGCTTTGAATGAGGCGCAGCGAGGCCACCGGCCGGAGGGGTATGTGCAGCAGCCTGATGTGAGCTGGGGTGAGCGGACGCGCCGGAGGGTGCGCCGGGAGCGCTGGAATCGGCAGGTGCGTGTGATGCGCCGGATGTTGGTTTATGTGCTGGTTTATGGTGGTTCGCTGGCGGCGTTTCTGTTGCTGGTGGGCGGGCTGTGGGATTTGGTGCATCGGCTGATGGGTTGATTTTTCTGGGCTGCCTGCGGCTAAGGACTGATGGTTGCTGTGCAGCGTGTAGTACCGCATGTTGGATGATGCTTGATTATCCCGCTCCTGGGCTCGGCGGTTCAGTCACGAGAGCCCGATTTGCCCTGGTCGTTCAGTGGATAGGATGCCGGTTTCCGATGCCGGTGACGCTGGTTCGAGTCCAGCCCGGGGTGCTTGCTCTCTCTCGTATG
>JAZRHL010000069.1:0-7513 GCA_045644745.1 Akkermansia sp.
GTGTTACCCTTTGACAATACGTGACGCAAAAAGTCGTTACATCCTAGGGGTAACACTCCTTTCTGACTCAAAGGAAGAGAGCGTCCGACAAGCCATGATAAAGGTATTTGAGCGTTACGGATTACCAAAATCAATACGAAGCGATAATGGCTCACCTTTTGCATGTACTCAGGCATTGCTTGGGTTAAGCAAGCTGTCCGCATGGTGGATCAGATTGGGCATAGAGCCAAATCGCGGACGAGTGGGGTGTCCCCAGGATAATGAGGCCCATGAGCGGATGCACAAGGATATGAAAAGTGAATTGCAGGCAGAAAGGGCAGATACTCAAACAGAAATGGATGAATGGGTGCATGAGTTTAATACCATACGACCGCATCAGGCATTGAACGGGGACACTCCAGCCCAACACTACCGAAAAAGCCCCCGGGTTTATACAAACAGTCTTGTGGACTATGACTATGGAAATATGCCAACGAGAAAGATAGACAAGCATGGTGACCTGAAATGGCACAGCATGGACTATTGCCTCTCGGAGGCTTTGAGAGGGGAAAGAATAGGGCTTAAAAGCATAGGCAAGAGGCGATATGAAGCATGGTTTTGCGAACACCTGCTAGGCATTATAGATGAGGAAGCTGAAACATTTACGCCTCAATTAGCAAAAGGATGCAGGCAGAGAATCATCCAAGCCAGACGTAAACAAAAAGCCTACATCAAAGAGTTTTAACGCCGTCACCCTCATCGGCGCTCCGCGCGGCGGCTTTGTACCGTAGCACGAGCCCGAAGGGCGAGGTGCGGAGGCGCAAAGCCGCCGCGCGGTACATTAGACTTGCATCATAGCAAATATAATGATAGAAAACTCACGCGCAAAAGTGTAACCTATGTAGTTGAACTAAAGTGTTACCCATGTGAGTGGCGCGCCACTTTAGTCCCCCCCCCCCTGAGATTTTCTCAGGTGGTTTTGTTTACTGGTGGGGCGAAAGCCGGACGTAAAATCATTATTCTGCATTCTGACTTCTGCATTCTGCATTTCTACAAATCCCAATTCTCAACCGTAAACTTTAGCATCACTAAGTCAAAAGTTTCATATTTATTCAAGAAAACTTAAATATCTCTTGACTAAACACCGAGTATCTGGTATTTAGTCGCTATGCGAATCGTCATGATGGCAACCGGGGACATTGCAATCCCCTCATTTCAGGCACTTGCGGATACAGGCAATCTGGTGGCACTGATTACCCAGCCGGATCGCCCGGTGGGGCGCCACATGGAGCTCACACCGCCTCGTGTCAAGGTGCTGGCGAATGAGTTAGGCATTCCCGTCTTCCAGCCGGAAAAGATGCGCGATGCCGAGGCTGTGGAACAGCTCCGCGCCTATGAGCCCGATATCGTTGTCGTCATGGCCTATGGTCAGATTCTCTCGCAGGAGGTAATCGATGTGCCCCGCATCGCCTGCATCAATGCGCATGCTTCGCTGCTGCCCCGTCACCGTGGCGCGGCCTGCATTCAGGCTGCCATCGAGGCCGGTGATGATGAGACCGGCATCACTATCATGCATGTGGTCAAGAAGCTGGATGCCGGCGATATCATCTGTCAGGTGGCCGTGCCTCTGCGTGGTACCGAGACTGCCGAATCTCTTCACGATGACCTTGCCATGCTGGCTCCCGAGGCGCTCATGGAGGCTATCTCCCAGCTGGCCGAGGGGGTGGACATGCGCGAGGAACAGGATGAGAACCTCATGACCTATGCGCCCAAGCTGCTGCGTGCCCACGGCCAGATTGACTGGACCCAGCCCGCTCTCCAGATTTCGCGCAAGATTCGTGCCTACCACTCCTGGCCCGGCACCTTCACCATCTATCCCTCGGTGAAGAGTGGTCAGGACAAGACTCTCAAGATTTATCCCCCTGTAGACCTGTTCTCCCACATCCGCAAGCCCTCTGATGCCGTGCCGGGCATGGTGCTTGAAGCCGGACCGGATGGTATGCTGGTTTCCTGTGGTGGGCGCAGCGGTGGTGCCATCCGCATCACCACCATGCAGCCCACAGGCGCGCGCAAGATGAACGCTGAAAGTTTCTTTGCTGGTCACAAGATAGTGCCGGGCACTATTCTGGGCCTCCCCTCCACCCCCAACGCTTGATTATACGCCATGGCACCCCGACAGAGAGCCGAAAACAAGAAGATGCTGGGCCTGTATGTAGACAGCGCCCTGGTAGAGAAGTTCCAGAAGGCTTGCGCCTACTACGGCCAGACCATGACCTCCGCCGTCACCCTCTTCATCGAGGAGACTGTGCAGGAATACGAGGAGCTGCTCAAGGAAGAAGAGGGAGGAAACTGATTATTTATTCGCCTCAGTGGGCTGCACCTGCTCCTGCCTGGGCTCCGTTTCCTTAGGTTCCTCATCCGGGAACCAGAAGGCGCAGATTGTAATCACCACATACACGGGGGTGAGGATGCATCCCACCGTGTTGACGATGGTGCCGATGATGCGCCAGCGGGTAATCAGCGAGACGGCCAGCACCACCAGGGCAATGACGAGGCCTACGGCAAAGATGCCGATGGTGGAGCCGATTTCATGCTCCTCGGTGAACACATAGTTCATGGCTGCCGGCACAGCTGCCAGCATGAGCGTGGCGCCAAAGCAGTCCCAGCTGTTGAAAGCGTTGATATCGTCCTTTCCCTCGTTCATGCGAAGGCAGTATAGCCTGATGCCGCCGCCATGGCAATTCCTTTTTTTGCTTAGTGCGTGCGCATCGTAAAATTTGCTTTACAAAAGCAATATATTCGGGCATCCTCTGCGCCGACTATGACCTTTTCCGAACTTGGTATCTGCCCGGAGATTCTGGAAGCCATCGAAGTGCTTGGCTTTGAAACCCCGTCTCCCATTCAGGAAGCTGCTATTCCCCCGGCCTTGAGCGGGGCAGATATCCTGGGCCTTTCTCATACCGGTTCCGGTAAGACTCTTGCCTTCTCCATCCCCGCGCTCGAATGCATAGACCCCGCTCTGCGTGCCGTGCAGGTACTCTGTCTGGCCCCCACCCGCGAGCTGGCCGTGCAGATTTGCCGCGAGGTGGATAAGCTGGCCCTTTTCCTCGATGGTGTCTCCGCCGTGCCTATCTATGGCGGCGCCTCCTTTGCCCCGCAGCTGGCGGCGCTGAAGCGTGGCGTGCAGTTTGTGGTGGGCACCCCCGGCCGTGTCATCGACCTCATGGAGCAGGGCGAGCTCAAGGCCGACAGCATCAACATGCTCATCCTCGATGAAGCCGACGAGATGCTCGACATGGGCTTCCAGGAGGATATCGACCGCATCGTGGCCATGCTACCCTCCGAGCGCCAGACGCTTCTGTTCTCCGCCACCATGTCCCCCGCCATCCGCGGCCTGGTGGAATCCGTGGCTCAGGACCCGCAGGAGATTTCCATTGAGCGTCCGCAGCTCACCGTGCCCACCTGCGAGCAGATGGTGTACGAGGTGGTGTTCTCCTCCCGTATCGAGGTGCTCAGCCGCCTCATCGAAATGGGCCGCATGAAGCGCGGCCTCGTCTTTGCCAACACCAAGCGAGTGGTAGATGATATCGTGGACGGCCTGCTGGCCCGCGGTTATGCCGTCGACCGCCTGCATGGCGACATGCCGCAGAACCTCCGCGAGCGCGTCATGGATTCCTTCCGCAAGGGCAACCTCAATGTGCTCGCCGCCACCGATATCGCCGCCCGCGGCCTTGATATCGACGATGTGGACACCGTGGTGAACTTCGAGCTGCCCCGCGACCCCGAGGATTATGTGCACCGCATCGGCCGCACTGCCCGCGCAGGCCGCAAGGGCAGGGCAGTATCCTTCATCGGCCGCCGCGATTTCTCGCTCCTCGCCCGTCTGGAGCGCTTCGTAGGCGTGCGCATGCAGCGCGAAAAAGTAATGACCGCCGCCCAGGTGGAGGAAGTGCGCCGCGAATCCCTGGTGGATGAAATCCTCGAGGCAGCCTCCAGCGTTACCGAACTGCCCGAAGCTCTTCAGGATATCGACATGCCCGCCGAGCAGCTGCTCGCCAGCATGTTCAACCTGCTTGTCTCCAAGACCAGCCGCGAGATTCAGCCTATCCCTGAGGATCGCCCCAGCAAGTTCTCCCGCAATTCCCAGCCTGCAGCTACCGATGCCGCTCCCGCCGTGGAGAAGGGCAACGACTGGAGCAGCCTGCAGCAGAGCGTCACTTTGTTCATGAATGGTGGTAAGCTCCTCGGCCTGCGCCCCAAGGATATCGCCGGTCTGTTCTACAACGAAGGCGGCGCACCAAAGGGCACCGTAGGCGATATCCGCCTCTTCCTCAAGCATTCCCTCATCGAAGTCACGCCTGAGATTGCCCCGCAGCTCATCGAGCGCCTCGGCACCTGCAACATCTGCGGCTACGAAGTGAACGTGCGCGAAGACAAGGGACGCCCCGAAGCCGGCGGCAACGCTCCCTACGAGCGCGAAATCCGTCCCCGCGAGCGCGAACGCCGTGGCGCCTCCTACGCCGGCCGTGGCAACTCCAACTTCCGCCGCGACCGCGAAGACCGCAGCAACTTCCGCGACCGCCGCGACTCCCGCGACCGCGGTGACCGCAACGAACGCGGCAACCGCAGTGGTGTCTTTTACGATAAGTTCAGCCGCCGCCCACGCCGCCGCGACTAAGGTAGCTTTTCCCCTCGGTCCGCTCCGCAGGAGCGGATATCGTCCCCGCCATCGGCGGGGATATCGTCTACCTTCGGTGGATTTCGTCCGCGAAGCGGATTTCGTTCCCTGTTTTTCCTTCCTCTGCTAGCCCTCCGCCCATTGGGAAAACAGCAATCCCCGCTACCCATCCCCCGCGCAGCCCCAGCTGCGCACGAATTTTTAACTTCGTACTTGTAATTCGTACCTCGTAATTCCCTTCAGGTTCTCCAGAACCTCTTCGCCTTTCTGACCCCGCGCTGGTCCACATACCGCGTGCGCAGCAGCGTGGCATCCCGGTGCCCTATCTCCAGCTGCAGCTCAGCAAAGCTGCGGAAATGGCTCAGATGATAACTCGCAAACGTATGTCTCAGCGCATCCTGCGGCCAGTGCCGGGCAGGGGAGTCCCATCCCGCCGCGCGGCGTAATCCCCGCCAATGCTTCAGCCAGTTCGGTGGGCATATCCTTTCAGCATCGGCATGGCGGTGCTTCTGCAATATCCTTTGCAGTGGCCGATGAATCGTCACCCGCCGCGCACCACCCGTCTTGCTGTGGCGGGGCAGGATGTAAATCGCCCTCTCCTGCAGATCCACCTGCTCCCAGGTAAGCCGCGCCACCTCATGCGGGCGGATGCCGGCGTAGAGCATCATCCCCACTGCCGCCGCACAGCTGCCGCCCTGGTACTCTTCTGCAGTCGTGGTAATCTGCTCAATCTCCTGCGGCGAGAGAATCGGTACCTGCTGCTCCACCACCCGCGGCGCCTCCACCCGAGCCACAGGATTGCTGTCGCACCAGCCCCGCTTCACCGCTGTGCCGAACACCCCGCTCAGAATCAGCCGCGCTTTCTGCCGCTGCCGTGGAGTATCAAACGCCAGCTCAATATACCCCGCACACTCCTGCGGCGTTATGCTCCTCACCCGCCTCCTCCCCAACCCCGGACACCGCTTCATAAACCTTCGCGTAAAATACCGGAAATCATACACCGTCCGCACACGCCTGTCTTTCCGCGCTTCCAGCGCAGCTTCCACCGCTTTTTCAAATGTTACCGTCCTTTCCTGCTGCCGCAGGGCTTCAGCACCTAGCGCAATGATTTTTTTGCTGCGCTTCAATGCCCTGTGCGCTGTAGTTTCGGAAGCGCGAACCTCGGCGTAGGCAGAAAGGTTCCCATTCTGACGAAGCCGGGCGCCGCCTGCTTCTAACGCTGTTTTTGCAAGCATAGCTGCATCCAGGATAGATATCCCCGTGCTGCGTAATATGGCCAGCGCCGCTTTGTCTCTTTCTCTGTTTTTGGTACTCATGTTCTTCAGATTTCTAAATCCGTAAGTCAAGCATGAAGAAACTTTATGTAACAGGATTAATTACACAGCGGATGCTGTTTCCATGTGCATAAAACAAGCAATGATGTATGTAACCTAATAGTTTAATTTGCTGTTGCTTTTGTATAGTATTTCGCGGATTTAGAAGGTGTAAACTCATCAATTATGCAAGTTGAACGGCACAAGGTTTATTTTGATGTATTGCGACTAATTGCAATTCTGTTGGTGATTTTTAATCATACCCCGGCTTTTCATTTTCCGTTTCAATCGACAGGTGAGAGTCTGGGGGGGAAACTTATGTTGATTGTTTCAGCGCTTGACAAGATTGCTGTGCCTTTGTTCTTTATGATGAGTGGAGCGTTATTGCTGCCAAAACAAGAGTCATTGAAGAAATTAATTTCGAAGCGAGTGGTACGATTCCTGATTGTCTTGTTGCTGTTCCACTTAGGACAATCCTTCTATTACAGTTGGATGTGTGGAGAAAACGGGATAGGTTTCCGCAGCTTTTTGGGTGATTGCTATTGGGGGAGTGCGAGTATGGGGTATGTCCTTGGCTGGACAGGTGCTGCTGCTGTATGGTTCTTGTATGCCTACATAGCTTTATTATTGATGTTGCCATTCTTACGGGCTATGGTGAAAGGAATGGAATTAATGTCTTTTTACTATTTGTTTGCCTTACAAATAATACTTTGCGTAGTATTTCCAGCCTTGTTTGTATTGGTGACAGGGAAAACTTCAGAAGGGTTCAGAGTGTTAAATTATCTTCCTTTCTGTGGCAATATGTTAGTGTATGTAATTGCTGGTTATTATGTTGAGTATAAAGTATGTGTGAAAAAATTGAAGAGATGGCATATTCTTTGCCTTATTACTGCATCCGGAGTGTTTGTGATGTTGGCTGGTTTGATGCCCGAGTGGGCTCGTTTACGAATGGGTGCTGAGTGTGTGAATCAATATGTACCAGGATTAACTTCCTATTTGCTTGTTCCCTGTATTACCATTTTCATAATCGTAAAAAAACTTTTCGTTTCTGCATTGGAGAAAAAATGGATGGTAAATGTTACGAGTTCACTTGGAGGGGCTGTTTTTGTGGTGATGTTGGTGGAAAATATCTTGAGAAGAGAGATAAGTGTTATGTTCCCGGATTATCAATCAGCATATTTGCCATCCATCCTGGTATCTTGCCTTGTGTGGTTGTGTGGTTTGTTGCTCGGGGTGATTTGTAAGCAAATCCCGATTTTAAAGAAGGTGCTATAATCACTGAAAAGCGGTCCATGCAATACTTGAGGTTGTTAAAGGCATGCATTCTCGAAAATTAAAAATAAAATTTACTTCCTAACTCATACAGGAATGAATATTTAAGAGATGTCTGACGAAAAATCGCAAACTTTTTTTCAAAAATGAGCTTGACGTGAAACGGCGGTTGTGATAAGCTTTGCCCCGCACCCCGCTACGGGGTTGCCCGAAAGGAAAGCGAGCACAGCGCTTACTTCTCCCACCGGGCGAGGCAATTTTCCAAGTATGA
>JAZRHL010000070.1:0-16156 GCA_045644745.1 Akkermansia sp.
ACCCTTCTTGATGCCGTAGGAAATGCTGAACAGCTCGCCGCTCAGGGCCGGCGTGCCGTCCTCCTGCACCTTCTGGGAGATGGAATCCACCAGCACGCTGCGCATGTAGGCGGCGGCTGCCTCGGTGTCGCCCTCGCACTCCATGGTGTACAGGCGGGTGTGGTTGTACGTAAGCTGGTCTGCAATCGGGGTGTAGAGCAGCTTGTAGGCGTCCGTGGCCGACTGGTATCGGCTGAATACTTCAAACGTCTGTGTTGCCATATTACTTGTTTTCTTGGGGTTTGCGCGGGCGCGCAATAAGGTAAAAAGGACACCGGCGGGCATTCTGCCACCGGTGGCCGGTTGAGAAAATTACTTCTGCAGGCGGTCCAGCACGTCGGCGTAGGCTTCCATGAACCCACCCAGACCCTGGCGGAAACGGTCCTTGTCCATCTTCTTGCCCGTGGCCACGTCCCACAGACGGCAGGTGTCCGGAGAAATCTCGTCGGCCAGCACAATCTGGCTCGGGTCGCTGGCCAGGCGGCCAAACTCAATCTTGAAGTCGATGAGGCGCAGGTTAGCCGTCATGAAGAACTCCTTCAGCGTCTCGTTGATGATGAGGGCCATCTTCTTGATGTCGGCGCACTCTTCCTCGGTGGCGGCGCCCATCTCGCGGGCGTAGTCATCGTTGATGAAGGGGTCGTTCAGTGCATCGTCCTTGTAAGAGAACTCCACGATGGGCTTCTTGAACTCCGTGCCCTCGGCCACTCCCATGCGCTTCGAGAACGAACCGGCGGCCACATTGCGCACGATAACCTCCAGCGGCATGATGGAAACCCTCTTCACCAGCAGGTTGATGTCGTCCACATCGTCCACCAGGTGCGTCTGCACACCCTTCTCCTCAAGCATGCGGTAGATAATGAGGGTGATAGCCTTGTTAAAACGGCCCTTGTTCTCGAAGTCCTCCTTCTTCACACCGTTGAATGCGGTGGCGGAGTCCTTGTACTCCATGCGCAGAACATTCGGATCTTCCGTCGTGAACAGTCTCTTGGCTTTGCCTTCGTAAATGGGTTCCATGATGATATCCGGGGCTGTTGTGTACTCTCCCCGCGGAAAGTATACCCACCCAGCCCCTAAAGTCAAGCCCTAACTGAATTGTCCATTGACTATTGACGATTGACTATCGACAATTGACCATGGATTTTGCCCCATCCGCGCCGTTTCGGCGTGGTAAGCCAGTTGAAAAAATCCGCAGACTTTGCCTGCCGAATTCTACAAATCCAAAACCGAAAATTGTATATCGTAAATCACATTCTCGCTCCCGGCAGGTGCTTGATATACTCCGTCACCCCGTTCAGCACCATCTGCACCGCCAGCAGAATCAGCAGCGTGCCCATGAGCCGCGTGAGCGCCAGCGTCCCTTTCTCGCCCATCAGGTCCAGCAGCTTGTCGGAGATGCCGAGGAATACCGCCGAGCATATCCACGCCAGGAAGATAGCCAGGAAACCCTCCACCTTCTGCAGAGCCGTGGTCTCCATGGCTGCCTGCATCATCACCACCGAAATCGCCGCCGGCCCCACAATAATCGGCACCGTCACCGGCACCAGCAGAGGCTCGGTCGTGGTAAAGTTCTGGTGCGGGCTCCGCTTCGTGGGGAACACCATGCCCACCGCTATGATGAACAGCATGATTCCCCCGCTCAGATTCAGCGAACTGCTGCTGATTCCCATCCACCCCAGCAGCGGCTTGCCCAGAAAATAAAAGAACAACAGCAGCACCAGCACAAAGCAAAGCTCCCGCACCAGCACCGGACTCCGCCGGTGCGCCGGCAGCTGCTGCATCAGGCTTTTCAGCACCGGCGCGTTCCCCGGCGCATCCATTACCAGAAACAAAGCCCCCGCCGCAGATATGATATGATTCCAATCCATACTATTTATATATCCTTTCTTCTCGCGCCCAACATATCCCTTTCTCCCTCCCTTGTCAACTCATCTTTGCGTCTGGACAAGTGGGCTGTTATATTTGCTTATAAGACGGAAACTTTCATAAATAAAATATAGATTTTTTCTTGCAGGGGATGTTTTAGCGGTTATAATGAACCTCATGGACGAAAAAGAATTTCGGATGCTTTTGATTAAGTCGTTTGATCAATATGTAATGGATAGAGAATTAGGTCAGGTCTCTATTTTTGGCGATTGTTGTATTAGGTATACTCCAGGAAGCTGTAAGAAAGATGTTCAGTATCGAGTTAAGGGAAATTCTATATATGTTGAGATTTTATTTAGTAAGAATGAATTAGCAGTGGCGAAAAAACTCAATGCTTATATAAACAAGCATAACTTGAATTTTGCAGTGCGATTTAATGATAAATATGCTGTTTTTACTCCTAAAGAAAAAAGAAATTATTCGCTTTGTGATAAAAAAATAAAGAGACATCATTTGGAATGGATGGTAGATAAGGCCAATGAGCTAAACTCTTTATTAAATGAGGTGTCGGAGGTTGAAAATAGAAATGAAATAAGTTGCGTGAGAGGATTGATGGAAAAAAGGACGCATAATATAAATCCGAAGGAAATTTTAGCATTAGCATTTATTCTGTGGGATATATGTAATTACGTTGGATACCCCATAGAATGCCATGAAATCAAGGATGGTGAGACTTTGCCTCGAATAAAATTTTTACAGAGAATAATAGCGAAAGCGAGTTTGTTGAAAATCAAGCTGGTTGATTATAGTTTGTGCTTAGAGCGTTTTTTGTCTAACGGGCTGTTTACAAGTGACTCGGAAGTAGTTCGTCTTGTATTAGACGAGTTTTGGGGCGTGGCTCAAGTTCATTACGGTGAAGAACAGAAGGAGTCCATGTTTCGACCGTTTAAACTGGAATTTGGGTCTTCAGCTCTCATAATAAAAGAGCTGTTCGAAGGGTGTCGAGAAGATTATTTTGGTTTGTTGTTATTATGGAGTGGCTTGGCTGATGATAGAGATGTTTCTAATTACATTGATTATGAGAAGCTCGAGAAGAAATTAATAAAAATTCTGACAATATATTTGGATTCATCTTTTATTAAAATAGATAATGATTTTAAATTTAAGTTTGTTCATGTTATATCATCATCATTGAAAAAGGATGACAAGAATAGGATTTTGTATGTGCCGGAGCAGGCTATTTCGAATAGATTACGTACTAGTGATTCACTCTCAGCGAAATTATCAAGGGCTTTATTAAAGCAGGGTTTACATTATTATCTGGGTGATTTTAAAGGTTCACGAATTAGTAGAAACGCCGATATAGATATAAATGAATATAAGTCGTATGCAAAATTGTCAGCTGCGCAGAGTGTTGTGGAGAAATATGATACAATACTAGAATGCGAATATGTGGATGTTACAGAGGAAAGCAAGCTACCTGTACGCTATGATTCTAGCAATCTTATAACAGGAGCTCAAAATATTTTGTTGTACGGAGCTCCTGGTGTGGGCAAAAGTTATGCAATTACATCTGAGTATTGCTCCGATGAAGATATGATGATTCGAGTTGTATTTCATCCTGAGTATTCGTATGCAGATTTTGTTGGACAAATTCACCCCGTTCTCGATTGCGGCTCGGTTGTTTATAAATTTATTCCTGGTCCATTTACGGATGCGTTAATGTTGGCTTTACAGCACCCTGCTTCTAGTTGTTACCTAGTCATAGAAGAATTGAATCGAGGACAGGCTCCTGCTATTTTTGGGGAAATCTTTCAGTTATTGGATAGACGCGAAGAAACTGATGGCAATCGCCTAGCTGGTGAAAGTCTATACGGCGTAACGAGTCGCCAGATTGCAGAGTACCTGTTTGGGGATCCGATGAAGAAGATTCGTATACCCGCCAATTTAAATATTATAGCAACAATGAATACATCTGATCAAAATGTATTCACTTTGGATACCGCATTTCAGCGTAGGTGGAATATGCGCTATATTGAAAATGATTTTACAAGTGTTCCGCATAAGGATAGTCCCATACTTGGTTCAGATGTAACATGGATGCACTTTGCAAAGACGATTAATGATGTTATAGTTTCTAGTAACTCCGGAGTTGCTGTATCAGAGGATAAGCGTTTAGGTAGATATTTTGTCCGTCCTCAAGATTTGGCTTGTGTAAATGAGGAGCATATGGAAAATGTAGATGAAGTTATGCTGCAAAGACCAGTCAATTTGTGCTTTGCTGAAAAGGTTGTTAAATACTTGTGGGATGATGCGTTTAGGTATTCCCGGGCTGATTTGTTTGATTTGGACAATGTGAACACATTAGACGAAGCTATAGCGAAGTTTAACGGTTCATCTGGAAATGATAGATTCAGAATTTTTAACAGCACTGTATATGATGAGTTAGTACGCAGTGAATCGAAATAGAAATACTTCCGAAATGAGGGACGGAGATGTAGAAGTCGAATATTTGCGCTCCATATGTTGTGTAAATAATTATTCTGAAAGAAACAGATTTGTAGGCGTGAGTATAGAAAATGGGAAACCCAAGGTATGTTTCCCTTTGGGGTTTCGTTTGTCTAGTACGGTGTCGGGCATCCGAAAGGATATTTTCCTTTTGTTTCGAATATTGGAACGGTTTTCAAAAAGGGATGAAGGAATTAGCATGACTGGACATGGTGAGGATGCTGAGTTACCCTCATTCCCATTCGCTGCATATAGGTTAATCATCAAGGATTTTTTCAGAAGAGGATGTTATTATGCAGATCAGGTATCTGCTTACAAAAATAATTTGAACGGCGTTGTTTCATGGAGCAAAACTTTTAGGAAGAATACTCCTCATGTGACACAGGATGGTGCTTTTTATTACGATAAATATGTTACGAAATCTCTTGTTAGGAATGAGAACGAACTGATAACTAGAATTCATAAGTACTGTGTATATATTGCCTTTACTCGAGTTGGCTGGTTGTTCTCGCGGCTACAGATGCCTAAATTTTCGTGTCCAGCAGGGAAAGAAAGAATGGTTGACTGTCTGCGCCAGAAACTTTCCAGTTCAAATATATCTGATAATCGCCTGCTATTTGATGCGATGCTGCAGGTTATAGAAAATGATTCTAGTTCTGTTGTGTTGAGAGATTTCTCATATGGTACATCTTATTTTGAACATATATGGGAACGTTTGATTGATTATTCTTTTTCAAATACGGATAAACGAGAATATTTTCCCCGTACGGAATGGTTCATACCTTCCTTAGCAGGAGGACAAGCATACACTGCATTGGAACCTGATACTATTGTTGAATATGAAAATAAAATTTTCATTATTGATTCTAAATATTATCGTTATGCTATGACGGGGACGAAATCCCATTTACCTGATTCTTCTTCGATTAACAAGCAACTTATTTACGGAGAGCAGGTGTCAGCCAAAACAAACAATGCTGTCTATAACGCGTTTGTGTTTCCATATGATATGGGGAGCAACGCAGTAAATGGGGATTCTTATATCTTCTGTTTTGGTAAGGCGTCAGGTAGTTGGAAATCTAAAAAGAAGGAGTATCATACCATAGTGGCTGTTGCTATGGACACCAAATCAGTTATGGAAAGGTTTTCCAAAAAGGAAGAAAATATTCGGCTTCTTTGCTCTCATATAGACGATTATGTAGCGCGGAATATTGTCAATGGTAATGATTTGGAGCGTTCTTCTCCAGAGGAGGAGTAAGAAAACCTCGAATCTGCAGGTATTGAGTTGATGATTTGGAAGTATGTTGACTCACCTTTTCAGGTGCGCATAACGGGCTTTGATGTAAGGAGTTACTTTTTTATCCGTAAATATTCCAGCTTGGACTTTTTGAAGGGTAGCTTCTGATAATTTGCCAGCGGGAACCAAATTCTTGTTTTTTATGTGTTCATGGAGGGTGGCTTCTGAAAACTCTCGCATCATGCCGTAAACAAAATATGAGTCGTGGGATATGGCAGGGTGGTCGACTGGTACTAACAGACAGGTAACAGGTCGGTTGTCTTTTCGGCTCGACCAGTTGCCCATGAGGCGCTTATCATCTGCGGCAATGCCTACTACCACCCACATGTGACCCATGTTTCCGGGATTGCGAAAGACGTCGCCAGGTTTGAACATACGCTACGAATGAGTTAACGAGCGAGTATCGACAGTTCCTGAGCAAGTGCATCCACTTCGTCTGCACTATCTCCGGCAATAAGCATGATGTCGATGGGCGAGCTGGAATTGCCTGGGTCAGACCATTCCGGGCAGTTGGCGTGCGTGTAATCTGAAAGCTGCCATTTGTTCATGCTGCCAAACTCAGAATATACCCGGTGAATGAGCTCGTGGAGCCATTCGGAAATTAAAGCAGAGCCGTAGTCTCCGCGTACAATTGAAACATCGTATTTGTAGTCACTCAAATGGAAGCCTGGCCAGTTGCATTCGTTTAAATCATTCAACAATGGCGAAACAACGGGACCCAATTTCATGGATACATATTTACCTCCGATTATCGCGTATCCTTCCTCCTTGATTGCGGTGCGATCTAGCAGATACATGAGCTTAATTAGCTTCATTTTATTGATGCTACCGCCTTCCAGTTGCACAAACTCGGCGGCGATAGCTTTTGCCAGCTCGGAATTGTAGGGGAAGTAATTCATGGTGAAAATTGTAGTTGGGGTAGTTTATAGATGGGTACAGAGGAAAATTAGCATCTAATTGAATCATTGTCAATATCTGTTCCTGTTTTTTTGTACGACGGGAATAAGATAACGATATGGATGTGGCTCTCCCTTTCGGCTCAAATAGGGAGGAAATGAGCCGAAAGTTAATTTCCCGTCTGAGGTGCGGGAGAGAATTTCGCAATGGGGATTGCGAGAGGATTTCCGCGTGAGCGGAGATAGATCCGGCTTTCAGCCGAGATTCAGGAGGGCAAGGAAGCAAGGATTTCCTGGACGATGGCGTCCTCGGGCACGAGGCGGCCTTTGCCGGAGGTGCCGCAGGCGAGCATGCCGTCCTCGGCGGGACCGATGATGCGGTGCTGCGGGCGTGCAGCGAGGGTGGCGGCGTTGGCCTGGGTGGCGGGGTGGTCCCACATGAGGCCGTTCATGGCTGGGAAAATGAGCACGGGGCCGCGGTAGGCCAGGTAGAGGCTGGTGAGGGCGTTCGGGCACTGGCCGTGGGCCATGCAGGCCATAGTGTTGGCCGAGGCGGGGACGATGGCGAGGATGTCGGCGCGCTGGGAGAGGTCGATATGCACGGGGACCCAGCTGCCTGTTTCGTCCTCGAAGGTGGTGATGACCGGGTTGCGGGAGAGCGTCATGAGGGTGAGCGGGGTGACAAAGTGCAGCGCGGCGGGGGTGCAGACGCAGTGAACCTCGTGTCCGAGTTTCACGAGCTGCGAGGCTACGCTGGCGGCTTTGTAGGCGGCGATGGAGCCGCAGATTCCCAGAACGATGGTGGCCATGGCGCTCTCCCGGTTGGTGTTAATATCAGCAGGCGGCGGGGTCGAACTCAACAATCATGTTGATTTCAACGGCTACACCAAGGGGGAGGCTGGGCACACCCACGGCGGAGCGGGTGTGAGCGGCCACGGGGCCGAAGAGCTCGACGAGGAGGTCGGAGGCGCCGTTGAGCACCTTGGCCTGGTCGGTGAAGTCGGGGGTGCAGTTCACAAAGCCGTTCACGGCCACAATCTTGCGCAGGGGGGCAAAGCTGCCGAGCTCTGCCTGGATGACGGCGAGGCGGTTGAGGATGGCGGCCTGGGCGGCGCGCTGGCCTTCCTCGATGCTGACTTCGGCGCCGAGCTTGCCGTAGATGGCTACATCGCCATTGATGGAGATGCCGCCGGAGAGGTGCAGGTAGTTGCCGGTGCGGATGCACTGCACATAGGAGCCTACGGGAGCGGGTGCGGGGTTGAGCTTGAGGCCTTTCTTTTCAAGTGCTTCGAAATTGAATTCCATGGTGTGAAATGGTGTTGTGTATTGGTTGCAGCCAGCATACACCGCTGCGGGCGGCTTGGCAAGGAAAAACAAAGAAGCCCGGCAAGTTGACTTGCTGGGCTTCCTCGACTCCGGCGGTTGGGATCGAACCAACGACCTAATGATTAACAGTCATCCGCTCTTCCGCTGAGCTACGCCGGATTTTGCTTTCCCCGTGAACGGGGTGCGGGCAGATATTACTACTTTGCGCGGCGTATTGCAAGTCTTTTTTAGAAAAAAATGCAAATTTTATTGCAAAAGGTGTCGGGAAGGGGGTAAAATGTGGCCATGAACGAGCAGAATTCCCCCCGAGGCGTGCTGAATTTCCGACTTTTTGGTATTCCGGTGAGCATTCACCCGATGTCGTGGGTGATTCTGGCGGTGCTGGGCGGCGCTTTTGGCGTGAGCGATGGCGATGACCTGAGCCGCGTGGCGGTTTTTGTGGTCGCGGGAATGCTGTGCCTGCTGGTGCATGAGTTCGGCCACGCGCTGACCGGCCGCGCCACGGGCGGCGCGGTGGAGGGGATTGAGGTGGCAGGTCTGGGAGGCAGCACGCAGTTCCTGATGCTGCCGCAGCAGCGCTGGGCCTATGTGCTGGTGGTGCTGGCGGGGCCGCTGGCCTCGCTGCTGCTGGGCGGGCTGCTGGGGTTGTGCTTCGGCGGGCTGCTGGGCTGCCCGTGGGCAGGGGTGCGCTATGCGTACCTGATGCCGTGGATGGATGTGCTGCCTTTTGACCTGCAGCGCGACCTGCTGCTGGGGCTGCACGCGCACGAGGTTTCGCCGGTGGTGCTGCAGGCGCTTACCACGGGTATGCTGGTGTGTTTCTGGTGGAGCTTGTTCAATCTGCTGCCCGTGTTCCCGCTGGATGGCGGCAAGCTCCTGGGCTCGCTGCTGAATAATTACCTCATCCCCTGTGTGCTGGGCCTGCTTATCTGCGGCGGTCTGGGTATCTGGGCCCTGGTGGATGGCGAGTGGTTCAACGTGATGATTCTCGGCTACCTCGGGTTCATCAATTACCAGTACCTCCGCGTCTTCCGCCAGAGAAGGAGCGGGGAGTAATTTTGGATGTTGGATGTAGAATTTTGGATGTATTGAGTTCCGCGGGCGCACACGCCCGCCGGTGGGGCTGATTGCTGCTGCTATAGCCGTGTTCATGAAATCGGGTATCATTGGGAAAGGACTTCTTTGTTCCGATGAATGAACAGATATCGGCAGTGGTAGAAAGGGAGGTTCCGCTGCTGATGCAGCGGAAACCAGTCGCCCGCCTTTGGCGTGCTCAATGAAATACACGCTCCGCGTGTATGAAATCCACCCTGCGGGCGGATGAAAGCGCGGCAGTGCCGCGCATGAAATACCGCCTGGCAGCGGTATGAAAGCGGCACGGCGTGCCGCTTTATATGGAGGAGCAGCGCTGGCGGAGGAGGTGGTCGCAGAGGGTGAGCCAGACCATGGATTCCACCACGGGGACGGCGCGGGGGAGCACGCAGGCATCGTGGCGGCCTTTGCCGCGCAGGGTGGCGGGCTGGTGGGCGTCGTTCACGGTTTCCTGCTCAATCATGAGGGTGGCGGTGGGCTTGAAGGCCAGGCGCATGTTGATGGGCTCGCCGTTGGAGATGCCGCCCTGGATGCCGCCGGAGTTGTTGGTGCGGGTGCGCACGCGGTCGCCGTCCATATAGAAGGGGTCGTTGTGCTCGCTGCCCTTGAACTGGGGGGCAGAGAAGCCGCTGCCTACTTCGAAGCCTTTGCAGGCGGGGATGCTGAGCATGGCGTGGGCCAGGGTGGCCTCGAGCTTGTCGAAAACGGGGTCGCCCAGGCCGACGGGGCAGTTGCGCACGGTGCAGGCCACGATGCCGCCCAGCGAATCGCCGGCGCTGCGGGCCCGGCGGATGGCATCAGCCATCTGCTCAGCGGATTCGGGGCTGGCGGTGCGCACGATGTTGGCTTCCACTACCTCGGCGCGCACGTCATCTGCCGGGGTGGGGCACACGATGGTGTGCACCTGCTGCACCCAGGCCAGCACTTCTACCTGCGGGCAGATAGCCTGCACCACGGCACGGGCCACGGCGCCGGCGGCCACGCGGCCGATGGTTTCGCGGGCGCTGGCGCGGCCACCACCTGCCCAGGCGCGGATGCCGTACTTGGCGTCGTAGCAGTAGTCTGCGTGCGAGGGGCGGTAGGTGTGCTGCATTTCATCGTAAGCGGTGGAGCGCTGGTCCTTGTTGCGCACCGAGAGGGCAATGGGGGTACCGAGGGTGAGGCCATCGAGCACGCCGGAAAGGATTTCCACGCTGTCGGCTTCGTTGCGAGGGGTCACGATATCGCTCTGACCGGGGCGGCGGCGGTCCAGCTCGGCCTGAATCATTTCGCGGGTGAGGGGCACCCGGGCGGGGCAGCCATCAATCACCACGCCGACACCCACACCATGGGATTCACCCCAGGTGCTGATTTTGAAAACGGAACCGAATGAGCTGGACATAATAAAATAACGCAGAGCCATGATACCGCAAGCGATGGGGCATTGCAAGCATTTCGTATGGCTGCGTGGGGTGGAATAGGTGGGCTTCCACAACTGTACCCCGCCGCGGGGTGCAATTTCACTGTGCTGCGAAGCAGCTCAATTTCACCTGCCGCAGGTAGATTTCACTGCTGCCCGCAGGGTAGCCATTTCACCGGAGTGGTCTTTCAGATGGTGAAATTTCGCTTGCGCTCAGTGAAATAGTTGCCGGGATGCAACTGTGAAATTACCCGCCGGAGAACCGGCGGGTAGTGAAATTTCGGACGTGAAACGCCCTCAGTGAGAAATTATTCCTGCACGAGTGCAGAAGAAATTTCGCAGATGTAGAGCTTGTGCAGGGGATTGGAT
The DNA here is from genome assembly GCA_045644745.1 of Akkermansia sp. GTDB lineage: Bacteria > Verrucomicrobiota > Verrucomicrobiia > Verrucomicrobiales > Akkermansiaceae > Akkermansia. Next base: position 10,793 of record JAZRHL010000070.1, read on the forward strand.
TCCTCGTACCAGGCGGGGGAGACTTCGCTCCAGTCGATGAAGTCGGCCTCCTGCAGGGAGGTGCAGAACATCTTGCGGCACTCGAGCACGAGCTCGGCGTTCTCAAAGGTGGGCAGGCCGGCAGGGGAGGTGGCGGGCACAAGGGAGGTGGCGGCCATCTTGTCGACATCGCGGCCGGAGTTGCGGCCGCAGAACACGAGGTCCTGGCGGTACTGCTCGGGCATGAAGCTGAGGGTGAAGGAGGGCTGCGCGTCGATGAAGTTCACGGTGTGGCGGTTGGGACGCACGAAGACGAAGGCCACGGGGCGGTTCCACAGGTAGCCGATGCCGCCCCAGCTGGCGGTCATGCAGTTGAAGTTTTCCGGGGTGCCGGCGGTGATGAGCATCCACTGCTTGCCGATGAGTTGCACGGGGCAGGTGGTGATTTCGGTGATGTCGATATTCTTCATAATAGCTTTTCTTTCTGCAAAACGGCGCGCCCGAAGGCGCGCCGTAGTTAAATGGTTATCTGGCGATGTTCACCGGTATCAGCGGCTGTAGTTGCCGGGGTCCTGGGTGATGGTCACATCGTGCGGGTGGCTTTCCTGGAGACCACCGGCGGTGATGCGCACGAAGCGGGCGTGGTCGCGGAGCTCCTGGAGGCTCTTGGCGCCGAGGTAGCCCATGCCGGAGCGGAGACCGCCCACAAGCTGGAAGATAACGTCGGCCAGCATGCCCTTGTACGGCACGCGGGCTTCCACGCCTTCGGCCACGAGCTTGCCGCTGCCGTTCTGGCCGTAGCGGTCGCCGGAGCCGGCACGCATGGCGCCCAGAGAGCCCATGCCGCGGTAGGTCTTGAAGTTACGGCCCTGGTAGTGCACCACGGCACCGGGGCTTTCCTCGCAACCGGCCAGCAGGCCACCCATCATGATGAGGTCGGCACCGGCGGCCAGAGCCTTCACCACGTCGCCGGAGTAGCGGATACCGCCGTCGGCAATCACGGTCACGCCGGCGGGGCGGGCAACCTTGGCCACTTCCTGAATGGCGGTGAACTGGGGCATACCCACGCCGGAGATGATGCGGGTGGTGCAGATGGAACCCGGGCCCACGCCTACCTTGATGGCGCTGGCACCGGCGGAGATGAGGTCGCGGGCGCCGTCCTGGGTCACCACGTTACCGGCCACCACGGGCTTGCCGAGCTCGCTGAGCTTCTCAATTACGTGCAGCACGCGGCTGGTGTGGCCGGTGGCGGCATCGATGAAGAGAGCATCGGCGCCGGCGTCCACCACAGCCTGAGCGCGGGCCATGAATTCCGGACCCGGACCCACAGCAGCGCCGCAGCGCAGACGACCGAACTCGTCCTTGGTGGATTCCTGGAAAGCTTCGCGCTTGCGGATGTCGGTGTCGGTGATAAGGCCGACGAGGCAGCCGTTCTCATCGATGAGCGGGAGCTCCTCGATGCGGTTGGAGTAGAGAATCTTGCGGGCCTCTTCCTGCGTGGTGGCGGGGGTGCCGGTGATGAGGCGGTTCATGGGGGTCATCACATCAGCCACGGTGAGCTTGTCGAGGTCGTGGCCGTCGGAGTAGCGCATGTCGCGGCCGGTGATGATGCCCACGAGGATATTGCCCTCGGCCACCACGGGCAGGCCGGAGTAACCGTACTCGAGCATGATGCCCTTCACGCGGCTCAGGCTCATATCGCTGGTTACGGTGAGGGGATTGGTGATGACGGCGTTCTCGAAACGCTTCACCTTGGCCACCATGGCGGCCTGGTCATCGATGCGGTTGTTGCGGTGAATCACACCAAGACCACCTTCGCGGGCCATGGCAATGGCCATGTCAACTTCCGTCACCGTATCCATGGGCGCGGAGAGGAAGGGAAGGCGCAGCGGAATGCCAGCGCAAAGCTGGGAAGAAGGATCGGCCTCGCCGGGAAGAATCGTGCTCAAGCAGGGAAGCAGAAGCACATCGTCAAATGTAAGTCCAAGCTGAATTTCTGCCATAGCGGAGACTACTACGCCACGCACCATTTTGCAAGCCTAATCTGACGAAAAATGGATTTTTTTGTCCCAAAAATCGAGATTTATATGCAATTATATGCGAAAGTGCATTATAAATCCATATAAATCGCCCGAATGGGGGAGAAAATGGGACAAAGTGCTGTCAGCGTGTTTTCCTTGCTTGCAATCATGGGGGAATTGTGTATAATCTCCGCGATTTATCGTTATTAACGCATCGTAAAAGAATCATGAACACACTGCGTACCTTTACCACAGGCAGCGGAAGCGCCGGGCAGTATCACTCCCTTCCGGCACTGGCCGAGCAGGGCTTCCCCGGTATTTCCCGCATGCCTGTTTCGCTGCGAATTGTGCTGGAGAGCCTGCTGCGCAACTGCGATGGCCTGAAAGTGAGCGAGGAAGATGTGAAGAATCTGGCGGGCTGGAATGCCAAGGAGCCCGGCAGCTATGAGATTCCCTTTACCGTGGCCCGCATCATCCTGCAGGACCTCACGGGTGTGCCCCTGCTGGTGGATCTGGCCGCCATGCGCGCCGCTGTGCAGGACCTGGGCAAGAATCCGGCTGATATGGAGCCGCTGGTGCCTGTGGACCTGGTGGTGGACCACTCGGTGCAGGTGGACTGGGCCGGTTTCCCCGCTGCCTACCAGAAGAACCTGACCCGCGAGTTCGAGCGCAACACCGAGCGCTACGAGTTCCTGAAGTGGGGGCAGCAGGCATTCAAGACTTTCTCTGTGGTGCCGCCGAGCACCGGTATCGTGCACCAGGTGAACCTGGAGTATCTGGCACGCGGCGTGATGGAGAACGCCGGCATGTACTACCCCGATACGCTGGTGGGTACCGACTCCCACACCACCATGATCAACGGTCTGGGCATTGTGGCCTGGGGTGTGGGTGGCATTGAGGCCGAAGCAGGCATGCTGGGCCAGCCGGTCACCTTCCTGGTGCCCGAGGTGGTGGGTGTGCACCTGAGCGGCAAGCTGCGCGAGGGCGTGACGGCCACCGACCTGGCACTGCACGTGACCCAGATGCTGCGCGCCCACGGTGTGGTGGGCAAGTTTGTGGAGTTCTTCGGCGAGGGCGCTGCCAGTCTTTCCCTGCCGGACCGCGCCACGGTGGCCAACATGGCTCCCGAATACGGCGCTACGATGGGCTTCTTCCCCTTCGACGAGGTATCTGCCGCCTACCTGCGCACCACCGGTCGCAGCGAGGAGCAGGTGGCCACCTGCGAGAACTACTTCCGCGCCCAGGGCCTCTTCGGCATGCCCCGCAAGGGCGAGCTGGATTACACCGTGGAGCTCGAGCTCGACCTCTCCACCATCGTGCCCGCCGTGGCAGGCCCGAAGCGCCCGCAGGACCGCATTCCGCTGAGCACGCTCAAGGGGCAGTTTGCTGAAATCTGCCGCGGTACATACGGCCAGGAGCAGCGCACCACCCCCGTGGCTGTGACCATGAAGGGCGACGCCGGTAACCCCGATGCCGACACCACGCATGATGTGGAGCTGACGGATGGCTCCATCCTCGTGGCCGCTATCACCAGCTGCACCAACACCAGCAACGACGGTCTCATGCTTGCCGCCGGCCTGCTGGCTAAGAAGGCAGCTGCGCTGGGCCTGAAGGTGCCGGCCTATGTGAAGACCAGCATTGCCCCCGGCTCCCGCATTGCCGCCCGCTATTTCGCCAACAATGACCTGACCGAGGCTCTCGACAGCATCGGTTTCTCCACCGTGGGCTACGGCTGCACCACCTGCATCGGCAACAGCGGCCCGCTCAATGCTGCGCTGGAGCAGGCTGTGGTGGATAACAACCTGGTTTCCTGCTCTGTGCTTTCCGGCAACCGCAATTTCGAGGCTCGTATTCACTCCCATGTGAAGGCCAACTTCCTCATGTCGCCCCCGCTGGTCATTGCCTTTGCTCTGGCCGGACGCGTGGATATCGACATGGAGAATGAGCCGCTGGGCACCGCTGCCGATGGTTCCCCTGTGTATCTGCGCGATATCTGGCCTACGGGCGATGAGATTGCCGCCGCTCAGGCCAAGGCTGCCAGCCCCGCCGACTATGCTGCCTGCTATGCAGGCCACGTGCCTGAGTGGGACGGCGTGAGCGCCCCCACGGGTGCTACCTTCGCCTGGAATGCAGATTCCACCTACATTCACCGCCCGCCGTTCTTCGATGGTTTCGATGGCCGTAAGGGCGATATCACCGATATCGTGAATGCCCGCCCGCTGGGTATCTTCGGCGACAGCGTGACCACCGACCACATTTCCCCTGCCGGTGCTATCAAGCCCACGGCTCCTGCCGGTCTGTTCCTGAGCGCCCAGGGTGTGGAACGCCGCGATTTCAATACCTACGGCTCCCGCCGTGGCAATGACCTGGTGATGGCCCGTGGCACCTTTGCCAACGTGCGCATCAAGAACCTGCTCACCGCCGGTGTGGAGGGTGGCTACACGCTCTACTTCGGTGACAGCCAGGTGAGCGCCCCCGATACTCAGATTGATGCCCCCTGCGGCACCCCCACCTTTATCTATGACGCCGGTATGGCCTACATGAAGGACGGTGTGCAGACCATCATCATCGGTGGCGAGGACTACGGCATGGGCTCCAGCCGCGACTGGGCCGCCAAGGGTACCAACCTGCTGGGTGTGAAGGCTGTGATTACCAAGAGCTTCGAGCGTATTCACCGCAGCAACCTCATCGGTATGGGCGTGCTGCCCCTCAACTTCGCCAACCCGGCTGACTATGACCGCGTGAAGGATCTCAAGGATGTGCGCTTCTCCATCATCGGCCTGAACAACGATATGGCCCCGCGCAGCGCCGCCACCCTGCTGGTGCAGCCCACGGGCGGCGAGGCTTTCGAGCTGCCCCTGGTGGTGCGCCTCGACACGCCTATCGAGAAGGAATACTTCCGCGCCGGCGGTATTCTGCAGTATGTGCTCACGCAGTACTGCTGATAAGCCTGCAAGCAATTGACAAACAAGCCCTGCACCGGATAGGTGCAGGGCTTGTTGTATGAGTCGTACCCGAGCGCAGTGAGGGTATTTCGACCGGGGAAACCGGATTTAGACCACTACGTAAGTGGCGGATTTCATTTCGGGCATCCGCCCGAAATTTCGATGCAGAGCAATCAGCTCTGCAATGCAAGTGATTACAAAATAGTGCGGGCATTTTGCCCGCAGGAACGTTAAACTATTTATTGCTGCTCATGTAGAGCAGCAGTGAAATCTGCCTGCGGCAGATGAAATTGCCTCTGACGAGGCATCTAAATCCACTCTGCAAGTGGTCTAAATTGCCGCGTTAACCCGCGGGAGTATAGATTATTCATTCCAGAGCTGGATGAGACCTTGGGGGAGGGTGGTGAGGAAGCGGGAGG
>JAZRHL010000071.1:0-20643 GCA_045644745.1 Akkermansia sp.
CCCTCAGCCATGGGGTTGTAAGTACCCACCTGCTCGATGAAATCACCATCGCGGCGAGCGCGGCTGTCAACGACAACGATCTTGTAGAAAGGACGGTCCTTGGACCCCTGACGGTTAAGACGGATTGCTACCATATCTAAAAAAGTATAATTTCGGTTGTTTCTCGCCCGCGTGGTGCCGTGATACAAAGCACACTGACCGCATGGCGGTGCGGAAATGTACCACAGAGCCAGCAACGTGTCAAGCATAAAGGCAGATTTTTCCGCACAAAAGTTCAGATACAGGCAGAAAGCAAGCTTTACTATCCCCCGCAAGCTGGTAAAATAGGAGACATGAGATTACTTCTGCCTCTTTTCTCCATCCTTCTGCTGACCTCCTGCCTCACCCTGGGGCGTCAGCAACAGGAATTGCAGCAATCCATGCGCACCCACCGGGTCCACGGCTACCAGAGCCAGGTAAACGTGCAGCAACTCGGCCAGCGCATCTGGCATAACGAATGCGCCGGCAGCGTGCAGGGGCTTGTCTCATGGAACGCGGGGGAAGCCTTCCCTTCCCTGGGCATCGGGCATTTCATCTGGTATCCCGCCGGAGTTCAGGAAGCATTCGATGAAAGCTTCCCCACCTTTGTACGCTACGCCCGCTCCAGAGGAGTGCAGGTTCCCGCTTATTTTGATGGTCCTGCCCCCTGGCCAAACAAAGCTGCGTTCCAGGCAGACCGCAGCGGCAAGGCCGATGCCATGCGCCGCTGGCTCGCAGCCAATGTGAATATCCAGACGCAGTTCCTCATGGTGCGCTCCCGCATGGCACTGCAGCGCATGATGCAGCAGAGCAGCCAGCCCCAGGCAATCCGCCAGCGCTACATGGCACTGGCATGCACCACTCAGGGTATGTACTGCCTGGTGGACTATGTGAACTTCAAGGGTGAAGGCATCAAAACCACCGAGCGCTTCAACGGCCAGGGCTGGGGGCTCCTTCAGGTTCTGGAGGAAATGCAGGGATACCCCACCGGGCGCGCAGCCACAGCAGAATTTTCCCGAGCGGCAGCAGCCGTGCTGACCCGCCGTGTACAAAATGCACCCGCTGCCCGCGGAGAGAAGCGGTGGCTTGCAGGCTGGCTGAACCGCTGCAAGACCTACCGCTGATTCACTTCTTCTTACGGGCGCTCAGCCAGTTGAGCAGCGCCACAGTAAAAAGCAGAATACACAGCCCTGTGCTAAGCACCCGCTGTGCCAGAATCAAATCATTCTGGGCAATGTACCAATGCACCCCGCCCAGCACTGCCAGCCCAGCCAGCAGCCCGATGATGGCAACTTTATTTGCCTGCCACATAATTGTTCAATAAAGACAATTCACCCGCCAGCCGCGCAGGCGGATGGCGGGTGAGGTAAGTAAAATTAATAGTTCACAGCCTCAATGCGGAAGTAGGCCTGGGGATGGTCGCACACGGGGCAGATGGCGGGAGCCTTCTTACCAACCTGGATGTGACCGCAGTTACCGCACTGCCAGATTTCGTCACCATCGCGGGAGAACACCAGGCCGCCCTCGATGTTGGCAAGCAGCTTGCGGTAGCGCTCCTCGTGGTGCTTCTCCACAGCGGCCACGCCGTCGAACAGAACAGCCAGCTCCTCGAAGCCTTCTTCGCGGGCTTCCTTGGCAAAGGTGTAGTACATGTCGGTCCACTCGTAGTTCTCACCCTCGGCAGCGTCCTTCAGGTTCTGCATGGTGGAGGGAATGCCACCGTCGTGCAGGGCCTTGAACCACAGCTTGGCGTGCTCCTTCTCGTTGCGGGCAGTCTCTTCGAACAGCTCGGAAATCTGCACATAGCCGTCCTTCTTGGCCTTGGAGGCGTAGTACTGGTACTTGGTGTAGGCCTGAGCCTCGCCGGCAAAGGCGATAGCCAGGTTCTTGGCGGTCTTGGTTCCTTCGAGATTCATAATGTTGTCGTGTTTTAAGATTCGTTGGCCTGCCACACAACGCAGCTCAGCCAATACCCCTACACTAGCACAAGCCGGGTGCAGAGTAAATACATTTTTTCATACCATGACACATGGTTTTTCATACACGCGCGCATAGGCACGAAAAAGTCTTGCTTTCCTGCACCAACTCTGCTACGGTAGAGCGCGTATGAAGAAAAGCCTTTCAATTCTTGGTCTTGGGGTCGGCATGCTTGCGACCCTCTCTTCCTGCAGCAACGTATACAACGGCGACACTCTGGGCTACGAAGAAGCTATGCCCATGAGCGAAATGGCCATTGGCGACAGCGAGCTGCCGCCCTGGGTGCTGGAGGGGGACGACTCCTACCAGATCCCCGCCGGCGACCGCACTCCCGAAGTTGCTGACCGCAACCACTTTGCTACCCCCGAGCCGGGTGAATCCATGGCTGTATCCAACGGCCTGACCAGCCAGAACCAGCCGGCCATTGCCCATGATGACACCGTGCTCGATTCGCATGTGAGCGATGATTTCGACCCCTATGCCATGCCCACCACGCCTGCCACCCCCACCGGCAGCAGCGCTGTGGCTACCACCACTCCCAAGCCGGCTCAGCAGATTGCCTCTGTGAACAAGCCTAAGAAGACAGGCACACAGAAAAAGACCCAGCAGAAGAAGGCCAAGAAGGTGAGCGAGCCCACCCTGGTGGTTTACAAGGTGCGCCCCGGCGACAACCTGTATGAAATCGCCAAGCGAAGCAACACCACCATCGCCCAGATTCGCAAGGACTCCGGCATCAAGGGTGACCTGATCCACCCCGGCGATATCATCAAGGTGCGCTTCACGCCCAAGGGCTACAAGGCCAGCAAGAACAAGGCCACTCCCACCACCACTACCTACGTAGTGAAGAAAGGTGACATGCTTTCCAAGGTGGCCGCCCGCAACGGCGTGACCCTGGCAGCCCTGCTCAAGGCCAACAACATGACCATGGCCCAGGCAAACAAGGTGCGTCCCGGCACCAAGATTGTCATCCCCGGCAAGACTTCCACCGTCTCCAAGAAGACGAAGACTTCCACCAAGAAGAACAAGCGCCGCTGAGTCAGCAGCTGACACTATCGTCTCTCCATCACCTCACTCCGGTCAGATCCTATGAGCCGCAACTTCATCACCGCCCTGCCGCTGGCCGCAGCATCTGCGCTGGCACTCAGCTCCTGTGTGATTAAGGATGGCTCGCTGGACTTCACCTGGTGGCAGGATGCCGCCGCTCCGGTGATGGAGGACGATGTCGTCATTGAATCCGGCGGCGGATACTACCGCAGCACCCCGGCACCCAGCCAGGTACCGCTGGCCTCCATTCCCCGCCCGGAACCTGAAACCAAGCCTGCGGCACCTACCCCTGCTCCGACACCGGTGGCTGCCGCACCCACAGCCCCAGGTCAATACGTAGTACGCCCCGGAGACACGCTCAGCTCCATTGCGCGGCGCTACCGCACCAGTGTGAGCGCCATTGTGGCAGCAAATGGCATGGCCAGTGCCAATGTTCCGCTGCGGGTCAACCAGAGTCTCCGCATTCCCGGCGGCACCGCAACTGCCAGCCCGGCACCTAAACCCGTAGCCACGGTTCCGGCCGCAAAACCTGCACCGGCTCAGGTAGCTGCCGCCTCCGGTAACAGTTACACCGTAAAAGCCGGCGACACCCTCTACCGAATCTCCCGTCAATACGGCGTAAGCCCCACTGCTCTCATGCAGGCCAATGGGCTTACCCCGACCACAGCCAACACCATCCGCGTAGGCACCACCCTGCGCATTCCCAAGGTCAACTGATATGAAACGCATTCTTTTCACCACCACGGCAGCTGTTCTGCTGGCTGCCTGTTCGCAGAACAACAAGCTTTACACCCCCAGCGGAACAAACCAGCAGTCCATGCAGCCCATCGTACCGGTGCAGCTGCCGAACCCGCTTGACCTGCCCGGCAAGAACCAGCCCGGCTATGTGAACCCCTACACTCCCGGCACCCACGAGCACTTTGCTGCCCAGCCTGCCTACCCCCTCACCCTGGACCACTGGGCCAATGATGCCCTGCTCACGCAGGTGACCCGCGCCAATTCCAAGCTGGTTGTCTGCATTCCGCAACAGCGCGCCCGCCTTTATGTGAATGGCAAGGTAGCTCTTGACTGGGCTGTTTCCACCGGCACCAATGGTCACGAAACCCCCACGGGTGTATTCCGCATCATCGAGAAGAACGAGGACCACAAGTCCAGCCGCTATGGTAAGTTCATCGATGCCAACGGCAAGGTGACCAACAGCAACGCCGACCTCCTGCACGGCCTGCCCGAAGGACAGACCTTCGAAGGCGCCGGCATGCCCTACTGGCACCGCTTCACCCCCGACGGCGTAGGCCTGCACACCGGTAAGGTGGTGGCCGGCCAGCGTCTCTCCCACGGCTGCATCCGCACCCAGAACCATGTAGCCAAGAAGCTCTTCCAGCACTCTGTGCTGCAGCTGCCGGTCTACATTACCCGCGCCGTGGAAGACTACAACCGCGGCGGCCATGTGAAGCCCATTGATGTGAAGTACCGTCCGAAACCCGGCAACGACTACACGGATAACGTAGCACCCACGCAGATCAAGATTGTGCCCGCCAATTCCCCCGAGGCACACTTCCAGGCCTGATTTTCAAACATATCTCCGGCCCTGCCTTGCTGAGGCAGGGCCTTTTTAGCACACTCACATGCCCACTTTCCGCATTATCCGCTGCGCCAATGCCCAGCTCTACATAGGCGCCACGCTGCTGGTGCTGGGTGCTGCCGCCTACGTTCTCTGCTGCAAGGATATTCTCTGGCAACAGATTTCAGCCATCGCGGCAGCCATCATCACCCCGGTATGGACTGCCTTCTATGTCTGCTTGAAATACACGGTAGACTCCACCGGCATCACCCGCCGCAGCTTACTGGGCAGCGCCAGTCTGAAATGGGCAGAATTGAGTTCCGCCACCCTGCAGGAAAGCCAGAACCAGGGCACCGCCAGCTGCACCCTGCTCCTCACAGCGGGTGAAACCAGCCTGCGCATCAGCTCTGACTTGCTCCCGCTTGAAGAGGTGCAGGAACTGGCCCGGGAACTGCGCGAAATCGGCCTTCTGCATTGATAACCTAGCCGTCAGGCATTTTTTTTGAAAAAAGTCTTTTCAAACGGAGACTTTTTGGTATAATGCGCGCGTCTGACCACGGCACCTGCCGAACGGGCCGGAGTCGGGAACCCAGGCAATCCCACACATTTATGTCTGATTACACAACACGAGTGCTGGAACAGGTGCGCGCCAAGAACGCGCATGAACCCGAGTTCCTCCAGGCTGTACAGGAGGTTATTTCCACCATTGAACCTGTACTTTCCGCCAATAAGAAGTACGAAGACAACTGCATTCTCGAGCGTATCGTCGAGCCGGAGCGCACCATCATCTTCCGCGTGCCGTGGCAGGACGACGCCGGTAAAATCCACGTGAACCGCGGCTACCGCGTTCAGTTCAACAGCGCTATCGGCCCGTACAAGGGCGGCCTGCGCTTCCACCCCTCCGTAAACCTGGGTATCCTCAAGTTCCTCGGTTTCGAGCAGATTTTCAAGAACTCCCTCACCACCCTGCCCATGGGCGGTGGCAAGGGCGGTGCCGACTTCGACCCCAAGGGCAAGAGCGATGCTGAAGTGATGCGCTTCTGCCAGAGCTTCATGACCGAGCTCACCCGCCACATCGGCGCTGATACCGACGTACCCGCCGGCGATATCGGTGTGGGTGCCCGCGAAATCGGCTACTTCTATGGCCAGTACAAGCGTCTGCGCAACGAGTTCACCGGCGTGCTCACCGGCAAGAGCCTGAACTGGGGCGGTTCCCTCATCCGCCCGGAAGCCACCGGCTACGGCACCGTGTACTTCGCCCAGAACATGCTTGCCACCCGCAACGATGACCTCGCCGGCAAGGTGTGCGTCGTTTCCGGTTCCGGCAACGTGGCTCAATACCTCGTGGAGAAGCTCAACCAGCTGGGCGCCAAGGTGGTCACCATGTCCGACTCCAACGGCTACATCTACGACCCCGAGGGCATCAACGCTGAGAAGCTCGCCTGGATTATGGAGCTCAAGAACGTGCGCCGCGGCCGTATCAAGGAATACGCCGATGCCTTCAAGAGTGCCCAGTACTTCGAAGGCCAGCGCCCCTGGAGCGTACCCTGCGACTGCGCATTCCCCTGCGCCACGCAGAACGAAATCAACGGTGCTGAAGCTGCCACCCTCATCAAGAACGGCTGTATGCTCGTGGCTGAAGGTGCCAACATGCCCACCGACCTCGAGGGCATCAACAACTACCTGGCTGCCAAGATTCTCTACGGCCCGGCCAAGGCTGCCAACGCCGGTGGCGTTGCCACCTCCGGTCTCGAGATGAGCCAGAACAGCATGCGCCTCAGCTGGAGCCGCGAAGAAGTGGATGCCAAGCTCTTCAACATCATGAAGAACATCCACGAGAACGCCTACAACCACGCCCGCGAGTTCTCCAAGGACTGCACGGACACCTTCACCAACTACGTGGCCGGTGCCAACATCGCCGGTTTCGTGAAGGTGGCAGATTCCATGATTGCCCAGGGTCTGGTGTAATCTACCTCACCACTTTCACTGCCGCAGCCGGAGCACACTGGCTGCGGCAGTATTTTTCTGGCAGGCCATCTAGTTTTCCGCTTGATATTAACAGTTGATATGCTAGAATACAGTATGGTCATGCGACAAATGAACCGTATACTTTCCATTCTTCTGGCTCTGGTGCTGCTGTTGGGTATCAACGGCTGCCAGCAGCAGCTGGGCAGCAATGCACGCACCCCCAAGTACGTGTACCACGCAGGCTACACCCCCAAGAAACAGAGAAACGGCAAAGTCACGATTCCCTACAAAGCCCCGGCTCGCATCAAACGCGCCATTGCCGCAGGCAACAAGATTGTAGGCAAGCCCTATCGTCTGGGCGGAGGCCACGGCAAGCACGTGGACTCGGCCTACGATTGCTCCGGCTCCACAGCCTTTGTGCTGCGCGAGGCGGGCATGCTCAAGAAAGGAGCCTTCCCTTCCTCCCGTGATTTCCTTAAATGGGGACATCCGGGATTCGGTAAATGGCTCACAGTCTACGCAAAGCGCGGCCACGTATTCCTGGTGATTGCAGGCATGCGCTTTGACACCACCGGCACCAGTCGCGGTGTCGGCCCCCGGTGGTACACAGAATCCCGCCCCTGCGGCGGCTTCTATGTCCGCCATATCCCCGGGTACTGATAAGCACCCGCACCAAACCACATATTATCCTTAAAGATGAACGAATTAAACGAACTCAACCACGGCACCCAGCGTATTGACGCCATCATGCAATACTGGGGGCTGGATAATCACGACCTTGTCAGCGTCTCCACCGAGCAGCTCACCCACAAGCAGGTGCAGAAGGCCCGCCAGGGACGCGAACTCACCCTCAAAATGATGCAGAAGGTCGCCCGCGCACTCAATGTAGCTATCTGGTATCGTCTGGACGACGAAGCCAAGGAAACCTACTACGAGTACATCCATCGCGACCTCTTCACCTACGCCAAGGGCTTCGACCCGAACTGGACAGACCCCAACCAGAGGTGATTTACGATTTAGGAATTACGATTTACGAGTTTCACTCACGGGCTTCGTAAATCGCAAATCGTAATTTTTCCATGGTACTTTCCGTTACAGAGTTGGTCTGCCGTCTCAAACACACCGTAGAGGTCAATGTGGGTGAGCAGTGCGTGGTGGGTGAAATCGGCTCCTGCAAAGCTGCAAGCAGCGGCCATATCTACTTTACCCTCAAGGATGCGCACTGCCAGCTGCAGTGCGCGCTCTATGCATTCCGCGCCCGCAGCATGCGTCTGCGCCTGCGCGAAGGCATGCAGGTAGAACTTCGAGGCAAAGCCACAGTATGGGAAGGTAGAGGCTCGCTGCAATTCATCGTCGACAGCGTCAAGGAAGCCGGTCAGGGCAGTCTCCAGCAGCAATTCGAGGCATTGAAGGCCCGCCTGCAGGCCGAGGGGCTCTTTGATACAGCCCGCAAGCGCCCTATTCCCCGATTCCCGCAAAGTGTGGCACTTGTCACCAGTGAGACAGGCGCCGTCATTCAGGATATGCGCCATCGGCTGGAGCAGCGAGCACCCTGGATCCACACCTATCTGTACCCTGTGCAGGTGCAGGGCAAGGGGGCCGAGCTGGGCATAGCCCGCGCGCTGGAGCAGCTGGGTAATCCCGCACGCAGCGGCATGCCTGCAGTAGACTACATCATCATCGCCCGTGGCGGCGGTAGTCTCGAAGACCTCTGGTGTTTCAATGAGGAGGTACTTGCCCGCGCCATTGCCGCCTGCCCCATTCCCGTTGTTTCCGCCGTGGGGCACGAGACAGATTTCACCATAGCCGACTTTGTGGCCGACCTGCGGGCTCCCACCCCCACCGCCGCTATCGAGCTCACCACGCCTGATGCCGCTGAGCTACGCGCCTGGCTGGCAGGTACTGCCACCCACCTGCGCCAGCAGCTCACCCGCAGCCTGCAAATGGCCCACCTGCGCCTCAAGATAGTGCAGCACAGCAGACTCGGCACACCGCAAGAGCTCCTGGCTCCCTATCAGCAGAGGCTGGATGCTCTTGCAGAAGAACTCCGCACCACCCTGCACCAACGCCTGCTGCAGGAACGAAACCGACTGAGCATCTATTCTGCCCGACTCTCCGCCGGCAATGTGCTGCGCAATATACAAAACGCAGGAACCCGACTGGAACAGAACAAGAAGCTCCTGCTTTCTGCCCTGCACAACCGCCTGGCTCACCACCAGGCTAAACTCGAGAACCTGGCAGCAAAAATCACTGCCGCCAGCCCGCAAAACGCCCTCGACCGCGGCTTCGCCCTGGTCAGCACCCCCGATGGACGCCTGGCCCGCGACGCAGCAGCCCTTCAGCCCGGCGATGAACTGCGTATACGCCTGGCCAAGGGAGAAACCTCAGCCATTGTCCGATAATTCACCATGAAAACCACCCTGCTACTCCTCCTTCTCACCCTCCCTGCCCTGGCTCAGAACTACTACGACCACTCAGGGGCATACCAGGGACGCATCGACAAAGACGGCCGTTTCTATGACCGAACGGGCGCCTACCAGGGGCGCCGCGACCAGGGCGGCCGCTTCTATGACCGCACAGGCGCTTACCAGGGGCGCGAAGAAAATGGCCGTTTCTACGACAAAACCGGGGCCTACCAGGGGCGCACCGAAGGTGGCCGCTACTACGACCGCACCGGAGCCTACCAAGGTCGCCAGGAAAATGGCCGTTTTTATGATAAAAATGGCGCCTATCGCGGCAGAAAACAATAAATTTTCCATTTTCTGCAAAAAAAGTCTTGCAATGCGCCTGCGCGTGGTGTATAGTTGCGCCGCACCCAGTGCGAAACCCAAGATGCTCGGATGGCGGAATTGGTAGACGCGTTAGACTAAGGATCTAATGGGGAGACCCGTGGGGGTTCGAGTCCCCCTTCGAGCATAAGAAGAGCGGCAGTTGCAAAACTGCCGCTCTTTGCTTTTGACAATGTAATAAACCTGCAGCGTATCCCTGAGGAGCAGAGGAAAGTCCTCAGACTTTACAAGGTAGCCCATTCTGCAGGCAGAAGGCCTGCAGTATCTCTGGCATCAGCAAACCAGGCAGCGGGAGCAACCACCTGTTTCTCCGGGTTGCCAATCAACCAGGCACCCCACCAGCTGAACGTGCTGTTGGCTATGATGGCGTGAGAACAATGGCGCATCAGGTTGATATCCAGATGAGGCACCGACCCATCATTCAGATTGACCACCGTTTTTTCATGACTGGTCTGGTAATTGGCAATCACCCAATCGGGATCATCCGAGAAAATGAAAAGATGCAGGGGATGCCCGAGTTTTCCGGCAATATACTCTTCAGCCCTGCGATAGTAGTCAAGAGTACAGCCACCGTGAACCTTCGCAATGTCGGGATTCAGATAATCACCGCGGCGGATGTGTACCATCACGGCCTGCTTGCCGGCTGCCCTGATAGATTCCAGCATGGCGCGATTTGATTCAGGCAGCGTCTCTTCGCCCAATGAAAAATCATCCAGCAACTGCTCACGCACGGACTCCGCGTAGGCTGCCTTCTGGAAGAATCCGCG
Organism: Akkermansia sp.; assembly: GCA_045644745.1. GTDB lineage: Bacteria > Verrucomicrobiota > Verrucomicrobiia > Verrucomicrobiales > Akkermansiaceae > Akkermansia. Next base: position 10,125 of record JAZRHL010000071.1, read on the forward strand.
CAGAACCATAGGCGAAGGCAGCTCCGCCAGGCGGGAAGCATCAAAATGCTTATTGCTTTCGCTCAGATAATTCCGGCGAATGTGCCAGGCTCTGCAGAGCTTCCCTAGCCACGCCTTTCCATACACAAGCTGCCCCGAATAATAAGTGGGAGCAAAGGGCAGTGACAAAGAATAAGGGCCGAGCCCGAAATGGCGGGGCGTAGCCTTGCGCAGGCGCCCCCCGAACTCAGGGAACCAGGAAACGTCCAGCAGCACGCTGCGGCCGGTCATTTTCTGCAGAGCAAGAGCAAAAGCATACTGAAACAGCTGATTGCCCAAGCCATCGGACAATTGAACAACCAAGGTGTCCTTCCTGGCCGGAAGGCTATCCTGATTCAAAAAGCACACGTTCTGCTTATTTTCCACCATGCGAAAATGTCGTAGCAACTGACAACGTTACCACTATACGAAATTCAACCTCATTTGTACAGCATTTTTATTACAAACCACCAAATACTGCCAGGCAAAAAACTTGATATATCATCATCTACGGGGTAGAATAATACTACAGATATGGCAGAAAAGCCCACACTCAGCCCGATGATGGATCAGTACCTGCGCATGAAGCAGTCACTGCCGGGGGACGTGTGGCTGTTCTTCCGCCTGGGGGATTTCTACGAAATGTTCTTTGAGGATGCGGTGGAATGCTCTGCCGCCCTGGGCCTTACCCTCACGAAGCGCCAGACTATCCCCATGTGTGGTGTGCCCTATCACGCAGCAGAAGGCTACATAGGCCAGGCGGTGAAGATGGGCAAACGAATCGCCATAGCCGAGCAGATGGCCACCCCGGTGCCGGGCAAGCTGGTTCCCCGCGAGATCACCCGCATCATTTCAGCCGGCACGCTGGCCGACATGAGCCTGCTCGACTCCAACGAGCACAACTACATAGCAGCCTGCTATCATGAGAAAAACACCTGGGGACTTGCCTGCGCCGACCACACGACAGGCGAGTTCACTGTGGCCGATTACTGCAGTTTTGAAGCCTTGAGCGAAGAGGTGGCACGCATTCACCCGCGTGAACTGCTTATCAGCCAGGAGCAGCCGGAAGACTTCCCCGGTCTGCCCGTCACGCTGATGTATGATGGCTACACCTTCCTGCCCGGCCTCGCAGATACTTTCCTGAAATCGCACTTCCGCGTGCATTCACTGGAAGGCTTCGGCTGTGCCCACCTGGGGCCGGCCCTTGGTGCAGCAACTGCCATTCTGCACTACCTGAAACACCAGCTGCGCCGCCAGACCGACCACCTGCGCACACTCTCTCTGCGGGCCACAGAAAACGCCGTGATGATTGATACCGCAAGCCGCCGGAATCTGGACCTGGTGGAAGCACGCGGTGGCCATAAGAACACCCTGCTGGGCACACTGGATAACACCAGCACCCCCATGGGCGCCCGCAAGCTGCGCGACTGGATTCTGCACCCCACCTGCTGCATGCAGGAGCTGATGCGCCGCCAGAACCTCATTGCCGGTTTCCTTAAAGAACCCTTCCTCATGTCGGAGCTGCGCAACTCCTTCAAGGGCGTGCGTGATACAGAGCGTCTGGTTTCCCGCCTTTCTCAAGGAGCTGGCAATGCCCGCGACCTGCTGGCTCTGGGCACTTCCCTGGCGCATCTGCCTGCCATTGTCAACGATTTATCCGCCCTTCAGCGGCACGACATCCAGTTCACCCCCATTCTGGAGCGACTGGGCAATTTTGAGGAACTCACCACCCTGCTCACCAGCGCAGTAGTCGATGAACCGCCCATCACCATCAAGGAAGGCGGCATGATCCGCGATGGCTATGATGCGCAGCTGGACGAGCTGCGCGCAGCCTCCCGCGAAGGCAAGGACTGGCTGGCCGCGCTGGAAGCCCGCGAACGAGAAGCCACCGGTATCGACTCACTCAAGATTCGCTACAACAACGTCTTCGGCTACTACATCGAGGTTACCAAGGCTAATTTCTCCAAGGTGCCGCAGGACCGCTACGTGCGCAAACAGACGCTGGCCAACGCCGAACGATTTGTTACGGACGAGCTCAAGAAAATGGAAGGCACCATTCTGGGCGCCGATGAGCGCTCCCGCCAGCTGGAATACGAGCTTTTCTGCAAACTGCGGGAAGAGGTGGCGCAGTATATCGACCGCATCCAGTGCACCTCTGAAGCCCTGGCGGAGGTAGACGTGCTGCTCAGCCTGGCTGAAACCGCCCAGCGCTACCGCTACTGCCGCCCGGAACTTGACACCAGCCGCGACCTCCACATTGTCAATGGCCGACACCCGGTTATCGAACAGGTGCAGACGGATATCTCCTTTGTGCCGAACGATACCGAAATGCAGGCCGACACCCAGCGAGTGCTCATCCTTACCGGCCCCAACATGGCGGGCAAGAGCACCTATATACGCCAGGTGGCGCTCATCACCCTCATGGCACAGATTGGCTCCTATGTACCGGCAGATTCCGCCCGCATCGGTCTGGTGGACCGCATCTTCTGCCGCGTGGGCGCCAGTGATGATATCGCCCGCGGCCAGTCTACCTTCATGGTGGAAATGAGCGAAACGGCGCTCATTCTCAACAACGCCACCGAACGTTCCCTGGTGATTCTGGATGAAATCGGCCGCGGTACCGCTACCTTCGACGGCCTCTCCATCGCCTGGGCTGTGGCTGAGCATCTGCACGACGAGCTCGGCGCCCGAACCCTGTTCGCCACCCACTACCACGAAATGGTAGACCTGGAGCACACCCATTCCGCGGTAAGCAACTGGCATGTGGAGGTGCGTGAGTGGAAAGACGAAATCGTCTTCCTTCGCAAAGTATTGCCCGGCCCCGCAGATAAGTCGTACGGCATTCAGGTGGCGCGCCTGGCCGGCCTGCCCGCCCCCATCATCGACCGCGCCAAGCAGATACTCACCCACCTGGAAATGAGCGCCAGCGCCCGCGAGCCCAAGGCAGCCCGCCGCAAGCGGGCCCGCGAAAGCGGACTACCCTGCGCCGAGGAAGCGGATGTTGCCCAGCTGGACATGTTCAGCATGCTCGACGATGGCATCTGAGCCCGGCAACAGCACAAAATTATCCATATTGCCAAAAATGAGCTTGACTTAGCGGCTGGCTGGCATATACTTGGAATGTTATCTGACGCAACGTATGAAAACTCTCCCCTTCCTCGCACTTTTTGTTATGGCTGCTGCTATGGTGCAGGCAGCTCCCGTTCTGCAGCCCAAGGATCTCGACTCCGACACTCTGAAAGGCATTGCTACTGAACGCCAGCAGGCCAGCATCGACCGCTACAACAAGGCTGTTGCCCGCGCTGAAAAGGATCGCGAAGCTGCCATGAAGGAAGCTGAAAAGATTTCCCGCCAGAACGACGCCGGCATGAAGAAGACCATCCAGCGCCGCCAGCTGAACACCATGCTGCCCCCCTGCGAGCGCACCCCTGAGGCACCCCGCAAGGCCAGCGACTACACCATCCGCTACTGATTCCGAGCAGATATTCCCCTTTCCCGGCAGGAAACGCCCCGCGTTTCCTGCCGTTTTTTGTGGTTCCGAGCCCGTTTAAGCTTGAAAAATGCAGGCTTTGTGAGATAATGAGTCAAGAAAACTCATTCTTATGGCAGACGAAGAAGAGGACTTTTACAAAGAGCCGACCCGCAAGGAGTGGGCCGGGTTCTGGACACTCGTGGCGGTGCAGGCACAGAACGCCTTTAATGAAAAGGCGGTGCAGTTCCTGCTGATTCCCCTGGGCGTGTGGCTCTGGGGTGCGGATGGCAGCACGCTGGAATACATCCTTGGCGCCATTTTCGTATTGCCTTACATTCTGTTTTCTCCCCTTGTAGGCTGGCTGGCTGACTGTTTCTGCAAGACCCGCATCATTCAGGTCATGAGCGTAGTGCAGATTCTGGTCATGAGCTGCATGCTCTTCTGCTTCTACCAGCACGACATGTACGCGGCCATTCTCTGGTTTGCGGTGTTTGCCACACAAGCCACTATCCTTTCCCCTGCCAAGAAGGGCATTGTAAAAGACCTGCTGGGCTCCAAATACATCGGGTTCGGCTCCGGCATCATTGAGATGAGCCTGGTCTTTGTGCTGCTGGTGGCTCAGATTGGCGTATTCTTCTGGTTCTCCTATCTCTTATCCTCCTATGAGGCGCAGAACTCCCCCACCTACGATGCCGAGCAGCTTGCCGGCTGGGACTCTGTGATTCTGCCCACGTGGATATTCATCGGGCTGGCCTGCCTGGTGTGCGCGGCTTCGTTCCTGGTGCCCCGCTACGCCGCCAAGAAGGCCAAACCTTTCCGCTGGAGCCTGCTTTACGAGCATTTCGGGCAGATCAAGTACCTGTGGCAGGACCGCCTTCTGCGCCTCAGTGAGCTGGGCATTGCCTATTTCTGGTGTCTGGCAGGTTCCCTGTTCCTCATCCTCATCCAGATAGCCAAGGGCATGCAGGCGGCAGACCCCACCGTGGACTTCTCGCTGCAGTGCGGTATCCTCATGGCATGGATGACTGGTGGTGTGGTACTTGGCGGCGTGGTAGCCTCCCAGCTCTGCAAGGGCAAGAATGAGCTGGGCCTCATTCCCTTCGGTGCTATCGGCATTACCGCCTGCACCTTCCTGCTCACTATCTTTGAGGTCAACACCTATGCCAGCAATACCCTGCTGGCTCTCACCGGTGCCTTTGGCGCGGCCTACCTGGTGCCACTCAACGCCTTCCTTCAGGACCACTGCGACCCCAACAACCGCGGTAATATCATCGCCGCCGGCAACCTCATCGATAACCTCATGGGCCTCGTGGCCGTGATTATCATGTGGGTCATGTACGAAATCTTCGGAGCATCGCCGCAGATGCAGTTCTTCGTACTCTTCCTGCTGAGCTTCTTCATCCTCATCTGCTCGCTGCGTCTGATTCCCCAGGAGTTCATCCGCATGATCGGCATCTGGTGCCTGCAGCTGGTCTACCGTCCGCGCGCCATCAATCTGGACCGCCTGCCCATGCGCGGTGGTGCCCTGCTGGTGGTGAACCATGTGACCTATGCCGATGCGCTCTTCCTCACCATGGTCTGCCCCCGCCCGGTGCGTTTCATTGTGGCCGAGGAGTTCATGGCCATGCGACTGCTGGGCTGGGCACTGGAAATCTTCAACTCCCTGCCCATTTCCTCCCGCAACCCGCGCGAGGCTATCATCAAGGCAGCCCGCGCCATTGAAAACGGCGACATCATCTGCATCTTCCCTGAAGGACAGCTGACCCGCAGCGGCTGCCTCACCCCCATTCGCCGAGGCCTGGAAATGATTGCCCGCCGCGCGAAGGCCCCCATCATCCCCGTGTACATGGATGGTCTCTGGGGCAGCATCTTCTCCTTCTCCCGCAACCGTTTCTTCACCAAGCTGCCGAAGGCCCTCACCTACAACTTCACCGTGGCATTCGGAGCCCCGATGAACCCGGATACCTTCTCCAGCCGCACCGTGCTGCGGGCCTTCCGCGAGCTCTCCGCCACCTGTCTTGAGACCTCCGACGACATCAGCCGCGAGGTTCTTATCCGCATGCTGGAGATGCGCGGCAACAAGCCCTTGGTCTTCTACCCGGGCGGTTCGCTCACGGCTATCCAGATTGCGGCAGCACTCATCAGCCGTCAGGCAGATGAACAATTCCCCCCGCTGGCCCGCAAGTGGCTGCAGCTGCTTATCGATGGCACCGAGGACCGCCTCGCCTTCCACCGCCACCTGCTCAATGTATGCCAGGTGCGCCGAGTGAACGCCCTCAAGGAAGGCCGCCACCACCTGCTCACCACGGTGGGCCACGGCGAGCCTCAGGAGCTGGTTCTGGCCGTGCTCTGGCCGCTCATCACCCGCACCCCCGTGCACCTCATCGAATCTCCGCAGGAAACGCTGGATACCACCATCTCGCAGATTGTGGGTGGCGCCCACATGCGCCGTATTCTGCTCACCACCATTCCTCCGCGCCAGATTCCCTTCTACGACTTCAGCGGCTCACCCGCCATTTCCACCCCGAATATGCGCTGGCGCCCCTGCCTGTGCACCTCCATGGGCAATATCATCTCCATGAGCATGTGCCACAGTGTATTCAAGATGAGCGACGGCACCATCCAGCTCGGTGTACGCCCGCGCACGCGCGGTCTGCTGCTGCCCGGTTACAGAGTGGAGGCGCCCGAAGCAGGCTCCAACGCCATCATCAGCTCACCCTCGCTGCGCTCGGAATACACCCTGCCCTCGCACATCTATCTGGATGAAAGCGGCTTCCTGGCCGAGCTTTCCTGATAGCAGAGAAACCTCAAAAAACACAGCACCCCTGCCCAATAAGGCGGGGGTGTTTCATTTATCACAACTCACGGCCGAACACGCCGGAGGAACGGCCGCTGGATTCCAGCGCCTCCAGGCGGGGCTGGGGCAGCACCGTGCGGGGCAGCGGTGCGTAGTGCATGCGGTCGCGGAAATAGGCAACAGCACTCTGAGAAATGGCAAAGATGCGGGAGAACCCCAGCGCGCGAGCCTTGTCCTCCACGAAGCGGCACATAGCCTTGCCGTAGCCACGGCCCTCGTAATTCTTCTTGATAAACAGGCAGGCCAGCTCAGCGCAGGATTCCTGCGGATAGGGATAAAGCGCCACACACCCCACAATCGTGGAGTCGAGTGTATAGACGTAGTAACTCTGAAGATTTTCGCGAATGCTCTCGTAGGTACGGTGCACGAGCTTGGAATCCACCATGCTGCGGGCAATCATGGAAAGCAGCTCAGGGATATCCTCCTCCCTCAGCGGACGGATTTCGCGGTAGGAGTCGGCGTGCACCATGGTGCCCACGCCTTCCTCGGAGAACAATTCATCGAGCAGTACCCCGCGGTGCAGGCCATCCAGAAGGTGAATACGCGGAATCCCCCTGCGGCACACGGCCGCGGCACTCTTCAGCAGCTCCGGATGGGTGCATTCAGAAAGCTGCTGCTCCACCTCGCTCTCGGACACAGAATACATGGGAGCCCCTTCGCGCGTGGGCACTTCGCCCACCTGAAGACAGATATACTTGGAAGCACCCAGCTCCAGAGCCAGCGCTACGCTGGGCTCATCGAATCGACCGCTGGAGCCGGATGGCACGATGGCTACCTGACGGCGCTCCACAATCTCGCGTACACGAGCCACGGCTGCGGGACCAGACGTCAGCGGAAGCTCAGCCAGGGCGGCATGCATTTCGCATTCGCCGGCGCGGCGCGCCAGCAGAGACGCATCCTCGCCCTCGGCCACCAGAACCAGGCGCACACCTACCTCGTGCAGCGCATCGGCATCCAGCAGAGCATCCACCAGCTCACCTGCCTGCTGCAGAGCAGCGGACACATGAACCACAAACAGCCGGCCACAGAAATAGGGCACATACTCCAGAACTGAACGCACATTCATAGCAGATTATCTCTTCAGTTACCGGGGCATGTGCCCACTCAGATGCTTCAGGCCTTGTCTTCGGTCTTGCCGGCAAAGAACTGCGGCACGTAGCCGGAATCCACCGAGCCTACAGTCATACCATCTTCCTCGTCGGCAAGCGGCATATCGCCGGTATCCTTCACGATATAGGCATCCTTGTTAGCAGAGGGCTTGAGCTTGAAGCTCACCTTCTTCTTGGGCAGGGAAATCTTCTTCTCACTGAAGGGCACAGCATTGGCCAGAGCACCGCTCACGGATTCGCCGTATATCTCAGGTTCACCGGCAGGCATACCGGGCTCAGTCAGGGCAGGCTCCTCATCTTCCTCGAAAGTGGGCAGCGGTGCAGGCTCCAGACCGGCGGCACGCTGACGTTCGTGAATGAGCTGCAGCTGCTCGCGCAGGGCGGAAAGCAGGTCGCCGTTACCCAGGATGTCGGTCACATCGGAATCCTCCTCCTCAGCGGAGCTGGTGGGCAGACTGGCCAGGAAGTCCTCAAAGGCAGAGAGGTTCGTGGTGCTGCGGAACATGCCGTTGAGAATCTCGTAGTCGATGTTCTGCATGAGGCTCTCGAAGATACCGTAGGCCTCGCGCTTGTATTCCACAAGCGGGTCGCGCTGGCCCTGGGCACGCAGACGCACACCCTCGCGCAGGGCGTCCATATCTGTGAGGTGCTTCTGCCACAGCTTGTCGATTGCCTGGAGCATGATGGAACGCTCCATCTGGTCGATGCGGTCGGGACGCTCGCCGGCAATCTTCTTCTCGTACATTTCCTTCACGCGAGCCACAATGTGTTCAGCCACCTCGTCAGGATTCTTACCCTGCAGGTCGGATTCCTTCTCGCTCCAGCCCATGGGGAAAGTGGAGTTAATCCACTGCAGAAGGTCGGTGTAGCGGTAGGAGCCCGTCTCGTCCTCATTAAGGAAGAGTTCACACTTGTTGTGCGTGCCGTTCACAAGGCATTCGTACAGCATCTCGCGGGGATCCTCGCACAACAGGGCATCGTTGCGCATAGAGTACACAATCATACGCTGCTGGTTCATCACATCATCGTAGTCCAGCACGTGCTTGCGCCACATGTAGTTGCGCTGTTCCACACGCTTCTGGGCGCCTTCGATGATGCGGTTCATGAGGGCATTCTCCACGGCCTCGCCTTCCTGCATACCGAAGCGGTCCATCATCTTGGTCATGCGCTCGCTGCCACCGAAGTTACGCATCAGGTCGTCCTCGAAGGAGAGGAAGAACTGGGAACCACCGGGGTCGCCCTGGCGGGAGCAACGGCCACGCAGCTGGCGGTCGATGCGGCGGGATTCATAGCGCTCTGTGCCCAGCACGAAGAGGCCACCCAGCTCGGCCACACCCTCGCCCAGCTTGATGTCGGTACCACGACCGGCCATGTTGGTGGACACAGTCACAGCACCACGCTGACCGGCGCGGGCCACGATTTCGGCTTCGCGCTGGTGGTTCTTGGCGTTCAGCACCTCGTGCGGCACCTTGGCAAAGCTCAGCATGCGGGAAAGGGTCTCGGAAGCTTCCACGCTGGCAGTACCCACCAGCACGGGCTGCCCCTTCTTGTGCAGCTCCACAATCTTACCCACCACGGCGTTGTACTTCTCGCGGCGGCTGCGGAAAATGAGGTCGTTCTGGTCCTCGCGGATGCACGGACGGTTCGTCGGAATGGGCAGCACGTCGAGCTTATAGATATCGTGGAACTCGGCGGCTTCTGTCTCTGCGGTACCGGTCATACCAGCCAGGCGGCTGTACAGGCGGAAGTAGTTCTGGATGGTGATGGTAGCGTAGGTCATGTTCTCTGCCTCCACTTCCACGCCCTCCTTGGCCTCCACGGCCTGGTGCAGGCCTTCGCTCCAGCGGCGGCCCGGCATTTCGCGACCCGTGTTCTGGTCGATGATGACAATCTTGTTGTCCTTCACCACGTACTCCACATCGCGCTCGTAAATGGTGTAGGCCTTGAGCAGCTGGCTGGTGGTGTGCAGGCGCACGCCCGTCTCATCCAGGCGCTTCATGAGGGCCGTCTTGCGGGCTTCCTTCTCTCGCTCTGTCAGCTTCTCATCCTCATCGATATTCACGAATTCTGTGCCGATATCGGGCAGCACAAAGCTCTCGGGGTGGCCGGGGCTGATAACCTCGCGGCCCATTTCCATGAGGTCGGCATCGTGAGTCTTCTCATCGATGGTGTAGTAAAGCTCCTCCTTGAGCTTGAAGAGCTCAATCTTACGGGGATCCTGGTAGAGGAACAGCTCGTATTTCTCCACCATGCGGCGGTACTCAGGCTCCTGCTGGGAGCGCATGAAGGCGCGGTTGCGGGGCTGGCCAAGCTTCACCTTGAACATACAGCGGCCGGCGCGCTCGGGGTCGCCATCCTTGGCATACTGCATAGCCTTCTCCATGAGGCTGTCACACAGGGCTACCTGCTTCTGCACAACCTTCTCGATGAGCGGCTTGAGGACATCATACTGCTGCTCATGCTCAATAACGGCAGGACCGGAAATGATAAGCGGCGTGCGTGCTTCGTCGATAAGGATGGAGTCCACCTCGTCGATGATGGCGAAGTAGTGACCGCGCTGCACCTGGGCATCCTTGCTGGAGGCCATGCCATTGTCGCGCAGGTAGTCGAACCCGAACTCGGAGTTGGTACCGTAGGTGATATCCTGAGCATACTGCTGGCGGCGCAGGTCACTGGGCATCATGCTCTGGATGCAGCCGATGCTCAGGCCGAGGAAGGAGAACAGGGCGCCCATCCACATGGAGTCACGGCGGGCCAGGTAGTCGTTCACCGTCACGATGTGGACGCCTTCGCCCCGCAGGGCGTTCAGGTACGCGGGCATCGTGGAAACCAGCGTTTTGCCTTCGCCGGTCTTCATCTCGGCAATCCGGCCCTGGTGCAGCACGATACCGCCCAGCACCTGACCGCGGTACGGCCGCATGCCCAGCACCCGGTCCGCCGCCTCCCGCACCGTGGCAAAAGCCTCGGGCAGCAGGTCGTCTTCCGTCTCCCCGTTTGCCAGCCGCGTTTTGAATTCAGCCGTCTTTGCCTGCAGCTGCTCGTCCGTCAGCTTCCTGTATTCAT
>JAZRHL010000072.1:0-46647 GCA_045644745.1 Akkermansia sp.
GCCCATCACCGAGAAGGGCCACAGCCAGCTGCTGAACCATGTGTCCAGCGCGTCTTCGTCCTGAACCCAGTTTTCCGGGTCAGAGGGGGGATTCACGCCCACATAGATATCGCCGGCAGCCGCGTCCTGTGCGTCCAGCTTCGTAGCGGCCTGCAGCTCAGCTGCTTTTTCCTTGCGGTACCACACCGGGATGCGGTGCCCCCACCACAGCTGGCGGGAAATGCACCAGTCCTGAATACCCTCGAGCCAGTGGGCGTAGGTCTTTGCCCAGTGAGCGGGGCGGAACACGATATCGCCGTTGGCCACTGCCTCTGCGGCTTCCTTCACGCAGGGATATTTCAGGAACCACTGCATGCTCAGACGCGGTTCAATCGGCACATCGGAACGCTGGGAGATGCCCACATTGTTCTCATAATCCTCAACCTTTTCAAGCAGCCCCTTGGCTTCGATGAGTTCGATGGACTTCTCGCGTGCCACGAAGCGGTCCAGCCCGTGCAGTTCGGGGCAGCCGGGGCAGTTGATGTGGCCATCGGCGGTGAGCACATCGATGATTTCGAGATTGTTCTTCATGCCCACCTCAAAGTCGGTGCGGTCATGGGCAGGGGTAATCTTCAGGGCACCCGTACCGAAGTCGATTTCCACGTGGTCATCGGCAATAATCGGAATCTCAGCATCGCACAGCGGACGGATGACGGTCTTGCCAATCAGGTGGGAGAAGCGCGGGTCCTTCGGGTTCACAGCCACGGCTACGTCGGCCATGATGGTTTCAGGTCGCGTGGTGGAGACCAGCAGCTGGCCGCTGCCGTCTGCAAGTTTGTAGCGGATGGTGTAGAGCTTGCTCTTGGAGGGTGTCATGATAACCTCCTCATCGGAAAGAGCTGTCAGCAGCACCGGATCCCAGTTTACCATGCGGTGGCCGCGGTAAATGAGACCTTCGTTGAACAATTCGGTGAATACGCGTGCCACCTCGGGGGCGTACACGTCATCCATGGTGAAGCGCTCGCGCTCCCAGTCGCAGGAGCAGCCCAGCTTCTTGAGCTGGTTGATGATGATACCGCCGTGCTTGTCCTTCCACTCCCACACCATGTTAACAAAATCCTCGCGACCCACATCGAAACGCGTGCGGGGAGGATTTTCCTTGGCAAGTTCCTTTTCCACGCGTGCCTGGGTGGCAATACCGGCGTGGTCCGTGCCTGGCAGCCAGAGTACTTCCTTACCTTCCTGACGAGCGCGGCGGGCAAGAATATCCTGAATTGTGTTGTTAAGAACATGGCCCATGTGAAGCACGCCGGTCACATTGGGCGGGGGGATTACGATGCTGTAAGCGGGCTTGTCGGATTTTGGGTCAGCATGGAAGCAACCCTCTGATATCCAGCGAGTCTGCCATTTCTCTTCTACATTGGTCGGTTCGTAAGCCTTGGGCAATTCAGTCATGACGGCGGCGATTCTACTCCATTCGCTAACGTATATCAAGCCTTTTCATGATGCTGACGCAAGACACAAAAAGCATAACAATCATACATCCGCAAAGGATTATTTTCTTGCTATACCCGATGCGATTGTATAGAGTATACTCCATGACAGGTAGACATTTACTGACGACACTGTGCCTGGGCTTGGGAATTGCAGGAACCGCCATACCGGCAGCAGCAGCTCCCGAACCGTATGGACCCGTGCCTACCGACCAGCAGGTTGAATGGCTCCGCAAGGAATGGTATGCCTTTGTGCACTTCGGTCTCAATACCTACACAGACCGCGAATGGGGCTATGGCGATGAATCGCCCCAGTTGTTCAATCCCGGTAATTTCGACGCAGAGAAAATCGTCCGCACTTTCAAGAATGCCGGCATGAATGGCATGATTTACACAGCCAAGCATCATGATGGTTTCTGCACCTGGCCTACCAAGTCTACCGAGCATAATATCACCAAATCCCCCTGGAAAAAGGGCAAGGGCGATGTGGTGAAAGAGTTTGCTGAAGCTTGCCAGAAGCATGACCTTCCGTTTGGCACGTACCTTTCACCCTGGGATCGCAACTGTGCAGAGTATGGCCGCAAGGGATACCTCAAGGTTTATTACAAGCAGATTGAGGAGTTGCTGACCAAATATGGTCCTATTTTCGAAATATGGTTCGATGGAGCCATGGGTGGCGATGGCTTCTATGGCGGTGCAAGAGAAAACCGCAATATCGGCAAAGCAGATACCTATTATAACTACACCCAGGTAGTAAAGAACATCCGTCGTCTGCAGCCGGATTGTATCATCTGGGGTGCTTCAGAGCGTGGTGATGTAACCTGGGCTGGTTCAGAGAAAGGATTTGCCCGCCACTATCCTCTCTGGAACACCCGCAACGGAAAATGGATTTCTCTGGAAGCTGACACTCCCATTAATCACCGTGGTTGGTTCTGGCATCCGGGGCAGGGTGGTCATGTAAAGACCGCCTCACATCTGATGGAGGTGTATCTTGCCAGCGTGGGACGCGGTGCCAACCTGATTCTTAACCTGGCACCAAATCGTGATGGCCAGCTTGATGAGGCTGATGTGGCCGTACTCAACGCATTCGGTAAGATGCGCAAGAAATTACTTTCGAAGGATTATGCCAAGAAGGCTAAGGTGACAACAAGTAGCTCGGCCGGTAAGAAATATAAGGGCAATCGCCTGACTGATGGCAAGATTGAATCCTACTGGTGTCCCAGCAAGAAGGATAAGAAGCCTTCCGCGGTCATCACACTTGATTCACCTGTACGATTCGACGTCGTACGCCTGCGTGAGCAGATTCGCCTTGGTCAGCGTGTAGAGGCGTTCCAGGTAGAAGCAAAGGTAGATGGCAAGTGGAAAACCATCATTGAACCCGGACAGCCCGGTCAGATTGAAGATAACTTCGATGGCATCAGAGGCGGCAAGGGACACACCATCGGCAACCAGGTGTTGCGTTGGCTCCCTGAACCTGTTACTACGGATAAACTCCGTCTGACCATCACCCGCAGCAAGGCTGTACCCTGCATTTCCGAGTTCTCCCTTCTGCTCATGCCCTCTGGCGATGAAGCTGCAGCAGACGTACCGGAGCAGGAGGATGACGGCGCGCTGGACAGTGAAGGCTGGACCTATAGCGGGGCAGGAGCCGAAAGTGCATCTCAGGCTTTCGATGGTGACCCTGAAAGCATCTGGGAAACAGACAGCACGCCCTCTCACTTTGTCGTGGATATGAAGAAGAAACAGCAGGTAACCGGCTTTGCCTATCTGCCGCGTCAGGATGGCAAGACTGAAGGTATGACAAATCGTTACCGTTTCGAACTGAGTACCAACGGCAAGGACTGGACGACCGTGTCTGAAGGCGAGTTCGGTAATCTGCGCGCTAATCCTGTAGAGCAGATTATCAGTTTTGAACCGCAGAAGGCCCGGTATATCCGTTTCTTCTCAACAGCTGCTCTCGATGGCACAGGTAGCAGTGCCGCAGAACTCCGCATATTCGGAGGCAAGAGCGAATGATCAGATTATCTATCCGTATGAATTGGCAGAGATGCAGGTTTTCCTGTGTCTCTGCCATTTCATATGTGGTTTTATGCAGGGCTTTTACCTTGCCATGACTACGGCAATTTGGTAGAATGAGCGGCAACTCATATGAAGCAATCTCTCTACTTACTTCCCATACTGGCACTTGGCATGATGTCTCCCGCTGCTGCGGGGGAACGCGAAAGCTTTGATTTTGATTGGAAGTTCAAGTACTTTGGAGCAGGAGAATCCGATGATTCCACCTCGCCGGCCAAGGCTTCTGCCCATCAGCCCGGGCACGGTGCTTCTTTTGCTGTGGATGGAGATTTGTCAACCCGTTGGTGTGCTCCCAATGAGAACAGTGGTCACAGTATTGAAGTGACAACTGGCACCAAGGTGAAGGTCCACACCATCCGGGTGATATGGGAAAAAGCAAATAACTTCAATGTAGACCTGGAAATTGTATCCAACTCCTCGAAGCGCACTGTGAGCATGGGGATGAACAATGAGGATACTCTGAACATTCCAGCAGGTAATCGGCCTGTGCGTTCCATGAAGCTTACTGTGCGAGGAGGAACCAGCAACCGCGCATGGGCAAGTATCCGCGAAATACAATTCCTTGATGCATCGGGCAGACCGATTGCGCTGAAACACCGCAAACTTGAAAATTCAGCACCGGCCGCGCCCGGTTATGATGATGCTAAGTTCACCAAGGTACAGCTCCCACATGACTGGGCTATTTCCAGCCCGTTCCTCAAGGATAAGCCCAATGAAACAGGTAAGCTGCCGTGGGATGGTTGGGGCTGCTACCGCAAGCTGTTTGACGTTGCTGAAGATTTTGATGCAGAGAAAGACAGATACTACCTTGATTTCGACGGCGTGATGTCGAATCCCAAGGTGTATGTAAATGGTCGCTTTGCAGGTGAATGGGCATATGGATATAACTCGTTCCGGGTAGATATCACGCCTTACCTGAAAGCCGGCAAGAATCTGGTAGCCGTGGTGGCAAGCAACAAGCCGCTTTCTACCCGCTGGTATCCTGGTGCAGGTATATACCGCCACGTGTGGCTTGAAAAGACAGGAGCTGTGCATCTGGCGCACTGGCCAGTATATGTGACTACTCCTGAAATAACGGAGGATGCTGCCACTGTGGAGATCCGTACCCGTATTTCCAACACCAGCAGCAAAGATTGTGAAGTCAAGCTCTTGCAGAGCGTAGGAAAGGCGAAGGCGGAATCAAAGAAAATCAAGCTGAAAGCCGGGGAGGAGCGTGAAGTAGTACAGATGCTCAGCATCCGGAATCCTAAGCTCTGGAGCTGTGAATCTCCTAATCTTTATGAGTTGAATACTTCGCTTGTCTCTGGCGAGACGGAGATTGACTCCTACAAAACCAGTTTTGGTGTACGCAGCATCGAGTGGACTAAGGATGGCTTTTATCTGAACGGCGAACGAGTGCAGATTAAGGGTGTCTGCGAACACCATGACCTTGGCCCGCTGGGTGCGGCTTTCCACGCCCGAGGCTATGAACGCAAGATTGAAATCCTGAAGGAGATGGGCTGCAACTCCATCCGCATGACCCATAATCCCCCCGCTCCGGAAGTGCTCGATTTGTGCGATAAGCACGGCATACTCGTCATTGATGAGCTTTTTGATATCTGGGAAGCTAAGAAGTACGATAAGGTGAATGGCTACCATGTGTACTGGGCTAACTGGTGGCGGAAAGATGTGCGCAACTTCATGCTGCGTGACCGCAACCATCCCTGTATCATTGCCTGGAGTGGAGGCAATGAGGTGCCTGAGCTGAATACAGAACGCGGGCGAGAGGTCTCCCGCGAGCTGCGCGCAGAAATCCATGAATACGATCTGACCAGACCTTATACCGTCGGCAGTAACGCCCCCGCCAGTATGACGAATGGATTTGCAGATACTGTGGACGTATTCGGGTTTAATTACAAGCCCGACATGTACGCAGATTTCAGGGTTCATCATCCCAACCTGCCGCTCTATGGTTCGGAAACAAACTCCTGCGTGGCGTCTCGTGACACCTATTTCTTCCCGTTGGGCTGGAAGGTGGGTGATGGTGCCCGTTCATTCCATGTGAGCGCCTATGGTCTGTTTGCTCCTGGTTGGGGGACATGCCCGGATATTGAAATGGCCGCGCTGGAGCGGAATCCCCATGTAGCCGGTGAATACGTGTGGACTGGCTTTGATTATCTCGGCGAGCCTACCCCGTATAACCAGGATGCGTCGAACATTGGTAATTTCCATGGCGCCTCCGAAGCAGAGAAGCGCGCCGCTATGGAGCAGCTCAAGGCAATGGGAAATAAAGCCCCGAGCCGCAGCTCGTATTTCGGCATCATCGACCTTGCCGGATTCCCGAAGGATACCTATTATCTCTACCGCAGCCGCTGGGCTCCGGAAAAACGCACTTGCCATATCCTGCCGCATTGGAACTGGAAGGGACGCGAAGGCGAGGTGACGCCGGTCATGGTATTCACGAGTGGCGATAAGGCTGAATTATTCCTTAACGGCAAGAGTCTTGGTGTTCGTGAACGTGGGCAGGGCGGTACATTCACCCAGAAGCTTACTGTAGGTAAAAATGACTATCGCTTTGTGTGGGAGGATGTAGTTTACGAGCCCGGAACCCTGATGGTGAAAGTCTGGAAGAATGGTAAGCCCTGGGCGAAAGACACCCGGGTGACCACTGGCTCGGCGAAGTCCGTGAAGGCAAGTGTGGACAGGAAACAGATTGGGAACGACGGCCACGACCTCGCCTATATCTCCCTTTCTACCGTGGATGCCAAGGGCAAGGTAGTGCCAACGGACTGCCGACGTGTCAGTTTCAGTATTTCCGGAGCTGCAGAATTAGTTGGATTCTGCAACGGAAATCAAACGGATCAGACCAGTATGGTGTCCAATCAACAGAAGTTCTTTAACGGTCGCATCGTTGCCGTCGTCCGAGGCAAGAGAGGCAAGAACGGAAAGGCGGTGGTGCAGGTAAAGGCAGACAACCTGCCCAAGGTCAGTGTGTCTATTATGGTAGGCGATAAAGCTGATGAAAATACAGACGAAACCGAGGATTAAGTTATGAATGCAGTTGTTAATCGTTTAACAAACAACTCTGATGCCCCTGCAACACGCCGCTGCAGTATACCTGTTGCGATGGGCGGTGTGGCGTTGCTGGGGCTGGTAGCCATGTGCGTCATGGCCATCTGGGTGGCAGATGATGTCTGGAATGCCGTGTCCCGCGTCATCTGGCTCGTGCTGACCGCCTTAGGCCTGATTCTGCTGGCCTCCATGTCTCGACTGCCTCAGATGCTTACACTGCGGCGTTCCCTGCTGCTTATCACCATGGTGACTGTTCAGCTGCTCATGATGGTGGGTGTGAATGCTCTTAAAGGAGTGATTCCCGGATTCACGCTGGAGGGGCAGGTTCTTCTCTGGTTGCCTTATGCCCTGGCCCCTACTGTTATGGCGGTGATGATAGGCCGTCGTCTGGGCGCATTTGTTGCCCTTTGTTGTACTATTTTCGGCGTAGCCATGTTCCCGGATGGGACCGATGCTTCCATCATTCTCAACTACAGTGCCGTCTGCTTTGTGACCGGTACGGTGTGTGCGCTGGTATCCGGGCGAGTCCATAAGCG
Organism: Akkermansia sp.; assembly: GCA_045644745.1. Classification (GTDB taxonomy): domain Bacteria; phylum Verrucomicrobiota; class Verrucomicrobiia; order Verrucomicrobiales; family Akkermansiaceae; genus Akkermansia. The sequence goes on from JAZRHL010000072.1 coordinate 7,136, forward strand.
CGAGCAGATTCTGCAGGCAGGCTTTGTTGCAAGCGCTATCGTATTTACGTCTGTGTATCTGCTCCTCGGGCTGGCATTTGCCTCGGCTGATGCACCTGTCCCGCTGAAGGGTCTCACTGACGGGTTCCATGTAGGTGGTTTCATGGCTGACCTTGGGGTTACCGTGGCTGTCAATTTCGTTCTTGCCGCGCTTGTTGGTGGCATGATGCCGGCTCTGGAACGTGTGTATAACATTTCGACTCCCATCACCTGGCTGGAATGGGCTGATATGAATCACCCCCTGCTCAAGAAGCTCCAGATTGTGGCTCCGGGAACATTCCATCACAGCCTGCTGGTGCAGCGCCTCTCTGAAGCCGGCGCAGAGGCAATTGGCGCTGACGTAACGCGGGCCGGTGTATGTGGCCTTTACCATGATATCGGTAAGATTGTCAACCCACAGTACTTTGCCGAGAATATACTCGACCAGAATAATTCACCGCACGCAGATTTAACACCTGAGGCCAGTGCCCGCATCATCACCGGGCATGTGACAGAAGGTATAGAACTTGCTGAATCCCATGGGCTGAATAATCGCATTATAAATGTCATCCGTGAGCACCATGGTGTATCGACCGCCTATTTCTTCTACCGTAAGGCTCTCGATGTCTATGAGGAAGAAAAAGGCAAGTTTGAAGAGGGGCTCATCGACACCTGCCCGGAGGAGGTTGATAAGTCTATTTTCACATACAAGGGACCGATTCCTCAGACCCGCGAAAGTGGTATTGTGAGCATGGCAGATGCAGTGGAAAGCGCCACACGCTCACTTCAGCACCCTACGGAGGAAGATATCCGCAATATGATCAACGGTATTTTCAAGGGGCGTATCCTTGACGGGCATCTGCAGGATTGCGGTCTGACCCTGGGTGAAATAGAGAAGCTTAAGGACACCTTCTTTGCAACAATCCGCACGATGCATCATAACCGCATTGCTTATCCGAAACCCAGTGCTGATGACGCTACTGCTGCGGTGATAACAATGCGCAAGAGTGAAAGCAAGGCAGACGCCTGATGAAGAAGCACATCCGTAGTATATCCATGATTCTGGCCTTCCTGGTGGGAGGCCTGTTTCATAGTCAACTGGCTCCGCTTGGCGCCTTGTTGCCAGCGAGCGTGGCTCTCATGCTCAGCATTACCTTCATAGGCATTGAAACATCGAAACTCAAGCCTCAGCGCATGCACCTGTGGCTGCTGCTTGGGATACAGATAATCGGCATGGGTAGTTGGGCTGTTGCCCGTGCATTGGGGTATCCTGTGCTGGCGGAATCTCTCTTTTTCTGCGGTATCGCCCCTGTAGCGATTGCAGCGCCGGTTATTGTCAATCTCCTGAAAGGCAACGTGGAGTTCACTACAACGGCAGTGGTGCTCAGCCAGATAGTCTTCGGCCTTGTTACCCCATTGCTGATGCCATTCGTGGTGCAGGTTGAGGGCTTCTGTTACACTGACCTGATGCTTGAAGTAGCGCAGCAGCTTGCCACGGTGCTGGGTATTCCAGCAGCTGTGGCCATTGCACTGCGTTTGATTTATCCGCCATGCAAGGCATGGACCGCAAAACTCCGTGATGTTTCGTTAGGCATCTGGATTATAAATCTGACAATCATAGCAGCTGTAGGGACGCAGAGAGTTCTTCATCTGGATATCACCTGGTGGGATATGCTCCCCATGGTGCTTGGTTCTCTGGCGATTTGTGTTCTTGGCTTTATCTCTGGCTATAAACTCGGGGGCAGGGGATTGAAGCGTGAATGTTCTCAGTGTCTCGGGCAGAAAAACACGATTCTCACGCTGTATATTGCAAGCCAATGGTACGTTCATCCTCTGGCCTACATAGGACCCGCGTTCTACGTATTCTTCCACAATATCGCCAATGCATTGCAGATTGCTCTAGCTAATAGGGAGAAAGCAAAGTCTTCAAAGTGATTTGTGTCGTCCGGGTCCTGTAAGCCAGATTCTGTCCACCCGCGAAGCGGGCTGTGTGGCCATTTTTCTCGTTCCTGTTGCCAGGAGCGCCCTGCGTTTATAGCAGGGTGCAACTAATACCCGGGAATACAGCGGGCAGGCGACCCTTTCCCTGTTTGTCTTGCATCGCGTGGGGTTTTCCTTGCCTCCTTCGTCACCTCCGGAGCGGTGGGCTCTTACCCCACCTTTTCACCCTTACCCTTGCGGGCGGTTTGTTTTCTGTGGCACTATCCGTCCACCCGGCATTGGCTCCGGGTGTCTCCTGCTTTCACAGGACACGCTGCCTTATGATGTCCAGACTTTCCTCTACCGGGCCTGAGCCCCGCAGCGACCACCCGGACCCGGACGGCACGTGCCTGAGAGTACACTACACTGCTCTTAATGGCAAGACAAATCGCCCCATTTAGCTTGATTTTGGAAACCGGATGGCGTAGAATGATGCCTGTTATGAAGAAACGCGTGGTTATTCTCGGCTCTACCGGCAGTATTGGAACAAGCGCTCTCAAGGTGGCGCGCGATATTCCGGAGCGCATGGAGGTGGTGGCTCTGGCTGCCCACAGCAATGTGCAGAAATTAGCCGAGCAGGCCCGCGAGTTCAGTGTGCAGCATGTCTGTATTTATGATAGCTCCAAGGTTGATGAACTGAAGCGTCTCCTGCCTGCAGGAACTAAGGTATACACAGGTCTGGATGGCCTTTGCCAGCTTGCCACACTTGAAGAGGCCGACATGGTTCTTGTATCCATCATCGGTACAGATGGTCTGAAGCCTACGCTTGAAGCTATTGAGGCCGGCAAGGACCTTGCCATCGCTTCCAAGGAGATTCTGGTAATGGCCGGTGAGGTAGTGATGAACCGGGCCAAGGCGAAGGGTATCAATGTGCTTCCTGTGGATAGTGAGCACAATGCCATTTACCAGTGCCTGCAGGGCAACCATGGCGGTGCCGGGCAGGTGAGCAGACTCATCCTGACAGCCAGCGGAGGGCCTTTCCGCAATACTCCTCGAGAGCAGCTTGCTGCAGTAACCCTGGAGCAGGCACTCAAGCACCCCACCTGGCAGATGGGGCGGAAGATCACCATCGATAGCGCCACCATGTTCAATAAGGGCTTGGAAATGATCGAAGCCCGATGGCTGTTTGATATCCCCATGGAGAAAGTGGACGTGATTGTCCATCCCCAGAGTATCGTGCATTCTCTGGTGGAGTTTGTGGATGGTTCTATTCTGGCTCAGCTCAGCAGCAGTGATATGTGCTTCCCGATTCAGTATGCCGTAACCTGGCCAGACCGCCTTCCGAACTCTCTGCCGAATCTTGACCTGGCCCAGATAGCCAGTCTTAAGTTTGAGGCTCCGCGCTGGGATGATTTCCCTGCGCTTACCCTTGCCCGCACGGCCGGCCTGACAGGTGGTACCATGCCCGCCATGTACAACGCCGCCAATGAAGTAGCCGTGCAGGCCTTTGTAGACGGTAAACTCTCATTCCCCGGCATCTGGGAAACGGTAGAGAAGGTGCTTTCCAACGCTCGTCCCCGCGATTACCAAGGCCAGCTGCCCATCATTCTGGAAGACGACGCCTGGGCCCGCGAGGAAGCGATGAGGTGGATTTAATGATTTAAGACGTATTCGTACAAACTCAGCAGACCAGCTCGCATCGTATCTTTAGATATAGCATTGCGGCAGCGTTCCTGGTCAATCTTGCCCATATCAAGGTTTGTCTGCTTGCTTTTCGTAATTGTTAAAACCGCATTAGCAAGCGCATCATCATCATTAGGCGGAATAATAAATCCTGATTCCCCATCGATAATATACTGTTTTGCTCCGCATTCAGTAGTAACTACCGCAGGAACTCCCATTACGCGTGCCTCTTTTACAATATTCGGGCATGAATCTGCAAGGCTGGGATGCACCAGCGCCCATGTCTGCGAGAGTAAACCCGCAATAGTATGGTGCGGAACAAACCCCATGGGTATGATATTAGGGGGTAAATCGGTATATGCTCCGGGCATTACTCCGGCCAGATAGAGAGTAACATGAGAAAGTTCAGGGCGTTTAAAGACCCGTATGGCAGAAGCAACATTTTTCACCGGAGTATCACTTCCTGCCAGAACGCAGCACGGTGTAGTTGATAAGTTTCTCGGGGTATGATAAAAGTCATCTGCTATAGCATATTCCCATAAACGGACCTCAGAGTCTGGTGCGTGTTCAATGACCTGTTCTCTTGCCCAGAGCGATTCAACTGTAATGTATTTGAATCGCCTTAACGTTCGCGCTTCATATAACGATCCTTGCAGACGCTCAAATAACGCTATTCTCGCTCGTTTTGCGTAGGCTCTGAGTACTCCTTGTATCGATAGAATCTTTTTCGTTTTAATACGGCTGACAACCAGGCCGTGACAGTTCTCTGTTCCCCACGCATGAACAATATCCGGCTGTATTCGCTTGATTATTCGCCTTATTGAGAGATAATCATATAGGTACGCCGTGCAGAGCCCTATTAAAGTTCTGGCTTTGGGAATCAGATGGAAACTCTGGTTTTGAAAGCGGATAAGCTGGTATTGCTTGATTTCCTTGCTTGGAATTACCCAATGAATATCGAACTGGCTTGTATACTGGAGAATTTGCGAAAGGGTAGTCAACCATACACAGTGATACCCTTCAGGCGAAGCCCCCGAATTTTTAACATACGATACGGGCAGATTAGCTACGATTGCTATTTTGGGCGTGGCGTGCATTATTTCTGCTTCGATTTCTTTACAATTCGCACTAGAGCCAATACAGTGGCAAAAACTTTCATGGGGAGGCAACGAATCAGGGCAAAGGACGTGAATTTTTCGTATTTTGCAGTAACATACAGACGGTAAAAGACGCCTTTCCTCCAAAAATACCGCATTTTCTCCTGCGCGGATATTTTCTTTCGTATATTCTGAACAAATAACTCAGCTTGGTTGCTGTTCATTGTTTTGACAACCGGTTCTATAGCATCACATACTTCAAGTAAGGGCTCATAGGTTATGTTATAAAACAGGTCATTGAACTTTTCCAGCCTGATAATGGAAGCATAGCCTCGCTGGTTATCGTTTCCTCCAAGACTCATATTTGAGCTGCCGTCGCGGGCATATACGGCAGTTACATTATGTAAGTGCACCCCGGTTCCAAGCACTGATGCTCTGTAAAAACAGGTTAAATCGTCAATATAGTAGCCTTTTTCAGGAAGAGAGCCGAACTTTCGGAATACATCCATGTGCCATGCCTTATATGACAGGGTTTTGAAGTAAAAATCCGTTTCCTCAACTGAATGCCGACGGATATCTGTTTCAGTAATGTTTGGAATATCGCAAAACTTTGTATTCGATTTGTCCCGAATACTATTGTCTTCCGCATCGGTGAAATGAAGAACACCTGTTGTTACATAACGAGCATCGGGGTGCTCTTTTATTGCATTGCCGATATGAGAGCAGCGGTCTACTGCGGAATAATCATCATCATCAGCGCGGACAATCCAATCTGACTCCACAAATTGTACTGCGTGATTCGTGTTGCCGGCAAGGTGCATGTTGCGTGGGGGCTGGGTGACTACCACGCGGCGATTACCCTTATATCCGGCTACGCATTCTTTGATGATTTCAAAGGTGCGGTCGGTGGAGCAATCGTCAGAAAATATGTACTCCAGTTCTCCTTCATAATCCTGGGCAAATGCACTTTCTATGGCGGCACGGATGTACTTCTCCCGGTTGTGAGAGAGAAGTACGTACGATAACTTGGGCAGTGTGGAGTTCATATAAATAAGAAAGAGCCGCTCCCTTAGAGAGGCGGCTCCCGGGTTAAACTCCTTAGTTATTGTTCACGCGGGCGAACTGCTTGAGGCGCAGGCCGTTGAGGTGAATGAAGCCGCTGGCGTCATCCTGGTTGTAATCCTCTTCAGTGTAGTCAGCTTCCATGGTGGCCATGGCGTAGCTGTACAGGCTGTTCGGGCTGCGGCGGCCGGCGTACATCACGTTGCCCTTGTAGAGCTTGAGACGCACCTCGCCGTTCACAGTTTCCTGAGTCTTGGTCACGAGAGCCTGGATAGCTTCGCGCTCGGGGGCAAACCAGAAACCGTTGTACACCATAGCGGCGTAGTCGGGAATCAGGGAATCGCGCACCTTCTGAGCCTCGCGGTCCATGGTGATGGTCTCGATATCGCGGTGAGCAGCCAGCAGGATGGTACCACCGGGAGTCTCATAGATACCGCGGCTCTTCATGCCCACGAAGCGGTTCTCAATAATGTCAACGCGGCCGATACCGTGCTTACCACCCAGGTAGTTCAGCACCAGCATGACACCAAGCGGGTCGAGTAGGGTATAACCATCCTTTTCACCCTGTGCGGTAGTGCCCACCTCAGCCATGATTTCAGCCAGACCTTCAGTCTGCAGACCAATGATGTTGCCCTTTTCGAACAGGCACTGCAGGTACTGGGGAGCATCGGGGGCGTCCTCGGGAGCAGAGGAAAGCACATACATGCCGCGGTCCTCTTCCTTGGTGGCATCGTACCAGGTATCTTCCAGAATGCCGGCCTCGTAGGAAATGTGAAGCAGGTTGCGGTCCATGGAGTAGGGCTTCTTCATGCTCTGGCGGATCGGAATGCCGTGTTCCTCAGCGTACTTGATCATCTCGGCGCGTCCGGGGAACTGGTCACGCCACTCCTTCATGCGCCAGGGGGCAATTACCTGAAGCTTGGGAGCAAGAGCATTGATGGAAAGCTCGAAGCGAACCTGGTCATTGCCCTTACCGGTAGCGCCGTGGGCAATGGCATCAGCACCTTCAGCAATGGCTACGTCCACCATGGCCTTGGAAATGCAGGGGCGGGCAATGGAGGTACCCAGCAGGTAGCGGCCTTCGTACACGGCGTTGGCCTGGAACATGGGGAAAATATAGTTTTCGGCGAAATCAGCCTTAAGATCGCCGATGATGCACTTGGATGCACCAGTAGCAAGAGCCTTCTCGATAACGCCGTCGAGCTCTTCAGCCTGACCTACGTCTGCGCAGTAGGCAATGATTTCGGCATTGTACTTCTCCTTGAGCCACACCAGAAGCACGGATGTGTCAAGACCACCGGAGTATGCAAGAACGATTTTCATTTTCTTATCACAGAGCGCAGCGGTTGCATCTGCGCACGGGGGCATTATACAATGCACTCAACATCATTGAAAGAAAAATATGCTATATTGACGCAGATTGCAGTTCTTATTTACCTCTGCAAATGCGCCTTAATCCCCAACCAGCCAGCAGAATGGGAATGAGCCCCATAATAAAGAGGTAAACAGCATTGCGTGCTACAGTGGGTATGGAATTTTCATCTGTTTCATGGTCAATTCGGCCAAACGGACGAGCCTGATGGGGCGAGAGGAAGAATCCTCGGTATTCGTTGGTTCGTCCGTCTTTTCGAGCCGTCTTCACGCCTTCCGTCATCGAAGTGAGCTTGCGGTTGGAGAAATAGAACTCTGCAGGCTGGTCATGGTCTGTCTGTATGCGTTCATCCTGCTGAATGAGAACACCCTCCAGAAACTCCTCATTGCGGTTCATTGCAGCCTTATTCACCTTTCGCAATATCTCCTTCGCCTCGTATACATTCGAGGCCATGCCATTGAAAGCCAATGCAGCACGCTGAATAAACCGCAGTTCATCTATGGAGCCGTTTTCCTTCAGTTCTTCACGTAACTGGCTTACCTGGCCTGTTTTTGATTCCCAGAGATTGTTTGTTGTCTGCACAACAAAAAGCATTTCGAACGCGTATCGAAGCGGGCAGAACTCGGCAATCAGAGGTACTGGCTTACTTGTGATAGCATGAGTCATTTCATCCTGATATGCCACTCTATGTCGAAGATTGGAAAGCTTTTTATCAATCGCCGCAGGGATAATGCCGTCCGGGATCCGAGGACTGAACTCATTCATTTCCTCGAATCTTACAAGGGCTCCAGCCAACAGGATCTGAGGAACTAGCAGCAAGGGGACAATGTTGAGCGCTGTACGATCCTGCCGGACAAATGCGGATACCATGAGCGAGAGCGCGATACCAACAAATGCCGTAAGAATCATTACAGCAAAATGACTCCAGAACATGTAATGAATCCCCAGGATTGCATTACCTACCAGCAGGTATAGCGCACACTGCACGCCGGCAATACTTGTGAGAACCAGTACCTTTGCGGACAAATAGCCACCTGTGAAAAGCTTGTAGTTACTTTCACGGCGCAACAGAGGTCTGTCGCGCAGGATTTCACACGCTGCATCGGTGAGCCCGAAAAACATGGCCAGGACGAGCGAGAGGAACAGGTACTCTGTTATATGCAACGATTTATAGAAGGTATACGGGGCTTCAGAAGAGGCGCGTAGAGTACCAGCAATCAAGGCGGCAAGCACCGGGCCCTCCAATATCATTGCATATAATCCCAGGCGGCTTCTCACTCGGGCCAGCAGGGTTCTTGAGACCCAGAGCTGGAAAAGTCGCCACAACTCCTGAGGGGTTCGTGGCAAATGTCTGGGAATGGAGCGGGCAGCATTTTCCTGTTCTGGGGCGGCTGTTTCTCCCGGCTTGCCATGATACGATAATTTTTCGAAACGCTCCTGCCACAAGTTAGGATTTTCCCTGTAACGGCTACCAACCCGGCGGAAGGGGGCATCAAGCACTTCGAATACGTAGTCCGCACCACCTGCTGCAATTGCTTCACGGGGAATCCTCAGTCGCATCTCTCGCGCAGCATTCCGGAAATAGCTGACCATTTCCTGCGGACTACCCCAGAACGCCATCTGCCCGTGAGTATCCAGCACCATAACCTTTTTGAAGCGGTTAAGCAGCACCTGAGCCGGGCGGTGCAGGGTACAAAGCAGGATGCGTCCTTCTGCCATATTCTCCAGAGTTTCGATAACTCTTTCGGCGTCAGAGGAAGACAACCCGCTAATAGGTTCATCAATAAGGAAAACTTCGGAAGTACCGGTAAGATCCAATCCCAGGTTCAATCGGGTACGTTCACCATCGGAAATGGTACGTTCGCCCGCGCGCCCCACCGAGCGGTCTGCAAGGTGACCGATACCCACAAAGTTCAGTACCGTGGAAACGCGCCGCATGCGGTCTGCATGCGAAAGGCGGGGACGGCGGGCGACCGATGCCTGGTATATGTGTTCGCCCACTGTCATTGCCTCATCCAGAATATCTTCACGAGGAATAAAGGCAATGTGGCGCCGCAGGTTCTCTGAGCGGGTTGTAAGCCGCTCATTGTTGTACAATATGCTACCGAACGAGGGCGATAGATGCCCGGCCAGCATTGAGAGCAGGGTACTCTTACCCGAGCCACTGGGACCGAGGATGCAAGCCATTTCACCGCGACGGAGGGTGAAGTCAATGTTATCCACGACACGGCCGGCGCGCACAAAATCACGAGTCAGGCCGCGAACGGTGAGCGTGGAAATAACATTCGATTCCTCCTCAATCACACCGCTGGAAAAGCGGCAACGCAGGGACTGAACGGCGCTCAAGGTAATCAAATCGCCATCCTGCACAGGGACATCCTCTCCTCGCACGGCGATATCATTGACTGCCACAGAATGTGATGTACCCTCCAGCACGCGTACAGTACCGGTATTTGTACTGCGAGAATAGTTCACCTCCAGCACCACACCCGGGGCAAGTCCGGGAGTAAGTTTCAGTACATCCGGACGGTTCATATAGGGCAGGTTGGTCACCAACACCTTTCTGTCACCAGGATCAAGCAGGTAACTGCTGCCGGCAGTATCCATGTCCGCGAGATCAACAAAGGTAAACGGGCCTTTGCCTCGCACATGGAATGGGGTGAAATATGAACTTGTAACGGGGGCACCAACGGCAAGCTCTTTCCCCTCATGAGAAAATCCGGCATCAGGGCGAAGAACTTCGATTTCAACATCCAGCCCCATGGATACGCGCGCGATGCTGTTTCTGAGGCGTTGTCTGGTCATGGAGAGTCGTTCCCCCTCCAGCGAGAAGTAATTCACCAGACGCACGCCAGTGTAACAGGTCTGCAGCAACGCGACAATCGTACGGTAGCTGAAATAACAACTGCTCAACTCAACCGTCTGGCGCGATGAAAGCGGTAAAACTCCACCCTTGCCCAGCGTCTGGCCTCGAACGGAAATGGGGGCATCAGAATCATTGACAATCAGTAGGAAGTTTACGCATCGGATGGCACGGAACGCTACATCATCTTCTTCTGCAGGCAGTTCAACGGTGTTCTTACCTGGACGAGAGGAAAACGATATGCTCTCCAACGGTCTTGGGGCCTGTGCTGAAGGGGTGCGCATCAGATTTTCGAGCATCGTTGCCACCCCCGGGAGATTCAGCCCGTAGGTAACTTCCTCGAAAAGCATGGGAGAAGTCAAATCACCTCCGATTCGGAGTAGAAGCGCATACACTTCCAGAGCCAGCGAAATTCGTTCCTCCTCCGTGCGTCCTGCAGCTGCCAGTGCAAGTGTTGCGGGCAGGGGATATGCCGCTTCATAAGCTTTCTGGAAACGCTCAGCAAGCCATATATGCTCCACGTTCGGGAAATCGTGGCGCAATATATCCATGGCCGTATCCAGCTTGTCCACACCAATATCCACCACTTGGCACATGATGGATGCAAATAGGTCTGCAATGGTGCCAGCATGGGCACGGCGTGATTCATCACGCGCAGCAATGCGATGCGGAACCGTGTTCAGCACAGAAGCAACCTTGCTTCGATACCTCAGGATACGACGGCGCCCTGACTGAAGCAGATAATTGAGTTTCTCTCTGATGTTCCGCTTCTTATGCATCACTCGTTGTCTTTCTTGCCGTACCCGGGGCATCGCTGTTCCCAGCCGGGGAAATTCCATTTATAGGGAAAATCACGGCACTGCTGGGGTTTTACGGGCTGAATCCGGCAGGTATTATCAGGCTGCAGCATGATGCATGCTCCGTCAGGAGCATCGATAAGAGAAAGGCCGCGGCGGTTGCGCTGCAGGTGGCAGAGTTCATTAATGAACGCCACTTCATCCATGCCCAGATAAGCAGAAATAGCCGTTATGTCTTCATCAGTCAGGCAGACGTTGCCTTCCCAGCGGCAGCAGGCGCCACACCTCTGGCAGGAATGACAGAAAGCGGCAGAATCTGTGGAATTGCTCATCATATTTCCCAAGGTTTCTTAGCGGCGGCCGTGATATGCGGGGGGCGCACATAGATGGGTTCTGCCGGTTTTCCTGCAAGTATTTCCCGCTCTGCCTCAGTCATCTCGAGCCACGTATCCACAAGGCCTTCTGCCGTAGGTATCAGGCCCTCCTTCTGAACGTTTGTCATCCCCTTTGCCTCCAATACACCAGCAGGCTCAACGGAGTACAGGGGCTGCGGAAGCTGTTGCAACTGCTCCGGGGAAAGGACATCGATATGGCCATCGGGGTAACGGACCGTCCAGCCACCTCTGCGGGCATCGGCCACCACACAAGTATCCTTGGCGGCCAGTTGGGCCCACGATTCCACCGCCACAAGATGGGCATTTGTTACAGTTGATATACCTACACCTGCAGCCAATGCAACCCTCACGCCTCCATAGCTGCCAGGGCCGGCGCCCACCAGTATATAATCGATATTATCTGCATCAGTCAGGCAATCCAGCGCTTGCTGCAGAGCAGGGAAGAGGTGGGCATCATGATTACGTTCTGCATGCCACGAAGTAGAAAACTTGATGCCCCCCTTGGCATACAGGCAAAGAGAGGCCTGAGGCACAGATGTTTCTATAGCAAGGATATTCATGCCAGATTCAGCTGAGCAGTTGTCCACTTACCACGTGTAATAGTCTTCTGGACGCGAAGTCCGGCCAATCTGGCAGCGTTCAGCGTTTCCTCAGCCTGGGTATTGAGAATGCCGGAGATAATGAGTATTCCTTCAGGCTTCATGGCGGCAATAAGGCGGGGGAACGCTTTCTGAAGCACCGTTGAGAACAGATTGGCCAGTACCACATCGGCCTGCTGACCGGGCTTGGGAGTCCATTCAAATACATCAGCCTGGAACAGGTCAAGATTATCAGCGCCGCCATTGCGTTCGATATTACGCGCCGCAACCTCTACTGCCACGGGATCGAAGTCAAAACTGATAGCGTTGGCAGCGCCCAACCTAAGCCCGGCCAGAGCCAGCACGCCGGTACCACAGCCTATGTCAGCCAGATTCCAGCTGCCCGCAGGAAGCTTGCGTACATGGTCGCAGAGCATGCGCAGACATGTGGAGGTAGTGGCATGATTGCCTGTACCAAACGCACGCTCAGCAGGAAATGTCAGAATAATGCGACGGGGATAGCGTTCACGCAAAGCGTCCAGTACCGCAGGATCTGCAGAAGCAGAAATGACCAGTTTGTCGCGGATAATAAGCGGAGGCACGTTTTCCGGAGCAGTGGCGGCCACCCAGTCAATGGTGGTCAGTTCTTCAACATTACCACCATAACAAGCCTGCAGAACCAATGCTTCCTCGGCACTTTCTGTGTACACATCCATATTCAGCTTTTCCGCATGAAAACCTTCGGAGAACACAGCGCCGGGTATGTCGCCAACACGCTGCTGCCACAGAGACTCATTCGACTTAGAGATAGTTTTTTTCCAGACCCACATAATCGACAATGATTTTACATATCCAGGAAGTCGCCAGCCAGAGACTGAGCATCCTCAAATGAAAGAATAAAGAGCTGCCCTGTCTCTGCAACCCTGCCATAGAAGAAAGGCTTATCAGAATCATACGAAGCAGGCGCAATCTGCAGCGTACGAGTCTGTGCTATGGTCTTGCGCTCCATGGTGGCAAGAGAGCGGAGGATATCGGCATCGGAGCCGGTCTCCTGCAGCATCCCTTCAGGGGTATCTGTAATCTGGCCTGCAGATGCATCCTGCTCGATGACTGTTTCTTCCGCATCTGAGTAGTCTGTTAATTCCAGATCCAGCTTCACGCTGAAAGCGGGATTATTCAGACAAGCCAGAGCATCTTCATCCTCGGAATCAAGCCACTGGGCGACTTTCAGTTTCTGCAGTCGGCGAACATAGTATGCAGCACGATGCGGGTTGATGCGAGGCGTAATGTCTTCTCCCTTGAGGGTGCCACTCCAGGTTTCACCCATATATTCGTAGTCAAGCACCAGCGGAGCCTGCTGATAATCGAGCGTAATGCGTCGGACTGCAGAAATCGGGAACTCCAGCAGGTTGCGATCCTTCCATTTTTCTGCACGCAGGGAAAGCAGACGGGTAAACTTTGTACTGAGTTTGCAGATAGAATTGGAACCTAATTCCGTGCCGAACCATGCCTGGCGGCCGCTGACCGGGTCCGCAAAACGACGAATAGCAAACTGCCTCGGCTGGCGGTCCTTTACCATGGGTAAATCATAGCCGAATAGAGTGGCGCGCAACATGCAGGGCCGAGGCTGTACTGTAAGCATGTAGTCAGGGTTATCCAGCCCGAATTGGGCAAGCAGGCTCCCCATACCAGCACCAGGGGCAGCATCTGCTACAACTTCTTCCACCGGAATGCTGCTCAGTCCGTTCAGGAAATTAACAACAGATGAGCTTTCTGCCTTTTCAAAGCGCTTGCCCGGAGTTGCAAACATCCAGGTATCTTCAACCTTGCTCTCCTCATCGCCGGGTATCAACTGACAGCGGACTGCGCCACGACCACGCGTGGTACGCAGGGAAAAGGCAGACACATCCCGTGCGTCCAGCTCGGTAAACCGCATTGAGCGCAGTTGTTCCAGACTCAGCGGCATCTGCGACACAGATACCTGCTGGCTTGCCATGCGAACCTGAGCCATGCTCTTTTTAGGCAACACAGGCAGTTCACACACTGCTTTGATAAGGCGGGCATAACTACCGGTATGAGCTTCCCTGGGTGCAGCAAGCAACGTAAAGACGACAGGACGATTATTCACTGTAGCATGGCAATATTTCTGGTCATCACCTTGCTGCGTGAAGGTTTCATAAACTTTAATCTCCATGGGCTTATCGCCCCATTCTCCCTCAAGCTTTATGGAAACCTGCGGCTGACCTGAAAGCTTGACTTCAATGGCATCTTCCACCCGCACTGCTTTCATGGAAAGCAGGTTATTAATCAATTGAGTCACCTTATCCTCATCTGCACTCGTCAGGACAGGCGCAGAAATGCTCCATGCAGATTCAGCACTGATACGTTGCAGTTTCAGTTCGCTGGCTCCAGGCTGCGATGTCTGAACCGATATTTTTCTCAACAGCTCAGGCGCAAACTGGAGAGGTGAGGGGTCTCGCAGGGCTTCGAGGCCTTCCTTGAATACACTCAGGATATTGCCACTGACTACATGGATTCGCATATCGCGTCCATAGAAATTGGTGCGTAGATATGTTGTAGGAAACAGCGTTTCTCCATCTCCTGCATCTGCAAGCCAGGGAGAAGCACTACCCAGGGTGTACTTAGCTACTGTAGTCAGACTATTCTTACCCTCCGGTCGTTTCAAAGTAATGCGGTAGGGAGAAGTCTCCACACCGAACTCTCGCATATTGGCACGGGTAATGTTATTCAAGGGCAGCGTATCGACCAGCCTGGCGTTTGCCGTAAAGGAGAAGATTGCCTGCTGAACAGAGGGGGCGAGCCTGTCCTTGAAAGGATGAATAATCCACCAGGTTCCTTCCTCATCCTTGGCGCAGACGATTTCATCGTGCAGATCCTGAATTCTCATCCAGCACACCTCATCGAGCTGTGCAATATTCTCCTGCGAGAATAGCGGCATACCCGGCTCAAAGCGGTACCAGCCGGTAATTCTGGCAAGATTACCGTCTATAGCCAGGAATGTGGCCATCGTTACGGCTCCGGCCGCAAGAATCGAGAGAATTATGGTAGGGAGGATTCTCATGAACGGGAAAGTCTTAATGGCGGCGCGTGTTCCAGATGAAGAGAGCCACGAGGAATGCAAAGAGAGGCATTATGAGCAGCGTCAGATTTTCAATTGCGCTACGCGTGTGGCGGTTCAGGTCAATCTTCATCGTGAGGTCCTGATTCGCACTCTTACCACCATATTCAGGGCGGCTGCTCATCCATGCCCAGAGCGTGTGCATATAGTCGCGCTGTTCCGTCTTGGCATTTTCGCGGGAAAGCATGTCCACATTACCCAGAACAACCATTGTGGAAAGGTTATTCGGGTCTCTGGGGTTGCCTCGTGTCACAGCTGCTTCAAGGCAGAGGGGACCCTCACGGTCCTCGCCGATGTGATACACCGGTTCGAGGTCACGGCGCGTCTCGCCATAATACTCCGCGGTAGTCATGAGCAGGGGGTAGGTGGTCAGCTTGCGTAATGCTGCAGCATTCTCATCCCCGTGCTCAAGTGTGAGAGACATACACTGGCCTTCAACAAGCGTTGTACCATTCCAGAACGATTTGGTGCAGTTGAGCCCCTTGGGGAACACTGCGCTGATATCGTAGTAGGCACGCTTACGGTCACGGAGCAGAACTCGGTCGCTATTAGGACGGATGCCCTGTTCACGCAGGAAACGGTACAAACGAGGCAATTTTGCCTCCACGGTGGGGTCCAGAGCCACGAAAAACGCATTACGCCCCTCGCGTTCCCAGTATTCACGAAGCACGTCCATCTCCTTGTCCGTGAAATCGGTCTGGGGAGCAATGACGATGAGGCCTTCAGCATTGGCCGGCAATTTATCCGCATTAGCAATATCCAGCCAGGAAAGCTGAATATTCAGAGAGTTTGTGATATTGCCGATGGATTCAAGCAAGGATTGGTCGTCGCGGGAAACGCCACCCTTACCTTCCACCACATACATGTGGCGCATCTCGCCTTCAACTGCCTCAGTCACTGCGCTGCACACAACCTCATCCATCATGAGAGCAACGGCTCTGCGACTTTCATCGGGCAGTGTTTCGTATTTAATGAAGGAAGTGCCGGGGCGGATACGCACGTGCTGGCGGTCGCTGTGGCGTTCCTCAAATGTCTTGATAGGGGCATTCGGGTCTTTACGCGCATCGATAATGCATAAATCCTGCTTGAACTCCACTCCGTAGATCTGCGAAATTTCACGGGCACGGTTAGGTTGGCGCATCGGGTCAAAGCGCTCAATCTCAATCTTGCCTTTACCATAGCGCTCATATTCCTCAAGCAAGGAATACATGCGGGTGAAGTTGGGAGTGGAACGTTTGAATGCAAAGATAATGCGCACCGGAGTCTCGCGATTCTGGATACGCTCGCTGCTCAGCACATTGATAGTGCGGTCAGAAATCGTATAACGCATATCCTGCGAAAGATCACGGCGGGCATACTCCATGCAGCCTATGTAGTTGCATGCTAATACGACAATGGCCAGCAATACCAGATTAATCCACGCAAGTGGATTGTACTTAGTCTTGCGGGCATCAGGGTGACCGGTGTAACTCTGTTTACTCATGTTGCAGAAAAGGGGGAAGGTGGGTATAATCAGCGGTGCCAACGGCGATAATCAACCACTCGCTTTGTAAGGGCGAGAGTCAATACTGCAAGGCTCAGGTAAAGGACGAGGGGACGGGTATCAATCAAGCCGCGCGCAAATGAACTGATTTGTTCAGAAATAGACATGTAGTGGAACGCAGGAGCTGCAGGGAACTCACCCCAAAGCTCAGGCACTCGACCCATGAAGTAGTAAATAATTATGGAGCAGGTGCACACAATGCCTGCAATAATCTGACTGCGTGTAAGCGAGGAACAGAAAATGCCCAGAGCAATGAAGAATGTTCCTGAAATCGTCAGGATTGATATGGGGCCAAACCAATCGGCGGGCGTATAGGTAATTCTACCCTCGGCCACCTCATCATAACGCAGATTCGTGTAGAGATTACCAAGGTCGCTCATCCAGGGATAGAGGAGCATGGGAGTCCACAGGATGATGTAGAAGATTAGTGCTGCAAAATATTTACCAAGAACAATCTGCGTCGTTGTCACCGGTGCTGTGAGCAAGCCTTCCAGTGTTCCATGGCTTTCTTCCTCAGCCATCGTGCGCATGGTGATGAGCGGGAAAATGAAGATAAAGAAGAACCAGAAGTTCACATTATCCAGCATGTAATACATGACGCTCTCGCCGGTGGCTTTGCTCATGGTCTGGAGTGCCGCCTGAAGCCAGAACCCCTGCAGCCCCATGGCACAGGCAAGAATCACCCAGCCGAAAGGCGTGCACAGGTAGCTGCGCAGCTCACGGCCAAAGATGGTACGCAATGTTGCAAACCAGCTGCGCGTGCGCAGAATCTCTTTCTTTGTATCGTTTGCCATTGTTGGTAAATATTTAGTCTTTACGAGTCATTTCCACAAACACATCTTCGAGGCTGGGTATGTGGCGGTAAATGTGACGCATCGGGAAATGGTGCGCGGCTATGATGGCAGCTGCCTTTTCGCGGGTATCAGTACCGGGTTCCGCTCGAACCACTACGTGGTGCCAGCCGCCGGGCAGGGGGTCTTCTACGATTACCTTCTTTACAGGAGCAAAAGCTTCAAGCTCACTTACCACAATATCCAGATCTCCCTTAAATTCAATAGATACGCGACCTGCAGCTCGCAGACCTCGCGTGAGATTCTGTGGCGTATCATTGGCCTTAATCTGACCCTGGTCAATAATAATCACCTTATTACAAATCATTTCCACCTCACTGAGGATATGAGTGGAGAGAATAACGGTGTGTTCTTCTGCGAGAGACCGCACAAGTTCACGAATCTGACGAATCTGGTTCGGGTCCAGGCCGTTTGTAGGCTCGTCAAGAATCAGCAGATCAGGGTTGCCGAGCAGGGCGTCTGCTAATCCGACTCGCTGGCGATACCCCTTGGACAGCGTGCTTATGAGATTCTTGCGCTTGGGATCCAGACCACAGCGATCCACAGCCCAACCAACTTGTTCTCGCACAGATTTGCCACAAATGCCTTTGAGCCTCGCGCGGTACTCGAGATACTCGATTACGCGCAAGTCATCATACAGCGGTACGTTTTCCGGCATGTAACCAAGATGGCGGCGAGCTTCGAGCGGATTGTCGATGATATCATATCCGGCAATACTGGCGGTGCCTGCCGTAGGAGGCAGATATCCTGTGAGCATTTTCATCGTCGTTGTTTTACCCGCACCATTGGGCCCGAGAAAACCTACGATTTCTCCTTTCTCAATCGTGAAACTCGCGTCCTTGACCGCTGTGAAACGCCCAAAGACTTTGTGCAGATGCTCAACTTTCACCATACTCATAAGCGCCGATTATTCTACCAAGTTTTTTACGCATTTCAAGCTGATTCTTACACGCTGCCAAACACTAGTTTTCTTATTTATCATTACGCATATTATGCGTAGTTGTAAATTTCTATTTTTGTCAGGTTGGCGGGATTCTAACTTGACTCTCCCCTCGCACGTGGAGTAGTATGTTGGCCTATGGTCAAATGCACAATCACATATCAGGGTAATCTCCACTGTACCCTGGAGCATGGTCCGTCGGGCGCCAGCGTAGCAACAGACGCCCCGGTTGATAATCGCGGCAAAGGCGAATCTTTCTCTCCCACAGACATGATGTGCTCGGCCATGGCCGCCTGCATGGAAACTATCATGGGCATCTATGCAGAAGACAACGGGCTTAATCTGAGCGGCACTATCATCACCGTTGGCAAGGTAATGAGCGCCAATCCTCGCCGCATTGCCCGCATCGAGACAGAAATCAGTGTTCCCCTGCCCGCCGGCAATCCCCACATTAAAGCACTGGAGGAATGTGTGCTGGGCAGCCCCGCAATGCGAAGCCTTCACCCCGACATCGAAGTACCGATTACCTGGAATTGGGTAGGCTGAGCATGAAACGCCTGCAATACATATACTGCGCAGCTCCGCTTACTGTAGCACTGAATGCCATACCAGGCATGCTGGATGGCATGTGGCGCGTGTCCATTGCTGCTCTATTAGCTGTGGCTCTGTGGTCAGTGACCTGGTTTCGTGTGTACACAAACCAGAAGCTCCGTCCCGAGTTTGCTATCATGGTCATGGTCCCTGCTCTCAGTTTCCATGTAATTCAGTCAGCAGGTGCAGATTATGTAGCAGCTTTCAGCACCCCGGCGTTTCAGAATTTCAACTTCTTCCTCTGGCTGGCTGCTATCTGGGTAACCATCCGGGCATTTCTTCCTACGCCTCAGGAATATTCCGGTCCTCGCTCTCGAGATTCAGTGTTTATCTTCATGACCATCATCACGGTTATCTATCACTTAAGCAGCTGGGCCACAACTCACACAATTTTATAAACTTACAAAACAAAATAACATTATGAAAAGAAACCTCTATCTTCTTTCTATCGGCGTTGTCCTCTCTTCCTGCACAGAGAGTTATGATGTGGTAACCGGCCACGCACGAATCATTACCAGGAACGCACCCGTAGTTACCCCTGCCGTAGTGGCAGAAGAAGCTCCTGTGGTTGCACCGGCTCCTGAGCCTGAGGTTGTTGCGCCAGTACAGGCAGCCACGGAACCTGTAGTTGAAGAAAAGCCCACCTCTGTAGTCTCACAGAATCAGCCTGCACTCACCGAGCCCGCCCCAGCCCCCGCAACCGAGGCTGCCCCTCTCTTTGCTCAGAATCAGCCTGAGCCTATGGAGCCTGCCCAACCCGTCATCATTACTGCAGAACCCGCACCCACAGCTGAAGTAAAGGAAGAAGCAAAACCCGAAGAGGTGAAACCGGCCGCAGTGGTTACTCAGAACCAGCCTGTGACAACAGAACCGGCACCCGCACCTGCTCCGAAGGTAGAGGAAAAGCCCACCTCTGTTGTAGCCCAGCAACAACCTGTTACTACTGCCCCTGCAGAGGTTAAGAAGCCTGAACCTGTCGTTGCACAGCCTCAGCCGGCCAAGGTTACTCCGCCCCCCGCCCCTACTCCGGTTCAGCCTCAGGTATATGTACCTTCCAATCAGAACAAGGCTATCATCATCACCAAGACTCAGCCTGCACCGACGGTAACCGGCACGCCCCTCATGGCCTCGCCTTCCGTAGTGAAGCCCAGAACCACTCCTGTAGCTCAGCAGCAGCCTCGCTATTCCACTCCCCAGGCCCAGCCCAAGAAGCGTTCATACCCCGTCATGCCCGGGCAGAACCGCGGTCTGCGTCGCCGCAACAATGACAGTTACTAAAGCATTCCATGGCTAAGCAGCGGTTAGACGTACTAGTGGCACAGCAAGGGCTGTGTGATTCACGGGAACAGGCGCAGCGCCTCATCCTTGCGGGTGAGGTCAGTGTGAAGGGTCAGGTAATCACCAAGCCCGGCACCAAGGTGGATGACACCCTGCCCATTACCGTGAAGAACAAGCCACGGTACGTCAGCCGCGGCGGGCTGAAGCTCGAAGGCGCACTGAAGACATTCCCTGTCAAGGCAGAAGGCAAAATCTGCCTTGACATTGGTTCCTCCACCGGTGGTTTTACAGATTGTCTGCTGCAGAACGGCGCCACCCGTGTTCACGCTGTTGATGTAGGTACTAACCAGCTGGTGTGGAAGCTGAGGAATGACCCCCGCGTTGTGGTAAAGGAGCAGTTTAATGCCCGCTACATGACCCCGGCAGATTTAGGCGAGAAGGTGCAGCTCATTGTGAGCGACGTCTCATTCATTTCCCTGACCAAGATTCTGCCCGCAGCCTATGACTGCCTGGAAGAAGGCGGCGATTTACTTGTACTCATCAAGCCCCAGTTTGAGTTGCAGCCTGAAGACATAGGCCCTGGCGGCATTGTGCGTGATGCCGTTCTGCACCAGCGGGCCGTTGATAAAATCAGGACATTTGTCACCGAGGAGCTGCACCGCGAATGGTGCGGTGTGGCAGATTCTCCCATTACCGGCATGGAAGGTAACAAGGAGTTCCTTGCCTGGCTCCGTTAACCGGTTACCCGCCCTGCTTCATCCTTCTGCACGAGCAAACGCAGTGCAGCATGCTTAGGCATGGACAAAGTCGGGTCTGCTTCCAGAATCGCTGATGCGTCTCGGTTGGCACGGTGAATCAGGCGCATATCTGCGAGCCATTCAGGGAATGATACCGCGCCCAGCCCGCTTTGGACAGTTCCCAGCACATCACCGGGGCCTCTCAGTCGGAAGTCTTCTTCGGCAATCTCAAAGCCATTCAGCGTACGGCACAGAACTTCGAGTTTATCTCTCCCTGCCTCGCCAGGTTTTGCCTTGCTAAGCAGGATGCAGTAGCTCTTGTGTTCTCCTCGTCCGATTCGTCCTCTGAGCTGGTGTAGCTGAGATAATCCGAAGCTGTCAGCATCATTGATTATCATCACGTTGGCGTTAGGAACATCCACGCCGACTTCTACTACTGTGGTGGCAACGAGAATATCCGTTTCCCCGTTGTGGAAAGTCTGCATAACAGCCTCTTTCTCATCCGCTGGCAGACGACCATGCAGCAGACCAATTCTTCGCTCGGGGAAAAGCTGTTGCCACCGTTCCAACTCCGCCTTGGCGTTGGCTTGTTTCCGGGTATCGCTCTCTTCCACCAGCGGAGAAACCACATAGATCTGCCTTCCATCATTCATTTGCTGCTGCATGAAAGCGATGATGCGTTTCATATTGGCAGGGTTTCGCAAAGCCGTTACTATCTCCCCGCGATTGGCCGGCAACTCATCAATGATGGAAACGTCGAGGTCGCCATATAGCGTCAGTGTAAGCGTACGCGGTATCGGAGTGGCTGTCATGACGAGCACGTCAGGGTTATCTCCACTGGCTATGAACTTTTCTCTCTGCTCTACTCCGAACTTGTGCTGCTCATCTATTACTGCGAGCCCCAGATTATGGGGCCGATGCTTCTTATACAGCAAGGCATGAGTACCTACAATGATGCGGGGCGTATCATCCCTCTCTCCAGCATCCAACACAAGCCCCGAATCATCTGCCCGGTCGGAAGTGCGTAGCGAAACGGAAACATCTGTATGCGCCAGTAGACGGCAGAAATTACGATAATGCTGCTCTGCGAGAATCTGGGTGGGCGCAAGCATAGCCGCCACCTTGCCACTGCCCACAGCAAGCAACATGGCGCAGAGCGCCACCAGAGTCTTACCGCTGCCAACATCACCTTGCAGCAGACGGTTCATCTGGCGGGGCTGCGCCATATCATGCTGGATTTCCTGCACACAGCGGAGCTGTGCCGCAGTCAACCGGAACGGCAGGAATTGCAGAAGTTCATCCACATATGCTGAACAGGTTGCGGTAACCTGGCCTGGGTTGCCCTGTTGCAGGTGGCGCCGCCAGGCCACTCTGAACTGCTGCTCGAAACATTCCTGTAAGGCAAAGCGCAACCGGGCTTTACGGTGCACACCTTCTTCTGCCGGGAAATGAATATCGCGCACAGCCTGCCAATATGGATATGCGGGAGCCACGTCATATCCGGGTGGCGGAAGCTCCTGAGGCAGCTGCTGCAGAGTCCTCCAGACAAGCGCGCGGTAATTGCGCGCTGCAAGTCCTGCAAGACTTCTGTAGATGGGTACAATCCGGTCTGTATGAATCGAAACACCACCCTGCCCCGCACTCGGCGGCATGAGAGGACCACCCATGGCTGCCGCCACCAGCCTGTAGCCGGCATCCTCATCATCCATCACCTCAAAATCAGGATTGGCCATGGTGAGCTTGCCGCCATAGACCTTAACCTTGCCATAGACACAAAGATTCATTCCTGTAGCCAGCAATTTGGCCACATAAGGCATATTGAACCACCTCAGGTAGAGTCTCGTGCCATGCGGATCACCCTCAGTGCCCGTTGTTGCTTCAAAATAACGCTTGTACGAATATCTCCAGCCTGCACTATACACATGCACGCGCACACATACGGTTTCACCATCCTGCAGCAGATGCAGGGGATGTGATGTGCGGCGGTCTTCATAACGCCTGGGGATGCGTTGCAGTAGCTGCCCTACTGTCTCCAGACCTGCAGCCTGCAGAGCCTTCTGTTCGCGTGGCGAGATGCCCGCCAGCGATGCAAGTGGTGACTCCGGCAGCAGACTCTCGCTCATCAGCGGTGTGATTTACCCTGGTTAATGCAGCGGTAGTAGTAGTCCACACGGCTGTGGAACCATGCCCATTTGGGGCCGGGCTTGCCGTTGGTCAGCAGCGGAGCGGGACAATTCTTGCGGGTCCAGTGGTAGTGAGGCACCACACGGCGCAGCGGAATGCCGTATCGCTTCATGAGCACGGCGGTGAGCTTGGCGGCGCGATCCCAGGTACGGAAATGATTATGCCCACGGTTCTCGCATTCACACATCTCTATGCCGATGGAGTTGTTATTACCCGCCGGGGTACCGGCATGCCAGCCCGTTTCGCGCAGCGGCAGGTTCTGCACGCACATGAACTGGTCCACGGTGAAGTGCCAGCTGCGGTTGGTGAATGCCCCGCGGCAAAGTGCGCGGGAATGCTGCATGGCGGTGGAAGAAGGAGAGTGATTAGCCGTGCTGTGAATCGTGATAAAGCTGGGATTCAGCTTGCGTGAGCCACGGCGCTGGCGCGAGTTAGAGGGCATGATGCGCACCTTGATATTCACCTCACGAGCCAGTCGGGATATGCTGCGCTGCACCAGCGGTGTACGCACTGCCTGGAATCTCACCGGGCGCGGAGAACGCAGGTAGGAATTGAAGCCCTGCTGCTGGCAGCCCGTTATGATTGCAGCCGCACCAAGCAAAGCAAATGCCAGAATTTTACCGAAACGCGCCATGCGCTTATTCTGCCATTTAGCCCTGCCCTTGGCAAGATAAAATCCTGTCGCGCGGTAAAGTTTTGCAAGATATCAGATACTCAGGGTTTTGGCCCATCGTAAGGTTGTGCTGAAGCAGAAGTCAGATCCAACGCGGGATTGTAATGCTGTGTCTCCAGCTTGAATAACCCCAGTACAGTATGGAAAATGTGCTCATGAGCCACAACATGAGAAGAGTTGGCTCGCATCTGCTGCAGCGCTGCGGCAAAGTGCGGATTCAGCGAGGCGAAGGCATCATTGAAAAGCACAAACATACCTACCTTGCAGCCATCTGTGGAATGATAGGAGATGTGCTGTTCGCCAAGTGCAGCACGCCCCCACATGCCATCGTGGCCCAGATATTCGCCGTGGTCGCTCACATACACATAGACAAACGGGCGATTGCCAAGAATCTCTGCCACGCGTCGGAAGAACTCATCCGTGTAGTGAATCGAGCTATCGTAAGCATTGTTGACCTCTACGGCCTGGGCAGCGGGATTCTGGAAGTGCGTAGCGGCGGGCGCAAAGGGTGTATTCTCCCGGTCAAAATGCTCGAATGGTGTGTGGCTGCCTTCGTTATTGACAAAGAAGAGCAGATTCTGTCCTTTCGGAGTATTCTCCAGCACCTGCTGCATCTGCGGCACCGCTGTCCACGGGCTGCCGGGGGCATTGAACTTTTCCTCAGACTTGCGGGTGAGCACCAGCACCACGCGGTCATATTTCAGTTTCTGGGCACAGCGGCGGCCGAAGAAAGAGTACATCTTAAAGCCGTTCGCGTGAAATAAATCCAGTACCGAACCTGTAGTCGGCACATAGCCGGGGCGCTTTTCGTAAATGTCACGGCGTCCGTTGGTCAGTATCGCAATCTGTGCCTGACAGGTATCACAGGCGGCAGATATACAGGTGGGAAAATTGATGAGGTTGCGCTGCTGGCGGAGCCACGGTGTCGTGTCACGCTCATAGCCATTCAAGCTCATGCGGTCGGCTCGTATACTCTCACCGATATGCAGAACAAACACCACCCCTTCTCCACCTCGCAGTGTATGCAGCTTGCTGGGTTGCTCAGCAGGCGAACTCAGGCTCTCTACCTGGTTGATAGTGGCTTCATTGATGGTAAGCGCTTCGCTGGCAGCGGTGTACAGCAAAGGTATTTCGGGTGCAGGCCAGTAAAAATCCTGTTTCTGCCTGTTAGGAGGCACCAGCAGCCCCAGCAGCAGGCTTGCTCCGCAGAAAATGCATGCGCCGTTGAACAGTGCCAGACTCGGTTCCTTTCGCAAGGTGCGCTTGATCGCCCAGCAGAACAAGAGCGAAAGCACAAAGGACAGTGCCAGCGTGCCAAGATTGATAGGCGTCATGTACGCAAGCGCCTCTTCCCACGAGGCCTCAATCGTCTCAGCCACCACCAGGGAATTGATGCGGGAACCGTACTGCTGATAACTGCATATCTGCATGATTTCCAGCACCAGGAATATCACCCAGAAGGCAATGGCGCTCGCGCGGAATACAGCCCAGAGCAGCAGCATACAGCCCATGGTCATGAGCACCGAAAGGTGCAGCTGCCAGGGCGTGGAATAGGCAAACAGGTTGCACACACTGTCTACCGCAAAGGAAAGGAGCAGCACCACCCAGAGCACCCAGACTCTGGGTAGCACCTGCTTCTTGAGGTGGCGGGCCAGCAGCATGCCACCTATCCCCAGCAGAGGCAGGGCAATAGCCAGATACCCCCACCAGGGAAATTCAAAATCAACCCGCCAGGTGTACATGCCTTTCCATGACATGCAGGCGGCTGCCACCACCAGCAGAATCAGGAAAAAGGCATGCGATTTCACCCAGCGGAACATAGAGCTAAATCAGTGTTTGCCACACTTGCACTCGTGGCCTTCGCCACCGCAGCACTCGCCTTCGCCGTGCTTGCCACAGCATTCGCCATCACCATGGCCGCAGGAACATTCGTGCTTGCCGCAGGATTCGTTGTCGCAATCGCCGCAGTCACCGTGGCAACCACCACCGCAAGAGCAGGCGCTCATCTGCTGGTTCATGGCATCAGCCACTTCCTCATCGCTGGGGGCAGCGCCCTTCTCGATGGCCAGGCACAGGTACTGGTTCACCACCTGCAGCATGTCATCCAGCAGCTGGCGGGACTCAAGGAAGCCCTTGCACAGCTCATTTTCCACCACAGCGGCACGCAGCTGGTCAAACTTGCTGAGCTCCTCCTCTGAGGGGGGCATACCTTCCATGTGCTTGTTGCGCAGGGTTTCGCCGTATTCGCTCACCTTGCGGAAAAGATCCGTAGCTTCGGGGTTCTGGTAGAAAAGGCCGATGCGGGCCTTGGCGGCCACAACTTTCTGAGAAGAAGCAAAGCCGGCAGCCAGCTCCTTGGCCAGTGCCACAAGTTCAGGGGTAAGCGATGTATTTGCCATAACGCGTGAACACTAGCACAATTCTGCCCAAAACGCAATCTCGTAATGCGTCAAGGCTATTTCATTCATTACGCGCCGCTGTTTTCCACTTGCACGTGGTTTATTTATCTAAGCTGATTATTTGCCGCACATGTTAAAATTCTGATTAAGTTTATAAACTGTCAATTTCTTAACACAAGCAATCGGTTTTTGTGCGCGAACAATTGAAAACAATTAGCACATAGAGCTTTATGTGAGGAAACCTGTGCACCATAAAAACTTCTGATGTGTTCTATGATGTGAATTTACAAGGAGCTATACATTCTGACTTGAATTCGCACACAAAATGCGATAGTCTGAGTCTAGAACGTTAATCGGGCAACTCACAACTTATCACAGAAATATGAGAAAAGAAGACGAGAGGAATTTGACAATTGGTGTTTTATATATATCTACCGGACGTTATCGCGTCTTTTGGCCTGGATTTTATAAAACAATGCAAAAGCATTTTTTCCCTGAAAGTAAAAGAAAGGTCTTTATATTCTCGGATAGTCCTCTGTCATACTTCTTGGAAAGTGCAAAGATAAAGGATGCCTCCAATATAGTATATACACCTATTTCAAACAAGCCTTGGCCATTTGTAACACTATTGCGTTATCAATTGTTTATCGAGCACGCTGATTTATGGCGTAATTGTGATTATACTTTCTTCATCAATGGTGATTACAATTTTTATCAGAGAATAGGTGCCGAAATCTTACCTTCGGAAGAGGAATCCGGACTGGTAATTGCAGAGCATATGGAAACCATGAATCAAAGAGCTGATGAGTTTCCATATGAGCGCAACCCGGAATCTACTGCATATATTCCATTGGGGAAAGGAAAGCATTATTTCGCTGGCGGCTTCAACGGAGGTAAAACTGAGTCATTCCTGCAATTGTGCAAAGAAATAGATTCCGCCACTCAAAAGGATCTGGAAAATGGTATCATAGCAGTATGGCACGATGAAAGCCAATTAAATGCTCAGCTCGTAGACCGCAATGTCAAAGTGCTATCGCCGTGGTATGTATGGCCATCTTATAAAATAAATCGTAAAAATAAGCGTCATGTCATTGCTGGTCCCATTGACAAAGCTCTGTTTGGTGGTCACGAATGGTTACGCGGCGCAACAGACAAGAAAAGGAAATCAAAATTTGTGAGACGATTACCACAATACATAGCCATTGCTCTTCTGTCTGTAGGAGTGGCAATAACCTGCTATTGGATTCTGTTTATCTCTTAACTTTAATTATCCAGCAGGAGGTTTCGGCTGACCTTAGAAAAATCAGTCTCCTTCGATAAAAACACACAAATAAGCCTCGCTTGAATTAGCGAGGCTTATTTGTTGGGTGTTTAATTTCAGTTAATCAACCCTGCTGGGCAGCTTTACGGGCGGCCTTTTCGGCGGCTTTGGCTGCTTTGGCTGCCATCTTCTCCTTTTCCTCGGCAGAGAGGATTCGGGGGAATACGGGGCTGGGAGCTTGCACGGTGTGGCCATTGGGTACAAGTCCCCAGGCCATGCTCTGCGGAGTGAGGTCTGCCACATCCAGCTGGAGCTGGGAGAGGATGCGGGCGGAAGCCTCGGGCAGTACGCAGCCGATGAGGTAGCCGACCTGGGCGCAGCACTCGAGCAGGTGAGCCAGCACGCGCTGCAGCTCGGGAAGATTGGCTTCATCCTTGGCCAGAGCCCAGGGCTGCTTCTGCTCGATGTAGCTGTTGCACAGGCCCACATGGGCGCTCAGAGCAGCCAGTGCATCGGAGGTGTTGTAGGCATTCATGCAGTCTGAGAACTTGGACACGGTAGCGGTCATGCTCTCGCGCAGGGCGGCGGAAAGCTCGTCGTCGCCCTCTGCGATGGTGACGTTGCCGCCGCAGTAGCGCACGCACATGTTGAGCGAGCGGTTGCAGAGGTTGCCGATATCGTTGGCAAGTTCGGTGTTGTAAATCATCTTCATGCGCTCCGGGTCGAAGTCGCTGTCGTAGCCGGTCTTGGTGTCGCGCACCAGATAGTAGCGTACAGCTTCAGCACCGAAAGCATCGCACAGGTCGTTGGGGTCAACAATGTTGCCCAGAGACTTGGACATCTTCTCGCCCTTGATATTGAGCCAGCCGTGCACCAGGAGCTGGGGCATCTGGTCATCGGCAAAGCCCATGGCGTGCAGCATGCACAGCCAGTAGATACCGTGGGCGGGCACCAGGATGTCTTTGCCAATCACCTCACAGGCGGCGGGCCAGAGCTTGTTGAAATCGGGCAGACCGGCGCCCTCCTCAGCCTTGTAGCCGGCGAAGGAGATATAGTTCACAAGAGCATCGAACCACACATAGGTCACGAAATCGGGGTCAAACGGCAGCGGGATACCCCAGGAGAGGCGGTCCTTCGGGCGGGAAATGCAGAGATCCACGCCGGCGGAACGTTCGATTGCGTTCAGGAGGTCCTGACGGCGGAATTCAGGGGTGACAACAGAGGGATGCGTGGTGACATACTCCTTGAGCCACTCAACCTGCTGGCTGAGGTTGAAGTACCAGTTCTCTTCCTCGAGCTCAACAACTTCGCCCCACTCAGGACCGAACACGCCTTCCTCATTGCGTTCCTTGTCGGTGAGGAACTGCTCCTGGCGGATAGAATAGAATCCCTTGTAGCCTTTCTTATACAGGCAGCCCTTCTCCTTCAGGTCAGTCAGGATAGCCTGCACGCAGGCCTTGTGGCGGGCATCGGTCGTGGCAGCCCAGCCATCGTACTGAATACCAAGGCGCTCCCAGAGCGCAATGAACTTCTGGGTGACCATGTCAGCGTATTCCTGGGGCAGCATGCCGGCAGCCTCAGCCTTCTGCTGCACCTTCTGCCCGTGCTGGTCCACACCCGTCAGGAAGAATACCTCTTCGCCACACATTCGGTGCCAGCGAGCCAGAACGTCTGCCAGAACCTTCTCATACGCATGCCCGATGTGGGGAGCGCCGTTAGTGTAGTCAATTGCTGTCGTGATGTAGAACATAGCGGCGCAGATTCTAGCACGCGCCCCGGGGCAAGGCAAGCGCAATCTGGTGCATATGACAACGCATTTCCGGCTTTACAATTGCAGTTAAGAGGTCTATCATGTGCGGCATGAGCCATTGCAAGGTATCTGATAATATGGAAGCGCTCATCAAGCTGGCGCTGGACGAAGATTTTGGTGACGGGGACGTGACCTCCCTGTATTTTGTACCCGCTGAGCTGCAGGCCCGCGCACTGCTGCGACCCCGCACCCAGGGTGTACTTTCCGGTGTGGATGTGGCCCGCGCCGTGTTCAAGGCCGTGGACCCCACCCTGAAGGTGGAAGTATACCTGAACGATGGTGACGAGGTGTCCCCCGGTGCAGTAGTCATGATGATTGAAGGTAAGGCCCAGTCCATTCTGGGTGCAGAGCGCACAGCCCTCAACTTCATCCAGCGTCTCTCCGGCGTGGCCACCATGACCCACAAGTATGTGAAGGCTATTGCCCACACTGAGTGCAAGCTGCTCGATACCCGTAAGACAACTCCCGGCTACCGTCTGCTCGAGAAGGCTGCCGTGGTGCACGGTGGCGGCAACAACCACCGCCTTGGCCTTTATGACCGCGCCATGGTGAAGGACAACCACCTGATGACCGATGGCAACACCGACCACCTGCAAACCTGCATCAACAAGCTCAAGAGCGAGCGTCCCGGTGTGGAAGTGCAGCTTGAGGCCGATAATCTGGAACAGGTGGAGGCTTTCCTGAAGCTCCAAGGTGTGGACTACATCCTGCTCGACAATATGAGCAATGAAGAGATGCGCAAGGCTGTGGAGATGCGCGGCCAGGGCTGCAAGCCATACTTCGAAGCCTCCGGCGGCCTCACTCTGGCCACTGCTCCCGCTGCCGCTGAGACCGGTGTGGATTTCATGAGCTTCGGCTGCCTCACCCACTCGGTACCCTCGCTTGACCTGGGTCTCGATTTCACGGTGGAGTTCTGATAAGCCCGCATGCTTAGTCCGCACGAGGCACTTGTTACTCTCAACCTCATTCCCGGTCTCGGGTCCATGAGGATTCAGGCGCTGCTGGAGGTATTCGGCAGCGCCGAACATGTGCTGCATGCTCCTGAGAGACTGCTGGCGCAGGTGCCGCGTGTCGGACCGAAAATTGCAGCTGCCATAGCAGACTGGCGCAACTGCACCAACGCACGTGCGGAGCTGGACTGTGCAGCAGAACGCGGCGTGCGTGTGGTAACACTCATTGATGAGGAATACCCTGCCTTTCTGCGCCGTATGAGTGACCCGCCCATCGTGCTGTATGTACGGGGGAACTGGCTGAGCTCTGACAGCGAGCGCAGCGTGGCCATTGTGGGCACACGTCAGGCCAGCCCGTATGGCGCAACTACAGCCCGCAGGTTCGGGCGTGAACTGGCAGATGCGGGCTGTACCATCATTTCCGGTCTGGCCCGCGGTATCGATACCGCCGCCCATTGGGGAGCTCTCGACGCAGGCGGTCGCACCATCGCAGTGCTGGGCTTCGGTATGGCTGAGCTATACCCTGCAGAAAATGCAGAGCTGGCCGACCGCATCTGTACCGGGCATGGTGCACTGGTGAGCGAGTTCCCCATGTTCATGCGACCGAGCAGAACTACATTTCCCCAGCGCAACCGCATTGTGGCAGCATGGAGCCGCGCTACCCTGGTGGTGGAAGCGCCGAGCCGCAGCGGTTCCCTGCATACTGCAAGTATGGCTGCGGAAGAATACGGCAACGCAGTATTCGCCGTTCCCGGCCCCATCACGCAGATAAGTTCCAACGGCTGCCATGCGCTCATTCGCGATGGCGCTACACTTTGCACTTCTCCGCGCGAGCTGCTAAGCGACATGGGGTGGACAAATGCTCCACAGCAGATGGAACTTTTCTCTACTGCCCCCCTGCTCCCTGCTCCGGCGCCTGTGCGCCCACCTGTAACTGATGCCGAAGCCTCTGCGCTGCTGCATGCTCTTGATGCAGGGCATGACACATTGGATACCCTCTGCGCCGCCACGGGCCAGGGCGCGCACTGCATCACGCCACTGCTCATGCGTCTGCAGATAGAGCGCCGCATCATACCGATTCCCGGTGGACGGTTCAAGCGGGCATGATGCACTACTTTAGACTTGCAAAAGCGCACCCCCTGCAATAGACTCGAGCGCCATGCGTTTTCCTGCCCCTATTCTGACGCTCTGTAGCCTGTTTTTACTTTCTGCCCCTGCCGAAAGCGCATTTTCGAGTCCTTTTGTCCAGAACCAGCCCATGGCTGGCCACCGTCCTGCCCCTGTTCCCACAGAAGCCCGCGCCGTGCGGCGCGCATATGACAGCGGGTTGAATCCTGTACGCCCGCTGCGTACACCTGAAAAACCGGCTCCTCAGCCCAACTGTCAGGCGGTGTGTGTGATTGACCCCTACAATGGCAACGTCCTCTATGGGTACAACGCCAATGAGCGCCGGCAGGTGGCAAGCACGCAGAAGATTGTGACCGCTCTGTGTGTGTGCGATACGAAGAATCTCGACAAAATGGTGACCATCAAGGCCTCTGACCGCCTTGCTCCACCCATCCGACTGAATCTCCGGGCTGGAGAGCAGTATACACGCCGCGATTTGCTGAAGGCCATGCTCACCGGCAGCTTCAACGATGTGGCTGTCTCCCTTGCTCGCGACTGTGCCGGCAGCGTTGAGGCATTTGTTGCCCGCATGAATGCCCGCGCCCGTCGCATGCGCATGTACAATACTCACTTTGCCAACCCGAACGGACTGCCCGCAGAGCAGTATTCCACGGCATACGATATGGCACTGGCTGCGTGTTATGCCTACAATAACCGCACTATCCGCAGCATGATAAATATTCCTGCATACGAGTTCCGCCGCAATAATGGAAGTGTGCGTACCATCCGCTCTACCAACCGCCTGCTGACATCTCATCCCTGGGTACAGGGTATGAAGACAGGGTACACCAACAAAGCCGGAAAATGCCTTATTTCCTGCGCTGCCAGCGAAGGACGCGCTGTGATTGTGGTAATTCTGGGTACCACAAGCCGCAATATCTGGCCGGAATCTCTCAAATACCTGCGATGGGCCCTGCATGGTGCCTGATTTTTTCCTTTTCATGAGAGAAAAAAAGGGTTATACTGCCACCGTATAACGGCATGGCTTCAATAAGCAACAAAAAGCGCACGAAAAAACGCACAGAGAAGGACACCTCACTGTGGGGCTTCCTGTTCGATAAGAATGGTGAAGGTACAGATATCACCAAACGTGCGTTCTTTTCCCGTCCCGGTGAGGAAGAAGGCGAGGACGGAGACGATGCAGAAGACCAACCGCGGAACATTCTTCTTGAGGTCTGGCGCAGGTTTAACTTCTGGAGCATTCTTGCCATCCTGCTGTTCCTGACCTTTGTTGCCGTACTCAGCAGCACGGCCATAAGCATGTGGACACCGCAGAACATGAAGGACATTGCCGGGTATGCAGATAACGGCAGCGCCCGCGACCTCTCCGCCCTGCTCCGCAATGCCAATGGTCAGGAAATAGTCTTCACTGAGGGCGAAATCAACCGCTATCTGCGCGATACCTGCCGCATGCGCCAGACCGGCATCTTCTCCATCATTACCCACGGCCAGGGCGTTGCCGTGCGTGTACACAATGGGTACGCAGAACTCGTCATTGACCGCATGATCGGGGCCAATATTCACCAGACAACATCGGTAAACCTCAGCTTCCACCAGGAAACCGTACACGGGCGCCCCGTACTGAAGGTCGAGTTCCGTGGAGGCGAGCCTCTGGCTGGGGATCTCCCCCGTGGTGGCAGCATCGGGCGTGTAGGCGTACCCGAACGCCATATCAGCGTGCTTACGCCTGCTCTTAATTCACTTGTTGACTGTTACCCCGAGATTTCTGACATTTTTGAGGAGTTTGGTTACTGTCCCTACTTCACCAAGGGAGAAAACGGACACGAAAGCCAGGTTCGGCTTGTACCATACCGTCCCTCATAACATCATAATCGAATACAATAATAACACTGCTATGACAATCCGCCGCTTACTTCTACCGACCCTCGCAGCACTCTGCACGCTTACCCTGAATTCCTGCATCTTCCAGCAGATTGCAGAAAAGTTTGTCCGCGATGAATACCCCGGCGAACGCCCGCCGCATGTTATTGCTGACAATAATGGCAAGCCTGCCAGCGAAGCATGGGTGAAAGTAAACCCGTATGATCTCCCCCCGTCGGGTCATTTGAATGGCCGCGTAGAATATGCAGAAGACGGTCTCCCCTACGGTCTGCCCTGTGAGTTTTCTGATATTCTGGTATCCCCCTACGAGCCGCATTATCAGCTGGATTACGCCAAGGCCAAAGTGGGCGATAAAGTGTGGGATCCCTACACTCGCAAGCCCTTCTATGTGCCGCGTTTCATGACCATTAACTGATATATCTACCATTTCTCCTCCTATGAGCCAGCCTGATACCCGTCCCGCTGCCCGCAAGGCCTCATTCGGCCAGAAACTGGGCGCTAGTGCCTATCGTGTATTCTGTGGTATCCTGAAGCTGCTCGATATCCGCGTGGTGGCTGTTTTCGGGCGCTGCATCGGTTACCTTACCTGGGCTGCTATGCCTGGGCGCCGCCGCATTGTCGCGCGCAATATGCGAATTGCGGTAGACCCGATGCTGAAAGGCAGGCCTCTCGCGGCATTGGTCCGCCGCAACATTGTGCGTACCTGCATGAACATGGCCTGCACCTTCAAAACCGGGCTCATGACAGATGCTGAGTTTAATCGCGCTGTCGAGGTATGTGGGCGGGAGAAGTTTGAAGAGATGGCAGCAGAGGGTGAATGCCTCGTCGGCTGCATTCCGCATGCCGGCAACTGGGAGGTGCTGGCCAGAATCCGCCCGCTGTTCCCGAAGGTGAAGCGATTCGGCTCCATGTATCGCAGATTGGACAATCCCATTCTGGAAGATATTGTTTATAAGAGCCGCACCGCATATGGATGCGAGATGTTCAGCAGCCAGAAGGGGCTCAAGGAGGTGTTCCGCCTTGCCAAGGAGGGCGGCATGCTGGGCGTTCTCAGTGACCAGTTCACCCAGCAAGGTATTTTCCTTCCGTATTTCGGTAAAGTTACCGGAACTACGCCGCTGCCCTCACTGATTTACAAACGCACCCGGGGCCATGGACATTTAGCTGCTGTTACCACCAGCAATATTGGTTTAGGCAGATGGAAGGCAAACCTGAGTCACGAAGTCCAGATTCCCGAAGGAGAGGAAAGTTCGGTTGTTATCACCCAGGCTGTAAATCTGGCGCTTGAGAAGGTGCAGCGTGAAAGCATTATCGATGGTTTCTGGATGCACCACCGCTGGAAATCCACAAATGCATTTGCACCTGAGTTCGATGAGGAACAGAAGGAGCTCATTCAGAAGCATGCAAAGCTTCCGTTCCGTGTTATGGTCTGTGTACCTGAATCATTTGAGGAAGCAGTGCATACCATTCCCATGATTCAGGAGATTGCTGCCAGCCGCCCTGATATGCAGATTCTGATTATCTGCCCGCCGGAGCAGTTGGCATTCTGGCGCTGCATTAATTGCGTTGCACATGTCTTA
Organism: Akkermansia sp.; assembly: GCA_045644745.1. Lineage (GTDB taxonomy): Bacteria > Verrucomicrobiota > Verrucomicrobiia > Verrucomicrobiales > Akkermansiaceae > Akkermansia. The sequence goes on from JAZRHL010000072.1 coordinate 41,866, forward strand.
TCTACCGAGAATCTGCTCACTCAGCTGAATAGAGATGAAATCTACAAGGACGGCCCCATGGACTACCTCTTCATGTTGAGCGGGAACAAGCGGGTATTCAGCGAGCTTAAGACTCAAATGCCCTTCTTCATCAGCGGATTCAAGAGCAACCCTCTCAGCCGCAAGTTCAGGGTCAAGTTTGTACTGCCGGTGGGCAACGCTCCTCAGCACCGTTCTCAGGATTACCTCACCCTGCTCAAGAAGGAACATGATGTCCGCTTAGCCGGATGCTCCGGTGCAGGTGCGCTCATTGGCAATACCGACGCAACGGGCAATTTCATCGCACCGTTCTCCACACTCGGCACGGCTGACTCCTGGGAAACGGAAAAATGGAAGAACCTGGTGGAACGACTTGAAGGGGAAGCCACGATTCTCGCGTTTGAGCAGGATAGGAAGGCTGCAGAAGCCATGGCCGCTGAGCTGGGTATCCCCTGCACCGTTGTAACCCCGGAAACGGTGCATACCGTACTCGGTTCCAATTGCAATCTGTACGCAGTAGACGGTCTGCTGCCTCATCTGGCGGCATTGGCAGGCTGCCGCTGCCATGTCATCATGGCCAGCCGTCTTGGCGAGGTCTATGCTCCGCTGGGAGAAGGACATCGCGTGGTATACCGCCACACCCCCTGCCACCCCTGCTATCGCAATGCCTGTGACCAGCAAACCAGCTGCACCACCGGCGTGAGCGTGGATGAACTGCTTGGGGCATAACCCGCCCGCTCAGCTCTCTTCCGGAGCCAGCATGAACATCAGCCTGTCCACCCCATAACGGGAAACTTCACCCCAGAGGGTTTTCTCCATGGCAGCCACACGTGATGCCCGTTCCTCGGGCGTCATGCAATCCACGGCGTCCTGCCCGTAGTATTCCACAAGTGTGCGGGCAGAAAGGCGCGCTACAAGTTCTTCCCAGAAAACGCTGTCGCGGTACTCATCAAGCACGTCGGAATAGAAAGCGCGGTCGATATAGGGGCGCTTGAAGAACCAGTACCCGCAGTCCGGGTTCAGTTCCATGTCTTTTGCAATGCCGGGTACAGTGCGCCCTGCTTTCACAAGCTCTACGAGCAGCTTGTGCCAGGCATCTGCCCGCGGGTTACGGCCATCGGGCATGGCCTGGCCGAGCACAGTCAGCACCATGGCGCAAACCTCTGCAAGGTCGCGCATCTCGGGTTCGCTCAGCTCCAGTGTGACCTTGCCCATACCTTATTCGAGACCAAGCTGCATGCGTGCCTCTTCAGTCATCATGCCCTGGTTCCACGGCGGATCCCACACAAACTCCACGTCCACAGCTTTCACGCCATCGAGCGCGGCGATACCCATCTCAGCTTCAGCCATGATGTGCGGCCCCATGCCGCAACCGGGTGCTGTAAGCGTCATCTGCACGCTCACATGGCTACCACCCTCCTGCTGGGGGATGATTTCAACACCATAGATAAGGCCCAGATTAACGATATCTACGGGGATTTCCGGGTCGTAGATATTGCTGAGCACTTTCCACACGCGCTCCTCCAGCGTCAGGTTCCCGTCATCTTCCTGCACCACCTGCGAAGGCGCAATGATACCGGCACGGGCAGCTTCCTCGCGGGTAATGCGAACCAGGCCCACGTCTGTGGCGGCAGTAATGGAATTGCCCAGCATCTGGGTCACATATATGCGAGAACCCTCAGGCAGCAGAACTGCGTTACCTGCGGGAATCTGGATGGCTGCGGTCTCAGCCTCGGTGATGACTTCCTGGTTCAACATGGCGTGCGTCGAATTATGGCAGAATTTGCCCTGCATGCAAGGCAAAACTCTGATGCTGACTTAAATGAGTTGCCAGAGCCATACAAGCAACTCTGAATATGAGGTGTATATTTCAACCGCGCAGGCCTTGAAGTCTGCCAGGTATCCGCGAAGGGATATCACGCCGAAGCAGCGGAGAACCAGCAACAGGGTTACGATATTCGTCATCATGATAATCATGAACGAGAATATCACCTCATTCTCCAGCAAATCAGGTTGCTCGCGGGGTATGACCCAGAGTGTCCAGTAAACGTGGAAGCTCCACCAGAATCCGAATCCGGCGTAGAACCACGGCAGGTATGCTTCGAAGGGGTAGATCCAGTTGGCAACAAAGAGCACGGCCATCCACACCAGCATCCACAGCGGCACAAAGTACGGAGCAAGGGATACGAAGATGTTATCTGTGTCGGTATCAACATAGCCTCCATCCAGGTCAACACTCACCGTCTCGACTTTGCCGAAACACATGATGGCAGCCAGCGCATGCGTAAGCTCATGCCCCAGCACATAGCTGTACATGAGAAAGGCTTCCACCAGACGGAAGTATTTAAGCGAGATAAAGACCAGCGCACCGAGCACGCTGTACCACACCGGTATACTCTGCCAGAAGTCGATATTACCCACCACAGGCGCCGCATTATGCAGCTGCACCATGAGTGCAAACACCATTACCACCGACAAGGGCAGCAGAACGAGAAGCCCTGCCACGCGGCGGAACACGCGCTTCGCCCCGTATACACCACAGGAATACGCCGTATCAGCACTTTGCCAGTACTGGGCCTGCACCTTCAACCTGCGGAACACACTTGGACGCGGTACCTGCAGGTGTTCAGCATCAGACGGATTATCAACCGCCACGCGCCAGTCCCCGAACTCAGGATGGGACAGGCGGCGGTGCGGTCTGCGCTTCACTGCTGTGCGCGGGGTTCTCATATACAGGCTGCAGGGCGTATATCCTGAATGGAAATGGAAAGCGTGGTGCGGCCGCGCCACACGTTGCGGTCAATCGTGAACGCGATATCCCACGGCGGGTCAGGCAGGCGCACCGAGCCGCCATTGAAATACATGGCATCGCACTCGTGGGAACCCTGGCGCAGGCCGAGGCGCAGGTGGTTACCCTGCAGGTGGCGCGGCGCATCGGTCAGCATCACATTGCGGCTCATGAAGACAGGCTGCGGGTTGGAATTGCCGAAGGGCTCAAGCAACTCGTAGCTGTCCAGCAAATCCAGCGTAAGCTCGGGGAATGTCACCTCGGCATCGATGCTGAGCATGGGCTTGAGCTTGTCTGCGTCCACGTTTTCGCGCACGAAGGCATCGAAGCGGGCACGGAAGGCATCAATCATATCCTCGTGAATGACGAGGCCTGCAGCCATATCGTGACCACCACCGGAGATAAGCGTATCAGAGCAGGCATGAATAGCCTGCACCAGCGACACACCGGGAATAGAGCGGCCACTGCCCTTGCCTATACCGTTCTCATCCAGCGAAATCACGAAGGTGGGCTTGTGGTAGCGGCGCATGAGCAGGGACGCTACAATACCCACCACGCCGGGGTGCCAGGTGCGCGACCCCAGCACAATCACGCTGTCGCGGCTGGGCGAGAAGGAACGGGAAAGCATTTCCATCGCCTCATTGCGAATCTTCTCTTCCTCCTGCTGGCGGGCGCGGTTGTGCAGCTCGAGTCGCTCGGCCAGCTCCATAGCGCGGGCTGTATCGCGGGTCATAAGCAGGTTGAGCGCATCCTGCGGGCTGTCCATACGGCCTGCCGCATTCAGACGCGGGCCGATACGGAAGGAAACATGACTGGCGCTCGGGCGGCGGTTCAGATTCGTCACGCGGTTAAGCGCCTGGATACCGATATTGCCCCCGCTTTCCATCACGCGCAGCCCGTGGCGGGTGAGCAGGCGGTTTTCTTCCACCAGCGGCACAATGTCAGCCACCGTGGCAATGGCCACCACATCCAGGTAGTTCTTGAGGTCGAACTGCGGCAGGCGGCGGCGCTTAAGCATGGCATGTGCCAGCTTGAATACCACACCGGCGCTGCACAGGTAGGTAAAGGGACTGTCCTCCTCGAGCTTGGCATTCACCACAGCCACAGCCGGCGGGCGCCCCTGGGTGCTGGCTTCGTGGTGGTCAAGAATCACCACGTCAATCCCCTGCTCCTGCAGCCAGGCTACTTCATCCACGGAAGAAGTGCCGCAGTCTACCGAAATGAGCAGCCCGGGCTTGCCGCCACACTTGGCAATAGCATTGGCCATGCCCTCCTCGCTCAGGCCGTAGCCTTCGCGGGTGCGCACGGGAATAAAGTAATCGGTGCGGATGTTGTAGGCCCTCAGAATCGTGTGCAGCAGCGTCACAGAGCTCACGCCGTCTACATCGTAGTCACCGTAGATGCAGACGTGCTCGCCGTTGTCTGCCGCGCGGAAGATGCGCTCAACGGCTGCATCCATCTCCCGCATGGCGAAAGGGTCTCCCAGATCCGCTAGCCTGGGTTTCAGGAACCTTTGCGCGCTTTCCCTTCCGGAAATGCCTCTCTGGGCTAGTAGTTTCCTCACTAGCAGCGGTAGCTGCCGGTTCAGTTCCTCGCCAAAGTCCACACTTCCGTCCAGCGGGCGCAGTTCCCAACTGAACTTAGTACTCATGGCGCAATTTTACCACTCTACCCCCCTGCCCGTCAAGCTGGAAATAACAGGCTGCATGAGCGGCACCATAGCTGTCCAAAAAGCATTCTAAAGAAAGCGGATGGCAGAGAAGCAAAACTAAGAAAAAAAGAAAACAAAAATGGAGATTGAGTTCTGGGGTGCCAGCTACTAAACTGGCGGTGCTAAAAAAAATGAACCAATCTCCGTACAGCAACCTACCATTATGTGCGCAGCTTGTCAACGATTTGATAAGCCATAGCGCATTTTCTTCTATTGTCAGAACGTATCATTCCGACAGAAATGCCAAAAAGTTCAATTCCTGGAA
>JAZRHL010000073.1:0-23298 GCA_045644745.1 Akkermansia sp.
GCGCCTGCTGGTGGGTGGTTTCCCGAAGGTGTTCGAGCTGAACCGTAACTTCCGCAACGAAGGTGTGGACCGCCGTCACAACCCCGAGTTCACCGTGCTTGAGGTGTACGAGGCAGGTGGTGACTACGAGACCATGGCATCCATGATGGAGGAGATGATCTGCACCGTGGCCGAGAAGGTGTTCGGTACACTGAAGTTTGACCAGTACGATGACAACGGCAACCTGCGCTGGACCGTGGACCTGACCCGTCCCTGGCGCCGCGCTGACTACAACGACCTGGTGAAGGAAGTGGCCGGTGCCGACTGGTTCGACCTTACCCCCGAGCAGCGCCGCGATCGCGCCGAGAACGAGCTGCATGTGCAGATTGGTGATGACCTGAACGACACCGACGTGACCCAGCAGGTTTACGAGAAACTGGTGGAGGAGAAGCAGGCCAACCCGCTCTTCGTGTGCCATGTGGCCCGCGACTTGGTGCCCCTGGCCAAGGCTAACCCCGAGGACCCCAGCGTGGTGGACGTTTTCGAGCTGGTGATGAACGGTCAGGAGCTCTGCCCCGGTTACTCCGAGCAGAACGACCCCGTGGAGCAGCTTGAGCGCCTGCAGCACCAGGCCGGTGAGGACACCCAGAAGATTGACTACGACTTCGTGGAAACTCTGGAAAGCGGCATGCCCAGCGCCGGTGGTATCGGCATCGGTATCGACCGCCTCTGCATGCTCATGACGGGTGCCAGCTCCATCCGCGATATCATTCTTTTCCCGCAGCTCAAGAACCGCGGTTAATTCCCCGCGTTTGAGTTGAAGTATACAATCATGCCCCTGCTTCCAAGTGAAGCAGGGGCATTATTTATATAGAGCGATGGTGACTCCCGGGGCACCGTGGTTCAGTGCCTGCAATCCCGCGGATAGTGGCGGCGTTGCTCCTGCCGGGCTCGCCTGCGCTCATCGCGTTGTCTGTCCCGTCGCTCTTCTGCCCGCTCGCGGCGGCGTTCGTCCTGTTTGTAATCGCCATAGCTTTTGGCCGCATCGAGAATTTGTCCTACGGCGGTGTTGCTGCTGCTTTCCTGAGCGAGGATGGGCGCCTGAAAGGCGGCGAGGGCCAACATGATTACAAGTGAGAATCTGTGATACATACGAAGGTGTGATGCTCACATGCAGGAAGCATGATTAATAAAACATAGAAAACACGCGCTGGCTCAATTAAGCAGAGCGAGAAATGCGAGTTTGTCGAGCAGTTGGTTTCATTCGGAGCGGGGGACTTTAGTCCCCCCAATGCTTATATTTTCGGGACTGAAGTCCCGTGCTCCGACAGATATGCACCCCGCCAATTCCCGATTTATCGAGCAGAAAACGCCTTGCGGCGGGGGGCTGCAAGGCGTGTAACATGTACTGGAAATGAATTTCTCAGAGCGTGGTGCGCATGCCCAGGGTGGTGAGCAGGGCAGTGAAGCGGGAGTAGTCGCTCTCGCGGTCGGCAGAGACCAGAGCATACTGGTACTCGCCCATGCGGGCATCTTCTGCTGCGGCATTGCGCAGGCGGAGCTGGATGACTTCCTCCGCATCTGTCTGGCGGCCGCGCAGGCGGGCTTCCAGTTCAGCGGAGGGCACGTGGATGTACACATCGGCATAGGCGCGGCGGATGGTGGCATCGTCACAGGCGCGGATGGAGGCTGCACCCTGCACGTCGATGTCCATGACCACGTTCTTGCCGGCTTCGAGCAGCTGGATGATGTCGCTTTTGAGTGTGCCGTAGCTGTTGCCGTGTACGGTGGCGTGCTCCAGGAACTCGCCGGCGGCTACCTTGGCGGCAAACACTTCGGGGGTGAGGAAGTGGTAGTCCACGCCATCCTGTTCGCCCGGACGGGGCTGGCGGGTGGTGCAGGAGATAGAGTAGGCGGTGAGGCCGTCCTTTTCAGCGCGGCGGCAGAGTGTGGTCTTGCCACTGCCGGAGGGGCCGGAAACGATAAGAAGGGTACCAAGCATAGTGAGTGAATAGTGAAAGAGTGAATAGTGACGAAGTGATTATTCGATGTTCTGGACCTGCTCGCGGATTTTTTCGAGCTCGGTCTTGGCGGTGACCACGAGCTGAGCGAGCTCGGCGTCGTTGGCCTTGGAGCCGGTGGTGTTGAGCTCGCGGAAGATTTCCTGGCAGAGAAAGTCGAGGGTGCGGCCCACGGGTTCGGACTTGTCGCAGATGGCTTCGAACTGGTTGAGGTGGGATTCGAGGCGGGTCATTTCCTCGGATACATCGCAGCGGTCGGCAAAGAGAGCGATTTCCTTGATGATGCGCTCGTCATCTGCGGGGAGGGGCAGGCCGGATTCGGCCAGACGCTTGAGCAGCACCTCGCGGTGGCGGGTGGCCACACCGGCGGCACGGGCCATGAGCTGGCTGCGGAATTCGCGCAGGGTGCCGATGCGGGCGAGTAGGTCGCGCTTCATGTTGGCGCCTTCCTGGGCACGCAGGGTGATGAAAGCTTCCAGAGCTTCGCGCAGGGCGGGAATGGCGGCGGCCTCCACGGTTTCGAGCGGGAGGTCGGTCTCCGTTTCCTCAGCAATGATGCCGAGGCGGAGCAGGGCATCGAGAGAGGTGTCGACCTTGCGGCCCAGGGTGGCCTCTGCCTCGGAAAGGGTGGCGGTGAGGGCTGCAAGCTTATCGCGGTTCAGAGCCAGGGCTCCGGAGGCACCGGGGGTGCTCTGCAGGGTGAAGGTCACATTCACGCGGCCACGGGAAACGGCGGTGGCAACTGTGTCGCGCACCGTGGTTTCAAGTGCTGCCCAGGCGCGGGGCAGGGCAACGGCGATTTCTGTCTGTTTGCGGTTCACACCGCTGATTTCAACCCGGATGGAGGAACCACCCAGGGGGGCTGTGGCAGCCCCGAATCCGGTCATGCTGTTCATAAAGTGTTATTGCCGATGATGTTGAGCAGGTGCGAATCGAGGGTAAGGGCCTCGTTCACGTTGAAATTGAGGTCGGTGCGCAGGGCTTCGAGCGCACGCATGCGGCGCAGCAGGTCTGCCACAGGGCGGGCGGTGGAAAGTGCCGCAATCTCGGGGGCGAGGGGCTGCACATCAGGCGCATGCGAGGCAAGCAGCACTGCCTGCCCGAGGCAGAGGGAAAGCAGCTCGAGCATCTGCTCGCGCTCGGCGAGGTACTCGGTTTCGATGAGTGCTGCGGTGGCATCCTTCTGGCGGGCTTCCCAGTCGCGGATATCGGTACCTTCGGCAATGGCCTTGGCCTCTGCTTTGATAGCGGCGGTGAGTCGCTTGGTAATCTGCTCCTTGCGTTCGGCCAGCAGTGCCTGGAAATCGGCGCGCAGGGCCAGGGCTGCTACATCAGAACCGATGAGGGGGAGGGCTGCTGTGACTGCGGGCAGGAATGCCTGTTGGGCCTCAGAGAGGTGCAGGGTATTGCCTGCCTCGTGCAGAGGGACGCGCACGCAGCGAGAAAGAATGGTGGTGAGCAGGCGGCTGGGCTGCTCGGTGATGAGGATGATGACCGTCTGGGGTGGGGGCTCTTCCAGCGTTTTCAGGAAGGCGTTGGCTGCTTCCTCCATCATGCGGTCGGCCTCAAGGATGATGACCAGCTTGGTTTCGCCGGCTGCCGCACGCAGGGCAAGGAAGGGTTCTACGCTGCGGATGTCCTCGATGAGAATCTTGCGGCTCTTGGAACCCGGACGCAGTACGCGGCACATGGGGTGGCGCAGGGATTCGAGCGAGTCGGCCCGGGCACCATTGAGCTCTGCGGCCATGGCAAGCGCTAGCTGGTGGGTGCCGGATGTAGGACTGCCGGTGATGAGCAGCGCATGGGGCAGGCGGCCGCTGTGGCGGGCGTGCATGAGGAGCTGCTGAGCCTGTGCCAGACTGAAGGACATGGTAAGAGGTGGGAGAAGTGGTTATTTTTCAGGGTAGGAGCCCAGCACCTTGAACACGGGGCATTCGGCCTTGAGTTCGGCCAGGCAGCTGCGCAGCGGCTCATCTGTTTCGTGACCGTCCACATCGATGTAGAAGAGGTATTCCCATGCGGTGTCGCGGGTGGGGCGGGAATCGAGCGAGAAGATATTGATGCCGTGGCGGCGGAAGTGGTCGAGTACCTCCACCAGGGCGCCGGCGCGGTGAGGTACGGTGAAGCAGATGGTGGTGCGGTCTCGACCGCTGGGGCGTGTGCTCTGCGTACCGATAACCACGAAGCGTGTGGTGTTGGTGGCAATGTCCTGCACCTGTTCGGCCAGGATTTCGAGGCCGTGCAGGCGGGCGGCCAGCGGGCTGCCCAGTGCAGCGGCGCCATCGGCTGCCTTTTCTACTGCCAGTCGCGCGGCTGCGGTGCTGCTGGCCGTGGGAATCTGGTCGGCCTTGGGATAATTCTGCTGCAACCACTGGCTGCACTGGCCCAGCACCTGCGGGTGGGAATAGATGGTGCGGATTTCCTTGGCCGGTATGTTGGACATGAGGCAGTTCTGCACGCTCTGGTGCACCTGGGCGCAGATGCGCAGGTGGGTGTGGGCAAAGAAATCCATGGCCTGCACCACGTTGCCGTGGGTACTGTTCTCCAGCGGGATGACGCCGTAGTTCACTTCGCCACGCTCCACGGCGGCAAAGATGTGGGCAAAGGAGGCATAGGGCACAAGCTCCACACTATCACCAAAACGGCTGAGCGCGGCCTGGTGGCTCCAGGTGCCTTCCGGGCCGAGGTAGCCGATGCGCATGTTGCCCTCCAGATGGAAGGAGCAGCTGACAATCTGGCGCCAGATGCTCAGCACGCTCTTCTCGGGAAGTGCGCCGGCATTCAGCTTGAGAATTTTCTCGATGAGGGCGCTTTCTCGCTCAGGTACAAAAGTGGGGGCTCCGGATGCATGCTTGATTTCACCCACCTCGTGCACGCATGCTGCACGCTGTTTAAGCAGCTCCACCAGCTGCGCGTCGATGCCGTCAATCTTGTCTCTCAACTCGTCCAAAGTCATACCCGTGCGCGCATTGTATCATACTGGCGCCGCGGGTTCAATCCTGATTTTGAATTAAGGCGTAAGTGTGCGCGGAAACACCTCGAAAAAGGGGTGCATGATAGGCGAATTTGCTTGACTCGAGGGGTGGCTCGTGTATAGTTACAGAGTACTCGCATTTTGTGCTATGAAATTGAGACACACTCAAAAACTCTCTTCCTCTTCCCGCAAACGCCCGAAGAAGGGCTTCGCGTTGATTGCAACTCTTACGCTTATGATGCTGCTGGCCATGCTGGCAGTGGCTATCATGGCGCTGGCTGCCTCGCAGAACCGAATTGCCCTGCAGACCATGCTGCAGGCAGAGGCTCGCCAGCAGGCTCTGGTGGGGCTTGATGCCGCCATCGGTGAGCTGCAGGTGGAGCTTGGCCCGGACCAGCGAGTGTCCGCCAGCTCTGGTATCATCAACGAAAACGAGGGTAGCACCGCCCAGCACCTTCTCGGTGTGTGGGACAGCTGGGACGGCCCCATCTATGGCCGCAGCGTTTCCGGCAAGGGTAGCAAGATTTCCGGTACCTACTCCCGCGGGCGTGCGGATATGTTCCGCCGCTGGCTTATTTCCAGCCGCGATGTGAACACCACCCGCTCCATGAATGCCGCCAACCAGCTCTGCGACCGCGCCCCGGGCCGCCGTATCTGCCTGGTGGGTGAGGGTACGCTGGGCAAGTCCCTGTCCGCCCAGCACTATGTGTATGCCGACCTGCTGAGCATGCCGGCCACGGGTAAGAACGAAGCCTGCTTTGCCTGGTGGATTGGCGGTGAAAACCAGAAGGCCAAGATTTCTGTGCAGAACCGCAAGGAGACGAATGACCCCTACGAGATGCTGCACCGCACCTGGGATACCCCGGCCCCCCGCTTTGTGGACAATCGCGACCTCGATTTCATTCCCGGCGATATCGAAGAACCTGCCCGTCTGGTGACGCTGGCATCCCTGCCGCTCGTCGGTTCCTCTTCCCAGGCGGCCGGTATGCCGTATTTCTTTGACGTGACCACCACGTCCTACACGCTTCCCATCAATGTGAGCATGGGTGGTTTCAAGCAGGACCTTTGCCTGTTGCTGAATAAGAAAAATCTGAAGGAAACGGATTTTGCTGCTCGCAATGACCAGGATTGCCCTCTGGTTGAAAATCAGGACCTTCCTAAGGGTACGGAGCAGAACCTGCCCATAGGTTCCTGGCAGAATCTGCATGCATATTACAACTGCTGGCCGAACGGCGAAGCCAAGGATAATATGAATTTCACGGCTCGTCTCCTCGGCGATTTGAAAGAGGTGTACACCCGTATGAGCGGTTCGGTATACGACTCTAATCTTACCTACGCCAAGGATATCAATGAAGCTCGGGGTGGGAGCGATGGCCAGACGTATTTTGACACCCGCGCCGAGATGGAAGAGGGTAGCGAGAGTGCAGGTTATGCCCGCACTCCCGTGCTGTTGGCTTTCATGTCGAACTTTGGTCTGGTTTCCACGCCTACTCAGATTAAGGCCGGTGAGGATGTCACTTACGACCTGGACATGTGCTTTGCTCCCATGTTCCTGTGGTGGAATCCTTATAATGTGCCGATGAAGATTCGTGGCAAGCAGCTCTGGGCTCAGTCGCTACCCTATAAGACGACCTGGATTGATACCTACTGCGTGCAGGTGGCTAATACCTGGCAGTACGGATGGAATAATTACCTGATGCAGCAGAATCGTTATGGTCAGGACTATGGCGATTATTTCATGGCCAACAATAATGGCGGCACGGAGGATATTGTCTTTGAACCCGGTGAGGTGATTTTCTTCTCTCCCGGTAAGGCTCGTGTGACTCAGGATTATTCGAAGCCGTTCTCGAATCCCTGGGTGCCGGGATATAATCCCAGCTCTGTGTCGGGGTACAAGGCTCGCTTCTATAGTGGACGTGGTGCGAGTACCGCTGATTCTGCCGGTATTCCTTCTCAGACCAATATTGATGCCGGTAAGTTCTATGTGAAGCTTCGTCTGGGTCAGGGCGCACCTGATAGCACCGGTACAGACGGTAAGTGGTTTGCTCCGAAACACTCTGAATGTCTTACGGTGTTTACCGGATACAACGGAGCTACCGATTCCAATGGTGCAGATACCGGCACAAATAAGCGCGGTATTTCGCCGCAGCGTTTTGTGCTTGGCTGGTATGACCCGCAGGGAGTTGAGGAGACAGAGACTCAGTTCTGCGGAGGAACCGATGCCGAATGGAAGACTGACGGTTCCCAGGAAGACCCTGATGTGCCTTACTACATCGGCGCCATTGGTGTTATGGCCAAATCTGCCGGTTCTCACACCAACTCTGTGATTTTCCAGGGCGACTATCGTGGCAAAATCTGGCAGCACTCCAGCCCGGCATTCTGGGGTAGTGCACTTACCAATCCGGACGACCAGATGCGTAAGTATCATCCTTACCAGCTCGCCGCTCTGCGCGTAAGCTCCGGTATGGACAGCGCTCCCATGGATAACATCGGGCGCAATGGCTTCCTGGGTGTAACCAGCGAAGGTGAGCAGGTATCGTTTGCCTCCGTGCTTGAGCTGCCGGTGCATCCTCCGTTCTCCCTGGCTGGTTTTGCCGGCATGCGTCTGCAGCCGGGTTGGTATCGCTCCAATACTGCCGGTCACCGTGACCTCACCACGGCTGGTGCACTGCGCCGTGTACAGTACCAGGCCGGTGTGCCTGGCGTGGGTCTTGGCAACGCATTTGCTGACCCCTGCCTGCCTGCAGATGATGTGTATACATATTTCCAGAATAACTTGGAAGTTTCTGACTTGAAGTCTAATGCTCGACTTTTCAGTGATTTCTACGATCATGGACTGCTGATTAACGATGCCATGTGGGATCGCTGGTTCTGCTCTTCCGTGTCTGATATGCCGGAGAAGGGTGGGAACAAAACAGAGGCTCGCGATGTGCTGACCAAGTTCATCAAGGGTGAGGAAGAGCTTCCTGTATCCCGTTACAAGCGTGTCAATACACCTTATAACGATGAGCAGATAATCAATCGTATCATGTCGGGCGATGGCTGGAAGCACATTGCTCAGTACATCATGATTGACGGTGGCTTTAACGTGAACTCCATCTCTGTGGAAGCCTGGGCTGCCACCCTGCAGGGCCTGGCCAAGCGCAAGCTGGTGACCATGAAGGATCGTGAGCTTCGTCAGGTTGAAGAAGGGAAGAATGACAATCAGGTACTCTTCTCCCGTTTCATGCTTTCCACCACTGAGACCAGTGTGGATTCCCAGGGCGGCTATAGCATGATGCAGGGCTCCACCAACTTCCGCAACAGCGGCATGGCTTCTGCCTGGGGTGAGGTTCGTATGCTGGAGGCTGAGTCTATCCGCAAGCTGGCGGAGGAGATGGTGAAGCAGGTGCGCAAGCGTGGCCCGTTCCTGAGCCTGTCCGACTTCGTGAACCGCCGTCTGCAGGAAGGTGAGCTTGGCCTGAAGGGCGCTCTGCAGGCTGCCATTGATGCCACCGATATCAACCGCGATTTCGATGAAGTGCGCGTGCCGGAAGCTCGTGGTAAGATGTTCAAGAACCCGCAGGCTGGTATGGGCTCTCTGCACACAGCTGCTCCCGGTTACCTGATTCAGAGTGACGTGCTGGCTTCTCTCGGCAATATCCTCACCGTGCGTGATGATACCTTCACCATCCGCGCTTATGGTTGCGTGCGCAATCCGAACAAGGCCATTCTCGCCCAGGCCTGGTGCGAGGCCGTGGTGCAGCGTACCATGGACTATGTGGATCCCTCCAATAATCCTCAGGATTCGGAATATAATCCTGATGGCACCAAGGGTGAAGGCCTGAGCAACACCAATAAGGTGATGGGTCGCCAGTTCAGGATTGTTTCCTTCAAGTGGCTGGATAACTGGGATATCTAACAGTCCCTCACACAATTCTCACAGGCGGCTCCGAATACGGAGCCGCCTTTTTAGTTGGGGCGGTACATATCTGTCGGATCACGGGACTAAAGTCCCGTGCTTCGAATAGAATATGCGGCAGTCTCAAATTTCTAATAGCTAGAGCTAACAACTTGCAAACTGGATATATCGGGGATAAAGTGCGCGCTATATGAAATTGCACTTACCCTACATGCTTCGTTGTGCCTTGCTGTCGGCTATCATGCTTCCTGCTCAGGCTGCACTTACCTGGAACTCCGGTTTGTGGAATACGACAGATGCTTCCTGGTTGAATGATGGTGCGTCTTCGGTGTTTAGTCAAGGTGATGCGGTGGAGTTTACCAATGATGCAGAAGGATTTCAGGTGACTATAACTGAAATGGTGGCGCCCTCGAGCGTGCTCGTGAGTGGGCAGGGGTATATTTTTGAAGGTTCAGGCAGCATCAGCGGCGAAACCTCGCTTGTTCTGGAGAACGAAGCCTCATTGAAGGTGCAGAATACGAATGCCTTCACAGGTGGTACAATAGTGTCTGATGGGGCAGTGCTGACTTTGTCACGATACGATAGCATTGGCTCGGTGAATGCGGGAGAACGCGCTCTCGGCATGTTAAGCGGTGGTGGTGAGGTGAACCTGATGCTGGAAAACGCCGGAACCTTGACCAGTATCACGGGGCAGTCGTTTCAGAATTTTACCGGCGTGTTTCGAATCAGCCGCGGCAACCTTGGACTTGGCCGCAAAAGTGACCACTCCGGACCCGGTGCAGTGGCTTCGTTGAATGCCAGCAGGGTCGAGGTTGGGGCAGAAGGGACATTCATCACCAGCATGGGGGGAGGAACCGCAAACCTGTCTACGGGCCGCACGGTGACTCCCGATATCAGCACCGTCTCCGGTGCAACCATCGGCAATCGTGATGGCCACGTGAACTGGACGGGTGATATTACGCTCAACCTGCAGAGCCTGGACAGTACAGAATCCGACACTTCGGGTACAACATCTCTTAGCTTGTACTACGGCAAGTATGTGGTATGGAATGGTCAGGTTTCCGGCTCAGGTGTGTTGGATATACGTGCAGGAGTGCCCGATACGGGAGCCGACCACCGCCTTGTCCTTACTAATGGAGAGAATACGTTTAGCGGGACATATCGCATCAGCAGCGATTACCTGACAACCCTAGCGCTGACAAGCCCCGGTGCAGCGTCGGCTGCATCTGTGCAGCTGGATTCTGCCAATGCCCGACTCCTGCTCATGGACAGCAGCGCCTCTGTAGTAGTTCTGAACGGTAGTGCAGGCTCGGTTCTGGCATCGGGTAGCGGAAACTATACTCTGACCGTGGGAAGCGGAGCTTTTGCGGGTAGTATAAAGGACGCCGCTTCTGCAACAGCGGGGCTCACGCTGGGAATCACCAAGACAGGGACTGGTAACCTGAATCTCTCGGGTGAAGCCTGCTCCTACACCGGAGTAACAAGCGTGCAGGGAGGTGTACTCTCATTTTCCGGCAATGCCACGCTGGGTAGTATAGCCGTGGTGGCAGATGGTGCGCAACTGAGTACCGCGGGCAACCTGACCTTGCGCAGCGGAGCTTCTCTGGCGTTTGATGTGGAGGGCTCGCAGGATGCCGCCATTTCCGTGGGTGGAGCATTCGCGCTGACCGATGCGCAGACAACCGTATCACTGAGCGGCTATGAATCTCTCGGCATCGGTAATTATGACCTCATCACCTGGGGCGCGGCCCCATCTGTGGTGACCTCACAATTCTACAGCTCAGGTCTGAATGATACCGCTGAGAAGGCCTACAGCGTGCGGGTGCAGGGAAATGCACTGCAGCTGGTGGTGGGCAGCATGAGCGATGTGCCCTGGCTGTGGATTGGCGATACCGGGACATGGAGCGATACATCCTCTGCCGAGTGGCAGAATGCGGACGGCAGCGGTCCGGCGGGGCAGGTGGTTACCTTTGCTCCCGGGCATGACGGCACGGTGACGGTTTCTCAAGTGACTCCGGCGAGTATACGAGTGACGGGAGGTAGGTATCGTTTTGAGGGGGACTCTGCGGGTATCATTTCATCCGGCGATTTCATTGTGAGCGGGGATGATACGTTGGTGCAGCTGGCGCTTGCTAACCCCGGTTTCTCGGGGAATCTCCGCCTGCAGGGTGGTACTCTGGAGATAGATGCCGAGGGGGCACTGGGGACAGCGTCTATATATTTCAACGGAGGGCAGTTGCGCTACGGTAGTGGTATAACGCAAGACCTAAGCTCCCGGCTGAATGCCGCTTCATCTTCGATGGTGAGGGTGGATACCAATGGGAACACGGTCACCTGGGCTGATGATGCGGGCGTGAAGCAGAGCCTGACTCATGGTGTGGAGAAAAACGGAGCGGGAGAATTAACGCTCAACTGGCAATCCGCGGGGGAAACTCAGAGCGGGAATTTCATGGTGAATGATGGTGTGCTGCGTATCAACAAAGTGAGCGGGCAGGGCACCTTGTCCGGTAGCTTCATCGGTGAGGGAACACTGGTGCTCACCAGTGCGTCAGGTCAACTCACCGTGCAGGGAAATCACACCGGCTTTGCCGGAACGCTGGAATTGGCGGGCGACGGCAGTCCCAGCAGTGGTTCGGTCTCGTTTTATGATGGAGCCGCCATGGGTGGCAGCGGCACCCTTGTGCGTGTGGCAGGACAGCGTTTCTGGTTCAGTCGCGCCACAACAACTGCCGCGAATCTGGAGATTGTGGATGGCACTACAACCTATCTGGATGGCTCCACGGGGCAGCACTATACCTTTACGGGTGCTTTGAGTGGGGCGGGAACGATGATTCTCAAGCCGTCCTCACACATTACCATGAGCGGTGATGTGAGTGCGTTTACCGGCACCCTGGAACACCCCGGTAACACAGCCGTCAACTGGACTTTCGGCGGCGAGAATGTGGCGGGAAGCGGCCTGGTGCAGGCGAACCTTTCCAGCACCGGCGCGAATATGACCTTCAATTTCCAGTATAGTTCTCCCACCACGATGAGCGGTGCAGTGGGCGGTTCTGCCATGCTGCGGCAGAGCGGTAGCGGCGTGCTGACCCTGACGGGGCAGAATACCACCACGGGCAGCCTGACCATTGATACGGATTGTGAGATCCGACTCGGCAGCAGCGAAGCAACCGCCAGCTGGGCAGGGACTAGTCTGCAGGGCGGTGGCCGGCTCACGCTGGTGAATGGCTCGCTGATTGCCGGTCTCAGCACGCTGGAGGGCGAGCTGGTGGCCGATGTGGCAGAAGGTGCCCGCGTGGATATGGGGGGCATGGATGCCAATGTCCTCGAGAGTATCAGCATTGCCGAAAATGGTCACTTGGGCGGAATCTCGGGGAATCTCAACATCGGCTCAGTTGATGGCGTGGAAGAGATGAATCTGACTCTCGGTTCGGCCAATGTGGGCTCGACCTCTTCGCTCGGCTCAGAAAGCCAGGTGATGCTCGATATCACCAACGGCAAGCTGCTGATTCATGATTCCACCACCGTGGAACTCGATATGGAGAGCGTCCGCAGCCTTTTGGAAGGTAAGCGTCAGGCGGTGTATTTGTATATTTCCAATGCGGAGCTGGATTTGCAGAACGGCATCACCGCCGACGATTTGTTTGCCAACAGCAGCACTTCGCCCGCAGCGCTCGGTCTGACTGTGCTCGGAGTGCAGGGCGGTAATATTGTGCTGGAGGGCGCGGTGCGCGATGTGTACATGGTGATGCAGGATGGAGACTACGATACTGTGACCAGCTACACCCGCCTGCAGGACTACAAAGCTACCTTCGTAGATACCGGCTACACCCTGTCCCTGAATCTTCCCGGTGATAATACCCAGGAAGCTCAGGTGAATAACCTGCTCGGCAGCGGTGATTTCCGCGTGACGAATACGGATGAGTCTTCCGGAGTGGTGCGCGTTGTGCTGAACAATGAAGCATGGGGCTCAGAACCTGCCAACACGCTGCTGGAGGGCAGTATCAGCGCCGGCAATGCCGTGCAGCTGGTCAAGGCGGGTGAGGGAACACTTACGGTGGGCGGTTCGCTTACGACGGATTGGCTGGAAATAGATGACGGAGCCCTGCGCCTGACCGGGCAGGGGAATAAGGTGGCATCCCTGCATGGTGATGGCTCGCTGGAACTGGAAGGTTCGCTTGAGATTTCCGGTAATTCGCTCGGTTTTTCAGGAACGCTGAACGGCAGCGGTGTTCTGGAATTGAATGGTGCGCTGCCTGCCCGTGGGGAGGTAGGTGCGCTGAGCGGAAATGGTAGCTTCATGTCCGCAGGTGAAACCTTTACTGTGCAGAATGTACAGGATTCGACATTCTCAGGCTCACTTTCAGAAGGGAATGGTGCGGGTGTCCTTACCGTGATGCAGGGGGCAGGGACTTTCGCCTTGCAGCAGGTTCACTCCTCACCCGCATGGAGCTTGCAGAATCAGGGTAATCTGATTCTGCATCAGACAGATAACGTTCTTTCATTGAATAAGCTGGAGCTTCTGGATGCTTCGTCTACCACTATCGTTCTGAACACAGACGGAGATGTGAAGGTGTTCAGCCTTTCTTCTCTTCTGGTGCAGGATGGTGCTGCGGTGACCTTGCAGTCCACGGGAACTCTGCCGCTGGAGCTGTCTGAAGATGGCACCATGGTTCTGGGACAGGTGGAAAGTGCAGATCTGGGTGCAGATGCTCAGGTGCCGCTCACGCTTGGGAGCGGTACGGTGTTTCAGGGGATAGATGCAGCCTGGCTGAGTGTGGTGAATGGTCTGCTGCTGTTTAACGCCTGGCGCGATGAAACGAATCTGTACGAAACGGTGGCAGCATCTGCTAACGCCAGCACGGGAGCTCAAATGCTGTGGCGGATTCCTAACGAGGTGCTGCGGGAATCGCCCGATTTACGCAAGCTGACCGAGGCTCTGGATATTCTGGCGGCGGAAGGCAATGCCCGCACGGCAGACCAGGTATTGGCCGCGGCAGCAGGTGCCGGCACGGCAGCCATGGGTACTGCTCTGGTGGGGGATGTGGAGCGCCAGTTGCAGTCTATTCGCAACCGCACTACCAGCATGGGCGTGAATCCTGCCATGGAACATGATTTCCCGCTGTTCAATGCATGGGCGAATGCCGAGGGCGACCGCAGCGAGCTGGATGCTTCGGGTACCGAGGCCGGGTACACACTGAGCAGCTGGGGCGGTACTGTGGGCTTTGATGTGGATGTGAATGATTACCTGACTGCGGGCATGGCCTTCTCTGCCATGTATGGCGATTATGAATCCAAATCCCCCGACCATGCCAAAGGCGATATCGATACATGCTATCTGTCGCTCTTCGGTCGCTATGCCGCCCGCAGGTGGACGCATACGCTGGTCGGTACCATCGGCTGGGCCGATGTGGAGCTGAAGCGCAGCGTGGACTATGGCGCAGGCAGCTACAGCACCAGCGGAAGCAGCGATGGCCTGGGCTTCGGCATGCTCTATGAGCTGGGCTACGTGATTCCTCTGGAT
Organism: Akkermansia sp.; assembly: GCA_045644745.1. Lineage (GTDB taxonomy): Bacteria > Verrucomicrobiota > Verrucomicrobiia > Verrucomicrobiales > Akkermansiaceae > Akkermansia. The sequence goes on from JAZRHL010000073.1 coordinate 14,397, forward strand.
GAAGATTCCTCCTCATGCCTGCAACCCATCGTGAACATCAGCTACCGCCACGCCGGGATTGATGCGTACAACGAAAGCGGCAGCGATGCAGGTCTGCATGTGGGACGGCAGGATATGGATGTGGTCACCTTCGGCCTTGGCGCCAGAGCACAGACCTATGCCATGGAAGACGTCTACAACCGCCGCTGCCTGCTGGAGGGGCGAGTGCTGTTCAAACTCGATGCAGGAGATGTGCGCAGCCACAGCAATGTGTCGCTGCTGGCCGACCGTGCGCGCGGCGGGCGTGTGCGCTCTGCGGAGATGGGCCGCTTCGGCGTGGAAATGGGAGCGGGGATGACCATCCCCCTTGGCGTGGATGCCGGCAGCCTCTTCATGGATGCCGGGGTGGGGCTGCGCAGTCGGGCTTATGAAGTGAATGGCACCGTGGGCTACCGCCTCAGTTTCTGAGGTGGTAGCGCCCGTCGGAGCGGCGCTCGTAGGTTTCGGTGCCGTATTTGTCCCACTTCAGGGTAATGGAATCGTTCGTGTAGCGCAGCACCTCGGCGGCATCCTGTGCGCCGCCTGCGCGCACGGCGATTCGGTGCTGCTCATTCAGCTTGAGCGTGTCGGTCCAGTACGGGTGCACAAGCTGCAGGCGTGTTACCTTGAGCTGGTGGCTGTTCTCTCGCAGCTCGCGGCGTACTCGGTCGCGCTGAGCCATGGGCAGATTATCGCTGTAGTACTTGTTGTCTGCGCGTCTGGTGAAGGTCTCTGAGCCCCAGCGATCCCACTGCAGTGTGAGCTGGTCATCGGTGAACTTGAGCACGGCGGCTGTATCGCGGGCGTAGGAGGCGCGGGCGGCTACATTGAAATCGGTGGAAATACGCAGTGTGTCGTCCCACTCGGTGCTCACGCATTTGATTTCGCGGTGAGCAATGCCGGGACGGCGATCGCGCAGCAATCTGCGCACGCTGTCGGCATTGAGAACCTGCAGCTTGTTATCGAGGGTGTAGAGGCGCTGTTCGCGTCCATCGTCCAGTCGCAGCTGGATGGAGGCGTTTCCTGAGCCTCGCGTCATGCTGAGAATGTCGGCGTACTGATTGTCGCTCACACGGCGGGCATGCTGGCAGCTCGGGTGAATGCGCAGGGTGTCTTCCTCGTTCTTCTCGTTGGTGAAACGGACAAAGTAGTAGGGCTCGGCGCTCTTCTTGCGCTTGGCAGCCTTGCTGCGGATATGTTCGCGCGTCTGGTGGTAGCGGCCATCCTCCTTGCGTACCAGGTAGTTGAAGCCCCAGCGGTCCCACTTCAGACGGATGTGCTTATCGGAGAACTCGAGCACGTTGGCGGTGTCGGTGTTGCCTGAGGCGCGTGCCATTACCATGGCCTCGCGGGAAACGCGCACGGGGCCGCTCCAGTCGGGGGTCACGAACTCTACTGTCTCGTGCTTGAGTGTGGTGTCGTGCTTGCGGAGTTCCTGCTTGAACTCATCCATTTTCGGATGCTTGTCGGGCGCTCCTGCCTTTTTCAGTACCTTGTAGACCTCGTAGTGGTTCTTGAACTCGCGGAAGGTATCCGGGTCGGGATTCTCCGAGTGGCGCAGGGCTGCATTGCGCATCTGCTTGTGGCGCAGGCTCAGCAGCGTCTCGCCCTTGGGGCAGCGCCAGTCTGTTTTTGCTTTGTGCTCCACCAGCAGCTCTGCGATTTCAGCATTGTTGGTGAGGGCGAGCAGGGATTCGGGGTAACCGTTTGCAGGGGAACCTGCTTCCAGCATGAGGGCGGTGTTCACCACATCGCCGCGTTTCACCACGGCTTCCATGGGCAGGGCGGGCAGACTGCTGCGGGTCATGTCGATTTCGGAACACTCCAGCAAGTCGCTGCGGCGCTTGATGAGGTAGCTGAGTACCTCGGTGTTCTCGATATCGCCCAGGCCGGGCGGATTCACGCCTGCCTTGAGGAAGGCGGCGGCCATGGCTGGCGTCTGTACGTCATTCCAGTAGTTGCTCAGCACGCCGGCCTTGTCGTTGGCGGCAAAGGCGTGCACAACTTCGGGGCGACCATAGCGCACCAGCTGCTCCAGGTTATGTGGCCGGGCACCTGCCTTCAGCAGCATATCGGCAGCGGAGGCGCTTTGTGCATGCTGCAGGCACTTGGTCAGGAAGTCGCGGTCGTGCATGTGCCCCAGCATATTCTGCAGGGTGGCGGTGTCATTGGTGAGCACGGCCAGCATCATCTGAGCCTCGTCCCCCGTGGGCAGGGGACCGTGGTCCTTGAGCAGCGTGGCTACCTGGGCGCAGCGCGGGCCTGCGGGATTGCGCAGCATGGCCTCCAGCGCGGTGCGGCCGAACTTGTTGCGCACATCGGTCTTCACGCCCAGCTTGATGAGGTAATGAAGCACCTTGTCGGTGGCGGGACCGGGGCGGATGGCTGCCAGATGCAGGGCTGTGTTGCCGTTGCGGTCGAGCGCGGCGGGGTCGGGCTGCGACTGCTTCACGATTTCCAGCAGAGTGTCGAGCATCTCGCGCGCTTCTTCCTTCGTCTTCTTGTCGCGCGAGATGATGTCCGGCTTACACAGGGTGGGAATGGCGTAGAACAGGAAGGATTCGCCCTTATCATCTTTGTGGGTGAGGTCTACCCCGGCCTTGATGATGTCCTGCAGAAGCTCAATCGTCTCAGGCGTGGGATCCTTGTACACCGTAATCTGTGCGTAGTTGGCACCACGGTTGTTCAGGGCATTCACATCGGCCCCGGCATCCACCAGCAGGCGGAGACACTCGGGCAGGATGCTCATGCCACCGGGAGAAATCGGGGAAAGCAGCCGCCCGTTCTTTCCCGGTGTTTCGGTGGCGGCGCCGGCTTCCAGAAGCAGGCGCACACAGTCGGGAATGCCTTCCTTCACGTGGTTGCCGCTGAAGCGGTGCAGGCCGCGCACGGCACTGGCGAGCACGCTGGTGCCGTCTTCCATCACGCCGTTGGCATCGGCCCCGGCTTCAAGCAGCATCTCGACTGTTTCGGCATCGCCTGCACCCGCGGCCTTGGCGAGCACGCTGGCACCTTTCACCGATGCGCCTGCAGTGAGCAGGTTGCGCACATTGCGCGGAGCTTCATTGATATATCGGGCCAGAACAGCGCTGCCACCCTGTTCATCAGGCTGGGCATTCGGGTCGGAGCCGTGGCGCAGCAGCAGCACGATGGTGTTCGTGTTGCGGTGGCGGAAGTTAAGAATGTGAGTACCCTCGCTGTTGATGGCATTGGCATTGCCGCCCAGTGCCAGTACCTGCGCGGTGAGGCGGGTGTTGTTGCCACGCCAGGTGCTCACTGCATCGAAAAGAGCCTGAGTCAGATTGTCGGGATTGATGCCGGCGGATTTCAGACTCTTGCGCATGCGCTCCCTGTCCTCCGGGTTGGGGGCGGTTTCCGCCTCCACGCAGGCGGCCAGCAGGTCGCGGGCTGTTTCCGTGCCTGCCACATCGGCGGCACTTTGTCCCTTGGGATTCCGGTGATGCAGACGCGCTTTCTTGATGAGCAGGTAGTCCAGGTGCTTCAGCGCCCCCACGCGGGCAGCATTCATGAGCGGTGTGTCGCCAGCTTCGTTGGCCTGGTTCAGGCTGCCGCCATCATGTATTTCATCCATCTGGCGGCGCAGCTCGATGAGATGCTCGGAATCCGGCGCACGGAATTCCTTCATGGCGCGTACCACATCGTCCTCGCCTGTGAACAGACCGGCCGTGAATCCTCCCAGCAGTGCAAAGAGGAGGGCGGCAAGCATCACACGGTACTTTCGGGAGAGACGCAGCTTCATGCTCTCGTCATTATAGCTGCTCCCCCCGCGCGAGTCAACCGGAAAAACCGTTAGTTTGCACTTGAATTCCGCGGTTTTCGTAGCTACAATAGGCTCAACTCTATGGATGATGTTTCTCTGGAAGAAGTCTGTGACTGGGATTTCGAAACCTTGCTGCACCATGCAGAGGCAGGGTTGGCTGTGGCTCAGCACCACCTTGGATGCTTGTGCGACTTGCAACCCGATGGTGCAGAGGATGCTGTATGCTGGTGGCAAAAGGCTGCCGCACAGGGCTATGCCGCTGCCATGAATGACCTTGGCGCTAATTATGAGGAAGGTCGCGGCGTCGAAAAAGATGAGTCCGTGGCGTTGGAGTGGTATTGCCGCGCGGCAGAGCAGGGAAACTGTCTGGGAATGCTGAACCTGGGGCGCGCATATGAGCGGGGAATCGGCCTCCCTGTGGACAAGGAACGTATGGTGTTCTGGTATCGCAAGGCCGCGGAGCAGAAATGGTGCGATGGAGAATTTAACCTGGGGTATTGTTACGAACTCGGCAATGGTGTGGCGCAGAACTACGCGCTGGCGGCCTATTGGTATGGCCGAGCCTCTGCCCACGGACATGATGAGGCTCCGCTGCGTCTCGGTTGCCTGTATGATTTTGGTCTCGGCGTGCCGAAGGATGAGGCAAAGGCTGTGCATTTCTACCGCATGTCAGCAGAGCAGGGGATTCCTCTGGCTCAGTATAACCTGGGCTGTTGCTGTGAGCTGGGTATAGGGCTGCCGGTGGATATGGAGGAGGCGCATCGCTGGTATGATCTCGCCTGCGAGGCCGGCAACGCCGATGCCCAGTACCGCATGGCTCTCGCCTACCTCGATGGTGATTTCGGTCTGGTACCGGATGCGGAAAAAGCAGATGCCTTGCTGAAGTCTGCCGCCGCACAAGGATTTGAACCCGCAATGAATAGAGAGGAATGACGATGTTGAGCTACATGATGCTGGCAGAAGCAGCGCATCCCTGGGCATTGGGGGTGTTGGTTTTTATTCTGGGCGTTCTGGGCTTGTTTTTGTTGGTCCGGTCTGGTTGGGAAAACGAAAAGGATTCGCAGTCGTGGAGAAGTCAGATGCTTGAGGGAGGTATCATTATTTGTGGCCTCATGGTAGCGGTCCCTGTTCTTATGCTGCTGCCGGAAGAGACACGAAAATCACTCCTCGAGGATGACACTAGCTATATTGCTCCACACAAGGGGGCTCTGGTTTTGTTTGCGCTGGTATTTGGCGGCGGTATCTGGCTGTTTATGCGCCTGGGACTTCCCCATCTGCGCCGATTCCTGCGCGAGAGCCCCCGCAAACAACGCCAGGGTCGCCCCAGTCCTCCAGGTAAAGGCCGCCGCAGTAAAAAGGGAAGAAAGTAAGATGATGAAACAGGACTCAGTACAGGTGGCTGGTAGTATGGCATGGGCATTGATGAAGCCCATAGTGATTGTGTTTGGTGGGCTGTTGATGTTGGTGATGTTTCTGTTGCTTTGTGTGGAGACTGGCATGCTGCTGGATTACTGGCACAGTGAGCGGGTGTATGCTGCCAGTGCTGAGCAGATTGACCCTGCTAACGAGGGACGCCTGGTGCGGGTGACGGGGCCTTTGCAGGCAGAAGCACCGCTCAGCGCCGGAAATCTCGGCACCTGGTCTGGTGTGGTAGAGGTGCAGCAGTGGAATACCGTGGCATACGCCGATGATATGCGGCTGGGCGTCTGGCAGGTAAGGGAGCTGTATCCTGGGCGAATCTGGCCTTTCGGACATTTTGCCATCAATACGCCCGGTGTGGAATGGATTGAGAGCGATGGTAAAAACGTGGCCTTGCTGCGAAGCGGAGCGATTGCCACTCTCGTGGGGCGGCAGCGTGGTCAGGTACTCGATATGTCAGACCCGGTTGCCTGTGCTCATCTTGGCACTGCTCCGGTAAAATATACCCGGCATATAGACATCGGTGGCGGCGATTTCTCGCTCCACAGCTTTGAAGGAATAGCTGTTTTCGCGTTCATTTTCTATTTCTTCTTTTCTGCGCTGCTCGGGTTCGCCATCCGGCGTTCCTGGCTCTGGGGGATGGCGGCCGGGGCAGTATTGTTGCTCGTGGTCGTCATTTGTCTGGTGCTTTGCTCCTGATTATCTGCTTATCCGTTGACTTTCGGTATAGAAAGTGGTAAAAAAGGCCTATGAAGGCATTTGGTTCATTTCTGATGGCGGCTCTGGTGGCCGTTCCGGTCTTGGCAAAGGAGGCTGCACAGGCTCCCACTCCGGTGAATCTGCAGGTGGGGCAGAAGGTGACGGTGCTGCTGGAAGGCAACCCCACCACGGGCTTTATCTGGCGGCAGGCCGGTGCGTTGCCTGCGAATGCTCCGGTGACGGTGGATCTCCGTTGTGCCGCTACGGAAAATGGCGGCATGTGCTGTGGTTTTCCCACGCCGACCTCCCTGACCATCACGGCCGTGAAGCCGGGGTCTCAGGTGGTGCGTGTGGTGTACGCCCGCCCCTGGGAAAAGGGTAAGGCTCCTGCCCGCGAACAGAGCTTCTCCGTGACGGTGACTCCTGCTGCAAAGTAAGTCCACCCCATGTCCCGCAGCCTCCGCACGCCACCATTTTCTTCCCCGGAGAAGAGAATGATGCCTTCCTCTCCGCCTTCCCCTGTTGAGGAACTGCATCCTTGCGTGCTGCCCCGTCGGCGGTTTATCCGGCTCTTCCTTATCTGCTGTGCCTCGCTGACCTCCGTGGGATTGGCAGTGGCGGCAATCCGCTTTGCTCGTTCCGCTTCCGAAATCTGGTGGGTCGTTCTCTACGTTCCGTACATGCTCGCGATGGCTTCCCCTGCATATCTGTCAGCCATTCCGGCACGGACTAAGAGGGGAACCTTGCTGCAGCTGGTGGGGCTGGTGCTCCCCCTGTTGTCTGCGCTGGACGCTTGTACTCTTTGCTGGAGTTCTGCCACTGATTCGACTATGAGCCTTGCATATGCCATGAGTGTGTGCCTGCCCGGAATACTTGGCGCGTTGTACCTTTTCCTCCCCGGCTGGTTGTTGCATCTCGGCCTCACTGCGCTGGAAAAGCGGCGGAATCGTTGAGCTTCATTCTGCTGCCTTTATTTTTGCTCGACATGCGGCGGCTGCGGGTGTTAGAGTGAGCCGTGATGAAAAATTACGGTAAATTGTTGAAGCTTTGTGTTGTGGCAGCTATGCTGGTGCTGCCTTCCTGTAGCTGGTGCTGGCCGTCCCTGCATACGGCGGAGACCTTGTGCCACCAGGAGCGTGGCGTGGTGGTGGTGAATACCGAGGATTGTGACAAGCAGTATGTGTGGCAGGGCAAGACCTGGCTGCAGGTGAAGCTTGCCTGCGCCATCGACAAGGGACGCGGTATCTACCGCCGGGGAAATTCGTCGCCTCTGTGTACTCCGGATACTTCTGACCGCTACGAAATCGTGCCGGGTAGCGAGCGTATCTACTACCTCGGTGTGGATCGCCGTGAGCCCGAGGGTGAATGGGACCTGCTTCCCGAGTCGGAGTTCGATGTGCTGACGGCGCTGCCCATTTCTGCAGGCCCGGAGTTTGCTGAGCTGCAGTTCATGAAACTGCGCGGCACTCCCTATGCTGAGGTGTGGATGCCCGTGGAGGGCATGCCTGTGGCTAAGGAACCGGGCAGCCCTGCCATCTGGAAACAGGCCGCTGCTGTGCCGCTGGTAGTGCTGGATGCTACGGCCACGGTGGGTATGTGCGCTGCCGAAATGGCTGCCGGTGTGGTGATGGTTCCTGTGGCTGCCCTGTATCAGCTCATTGTGAAACCTCTGGTCAACTGCCACAAGGGGCAAGGCTGATGAAGCCGGAACTCTGTCTAGGGAGAGGGAGCGCATCTCGATCGAGGCACGGGACTTCAGTCCCGAAACATAATCCGAAAGCGGCGAAGCTCCTTTCCACGTAGATTCTGACCCTGAAATACCCTCAAATATCTGCAGAAAACCGGCATATTTAGAAATGTTCTAAATATGCCATATAATCAGCTTGATTTTGTGTTGCGAATCTGTATAGTGAAGTTTCCGTTAACCAACCATAGAAACGTCTAGTATGAGCGACAAAGTATTATTCTTCGACACCACGCTTCGCGATGGTGAGCAGTGCCCGGGAGCTTCCATGAATCTCCGGCAGAAGCTGGAGGTAGCACGTCAGCTCGAAAAGCTAGGCGTGGATATCATCGAGGCCGGCTTCCCCTGCATTTCCGATGGCGACTTCGAGGCCGTGTTCACTATTGCCAACACGGTGAAGAAGTGCCGCATCGCCGGTCTTGCCCGTTGCGTGGAGAACGACATCCGCCGCGCTGCCGCTGCTGTGGCTCCCGCCGGCGACCGTGGCCGCATTCACACCTTCCTGGCCACCAGCCCGCTGCACCGCGAGTTCAAGCTCAAGAAGAGCAAGGAGGAAATCATCGAGATGGCCGTGGCCGGCGTGAAGCTTGCCAAGAGCCTGGTGAACGATGTGGAGTTCTCCGCCGAGGACGCCAGCCGCACCGAGCATGACTACCTCGCCCAGGTGGTGGAGGCCGTCATCGAGGCCGGTGCCACCACGGTGAACCTGCCCGATACTGTGGGCTTCACCACGCCGCAGGAATACATCGCCATGATTGACTATGTGGTCAAGAATGTGAAGAACATCGACAAGGCTGTCATTTCCGTGCACTGCCACAACGACATCGGCCTGGCCGTGGCTAACTCGCTGGCCGCTGTGACCGCCGGTGCCCGCCAGGTGGAAGGCACCATCAACGGCATCGGCGAGCGCGCCGGTAACGCCGCCATCGAGGAAGTGGCCATGGCCCTCTCCACCCGCCCCGAGGCCTTCGGCTTCGCCGCCGGAGAGAAACCGCATAACCTCGAGACCCGCGAAATCGTGAAGACCAGCCGCGTGGTGGCCAGCATGAGCGGCCTTTCCGTGCAGCGTTCCAAGGCCATTGTGGGTGAGAATGCCTTTGCACACAGCTCTGGTATTCATCAGCACGGTATTCTGGCCAAGCGTGAGACCTACGAGGTCATCGACCCCGCTGAAGTGGGCTGGGGCGAGACCGAGCTCCCGCTCACCAAGCACTCCGGCCGCGCCGCCGTGAAGGCTCGTC